>NZ_ATYB01000008.1:0-600000 GCF_000427465.1 Sinorhizobium arboris LMG 14919 | reverse complement strand
GGGTCTGACGACGCTGCCGCCGACCGTGATGGAGGCCGCACGCGGCGCGGGAATGACCGGTCGCCAGCGGCTCTTCAGGATCGAGCTTCCGCTGGCCTTGCCGGTGATACTGACGGGCATCCGCCTTTCCGTCGTGATCAGCCTCGCGACGGCGACGATCGGCTCGACGGTCGCGGCAAAGACGCTCGGCGAAGTCATCATTGCCGGACTTCAGTCCAACAATCTCGCCTTTGTCCTCCAAGGCGGCCTGATCGTTGGAGCGCTTGCCGTCCTCATTCACGATGCGCTCCAAGGGCTTGAACGGGCATTCGCCGGTCGAGTGCACATCTGAAGCGCCTCGCGTCTTTGATGAAAATGAATTTCACGCGGTGCCGCATTTTCCGATTTTTTATTGACGAGGCGAAAAATCTGTCCCAGTCTACGAAAAATAATTACGTCGAGACAAGGGAACAGCGTCAGCATGAAAGTCGGTATAATCGGACTCGGATTCCGTCTGGGGTATCTGGGCTACGTCTTCAAGGCGATCGACGAAGCCTTCGAGATTGCGGGATACGTGGATCCCGAGCCGGCGGGCCTTGGCACGCTTACCGAAAAATGCATTTCCGCCGGCAGGGCCTATGCGACGCCTGAAGAGCTGATCGCCGGCGAAAAGCTCGATCTCCTGATGATCGGCTCGCCGAACCACATGCATCTCGATCATATCCGCATCGGCATCGAGGCCGGGCTCAAGGTCTTCTGCGAGAAGCCGATCGTCAGCACGATCGAGCAGAGCCTGGAGCTTGCGGCGCTGCTTTCGAAACACGGACCCGACCGCCTGATGGTCGGCCTCGTGCTGCGTTATGCGCCGCTCTACCGCGACCTGCGCGCCGCGCAAGCCGCGGGAACGCTCGGTCACGTTGTTTCGATCGAGGCCGCCGAGCACATAGAGCCTTATCATGGCGCTTTCTTCATGCGCGACTGGCGTCGCTACGGGCGCTATGCCGGAAGCTTCATGCTCGAGAAGTGCTGCCACGACCTCGACCTCTACAATGGGGTGGTCGGGGCGCGCCCGGAACGCGTCGCCAGTTTCGGCGGCCGCAAGAGCTTTATCCCGACCAACGACCCGAGGCGCGACGGCGTCAACGACCTGCAGCTTTTCCACCGCAAGCCGAGCGGCTGGCTCGGTTCCGACAAGGTCTTCGACAGCGACGGCGACATCATCGACTATCAGGTCGCCATCGTCGAGTACGCCAACGGCGTCGCGATGACCTTCCACACCAACCTCAACGTGCCGGACCAGTTCCGCCGCTTTTGCGTCGTCGGATCGCGCGGCATGGCGGAGGGCGACTTCATTCGCGGTTATCTCGACGTGCACGAAGTGCTCTCGGGCAAAAAGGTCGTGGAGAGGCGCTACGCCAAGGAGACGGCGCTCTCGCAACACTACGGCGCCGACGAGCAGATGGCGGCCGAGATCATCGCGCATGTCCGGGATGGCGGCCCGTTGCCGGTGTCGCCGCTCGATGCGCTGGAAGCGGGCATTCTGGCGCTGTCCATGGATGAGGCGCGGATGAAGAGGACGGTCGTCGATCTGCGGCCGCTCTGGGACCGCTTCGACGAAGCGCTGCACGCCCGTGCTGCTTGAGAGGGGGAGCGGATGAGCGTTCGGCGCAGCACGATCGTCTTTGCCTGGATACTGCTCCTTCCGGCCGTGTTCTACGTGACGGTGATCGTCGCCTATCCGCTGGTCGATACCTTCATCCTGTCCTTCACGGATGCCTCGCTGAAGAAGACGACGAACTGGGTCGGAACGGCCAATTACGACAAGATCTTCAATGCCACCTTCGCGGAAGTGATCCTCCGCACCTTCGTCTGGACCGCCTTCTCCGTGGCAATCAAGATGATCATCGGCACATTCGGCGCGGTGATGCTGAACGCAGCAGTGCCGGGGCGGGCCCTGTTTCGCGTGCTCACCATGCCGCCGTGGATCGTGCCCATGGCGATCGGCATCTTCATGTGGGGCTGGATGTATAACGGCCAGTTCGGGATGATCTCCGGCATGCTCCAGAATTGGGGACTTGTGGACGGCCCGGTCGCTTTCCTGGCGCATGGGTCCACCGCTTTCTGGGCGACGATCGTCACCGATGTCTGGATCGGGGTGCCCCTTGTGACGCTTTACATGCTCGCCTCGATGCAGGCCATTCCGCAGGATCTCTACGAGGCCGCCTGGACCGACGGAGCAGGACGCTTCTACCGTTTCCGCCGCATTACCCTGCCGCTCCTCGTGCCGCCGATGATCACCATGTCGATGCTGTCGCTGATCGCGACCTTCAACTCGTTCGACATCATCTGGATTCTGACCCAGGGCGGGCCGAACGGCGATACGACGACGATGATCATCGACACCTACCGGACCGCGATCGGCTCGAAGAAATACGGAGAGGGCGCCGCGCGAGCCGTGCTGATCTGCATCTTCCTGTCGATCTTCTGCCTCGCCTATTTCCGCGTCACCCACCGCCTTGCCACGGGAGAAAGTCGATGAGCCAACCCGCGATGATCAACCGCTATCGCTGGTACGAGCTTGTGGGCATCTATGCGGGCATCTTCGTCTTCCTGGCCTTCATTCTTGCGCCCTTCGTCGAGGGCTTCCTAGTTTCGCTGAAGCCGCTGAGCCGCCTCTTTTCCTCTCCCTACCGCTTCTGGCCGGAGAACGGCTCCTTCGAGGCCTATCGCACGATGTGGGTGAGCGTGCCGGGCTTCGCCCGCTACATCTTCAACTCCTTCTTCATTTCCGTCATCGTGACAGCCGTCGTGCTGGCGCTCGTGGTGCCGGCGGCCTATGCCTTTGCTCGGTTCAGGTTCCGCGGCAGCGGGGCGCTGCTCGCCGCTTTCCTGGCGGTCAACATGTTCTCGGGCGCGGTGCTGCTCATCCCGCTCTTTCGGCTGATGCGCAGCTTCGGCGTGCTGAACACCTATTTCGCCATGATCGTTCCCGGTGTCGCCTTCCTGATCCCCTCCGCTATCTGGCTTCTGCGTACCTACATGATGCGGATCCCGCGCGAATTGGACGAGGCAGCCTTCGTCGACGGTGCGAGCCACTTCTACACGCTGCGCCGGGTGATCCTTCCGATCGCCATGCCGGGCATTACGGTCGTGGCGATCACCACCTTCATCGGCTCCTATGCCCAGCAGTTCATCTTCGCGCTGACGTTCAACTCCAAGACCGAATACATGCCGCTGCCCGTGGGCCTCTTCGCCTATTTCGGCCGGCAGGAAGTGGTCTGGAACGAACTGATGGCGGCAAGCTTCGTCGGCATCGCGCCCGCCGTGATCGTGATCTTCTTCCTTCAGCGCTATCTCGTCAGCGGCCTGACCGCGGGCGCGGTGAAACAATAAACAACCACCAAAATAGGGGAGTCTAATCAGTGACAATCGCTTACAAAGCTACCTGTTTGACGCTTGCCTTGCTCGGGTCGACAGCCTTCGGCAGCATCGCTGCACAGGCCGCTGACCAGGAGATCAGCTGGATCTATTGCGGCGACACGATCGATCCTATCCATGAGAAATACATCAAGGAATGGGAGGGGAAGAATCCCGGCTGGAAGGTGACGCCCGAAGTCGTCGGCTGGGCCCAGTGCCAGGACAAGGCGACGACGCTTGCCGTGGCCGGCACGCCGGTCGGCATGGCCTATGTCGGATCGCGCGCGCTCAAGGAACTCGCTGAAAACGAACTGATCGTTCCGATCCCGATGACCGGGGACGAGAAAAAGAGCTACTATCCGAACATTGTCGACACGGTGACGTTCGAGGGAACGCAGTGGGGCGTGCCCATCGCCTTTACGACCAAGGCACTCTACTGGAACAAGGATCTTTTCAAACAGGCCGGCCTTGATCCGGAAGTCCCGCCCAAAACCTGGGCCGAAGAGATCGCCTTCGCCAAGCAGATCAAGGAAAAGACCGGGATTGCGGGTTACGGACTCCCGGCCAAGACCTTCGACAACACGATGCACCAGTTCATGCATTGGGTTTACACCAATAACGGCAAGGTCATCGACGGCGACAATATCGTCATCGACAGTCCGGAAGTGCTCGCCGCCCTGCAGGCCTACAAGGACATCATTCCCTATTCCGTAGAGGGGGCCACGGCTTACGAGCAGAACGAAGTCCGCGCCATCTTCCTTGACGGCAAAGTCGGCATGATCCAGGCGGGCTCCGGAGCCGCCGCCCGGCTGAAGGAAACGAAGGTCAACTGGGGCGTGGCGCCGCTGCCGCTCGGCCCTTCGGCCAAGGGCGAAGGCACGCTGCTGATCACCGACAGCCTTGTGGTGTTCAAGGATACGGGCGTCGAGGAGAAAGCGATCGAGTTCGCCAAGTTCATCACCTCTCCCGGCCCGCAGGGCGAGTACGAACTGCAGGGCGGCGCAGGGCTGACGCCGCTTCGGCCCTCTCCTGAGGTCGACGAATTCGTCAAGGCCGATCCGTCCTGGAAGCCGTTTATCGACGGCATCGCCTATGGTGGTCCGGAGCCGCTCTTCAAGGACTACAAAGGTTTCCAGAACACGATGATCGAGATGGTCCAGTCGGTGGTGACCGGCAAAGCCGAGCCGGGGGATGCCCTGAAGAAGGCGGCGGCCGACCTCGAGCAGTACAAATGAGCCGGCGGGACCGCCGCGCTTCAGCCCGGCGGTCCCGCCTTCCATGTTGGAAAAAACGCCGCTGCGCCGGTGGCCGGAGACAGTTTATTGGGACAGCTCACTCTCAACAAGGTTCAGAAATTCTACGGCACCTACGAGGTGTTGAAGAGCATCGAGCTCG
The DNA here is from genome assembly GCF_000427465.1 of Sinorhizobium arboris LMG 14919. NCBI lineage: Bacteria > Pseudomonadati > Pseudomonadota > Alphaproteobacteria > Hyphomicrobiales > Rhizobiaceae > Sinorhizobium > Sinorhizobium arboris. The sequence goes on along the minus strand of NZ_ATYB01000008.1, from coordinate 595,209 downwards.
AAGTCGGGAATGGCGAATTCGTGGTCTTCGTCGGGCCTTCCGGCTGCGGCAAGTCCACATTGCTCAGAATGATCGCGGGGCTTGACGAGACGACCGCCGGCGACATCGTCATCGACGGCAAGCGGGTCAACGATCTGCCACCGGCCAGGCGGGGCATAGCCATGGTCTTCCAGTCCTATGCGCTCTACCCGCATATGAGCGTGTTCGAGAACATCGCCTTCCCGCTCAGGGTCGAGAAGATGGCCGAGGAGAAACTGAAGGCGAAGGTCGAGCATGCCGCCCGCATATTGCATCTCGATCAGCGGCTGGAGCAGAAGCCCGGTATGCTTTCGGGCGGCCAGCGCCAGCGCGTGGCGATCGGCCGGGCGATCGTGCGCGAACCGAAGATCTTCCTCTTCGACGAGCCTCTGTCGAACCTCGACGCGGCGCTTCGCGCCGACATGCGCATCGAGCTTGCGAAGCTGCACCGGCAATTGAAGGCGACGATGATCTACGTCACGCACGACCAGGTCGAGGCGATGACGATGGCGGACCGGATCGTCGTGCTGAATGCCGGTGAGATCGCCCAGACGGGAGCGCCGCTGGAGCTCTATCACAAGCCCGCCAACATATTCGTTGCCGGCTTCATCGGGCATCCGAAGATGAATTTCCTGCCGGTCACCTGCACGGGAGTCGGCGATGCCGGCGTGGAAGTGGATTACAAGGGGCAGAGGCTTGTCGTTCCCGTCGAGCCCCGCGCGGGGATGGCCGGGCAAACGCTCTCGCTCGGCGTGAGGCCGGAACATATCCGCATGGGTGCGGCGGACCTGACGCTGCCGATCAACCCCTCGGTGATCGAGCGCCTCGGCGCTCATACCGTGGCCTATGCGGCGCTTGACGGGGAGGGCGAGAATTATTGCGCCATGTTGCCGGGGACGCTTGCGATCCGCGCGGAGGAACTGGTCAAGACCGGCATCCGCGCGGCCGATTGCCACCTCTTCGACGAAAAGGGCATCGCCTTCGAGCGCCGGGTCGAAATGACCGACATCGACATGGCCCTCTTCGACCCGGCGGCGGCGTGACGATGGGAGTTGCGATCAGGCTGCTCGGCACGGACGATGTCGAGGCCTTCCGCACCGTTCGGCTGGAAGCGCTGCGGACGGAGTCAGCTTCATTTGCCAGTAGCGCCGAAGACTGGGAAGGATTGTCAGCCGAGGAGTGGCGCGGCAGAATGGTCGATGCCTCGGTCTTCGTTGCCTTCCGGGGCGATGTCCCTGTGGGGATTATGGGCTTGATGCGTCAGCGCGCGAGCAAAATGGCGCATCGGGCGACGCTCGTCATGGTCTATGTGCACCAGGAACAGCGCGGCACGGGCCTTGCGAAGCGCCTTTTGGAAACGGTTGCGGATCATGCGCGAAAGGCGGGCATCAAGCAGTTGGAGCTTGCGGTCAGCGCCGAGAACGTGGTCGGCGCCCGGTTTTACGAGCGCCAGGGCTTCGCCGAAGTCGGGCGCATTCCGGGCGGCTTCCTTCACGAGGGCCGGGAAATCGACGACGTCCTAATGGTAAGACGCATCGCTGATTGATCGCCTCCTGCCGCATGTTTTCACGGCGGGTTATCTGTTCGGCACACGGCGGTCGTGTCATGCTGGAAGCAAGCTGCCGGGCGCTATGGAACGCCGCTGCGTCTGAAGGGAACATGTGGTCCGGGGCAACGCGCCCCCGGACAGGGGGCGTCCGGGTCGCAATCATGCGAAAGTCCGCCTGGCGGGCTGTTCTGGTGCACTTGAATCGGGAGGCAGGAATGTCGGAAACAACCGTCAACGTGCGTTACATGGTCGACGACGTCGCGGCCGCGGTCGCGTGGTACACGAAACATCTTGGCTTTTCTCTTCTCTCCAACCACGCTCCCGCTTTCGCGGACGTCAGGCGGGGAGGGCTGCGGCTATTGTTGAGCGGCCCGTTGAGCTCGGCGGGTCGGCCGATGCCGGACGGCGAATGCCCTGCACCGGGTGGCTGGAACCGGATTCACCTTGTCGTCGACGATCTGGCCGCTGAGGTCGAACGGCTGCGTGCCGCGGGCGTGAGGTTCCGCAACGACGTCGTCACCGGACCCGGCGGATCGCAGATATTGCTGATTGACCCTTCAGGCAATGTCGTGGAACTGTTTCAGCCGGCGGCTCGCTGACGATCCAACACTTTGAGCAACGCATTTACGGCCGGAAAGCCGCTATGCACTACGTTCCAGCCCGTGCGGGTCAGCCGTCATCGGCCAGATGTCGCGCCTGGCGCGCCGATAGGGAGTCCTCGCCGGGTCGTTGGGATAGGGCGTCCCGGCCGAGCAATAGAGGATTTCGGACGCGATCCTGGAGAAGGAGGCGAAAAAGTGGTTCGTGGATTTGATCACGAGAATCTTCTTCGACGTCGGGTCGATGCCCATTACGGAAAACAGGCTCGGGTCGAAGCTCTGCGCGCGGGTCGTGTTCAGGATGATGTCGATGCCGCGAAAGCGGATATGGGCGGCGTCGCCGAACGGGGCGAAACTCTCGCCGAAGCGCATTTCGGCGTTGCGCACGAGCCTGACGACCTTGACGATGCCGTCGATCGGGCTGCCTGTGCCGGGCGCGGATTTTGCTCCGAAGCGCAACGGGATCTCGGCGCCTTCGCCGGCCGCCATGCAGATACGCACGGCCATCGGATCCCAGATCGTGCCGATTGCCGTGTCGGTCGCGTTCCTCGCAATGAGTTCCTCCAGCACGACCGTTGCATCGCCCGCCGTGCCGCCGCCCGGATTATCCCACATGTCGGCAATCACCACGGGCCCCGCCGGAGCGGCCAGCGCCTGTGCCACCGCCTGGCGTTCGTCGATCTCCGGCATGCGATAGGTGCCGCGCCGGGAGAAGAGCTCCAGACCCAGTTCACGGGCGAGAGCCTCGCCTTTCTCCGCCTTGCCGTTGGTCACGACCAGCATCTTGGTGCCCATTTCCGCCACGTCGCCGGCCATGAAGCCATGCACGACGGACAATGACAGCACATCGGCATCGTCCCGCTCGATCTGCATCAGCTTGTCGACGAAGCTGCGCATGGGTTCGCGCGACGTGGGGAAGACGTCTATCATCCGGCAGTCGAAAATGGACATCACCGGCGTTATGCGGCCCTCGAGCGTATCGATCGCGATCCGCCAGAGGTCTTCGGCGCGCTCGACGAAGTCGGTGTGCGGGAACTCCTTGAAGAAGACGAAGAAGTCCGCGGCCGCCACTCTCCTTGCTGTGAGATGGCTATGCGGGTCGAGTTCGGCGCAGACGAGCACGTCCGGACCGACGATTTCGCGTACGCGCTGAAGCAGGTCGCCCTCGGTATCCTCATGACCGTCGGCGACCATCGCACCATGCAGACCGAGAACGACGGCATCGACGGGCATGGCGTCACGCAATTGGCCGAGGATCTCGTCACGCAGCTCCTCATAGGTCTGGCGATTGACGAGACCGGCAGGATCCGCCCAGGCGGCTGTTCCTTCGATGAGTTCCCAGCCTTTTTGCGCGGTCACGCGGCGGCCGATGGTGATCGGCGCAGTGCAGAGCGTCGGCGTTTCCGGGTGCTTTCCGGGCGGAGCGTAAAGCGATGCCTCGAATGCGCGCCTGTCGATGCAGATGGGAGAAAAAGTGTTCGTCTCCGTCGCGAGCGCCGCCGTGAAGATGCGCAATGGCTTCGCTTTGTCCGTCAACTCAGTTCGGCCCCCATCGGATTGGGGAGATAGCCGGTGAAGCCGCAGATTTTCCAGCGGCCCCGGTGTAGACGGCAATAGTAAACCGTCTGCCACTTCATCACGTCGAAGGTGCCGTCCGCTTTCTTCAGCCCGCCGTCGAACTTCTTGCGCGCGAGGGCAAGTTCTCCCTCGACCTCGATGTCTTCCAGGGTCGTGGTGGTGAAGATCGCCTGCCGCGGATCCTCGGCAAAGGACTGCCCGGCGAAATCCCGCGCCTGGCGCAGCCATTCATCGCGATAGACGGCGAGCGAGGGAAAGGTGAGCCGCCATTTGTCCGGGTTCGTCTCCCGCCGTCCGTCAATGCCGATGAAGCTCTCCTCGACGAAATCGTCGGCTACCATCGACCAATCGGCGGCCAGGAAAGCGTCGATATCGCGGGTGACCAACATCTCCCATATGAAGTGGCGCGCCGTGTCGCTATCGGGAAACGGATTCTGGAAAGGATTCCGCATGTATCTTCGCCTGCATTGAAATTCTTTTCATAAACGACGATTTTCTCTGGTCAAATTCCGCATTCTGTGGTCCCTTGTCAATGGATAAAGAAAATAATTTGCAGAGCGGGTCTTTCATGTCGATCAGACGCTATGGTGCCGAACAGGTTGGCGCAGGCGGAAAAGCGTTGCCTTTCGCACGTGCCGTGGAGGCGGACGGCTGGCTTCACGTCTCCGGTCAGGTCGCAATGGAAGACGGCGAGATCATCGACGGAAATATCGTCGCGCAGACGCACAGGGCGATCGGCAATCTTCTGGCCATCTTGAAAGAGGCCGGTTACGGTGTCGAGCATGTGGTGAGAGTTGGCGTCTGGCTGGACGACCCGCGGGATTTCTGGAGCTTCAACAGGATTTATCACGAATATTTCGGAGCTCATCCGCCGGCGCGCGCCTGTGTGCAGTCGTCCATGATGGTCGACTGCAAGGTGGAAATCGATTGCGTCGCGTACAAGCCGAAGGACGCCTGAGCAGGGAGAGGGCGCCGTTCGATGGATATTTTCGCGACACTGCAGGAGGAGAAGGGGCGGCTTTCCCAGTCGGAAAACCGCATCGCCGACATCCTGCTCAATGATTTCGAGTTCGCGGTGAACGCTTCGATCATCGAACTTGCGGGTAAAGCCGACGTTTCGCCGCCGACGGTCACGCGCTTCTGCCGGCGGCTCGGCTGCGAGAGCTTTTCCGATTTCAAGGTGCAACTGGCCCGCACGCCCTATATCGGGATGCGCTACCTGAAGCCGGAGCCGAAAAGCCAGGAGCCCGGCGATGTGGCGCAGGATATCATCAGTAAGGCGCAGAATGCGCTCTTCCTGCTGCACCGTTCTCTCGATCTTGCCGCGATCGAGCAGGCAGCCGACCGGCTGGCGCAGGCGGAAATGATCTATGCCTTCGGTTCGGGCGGCAATTCCTCGATGATCGCCGGGGAGTTCCAGAACCGTCTCTTCCGCCTGGGCATGCGCATCACTGCGAGTTCCGATCACAGCATGCAGATGATGATGGCGGCGGCCGCACGGCCTGCCGACGTCATCGTCGGCTCGTCCTTTTCCGGACGCAACGCGGAGATGGTGCGCGCTTTCACGCTTGCGCGGGAGGCCCAGGTGCCGACGATCGCGCTTACCCAGAGCGGCAGCCCGGTCGCACAGGCAGCCGATATCACCGTGCCGGTGGACCTGCCGGAAGGAAACAACATCTATCGTCCGACCTCCACCCGTATCGCCTATATCGCACTGCTCGATATCGTCGCGAGCCTCGTCGCCTACCGCGTCCAGCCGCAGGCGACGGTGACGCTCAGACGCATCAAGCAGCAGCTCGTGGTGCACAGGGATGGCGACGACCGACAGCTTCTCGGAGACTGACGTGGCAGAAGGAACGCCCATGCCGAAATCCGTTGCGATCGTCACAGGAGCCGCCGGTGATATCGGCCGCTCTATCGCCGCGCGCCTGGGCGACTGTCACGACACCGTTCTCGTGGCCGACATCGACAGTGAGGCGGCGGAGAGGACGGCGCGTGATCTCGGCGGAACGGAGCGCTTCCTGGCCGTTTCCTGCGATGTGACGGACGCCGCAAGCGTGGCCGCAATGGCGGAGGCTGCCGCGTCCGTCGGCAGCGTGCGTACCCTCGTGAACAATGCGGGGGCTGCCCGCGCCGTCAGCCTGCACGACACCACGCAGGATATCTGGCGCATGGACAATGCACTCAACCTCGAAGCGGCCTTTCTCTGTTTCCGGGCTGTCGAGGAAATGCTGAAAGAGAGCCGGGGCTCGGTCGTCAACATCGCCTCGGTGAACGGCATGAATGTTTTCGGCCATCCGGCCTATAGCGCCGCCAAGGCGGGCCTTCTGCATCTGACGCGACTGATCGCCGTCGAATACGGCAAGTTCGGCATCCGCGCGAATGCGGTGGCGCCGGCCACGGTGCGCACGCAGGCCTGGGAGGCACGCGCAGCCGCCAATCCGCAGGTCTTCGAGGAGGCAAAGCGCTGGTATCCCTTGCAGCGTATCGTCGACCCGAAGGACGTCGCCGAAGCGGTGCATTTCCTTGCCAGCCCCGCCGCCGGAGCCATCTCCGGTATCTGCCTGCCCGTCGACTGCGGGCTGACCGCAGGACAGGCGGACGTCGCGCGGACCTTCTCGCAATCGATCCATTACTGACGAATCCACCTTGGGAGGATGTTCATGCTGCCGGTTCTCTATCGCCTCGAGTCTGCCTGGCAACCGGATGGCGGCCCGTTCGGGCGCTTCACCTTCAGCCTCTTCAATCTGTCGGGCGGGCCGCTCAGCGGCTTCCGGCTGGTCTACACGTCGCTCACTCGAGTTGTTGACGGGGCCGCTTGCGAAAACGCGGTTTTCCTGCGCCGCAACGCCAATTTTCATGAATTCGCGCCACCCGAAGGACTGACGCTCGCCCACGGCGAGCACTGGACCTTCACCGTCAGCGGCCTGCACCGCGAGGCGAAGCATTGCACGGATGGAGCGAAATCGGCCTATCTGACGCTGTCGGATGGCCGCCATGCTCCCGTGGCGGTTTCCTCTCTCCGCCTCGAAGGCGCCGCGAGCGAGCTGCCGCCGGTGCGTCTTCCCGAAGGCTGGCTCGAGCTTCCCTTCGCGCTGCAGCCCTGGCCTGCGGAAATCGACGCGGCGCCCGGAGACACGGTCCCGGACGTGCTCTATCCCGCAGCGGACAGCAATGCGGACGAGATCGATGCCGTCTCCACCGTTCTCGCGCTCTTCCATCGGCTGTTTTCTGCCGGTCACGCTCCCTTCAGTCTTGCGCCATCCCCGCAAGGTCTGCCGATCGTCTTCACGAAAAAAGCGGAGCTCGAAGGCGAAGCCTACACGCTTGCTTTTTCCGACCGGGAGATCCGGCTTGAGTACGGAGCGGCGGCCGGCAGGCAATATGCCCTGACGACGCTCGCGCAGTTGATCGACGGAGCGCGAAACCACGAAGGCGAATTCAGGTTTCCCGCCGCCGGCGCAATAGCGGACCGGCCACGCTATGGCTGGCGCGGGTGTCATCTCGATGTCTCGCGGCAATTCTACCCGACCGCCGACCTCATGCGGCTCATCGATATTCTCGCCTGGTTCAAGCTCAACATTTTCCACTGGCACCTGACCGACGACGAAGCCTGGCGGCTGGAAATCAAGGCCTATCCGACGCTGACGACGCTCGGCGTCATGCGCGGTCCGGACGAGCCTATGCTGCCTCAACTCGGCAACGGCGCCGAACCGGTCGGCGGCTTCTACAGCCATGCGGACGTGAAGGCGATCGTCGCGCATGCCGCGGCGCTCAGCATCGAAGTCGTCCCGGAGATCGACATACCCGGTCACAGCACTGCCGCGCTCGTGGCGCTTCCCGAACTCTCCGATGGGCAGGAGGCGCCGGAAAGCTACCATTCGGTCCAAGGCTATCCGAACAATGCCCTCAACCCGGCCATCCCGCACACCTATGAGTTCCTTGAGAAGGTGTTCGACGAAATGGTCGAGCTCTTTCCGAGCCGCTATATCCATGTCGGCGGCGACGAGGTGGCCGACGGCTCATGGCTCGCGTCACCGCTGGCGCGAAAACTCATGGAGCAGGAAGGGATTTCCGGCACCTTCGCGCTGCAGTCCTATTTCCTCAAGAAGGTGAAACAGATGCTGACGGCGCGCGGGCGCAAACTTGTCGGCTGGAACGAGGTCGCGCATGGCGGCGGCGTCGGAACCGAGGGCACGCTGCTGATGGCCTGGGAGAACCCGAAAGTCGGCATCGAACTTGCGCGCGAAGGCTACGACGTCGTGATGACCCCGGGCCAGGCCTACTATCTCGACATGGCCCAGGCGGATGCCTGGCAGGAGCCCGGCGCGAGCTGGGCCGGCACGGCGACGCCGGCGCACACCTATGCCTATGAGGCGGAAGGAGAGTTCCCGGAAGAGCTGAAGAGCCGGATGAAGGGCGTCCAGGCCTGCATCTGGTCTGAGCATTTCCTGTCGCGCGCATATTTCAACCGCCTCGTCTTTCCCCGGCTGCCGGCAATCGCCGAGGCGGCCTGGACCCCGAAGGACAAGAAGGACTGGCTGCGCTTTGCCGCGATCGCGCCATTGAGCCCCATTCTGTGAGTTGAGCCATGCGGATCGCCGTCGGTGGAATCCATACGGAATGCAGCACCTATTCGCCCGTACTGATGACGCTCGAAGATTTCCGGATTCTGAGGGGCGAGGACCTCTTGCGGTCGGATTATTTCGACTTCCTGAGCGCCGAAGGAATAGACCACGTGCCGCTCCTGCATGCGCGGGCCGTACCCGGCGGCCCCGTCTCGCGCCCGGCCTATGACGCCTTCAAAGCCGAATTCCTGGAGCGGCTGAAGGCGGCCCTGCCTGTCGATGGGCTCTACCTTGCCATGCACGGCGCGGTCAAGGTCGACGGGATGGACGACGCCGAGGGCGACTGGATCACCGCCGCCCGCGCCGTCATCGGCCCCGATTGCCCGCTTGCCGTCAGCTACGATCTCCATGGCAATGTCAGTCAGCGGATCATCGATCAAATCGATATCTTCGCGGCCTACCGGACGGCGCCGCATATCGATACGCGCGAAACCATGGTGCGGGCCTGGTCGATGCTGGTAGAGGCGCTTCGTTCCGGGAAGCGGCCCGGCGTCGCCTGGGCACCTGTGCCGCTTCTCCTCCCCGGGGAACGCACCTCGACGGAGGACGAGCCGGCGTCGAGCCTTTATCGTGCTCTGCCTGAATTCGACAGGCGGCCCGGCATCCTCGACGCCAATCTGATGGTGGGCTACGTCTGGGCCGACGAGCCGAGAGCGACCGCCTGCGCCGTCGTCACCGGCTCGGACAAGGCCGACGCTTCGAAGGCGGCTGAGGAAATTGCTGCAAACTATTGGCAGCAGAGGAAAAATTTTCATTTCGGAGCGGTAACCGGATCGCTTGCCGACATGCTCGACATCGCTGAGCGGGCAACGACGGCGCCCGTAGTCCTCGCAGATTCCGGCGATAACCCCACAGGTGGCGGCGTCGGCGACCGGGCGGATGTGATGATCGCGCTGCTCGAGCGCGGCTGGCGCGATGCGTTGATCGCCGGCATTGCCGATCGGCCGGCCGTCGATGCCTGTTTCGCGGCCGGCGCGGGCGGGAAGCTGACGTTGCGGATCGGCGGCAGTCTCGACGCGTCGAGCCCGTCCGCAGAGGTCGAGGCCGAGGTGGTGCATCTGGATGATCCGGGACCGGTTGCCGAGCGACAGGCGGTGGTTCAGGTCGGGAGCATAGTGGTCGTATTGTCGGCGCGACGCCGCCCCTATCACAACATCGAGGACTTTGTCCGCCTCGGTCTCGACCCGGGGACCGTGCGGCTGCTCGTCGTCAAGTCCGGTTATCTCTCGCCGGAGCTTGCGCCGATCGCCAATCCGAACCTGATGGCGCTGACGAACGGCGTCGTCAATCAGGATATCGAGAAGCTGGAAAGCCTGCGCCGGCAGCGGCCGATCTTCCCCTTCGACCGCGATTTCGAGTTTCACCCCAGCGCCAGCCTGTCAGCTCGCTGGACCTGAAACAGTAAACCCGCCCCGGGTCTCCGGCGGGTTTCATCGAGACGTTCCCCCTTCCGCGGACTTTGCCCCCTCATGTTTTCCCCGCTGTTGATCGCCATGCGCAATCCGGTCATCCGGACAAGCATGATCGCCATCATTCTGTTCGGCTTTTCGGGGGCAGCGACGTCGCCCTACCAGTCGGTCGTCGGCATCACCGAACTGGGGTTGAGCGACGGGTTCTATTCGGCGCTGATCTTTGCAGCGGCACTGGTCAATGTTGCGGTCAGCGTGACGATCGGCATCGTCGCCGACCGCGTCGGCAATTATCGGGCGCTGATGCTGGCGGTCATTCTCTGCGGGGTTGTAGGCTACGGGGCGGTTTATCTGCTGCCGACGAAGGGGAGCTTCGTGCTTGCGGCCCTCATGCTGCTGCCCGTTCACGGCGCACTCAATCCGCTGCTCTTCGCCTATGTCCGCACGGCTGCGAAAGATATGGGGGGCAGGCATACGGCTGCCGTCAATTCCGGCATTCGTGCGGCCATATCGCTTTCCTGGGTAGTGGTTCCCGGACTGGTCGGATTGGTGCTGTCCGCCCGCGGCAGCATGCTGCCGGCCTATCTGCTGGCGAGCCTCGGCTGTCTCGCCAACTTCGTGCTCGTCTTGCGGCTGCTGCCGGAAAAGGCGGGCGTGGACGGTGCTTTGGGCAAACGCCTCTCGTTTCTCGCGTCCTTCGGCGAGATATTGTCGCTGCGCGTTCTGGCGCGGCTTCTCGCCATCGCCCTCATTTCGTCGATGCTGCACGTCACTGCGGCGGTCCTGCCGCTGATCGTCACCGGTGCGGCCGGCGGCAAGGTAAGCGATATCGGCATCATCGTCGGTATCGTCGCTTTGCTGGAGGTGGTGTTTATCGTGGTGTGGGGACGTATCCAGTACCGGCTCAGTCATATCGATGCGCTCGCGCTCGGCACGGCGATCTATGTCGTCAACATGGCCCTGCTCGGGCTTTCGACCGAGCGCTGGCACATTTATGCGCTGACGCTCATCAGCGCTTTCGGCGCAGCGGCACTGATCAGCATTCCGATCACCTATCTGCAGGAGCTGATCGCAGACCGGCCGGGACTGGGCAGTTCGCTCATCTCGGTGAACGTCTTCCTGGGCGCGGGATTCGGCGCCGCTCTTTTCGCGCTCGGAACGCGCATCGGAGATTATTCGGGAACGGCGCTGCTAAGCTCCCTTGCAGGCGCCGCCGGGCTCATGCTGCTGCTTTTCCTCGACGGCGATTGCCGAGGAAAAGAGTCTGCGTCCTGAAGATGACAGGCGGCAGTACCTCCCGGGCCTCCCCCTCAGCCATCATTCCTGTGACAAGCACAGGGACGATGGCGGAGGGTGAGGTGCGGACTGTGTTCACTGAAACAGCGTAACGACTAAGATCACTTGCCCAATATGCCCGGCAGGCGAAGGCCCTTCTCACGAGCGCAGTCGAGCGCAATGTCATAGCCCGCGTCGGCGTGGCGCATGACGCCCGTTGCCGGGTCGTTCCACAGGACCCGCTCGATGCGGCGCGCCGCATCGTCCGTACCGTCGCAGCAGATCACCATGCCGGAATGCTGCGAGAAGCCCATGCCGACGCCACCGCCATGATGCAGCGACACCCAGGTTGCACCGGAGGCGGTGTTGAGAAGCGCGTTCAGGAGCGGCCAGTCGGAGACGGCGTCGGACCCGTCCTTCATCGCCTCGGTTTCGCGGTTCGGGGAGGCGACCGAGCCGGAGTCGAGATGGTCGCGGCCGATGACGATGGGGGCCTTCAGTTCGCCGCTGCGCACCATTTCGTTGAAGGCGAGGCCGAGACGGTGACGATCGCCGAGGCCGACCCAGCAGATGCGTGCGGGCAGGCCCTGAAAGGCGATGCGCTCGCGCGCCATGTCGAGCCAGTTATGCAGGTGCTTGTTGTCCGGCAGCAGCTCCTTCACCTTTCGGTCGGTCTTGTAGATGTCTTCCGGATCGCCGGAGAGCGCCGCCCAGCGGAAAGGGCCGACACCCCTGCAGAACAGCGGACGTATATAGGCCGGCACGAAGCCGGGGAAATCGAAGGCGCGCTCGAGGCCTTCGTCCTTGGCCACCTGGCGGATATTGTTGCCGTAGTCGAGGGTCGGGACGCCGGAATCCCAGAAGGCGAGCATCGCCTCGACATGGTCGCGCATCGAGGCGCGGGCGGCTCTCTCGACCGCCTTCGGGTCGCTCTCGCGCCTGGCCTTCCATTCGGCCATCGACCAGCCCTTCGGCAGATAGCCGTTGATCGGATCGTGCGCCGAGGTCTGGTCCGTAACCATATCGGGGCGGATACCGCGGCGGACCATTTCCGGCAGGATTTCGGCGGCATTGCCGAGCAGGCCGACCGACTTCGCTTCGCCGGCCTTCGTCCAGCGCTCGATCATCTCCATGGCTTCTTCGAGCGTCTCCGCCTTCTCGTCGAGATAGCGGGTGCGCAGGCGGAAATCGATCGAGTCCGGATTGCATTCGACGGCGAGGCAGCAGGCGCCGGCCATGACGGCGGCGAGCGGCTGGGCACCACCCATGCCGCCGAGGCCGCCCGTCAGGATCCACTTGCCCTTGAGGTCTCCGCCATAGTGCTGGCGACCAGCTTCCACGAAGGTCTCATAAGTGCCCTGGACGATGCCCTGCGTGCCGATGTAGATCCACGAACCGGCGGTCATCTGGCCGTACATGGCGAGACCCTTCTTATCCAGCTCGTTGAAATGATCCCAGTTCGCCCAGTGCGGCACGAGATTGGAGTTGGCGATCAGCACGCGCGGAGCATCCTTGTGCGTGCGGAAGACGCCGACCGGCTTGCCGGACTGGACGAGCAGGGTCTCGTCTTCGTTGAGGTCGTTCAGTGCCGCGACGATGCGGTCGAAATCGGCCCAGGTGCGGGCTGCCCGGCCAATGCCGCCATAGACGACGAGCTCGTGCGGATTTTCGGCGACATCAGGGTCGAGATTGTTCATCAGCATGCGGAGCGGCGCTTCCGTCAGCCAGCTCTTGGCGCTGATCTCGGTGCCGCGCGGGCTGCGCACTTCGCGAATATTGTGGCGCGGGTTGTTCACGTTCATGCCTCGCTCCCTGTCCTTTTGAGCTCTTTAGCGATTGTTTCGATGCATTCGAGAATGGCTTTCAGCGGACGCCGAAGCCTTTCGACTTTTTCCCTGTCCAAAGCGAAGGGCGGTGCTTCCGTCGCCAGATGCGTCGATTGCGCCAGTTCCATCTGGATCGCGTGAACGCCCTGTTCCGGGCGGCCATAGTGACGCGTCGTCCAGCCGCCCTTGAAGCGGCCATTGAGAATATGGCTGTAACCGTCTGCCCCGGCTGCAATTTGTGCGGTTGCCCGTTCGATCTCAGGAGCGCAGGTCTTTCCCGTATCGGTGCCGATATTGAAGTCCGGCAGGGTGCCTTCGAAGAGGAAGGGAATATGCGAGCGGATGGAATGGCAATCGTAAAGCACCGCCACGCCATGGATCGCCTTGACACGGGCGATCTCTGCGGCGAGCGCCGCGTGATAGGGCGCGTGAAAATCGCGCAGGCGCTCCGCTACGTCGGCGTCCGTCGGGCCGTCGCCTTCTTTCCAGATAGACTGGCCGTCGAAGTCGGTTTCGGGCACGAGCCCCGTTGTGTTCTGGCCGGGGTAGAGGCTGACGCCTGCCGGGTCGCGATTGGCATCTATGACGTAGCGGTGAAAGGTCGCGCGAACCGTCGTCGCGTCCGGCAGGAGACCTCCGTAGAGATCGTGGATTTGCCAGTCGGTGTCGGCGAGGATACGGCCATTGTCGTTGAGCCGTTCCCAAATCGAGGCAGGCACATCGGTACCCGTATGCGGAAAGCCGAGGAGGACGGGCGAGCTGCCCTGCCGGATTTCGAAGACGGCCATGTCAGTTCTCCAGTTTCGGAAGAATGCCGGCGGAGACGGCGACGGCCAGCCGGCCCGACGCGACGAGTTCGCCCGCGGCCTTGAGGTCGTCGGCCATGTAGCGGTCTTCCTCGATACTGGAGGAGACGCTGCGCACGGCTGCGGCAGCCTTTTGAAGTTCCGGGCTGGTGGTGAGCGGAGCGCGGCACTCGATGCCCTGCACCGCGGCAAGCGCCTCGATGCCGATGATCGAAAAAAGGTTCTCCGTCATCTGGAGCAGCCGGCGCGCACCATGGCAGGCCATGGACACATGGTCTTCCTGGTTTGCCGAGGTCGGCGTCGAGTCGACGGAGGCCGGATGGGAGAGCTGCTTGTTTTCCGACATCAGCGCCGCCGAAGTGACCTCGGCGATCATCAGTCCGGAGTTGAGGCCCGGCTTCTTGGCCAGAAAGGCCGGCAGGCCGTAACTGAGCGCGGGATCGACCAGAAGGGCGATGCGGCGCTGGGAAATGGCGCCGATCTCGCACACCGCGAGCGCGATCTGGTCGGCGGCAAATGCGACCGGTTCGGCATGGAAGTTGCCCCCGGAGACGACGGAACTGTCCGAAAGCACCAGCGGATTGTCGGTGACCGCATTGGCTTCGATCGTCAACGTGGCTGCGACGGAGCGCAGGAGATCGAGGCAGGCGCCATCGACCTGCGGCTGGCAGCGGATGCAATAGGGATCCTGCACGCGCTCGTCGCCCTCGATATGGCTCTGACGAATGGGAGAGCCTTCAAGAAGCCGGCGAAGCGCTGCGGCCGTGTCGATCTGGCCGCGATGACCGCGCAGGGTATGGATATCCGGGTGGAACGGCGCGGACGAACCCATGGCCGCATCGGTCGAAAGGGCGCCGGTGATGAGGGCAGCCTGCGCGGCGCGGTGGGCGCGGAAGAGCCCGGCAAGGGCAAGCGCGGTCGAGACCTGCGTGCCGTTGATGAGCGCCAGGCCCTCCTTGGCCGCCAGCGTGATCGGCGACAGTCCGGCCGCTATCAGGGCGGCATCGCCTTTCATGCGTTCGCCGCGGAAGAAGGCTTCGCCATGGCCCATCATTACCGCGGCCATGTGGGCAAGCGGAGCCAGGTCGCCGGAAGCGCCAACCGAACCTTTTTCGGGAATGAGCGGGATCACGCCCTTGTCCAGCATCGCTTCGATCAGCCGGACGAGCTCCAGCCGAACGCCGGAGGCGCCGCGGCCGAGCGAGATCAGCTTGAGCGCCATCATCAGCCGCACGATACTTTCCGTGAGAGGCTGGCCCACGCCGCAGCAATGCGAGAGGATCAGATTGCGCTGCAACGTCGCCACGTCGGCGCTGTCGATCTTGATCGAAGCCAGTTTGCCGAAGCCGGTGTTGATGCCGTAGACCGGCGCATTGCCCGCCCCGATCTCGGCGATCCGCGCTGCAGCTTTGGCAATGCCGGGATCGAAGGCGGGATCGAGGCGCGCCGGCGCGCCGGTCCAGTAGATCGTTTCGAGGTCACTGAGAGGAACGAAGCCGGGCCTGAGAATGACGGTCATCGGGGAATCCTTTTACCCTTGAAAATCCGCTCGCAGAGCGGATTGAAGCCGATGCGGTAGATCAATTCCGCTGGCTGATCGATGTTCCAGATGGCAAGGTCGGCGGACTTGCCGGCTTCGATCGTACCGGTCTCGCGCAGGATTCCGAGCGCTCGGGCGGCCTCGCGGGTGACGCCCGCCAGGCATTCCTCCACCGTCAGCCGGAAGAGCGTAGCGGACATGTTCAAAGTCAGGAGCAGTGAGGTCAGCGGCGAAGTCCCGGGGTTGCAATCGGTGGCGACCGCGATTCGCGTTCCGGCCGCGCGGAGCGCTTCGACGGGCGGAAGCTGCTTTTCCCGGAGGGTGTAGAAAGCACCGGGCAGGAGGACGGCGACCGTGCCGGCCTTGGCCATGGAGGCTGCGCCCGCAGCGTCGAGATATTCGAGATGATCGGCGGAAAGCGCGCCGTAGGAGGCAGCGAGCTTCGCGCCGCCGAGGTCGGAGAGCTGTTCGGCGTGGAGCTTTACCGGCAGGCCCAGCGATCTTGCCTTGTCGAACACCAGGGTAATTTCCGCAGGCGAGAAGGCGATGCCTTCGCAGAACCCGTCGACCGCATCGACGAGCCCCTCCGCGTGGGCGGCAGCAAGCCCAGGCAGAACGACCTCGGCGATGTAGTCGCCGTTTCGGCCCCGATACTCCGGCGGCGTCGCGTGGGCCGCGAGATAGCTGGTGACGATGCGGACCGGACGCAGGCTCTCGAGCCGGCGTGCGGCCCGAAGCATCTTGATCTCGGTCTCGACGTTGAGACCATAGCCCGACTTGATCTCGACGGTGGACACGCCTTCCGCGAGCAGGGTGTCGAGTCGTGGAAGTGCCGCCTCAACGAGTTCGTCGACGGAAAGGGCGTTGGTTGCCTTGACGGTCGAAGCGATGCCGCCTCCGGCACGGGCGATCTCCTCATAGGTCGCGCCTTCGAGGCGGAGCTGGAACTCCCGGGCCCGGTCGCCGCCATGAACGATATGGGTGTGGCAGTCGATCGGCGCCGGGGTGATCCAACGGCCTTCGCAATCGAAGATCTGGTCGGCGCGAGCAAGCTCAGAAGGCAGATCGTCTTCGGGTCCGGCATAGACGATCCGCTCTCCGCGCGCGGCGATGGCGCCGTTTTCCACGACGCCGAGCGGCCCCAGGTCCTCGCGAAGCGTGGCAAGGCGTGCATCACGCCAGAGGCTGGTTCCGACAGAGCTCGGGTTTTCGTTTCCGTCCATAAGGTTCCGTCCTTCTTTGCCGTTAATGTATATACATAACACTGGAGATGACAAGGGGAAATATGATCCGTGAAGTAGCGCGGTGTGACCCGCCGGCCAGAAACACAGCAAAAAGCCCCGGACTCCCATCCGGGGCTTTTCGGGTGACCGTGTCGGGATCCCCTTGGCGATGATGCGGCAGTATGAAGTTGCCCCGCCGCGCCTGCGTATGTGGAACTATTCCGCCGGCGCGGTGGCCAAGCGCCGCCGATGGGAGCGCAATCCTGCATAAAGAACGGCCAGCGAAGCCACTGGAAATAACGCCGCGAAGAAGCCGAGATCCGCTGCGGCCGTATTCTCCAGTATGCGTCCGCCGATTGCCGTGCCGGCTGCGATGCCGAGATAGATCGCCGAGGCGTTGAGCGACAGGGTCAGATGCGCAACCTCCGGCGCAAAGCCGACTATGCGGCTCGCCTGGGCCGGCGGGAAGGCCCAGCCTACAATGCCCCATGGCACCATGATGCCGATCAACAGCAAGCCCGCGAAGTCGCGCGTGAGGAGGTGCAGGCCGAAGGCGATCGTCAGAGAGACCGCGAGCGCGGAAATCAGCGAAGCTGTCACCACGCGGGTGGCGCCGAGCCGGTCGGCCAGATAGCCGCTGGAGAGATTGCCGATCACCGCGCCGACCCCGAAGGCGAGGAGCAGACCGGGCAGCGCCAGATGCGACAGCCCGGCCCCATCGATCGCCAGCGGTGCGAGATAGGAGATGATCATGAAGCCGCCGGTGAGGTAGAGAAACGTCACCATGAGCGACGAGGCCACGCCCGGACGACCAATGGCGCCGAAGCGCTCGGACATCGTCAGCTTCGTTCCGTTGAGGCCCCGCGGCAGGCGAAGCCAGAGCATGGCAGCGCAGGTGAGCCCAACCAGCGCGACTGTCCCGAACGTGCCGCGCCAGCCCCAGAAGGCGGCGATCAGCGCGCCGAGCGGCGCGCCAAGCGCCACGGCGAATGTGGTGCCGCCCACCACGATGGAGATCGCCAGTGCGCGGTGTTCCGGTCCTGCCAGCGAAACCGCCGTCGCTTGCGCTGTGGCAGCAAAGAGGCCGCTTGCCATTCCCATCACGATCTGGGCGAGCAGCAGCGTGGTGAAGGAGACGCTCATCGCCGCGATGCCGTTGCCGACGACGAAGACGAGCATTGCAGCCACCAGCAGTCGACGCCGGTCCGCCGCGCCGGCCAGTGCCGAAAGCAGCGGCGCGCCGATGGCATAGGAAAGCGAGAACAGGGTGATCAGATGCCCCGCATGGGGAATGGTCGTGTGCGTATCGGCGGCGATAGACGGAAGAAGGCTCGAAAAGACGAAGCCGACCGTGCTCATTGTGAAAGAGCCAACGGCGAGCCAGATGATGCGCTTGTCCATGGGGAGATCCCCTTAGTTCAAAGGATATTGAACTATTGAACTTCGTTGCTCGTCGTGTCAATATCCCGAAATCAGCAATCGTTGATTCAATGACCCTACCGCATCCCATCGCCGATCAGATCATCTTGTCCAATGTCCTCGCGGCGCTCGGCGATCCGACGCGCCTGGCGATCGTGGGCTATCTGGCCCGCCGAGAGGGTAGGCCGACCATGTGCCTGAACTTCACGGATTTCGGCTCCAAGACGAATATCAGCTATCATCTTGCCAAGCTGCGCGAGGCGGGCATCACGCGTACCGAGGTCTCCGGTACCAGCCGGTTGATCACGCTGCGGCGGGACGATCTCGACATCCGCTTTCCCGGGCTCCTCGACTCCATTATCGCCGCCGCGGCGGACCTGCCCATGGTCAAGAAGATCGAGGAAGCAGAGGAGGAGGCCTTGGCACAGGGCGGGCCGGGATAAAAGTTTCCCAACCGCTCGGCCTTTCTTCAGGCAGGGTGATGACTTCTGGCTGAGTGCCGTTCGACCAGCGCAACGAATTGCCGGCCGGCCACATCCAGCCTGCCGCTGTTGTCGATGACCGTTACGTCGGGATCGGCGATGACGTCGGGTGCCTGCCGGGTCAGGCGGCGCAGCACGTCTTCCTCGCTCTCCCGGCCGCGTTCCGCCAGCCGTTTTGCCAGCACCGGCGGCTCGGCGGTGATCACGGCAACGGCGATCGCACCGAACGCCTGGCGAATGGCGGGGAGGGCGGCACGGCTGCCGTTTACGATCGCGGTCATGCCTGTTGCGATCTTTTCGGCGATGTCGGCCGGGATGCCGTAGCTCAACCCATGCGCCTGCCAGGAAACGGCGAAAGCGCCGCTCCGGTTCATCTCCTCGAATTCGGCGGCGGACACGCTTTCGTGCACCTCGCCTCCCGCATCCGATGGCCGCGTGATCGCCCGCCGGACGAAGAGAATGTCGGGGCGCTGCGCGAAATGTCGGGCGGCAAAGCCCATGACGCTGTCTTTCCCGGCGCCGCTCGGACCGACGACGACGATGAGCGTTCCGGATCCTCGCTCGGCGGCGGTCATGCGACACGCCGTCCTTCGCGCCAGACGGAGCGGACGACCGGTATGCCCTCCGGCCGGCGAACGCGCGCGATGTCGGCGCGGAGCCCGACGGCGATCCGGCCGCGATCTTCGAGCCCAACTGTGCGGGCGGGCGTCGCCGTCACCATCGCAATGGCCTCGGGAAGCCCGATCGATTCGACCTCGTCTGCCAGTATGAAAGGCGCATGGATCAGGCTGAAGGGAACGTAATCGGAAGAAAGCACGTCGAGGACGCCGCGCTTCGCGAGATCGCGCGCGGCGATATTGCCGGAATGCGACTTGCCGCGCACGATATTGGGCGCACCCATCAATACGCTGAGACCCGCGCGGTGCGAGGCTTCCGCCGCCTCGAAGCTTGTCGGGAACTCCGCGAGGCGAATGCCGTAGCCGATCGATTCTTCGACATGCTCGACCGTCGCATCGTCGTGGCTGGCGACCGTGATGCCGCGCTCGGCGCAGGCTTTTGCGAGGGCGTTTCGATGCGGTGTCGCATAGCGCGCCGAGAGCGCCTGCTGACGCTCGATGAATGCGGCGAAGGCGTCGTCGGTAAGGCCGCGCTTGGTTTTGTAATAGAGCGTGTACTGGTCCATCGTCTGGAATTGGCGCTGCCCGGGCGCGTGGTCCATCAGTGAAACCAGACGGACCTGCGGGTCGTTCCGGAAGTCCTCATAGTGCTCCAGCACGTCGGCGGTCGACACTTCGCAGCGCAGATGGATCAGGTGATCGGCCCGCAAACGGCCCTCTTGCTTGGCTTGGGCGAGCGCATCGGCCATGCTTCGCATCTCGCCTTTCGGAAAGCCGCTGTCCTCGTCCGAACCCAGGCGCAGACAATCGAAAACGGTGGTGATGCCGGAGGTTACGACCTGGGCGTCATGG
This sequence comes from Sinorhizobium arboris LMG 14919, assembly GCF_000427465.1. Classification (NCBI taxonomy): domain Bacteria; kingdom Pseudomonadati; phylum Pseudomonadota; class Alphaproteobacteria; order Hyphomicrobiales; family Rhizobiaceae; genus Sinorhizobium; species Sinorhizobium arboris. The sequence goes on along the minus strand of NZ_ATYB01000008.1, from coordinate 575,388 downwards.
GCCTGGATGGCCGCGATTTTCAGCCAGCGAACCCCGGGGCGCGGAGAATAATGCGCCTCGAGATGGTCGGTGTGCAGCTCGACCAGCCCGGGCAGCAGGTAGTCGCCCTCGAAATCCTCGCCCGTGGCACTCGCCCCTTCGGAGATGTCGGCGATCCTGTCGTCGCGGATCAGCACCGAACCGTCGAGGATCCGGTCTTCCAGAACGATGCGGGCGTTGGTCAAAACCTGTTCTTTGGGCATGTCATGCTATCTTTCGTTCGGATGCGCCGCCGAGCGGCAGCAGGGAATGGACGGTGAAGGGGGCGCCGCGGCGTTCTTCGGCGAAAAGCGCGATCGTCGAGACGGCAAGCGGCTTGCCGATGAATTCGGCGAACACCGTCTCGAGCGCCTGTCTCATGGGGCGCTGCATTTCTTCCGGCACCGGCCCCGTCAACGTCAGATGGAACTGGAACTCCTCGAAGACGTATGGGTAGCCCCATGCCGCCAGGTACTCGCGCTGACGCTGCGTAAGCCTCTCCGGATTGCGGCGGGCGAGATCGGCTTCCGAGAGCGGCGCCCGGAATGGCTCGAAGCGGCGAACCGCCTGGTCCGCGAGGCGCTGCAGGGGCGGGCAAGGCTCAGCCGAGACGAGCGCGAAGAAGGGGCCGATCTGATGCAAGGCGATCTTCGGCACTTCGAACGGCTCGATCTCCGCCGCGAACTCGTCGAAAGCCGCGATCAAGTCGGACTCACTGCGGCCGGAGGTGAGCCCGAACGGTGCCTTCAGTGTCCCGTGAAAGCCGTAACGCCGGGGCTCGGTCGTCAAAGCCATCTGCTCCTCGCGTCCTACTGCCGGATTTTCCGGGCAGTCAAGGGCGCCGCCGGTGAACGCGTCGCGTCCCAGCCAACGGGAAGCGGTCTGCGACAGCCGGTCATCGGACGGCGGCGCGAAGTAGATTGCGTAGCGCACGGGTTCACACTCTCTTCATCAGTCGCCTCAAGGCATTTTGCCCGAGTCGATAATTCGCGGGATGAAATGCGCAGCTAGCCCATTTGCATGACAACATCATGATGAAATCGGCAGGCTGCACAATTCGGATCAGTGTGCCTTCCGCCCCATCAGGCGTGAGCGGCACACGTTGGAGATGCCGTCGAAAACGAAGACAACCATCAAAATCAGCAGTACCATATAGGCGACGTTTTCCCAATCCGAATTGGTACGCATCGCCTCCCAAAGCTTGAGTCCGATCCCGCCGGCGCCGACGGCGCCGATAATGGTCGCCGAGCGCGTGTTCGACTCCCAGAAATAGAGCGCCTGGCTGGCAAAGACCGGCAGGACCTGCGGCAGCACGCCGAAGCGCTGCACGGCGACCGGCGCGGCGCCGACCGATTTGACGCCCTCACGCTGCTTGTCGTCAATGTTCTCGAGGGCCTCGGAGTAGAGCTTGCCGAGCGTGCCGGTGTCGGTGAAGAAGATCGCCGAAATGCCCGCGAGCGGCCCCGGCCCGAAGGCGCGCGTGAAGAACAGCGCCCAGATGAACATGTCGACCGACCGCAGGAAGTCGAAGAAACGCTTCACCAGCTGGTTGGTGACCCGGCTCGGCGTGATGTTGCGTGCCGCGAGGAAGCAAAGCGGGAAGGCGATGAAGGAGGCAAAAAGCGTTCCGACGAAAGCCATGACGATCGTCTGCAGGAGTTTAGTCCACACGTCCAGATGCTGCCATTCCGCGTTGTAGAGGATGTTGTTCCAGGCAAGCGAGAGGTTGGAGCGCGCCGGATCGATTCGTTCTCCGGAGACGATCAGGGAGGCGACTTCGCTATAGGACTTCCCGAAAAAGGGCGAGTTGGTGTCGAACAGGAAATTCACCCAGCCGAAGAAGCGGTTGCGGATGGAAACCTCATCGCCCTCCACTTCGGCCCAGCCGGTAGCGCCGAAGGACAGCGTCACCTTCTCGCCCGGCCGCTTCTGGATCGCCCAGGAGGGAAGGGATCCCTCCGGCGTTACCCTGTCCGCGCCGTCGACCTGAAGCACGAGCGTCTCGCCGGCATGCGTGACGGTGACGCGCTTTTCGGCGACGTCGATACGCGTCGAGCTATCGAACTTCACCAGGGCATGCGTGACGACTTCTTCGGTGCGGGTCGTGGCGAGATCTTCCTGCGGCGTCGAATTCGTGTCACCGCCGCGCGCCGCGTTCGGCGCCATGAAGCTGAATGAGGAGGCGGTCTTTGGCTTCTGGACCTGCGCCGCGGCCGCCGGCACGGCGACGGTGCGCGTGACCGTTTGCTTTTCGAGCGCGACCCATTCGGGGTTCGGATCGTCTCCAAGCGGCGAGTTGCGCCCGAAGGACACGCTCATCGACCCATCGGGCTCGATGGCGATCTCAGGACGCACTTCGTAGGATACCCAGTCGGCGAGATAGGTGCCGGCAATCCCCCAATTGGCATTGGCGAGCACGTGCCCGATCGAGAAGAACCACCAGCTGAACACCATGTAAAGAACGACGCCGGCGGCTATCAGTGCCGTGCGGCGCCGCTTGGCGGCCGACGTCTGCAGGAGATGCGGGTGGCGCGCTGCAATGGCTTGCATTTCGCGCGCATCGAGGTTGGTCGAGGCAATCATGATGCGGTCCTACTGCGCGAGCTGGAACGCCTGGTCGCCGACGAGACGGCGGCGAAGCCAGGCGGAGAACTGATCGACGGCGAAGATCGTGGCGAAGAGCAGGAGGACAATCGCGAGCGTCTTTGCTTCATGGCCCTGGCCGATCGACAGGCGCAGGAGTTCGCCGATGCCGCCCCCGCCGACGGCGCCGATGATCGTGGAGGCGCGCACGTTGATTTCGAGTCGGAGCAGAAAATAGCTGGTGAAGTTGGGCAGCACCTGGGGGACCATGCCGAACCAGACCCGCTCGATCCAGTTGGCGCCGACGGCACGCAGGCCTTCCTCCGGCTTCATGTCGGCATTCTCGACCACCTCGAAGAACAGCTTGCCGAGCGCGCCGATCGTGTGGATCGAGACCGCAGCGATGGCGGGAATGGGCCCGAGCGAAAGGATTGCCAGGAAAAATCCTGCGATGACGACTTCCGGAAACGCGCGCAGGATTTCCATCAGCCGGCGGACGATGCCCCTGATCCAGGGATTGGGCATGAGATTCTTCGCGGCGAGGAAGCACAGGATGAAGCCGAAGAAGACGCCGATAACAGTCGAAAAGATGGCGATGTTCACGGTCTCCAGCATCTTGTGAACATATTCCGGGATGTAGAGGCTTTCGGTCACATAGAGGCGCCCATCCGGGTAATTATATTTGAAGCTGCCGTCGTCATAGGGCGAAGGCAGATCGAAAAGGGCGCGAACGATCTCTATCGGATCGCGCGGCATGAGATGGCCGACGAAATCGAAGAAGTGCGGCAGCCGGTCGAAGAACTTGCCCGCGTTCGACTCGTTCGCGAACCAGAGCGAACTGAAAAGCGTCAGCCCAAGAAATGCGAGACCGAGCCAGGTGTAGAGACGCCGTCGATCGTTGAGCTCCTGCCAGTGGCGCTCGATAAGGGCGCCTTTCTCGCTGAGGTGCCGTGTTGTCACGGAAGTGGCCATTGGGTTTCCGGCAGGGGCCGGCCTCTAGAGCGCTTCCGGGGAAGAGGAAGTGCGTCGGTTCAAAAAGTCGGATCGTTTCATCGAGACGATCCGGAGCGGGCGGCTGCAAGTGCCCGATAGGCGAATGCCGGCCGCAGCTCGGCGGCCGGCTCAGAACGGCGCGTTTTGGCGATCAGCCGCCGATCGTCGCCTTGCGGGCGTCGATGATAGGCTTGTAGAAATCGCTGTTGACCTCGACGAAACCGGTGAACTCGCCGCCCTGAATGGCGGAGAAGCAGGCGGCGTCGGTCTTCGGCAGATCCATCATGAACTGCTTGAACTTGGCCTTGATGTCGTCGTTCAATGCGGTACGCACGACGATCGGGCCGTTCGGGATCAGCGGCGACTTCCACAGTTCGACGAGGTCGTTCATGTCGACGATACCCTTGTCGACCATCTTGCGCAGGTTGCCCGAGGTGTAGCCGTCCTTGAACTCGCCGACGCCCGAGCCGAAGGTCGTCCCGGCATCGAAGGTGCCCTTGACGACTTCAAGCACCAGGTTTTCGTGGCCGCCGCCGAAACCGGTCTCGCCGAAATATTCCTTGACCGGCGCGCCGATCGCTTCCGGCAGCGTGACGAGGGGAACGAGATAGCCCGAGGTCGAGTCCGGATCGGCGAAGCCGAGCTTCTTGCCCTTCAGGTCTTCGAGCTTTGTGATGCCGGAGTCCTTGCGGGCAACCATGATCGAATGATAGCCCGTGGAGCCGTCGGTCTGTACGGTCGTCAGGATTGGCTCGACCGCATCAGCCTTGGCGAGATAGATCTTGGCATAGCCGGAGGCGCCGAGTTCGGCGTAATCGAGCGTGCCGCCGAGGAGGCCCTGGATCACGCCGTCATAGTCTGCCGCCGGGAAGAGGGAGACCTTTTCGACGCCGATGGCTGCCGGGAGCTGATCGACGAGGCACTGGTAGTTGCGCAGGCGGTCGGCTTCGTTTTCGCCGCCGATGATGCCGACGCGGAATTCCTTCAGGTCTTCGGCCTGTGCATGGCCGACGAGGGCGAAGAGCGCGACGGCGCTCAGAAGTGCTTTTTTAAGCATTGGGTTCGTTCTCCCGTTTTCCCGGACGCGCCCGGGTTTTGCTCGGTTTCGAAATGGCGCCCTTGACGCGGGCATTCGATCGCGGCGGACCTTAAGGGCCGGCCAGTGCCAGCGGCTTCAAGCCGGCCGATGCTGTTTCCCGCGGGGCTTCCGCGGGGATATTGATGCTGGTCGAGGTCATCGACTCCTCGATCGCCGTGTCCGCGCCATAGATCGCCGCGACCGCGGCGGCGGTCAGATACTTCGGCTGCCCGTCGAAGACGACGCGGCCATGCGCCATGCCGATGATCCGCTCGCAATAGTTTCGCGCAGTATCGAGCGTATGCAGATTGGTAATCACGGTGATCCCGTCGCGCTCGTTGATGTCGCGCAGCGCGTCCATCACGATTTTGGCATTGAGCGGGTCGAGCGATGCGATCGGCTCATCGGCAAGCAGCACCTTCGGCTGCTGCATCAGCGCGCGTGCGATTGCGACACGCTGCTGCTGCCCGCCCGAGAGCGTGCCGGCCGGCTGAAGGGCGGTCTGTTCGATACCGAGCCGCTCGAGCGCACCGATCGCCATGATGCGCTCTTCGCGGCTGAACATGTTGAGCACGCTCAGTACGGTGGATCGATGGTTGAGCCGTCCGAGGAGAACGTTGGTCAGCACGTCGAGGCGAGGCACCAGATTGAATTGCTGGAAGATCATCGCGCAGTCGCGCTGCCACTCGCGCAGGGCCGCCCCCTTGAGCGAGGAGACCTTTACGCCGCCGAATTCGATCGAACCGGAGGACGGGTCCACGAGACGGTTTATCATGCGCAGCAGTGTCGACTTGCCGGCGCCGGAGCGGCCGATAATGCCGACCATCTGGCCTTGCGGAATGTCGAAGGTAACCGAGCTGACGGCTGTCTTCTTGCCGAATTGGCGGGTTACGTCCTTCAACTGAAACATTGGCAGCAGTTCCTCTTTCGGGGAGACCGGTCATCGGTATGACCCTGCCATATCCGCGCTTCATGAAGGCGCAGTGTCAGTTTCGTGTAGGTTCTGTTACAGTGCACAGGTGCGGTTTCTGAGCCTCGGGCGGTTTTGATCCCGGACAGGCGTTGGCGATCGGGACCGCCTAGCTTTGGAGGCGACGGGGATCGAAAATGCCGGGATCGAGCCCTTCGGCACCAAAGCCTTCCGGCGGCGCGGTGTCGCTCAGAAGGGTTGCTGCCAGTGCGCCCAGCGCAGGCGAGGTGAGGATCCCATAGCCGCCCTGGCCGGCCAGCCAGAAAAAATCTTGGCGCCCTTGCGCAAAACCGATGACGGGCAGCCGGTCGGGGGAAAAGCTGCGCAGGCCCGCCCAGCTTTTGACGATCCTTTTTACCGGGATCGTCGTCGCCTCCTCGACATAGTGTGCGGCCCAGGCGACATCGATCTCCTCCGGCTGAACGTCCGATGCTTCGCACGGCGTCGCATCGGCAGGCGAGGCGAGCAACCTTCCTCCCTCGGGCTTCATGTAAAAGTCTTCATCTATTTCGTTGATTTCCGGAAGGCTTGGCGCATCGATTCCCGCCGGCAAGTCGACGGTGATGGCGGTGCGGCGATGCGGCACGATGCCGGCCGGCTCTACGCCGAAGAATGCGGCGACGGCGTCCGCCCAGGCTCCGGCAGCATTGACGACGACTTTGGCCCCTATCTCACCGGCAGCCGTGCGCAGCAGCCAGCCCGATACACCATGCCGAGCGGCCAGGATTTCGTGGCGCTCGAGAATGTCGCAGCCGTTGCGGCGGGCGCCTTTGACATAGCCCTGGAGCAGGTTCTCGACCTCGATGTCCCAGAAATTCGGGTCGTGGAAAGCGGCTGCGACATAATCGGCCCTGAGGATTGGAACGCGGGCAAGCGCCTCGTCCCTGGTGAGCCGCTCGATCTCCGGCGTGAATTCACGTTCTTCGGCAAGCAGCTTCTCAAATCGCGCGAGCTTCCCGGCGCCGGCGATCATCACGCCGCCGCGCCGCCTTAACAGCGCCACGTCGCTGAAGCCTTCCGGCGGCCTGTCGAAGAAGTCCTTCGATATCGTCGCAAGTGCGCAGATCTCCGGTGCGTTGTATCTGAGCACGAATTCTGCGGCCGAGCGGCCGGTGCTATGATAGCCGAGTGCCTCTTCCCGCTCGAGGACTGCGACGGAACGATGCGGACTGAGGAAATAGGCTAGCGACAGGCCGGCGATGCCACCCCCGATAATCACAACGTCGTAGTGTCGCATGTGCCCGCTCCCGCTGCTTCCCGCCGGGACCATAGGGAGGGTGAGGGTGCTGTTCAAATTTATAGTGATTAATGCGACTATCAATCCTGCTGATGGTCGAGACAGTGATCCAGCGCTTCGGTGTCTGCGACATGGGCGAGGAAAGCGGCTTCGGCCACGTTGAGTATGGAGTTCGGATTGGAGATGCGGAATACGTCCGTCGTCGGCAGGTCGCGATAAGGCGGCAATTGCCATAACTCCCCCGCCGCGACGGCCGGGCGGGCGATATGGTCGGGCAGCATTCCTATGCCGACATCGGCGGAGATCAGCCGCATCACCTCCTCGACATTGCAGGAAACGCCCCGAACCTGCTGGCCGAAGGAGCCGACGGCGCGGACCGCGGTTACGGAATTCATATGCTGTCCGCCAAGCACATCGGCTATGAAGGCGATATAGGGGTCGCCGCGCAGATCGTGGAAATCGACGCCCTCGACGCCGAAGAGCCGATGGCCGCGGCCGCAATAGAGAGCATAGCGTTCGCGTATGTGAAAGCTCTTGTTCAAGCCCTCCGGTATGATTCCGTCGCAAAGGCCCATCGTCGCTATGTTGCGCTCGACGGCGCTCAGGACGTCGGCGGTCGTCGCAACCGTTATGGACAGCGTGACCTTCGGATGCATGCGAAAGAAGCTGCCGAGCTTTCGATCCCAGGCGGGATTGTGGGCGTGGCTCACCGCATGGATGTTGAGATGGCCGGTAATTTCCTCACCCGCCGTTTCCAGAACATGCGGCAGCCGAATGACGGCGGCGAAGATGTCGCGGCACTGGAGGTGCAGTTTCTCGCCCGCTTCGGTCAAGTCGAAGCGTCCCGGACGGCGGTCGATCAGCTTCTGGCCGATCGTCTGCTCCAGCCGTTTGAGCGCCATGCTGACGGCCGGCTGCTGCAGGAGCAGTCGGTTTGCGGCCGCCGTGATGCTGCCTTCCTCGACGACCACGACGAAGGTGCGCAGGAGGTTCCAGTCGAGATTGTGGGCGAAACGTTCGAGGCGGTTGCTGGTCATGTTCGCAAGGAGAGACGAGGGACTTCATGCATAATCAGAAGAATGGCCGGGATAACAAGTCCATTCGCCAGGTCCCCATCGGACTATTCATGCAGCGGGCGCATGAGCCGGTGTCTCAATTTCGTTTGAAAGCCTTGACCCGGCTTGTCATAACACGAGGCGCGACAATGCGACGGGAGATAGACATGGCCGGCAAAAGCCAATTCCAGTGGGACGATCCGTTTCTGCTCGAGGATCAACTGAGCGAAGACGAGCGGATGATCCGTGACACGGCGCGAGCCTATGCCCAGGAAAAGCTGCAGCCGCGCGTGATCGAGGCTTACCGCGAAGAGACGACCGATCCGGCGATCTTCCGCGAGATGGGCGATCTCGGCCTTCTCGGCGTCACCGTTTCCGACGAATATGGCGGTGTCGGCGCGTCCTACGTCGCCTACGGTCTTGTCGCACGCGAGGTGGAGCGCGTCGATTCCGGCTATCGATCCATGATGAGCGTGCAATCGTCGCTCGTCATCTATCCGATCTTCGCCTACGGTTCGGAGGAGCAGAGGCGGAAATACCTTCCCAAGCTTATCAGCGGCGAGTGGATCGGCTGCTTCGGTTTGACCGAGCCGGATGCCGGCTCCGACCCGGCGGGAATGAAGACGCGGGCGATCAGGACTGAGGGCGGTTACCGTCTCGTCGGCTCGAAAATGTGGATCTCCAATGCGCCCCTTGCCGACGTCTTCGTCGTCTGGGCGAAATCGGAAGCGCATGACAATGCTATCCGGGGCTTCGTGCTGGAGAAAGGCGCGAAGGGCCTTTCCGCACCGAAGATCGCAGGCAAGCTTTCGCTGCGCGCCTCGATCACCGGCGAAATCGTTCTCGACAATGTCGAGGTCGGCGAGGAGGCGCTGCTGCCGAATGTCGAGGGACTTAAAGGCCCCTTCGGCTGCCTCAACCGCGCCCGCTACGGCATTTCCTGGGGCGCGCTCGGCGCGGCAGAATTCTGCTGGCATGCCGCGCGGCAATACGGCCTCGATCGCAAGCAGTTCAACCGGCCGCTCGCACAGACGCAGCTTTTCCAGAAAAAACTCGCCGACATGCAGACCGAGATCGCGCTTGGGCTGCAGGGCTCGCTCAGGGTCGGACGGCTGATGGACGAAGGCCGCATGGCGCCGGAGATGATCTCGATCGTCAAGCGTAACAACTGCGGCAAGGCACTCGATATTGCCCGAATGGCGCGCGACATGCATGGCGGCAACGGCATTTCCGAGGAATACCAGGTCATGCGCCACATGATGAACCTGGAAACGGTCAATACCTATGAGGGCACCCACGACGTGCATGCGCTGATCCTCGGCCGCGCCCAGACCGGGCTGCAGGCCTTTTTCTGAGCGCGGCCATGGAAGCGCCGCTCAAGGGCATCCGCGTACTCGAACTTGCCCGCATCCTGGCGGGTCCCTGGATCGGGCAGACGCTCGCCGATCTCGGGGCTGATGTGGTCAAGGTCGAGAGTCCTGCCGGAGACGACACCCGGACCTGGGGGCCTCCTTTCGTGAAAGGCATGGGTAAGGAAAGGTTGGATGCGGCCTATTTCCACGCCTGCAACCGCGGAAAGAGGTCGGTCGTTCTCGATTTCACGACCGAGGAGGGCCAGGAGGCGGTGCGCCGGCTCGCTGCGCAATCCGACGTTTTGCTCGAGAACTTCAAGGTCGGCGGGCTCGCCAAATACGGGCTCGATTATGAAAGCCTGAGGAAAGTCAATCCGCGGCTCATCTATTGCTCGGTCACCGGCTTCGGACAGGACGGGCCCTATGCTCATCGCGCGGGCTACGACTACATCGTCCAGGGCATGAGCGGCATCATGGACCTGACGGGCGAGCCGGATCGCGAACCGCAGAAGATCGGCGTCGCCTTTGCCGACATTTTTACCGGTCTCTATGGCGTTATCGCCGTGCAGGCGGCGCTGGCGCAACGGGAGCGCACGGGCGAGGGCCAACAGATCGACATGGCGCTGCTCGACTGCATGACCGGCGTGCTCGCCAATCAGGCGCTGAATTTCCTCGTTTCCGGAAAGGCGCCGCGGCGGCTCGGCAATGCCCATCCGAATATCGCGCCGTACCAGGTGTTCCCGACGGCCGACGGACACCTGATCGTTGCGGTGGGAAACGACCGCCAATTCGTGAAGTTCTGCGAACTCCTCGGGCGGCCGGATCTCGCGGCGGATGCGCGTTACCGCACCAATGCCGACCGCGTGCAGCACCGCGACAGCCTGACGCCTGATCTCGCGGCGGAAACGGCGAAGTACGAGAGGGACGCGCTGCTCGAGAAGCTGGAAGCGTCAGGCGTTCCCGGCGGCCCGATCAACACCGTCGCCGACGTTTTTGCCGATCCGCAGATCGTCCACCGGCAGATGCGAGTGGACACGCCGCACACCGGTGCGGCAACCGGGACGTCTCCGGGCGTGCGCACGCCGATCCGCTTTTCAGGCGCGGCGCTCGCCCTGGAGCGTGGCGTTCCTCGGCTTGGAGAGCATACGGAGGAGGTGCTCGCCGAACTCGGGATGGATCTGCCGACGAGTGGGTAAGTGAATTTGAGCCCTGAATATATGCCCCTCACCCTAACCCTCTCCCCGCAAGCGGGGCGAGGGGACGAGTGCGAGGCCGCCGCGAGTCTCCTTCGCCCCGCTTGCGGGGAGAAGGTGGCCGGCAGGCCGGATGAGGGGCTTTTCTCCAAGAGCGTTTCACGACTTCATTGAAACATCGAAACGTTAATGCCTCATCCCTTCAAAGCCCGATCGAACACGCGCGACAGCCTTTCTGCGAAGGCGCGCGGGTCTTCGGGCTTGTCGCCGTCGAGGACGCGTGCCTGGTCGAGGAGGAGCTTGACCGCGTCTTCACGGAAGGCTGTGTCCTCCCGGGGGCAGGTGGCAAGCGCGGCGATCAGCTGATGACCGGGATTGATCTCGAGGACGGGCTTTGGCGCGCTTTCGATACGCCCGGCGCCCTGCAGCATCTTCTGGAGCTGCCGATCCGGTCCCTGTTCGGGCGCCACCAGGCAGACGGCGCTCTCCGTCAGCCGGTCGGAGGTCCGCACGTCTGAAACAGCCTCGCCGAGCGTCTCCTTGGCGAAGCTCACGAAGTCGGTGACTGCGGTGCCTGCTTCCGGGGAAGCGGCGTCCGCATCGTCCTTCTTGGCGATGCCGGCGAGATCTGCCGCACCTTGCGTGATCGATTTGAACGGCTTTCCTTCGAAGTCGGGAGCGGTCGTAACCCAGAAGCTGTCGACAGGACACGTCAGGAGCAGCACCTCGATTCCGCGGGCGCGAAAACCTTCGAGCTGGGGCGAGGCCTTCAACTGGGCGAGGTTGTCCCCGGTCAGGTAGTAGATCGCCGACTGGCCTTCCTTCATCTCCCTGACGTAATCGCTTAAGGAGCGCGGTTTCTCGTCGTCGGCAGTCGTGCGGAACCGCGACAGCGCAAGCAGCTGTCCGCGCCGCTCGAAATCCTCGTAGATGCCTTCCTTGATGACGCTGCCGAAGTTTTCCCAGACTTTGGCGAAGGCGTCGGGATCGCTTTCCGCGAGCTTTTCGATGCTGGTCAGGACCCGGTTCGTCAGCCCCTTGCGGATGCTCGCGAGAAGAGGACTTTCCTGAATCATCTCGCGCGAGACGTTGAGCGGCAGGTCGGCCGTGTCGATAAGGCCGCGCACGAAGCGCAGGTAACGAGGAAGCAGTTCCGCCTCGTCGGTGATGAAGACGCGCTTGACGTAGAGCTTCATCCGGCCCTTGCGATCGGGGTCGAAGAGATCAAAGGGCTTCGAGCCGGGCACGAAGGCAAGCGCCGTATATTCGTGGCGTCCCTCGGCGCGGAAATGGACCGTCAGTGCCGGCTCGTCATATTGCCCGGCCACGCCGCGATAGAAATCGGTATAATCGTCCTTGCTGATCTCGCTTTTCTGCTTTGTCCAGAGCGCTGTGCCGTCTGCGACCTGTGCCGGTTCTGCTCCAGGCTTTTCGACGATCGAGATCGGGACCGGGACGTGGCCGGATTGCTCCTTGACGATGCGCTCGACCGTCCAGCGGGAGGTGAAGGTCTTGGCGTCATCCATCAGATGCAGCGTGATGCGCGTGCCCCGCGCCGGCGCGTCGGCAAGGCTGACCGCCGAAACCGTGTAGCTTCCCTTGCCGTCGGACGCCCAGTGCCATGCCTTGTCGGTGCCGGCACGGCGGGAAACGACATCGACGTTGTCGGCCACCATGAAGGCCGAATAGAAGCCGACGCCGAACTGGCCGATGAGCTGGGCCCCGTCCTTGTTCTGCGCCGCTTCGATTCGCTCCATGAAGGCGCGCGTGCCGGAGCGCGCAATCGTACCGAGCGACTCGACGAGTTCGTCGCGACTCATGCCGATGCCGTTGTCCTCGATCACGAGGCGGGCATTCTCCTCGTCGAGCGTCAGCGTGATGCGCGAAGCGGGATCGCTGCCAAGCAGTTCCGGGGCGACGATCGCTTCGTAACGCAGCTTCTCGCAGGCGTCGGCCGCGTTCGAAATCAGCTCGCGGAGAAAGACGTTCTTGTCGGAATAGACCGAGTGCACCATCAGGTGCAGCAGCTTCGCCACATCGGCTTCGAAGACATGTTTCTCTACGGACGTTTCGACTTCACTCATCGCGTTTTCGGACCTCCTTGATGTTTGCTCCCAATTGGCAAGCCGCGGCTTGAATTTCAAGGGCCGTCTTGCGGCGGCCGAGCTTCGGTGCGAAGCTCCCGGGTGACCGCAACGGGGAGTGAGCGAGAGGCTTTGCCATGCCATTCATCACGGCAGCATCGGCTTTGCGCGGCGAGTGGCAGAGGTAGCGATCCGACCCATGGAAGCGCTGCTCGTCGTCAATGCCGGCTCGTCCAGTCTCAAGTTCCAGATCTTCGGCATCGCCGCGGCGGGGCCCGAGCGGCAGATTCGTGCCAGGTTGGAAGGCGTCGGAACCCGGCCACGTCTGACGGCGACGACAGCCGACGGCACGCAGCTCATCGATCGGCGCTTCGATACGGCCGCCGTTCAAGATCTTCCGGCGGCCCTTTCAATCGCACGCGATTGGCTGTCGACGCTTCGCGGTTTCGAACTCCGGGCGATCGGCCACCGGGTCGTGCATGGCGGTCCGGACTATGTCCGGCCGGTGCTGATCGACGCGCCGGTGCTCGATCGGCTTGCGAGCTATCAGGATCTCGCGCCGTTGCACCAGCCCAACAATCTTGCGCCGATCCGCCTTGCCATGGCGATCGAGCCGGACGTGCCGCAGGTTGCCTGCTTCGACACGTCCTTCCACCGGGGGCGCGTCGAGCATACAGACTGCTACGCCCTGCCGCGCGCCTTCTATGATGAGGGCGTGCGGCGCTATGGCTTTCATGGGATTTCCTACGAATACATCGCCGGGCGGTTATGCGAGGTGGCGCCGGAGGTCGCCCGCGGCCGGGTAATCGTCGCTCATCTGGGCAGTGGCGCGTCGATGTGCGCGCTGAAGGATGGCCGCAGCGTCGAAACGACGATGGGCTTCACGGCGCTTGACGGGCTGCCCATGGGCACGCGGCCCGGCCAGCTTGATCCTGGCGTCGTCCTCTACCTGCTCACGCAGCGGGGTATGAGCGCCCAAGACGTTTCTGACCTCCTCTACCATCGGTCCGGACTGAAAGGTCTCTCCGGGATGTCGAACGACATGCGCGACCTTCTGGAGAGCGGCGATCCGCGCGCCACCTTTGCAATCGACCATTTCGTGCATCGCTGCGCGCTCAACGCCGGCATGCTGGCCGCAGCCTTGGGGGGCCTTGATGCTTTCGTCTTTACCGCGGGGATCGGCGAACGCTCCGCGCCGATCCGGGCCCGTATTTCCGAAGGTCTCGCCTGGCTCGGTGCGGAGCTCGATCCGGCGGCAAACGATGCAGGCGCCTCGATCATCTCGAAGGGAGGCAGCCGCGTCGCGCTCCACGTCATGCCCACCGACGAGGAATTGATGATCGCCCGCCACACGCTTGCAGTTATCCGTGCTTCTTGAAGAAGCCGGCCGAAACCTGATTCCTCAGATGGGAATCTGCATGTACTCTCCCATTGCGGGGGAGATGGCCGGCTGGCCTCGATCAGATATTCCCCATGCAGAGATACTTCATCTCGAGATAGTCCTCGAGACCGTGGCGGGAGCCTTCCCGGCCGATGCCCGATTGCTTGATGCCGCCGAAGGGAGCGGCTTCCGAAGACATCCGGCCCGTATTGATGCCGACCATGCCGTATTCCAGAGCCTCGGCGACATGCCAGACCCGTTTCAGGTTCTCGGCGTAAAAATAGGCCGCGAGGCCGTAGATCGTGTCGTTCGCCTCGGCCACCACCTGCTCGGCCGTCTCGAAGCGGATGATCGGGGCGATCGGCCCGAAAGTCTCTTCCTGCGCGATGCGCATGTCGTGCGCGATGCCGGTAAGCACGGTCGGTTCGAAGAAGGTGCCGGTCGTTCCGATCCGGCTGCCGCCCGAGCGCACCTGCGCTCCCTTGGCGACGGCGTCGGCTACATGCGCCTCGATCTTGTCGATCGCGTGGGCGTCGATCATCGGACCGATGGCGACGTCGGGAGCGAAACCGTCACCGACCGTGAGTTCGCGCACGCGCGCGACGAACTTGTCGGCAAACGCGTCATGCACCGCGGATTGCACATAGATGCGGTTCGCCGAAACGCAGGTCTGGCCGGCATTGCGGAATTTCGCCTGGACCGCGCCGTCCACCGCCTCGTCGATATCGGCGTCGTCGAAGACGATGAAGGGGGCGTTGCCGCCGAGCTCGAGGCTTACCTTCTTGATCTGGTCGGAGCATTGCCGCATCAGGAGCCTTCCGACCTCCGTCGATCCGGTGAAGCTGATCTTTCGGACCTTGGGATTGCTGCAGAGTTCGCGCCCGATCGGGGCGCCTTCGGAGGCGTAGAGAAGGTTGAGCACGCCTTCGGGGAAGCCCGCCCTCTCGGCAAGCACAAACATGGCGCCGGCTACCAGCGGCGTCTGTTCGGCGGGCTTCAGGACGATCGTGCAGCCGGCGGCAAGCGCAGGGGAAATCTTGCGGGCGACCATCGAGGCCGGGAAATTCCAGGGCGTGATCGTGCCGACCACGCCGACCGGCTGCTTGATCACGAGCATACGCCGATCGTTGGCGGGTGCCGGGAAGGTCTCGCCGTAGACGCGCTTGGCTTCCTCCGCGTACCACTCGACGTAGGAAGCGGCGTGCAGGACTTCTCCCTTTGCCTCGCCGACGGGCTTGCCCATTTCGGCGGTCAGGATCGCGGCGAGGTCGTCGGCATGCTCGACGATCAGGTCATGCCAGCGACGCAGGATGATGCTGCGATCCTTGGCCGGCTTGCCGGCCCAAAGAGGCTGGGCGAAGGCGGCCGCGTCGATGGCCGCGCGTGCGTCATCGATTCCCATGTCCGGAAGCGTCGCGAGCAGTTCGCCGGTCGATGGGTTGGAAACATCGAAGGTGGGGCCGGCCCATTCTTCGGAGGGCCGGGTGACGCTGCCGAGCGAGGCGAAGAGCTCCGCTGTTCGGATGTGTCTGGTGAGTGCGGGCATCAGGGCCATCGGACGTCCTCCCGCGATCCCTGCGGCGACCGCAGGTATCGCTTCTATTCCTTGTGAGGGCGTGGATCATGCGCCCCGGCATGGGCGACCGCGATAGCGGCCGGCCCGGCAGCCGTCAACCGCGTGCTTCGAGGATCGATACCTCGATAATGTCGAGGGCTTCTGCGAAGACCTCGTCCTGGATCGTGATCGGCGCCAGGAAGCGGATGACGTTGCCATGGACGCCGCAGGTCAGCAGGATGAGCCCCTTGTCGAGGGCAAGGAGGCGGACCCTGTTGGCGAACTCGGCGCTCGGCAGGTTGGTCTTCACGTCGTTGAATTCGACGGCATTCATGAAGCCGGGTCCACGGATGTCGACGATCTCCGGCACCTTCTCGCGGATCGCTGCAAGGCGCTGCTTCAGCCGGCTGCCGAGCTGGTTCGCCCGCTCGCACAGGTTCTCCTCGGCAATCACGTCGAGGACGGCATGCGCGGCGGCGATGCCGAGCGGATTACCGCCATAGGTGCCGCCGAGGCCGCCCGGCCCGGGTGCGTCCATGATCTCGGCTCGGCCGGTGACGGCGGCAAGCGGGAAGCCGCCGGCGAGGCTCTTCGCCATCGTCGTCAGGTCCGGCGCGACACCGTGATGTTCCATGGCGAAGAGCTTGCCGGTGCGGGCAAAGCCGGTCTGCACCTCGTCGGCAATCAGCAGGATACCGTGCTGGTCGCAGATCTCGCGAAGCGCCTTCATGAAGGCGGTCGGGACCGGATAGAAGCCGCCTTCGCCCTGAACCGGCTCGATGATGATCGCCGCGACACGGGCCGGATCGACATCGGCCGCGAAGAGCTTCTTCAGCGCCGCAAGCGACTGCTCGACGGTCACGCCGTGAAGCTCGATCGGGAAGGGGGCGTGGAAGACATCTGCCGGCATTGCGCCGAAGCCGACCTTGTACGGAACGACCTTCCCCGTCAGGGCCATGCCCATGAAGGTGCGTCCGTGGAATCCGCCGCCGAAGGCGACGACCGCCTGGCGGCCTGTCGCTGCGCGCGCGATCTTGACGGCGTTTTCGACGGCCTCCGCACCGGTGGTGACGAAGATGGTCTTCTTCGCGAAGTCGCCGGGAACGATCGCGTTCAGGCGCTCTGCCAGATGCACGTAGTTCTCATAGGGTACCACCTGGTGGCAGGTATGGGTGAAGCGGTCGAGCTGCGCCTTGACGGCTGCGATCACCTTCGGGTGGCGGTGGCCTGTATTGACCACGGCGATGCCGGCGGCAAAGTCGATGTAGCGGTTGCCTTCCTTGTCCCAGATCTCGGCATTTTCCGCCCGATCGGCATAGACCTGCGTGGTCATTCCGACACCGCGGGAGATGGCTGCATTCTTGCGATCTGTGAGGCTCGTCATCGTTGTCGTCCTGGTCGAGAGGGAATATATTGCATTTTTTCTGCAACTTTTCTCAGGAAGAGGTACATTTTTCACGATGGATTGCAAATCAAATTTGCTGATCGAGGCAACACCCGTATTGATGGGCGCTTCTTGTGCAGCCGCCGCCGCGCTCGCGGCTAGATAGCGCCAGCGCGGCGGCTGCACGGATCCGGCACGGTGATAAGGATATGAATTGATGGGCGGTATTGGCGGCATTCGCTACAAGGTTGCCGAGGCGGCAAGGCTAGCGGGCGTGTCGGCCTCGACGCTCAGGCTATGGGAAACGCAAGGCCTCGTCGTGCCGGAGCGTTCGGTGACGGGGCATAGACAATATACCGATGCCGATCTCGCCCGGCTGAAGCGCATTTCCTGGTTCCGCTCCGAACGCGGCCTCAACCCCGCAGCGATCAGGGAGGCTCTGGAGGCTGAAAGCGCCTTCACAGAAGACGAAAATGGCTCCGCCACGCCGACCGACGACAATGGCGACCTGCAGGTCGGGCGGAAGCTGCGCAGTCTGAGGCATGCCGCGGGCAAGACGCTGGAACAGGTGGCCGGTGACATCGGCATCGCCGCATCCGTGCTTTCAACTCTGGAGCGGACGTCGCAGGGTGTCTCCATCGCCGTTCTGCACAATCTGGCGGAATATTTCGGAACCACCGTATCGAGCCTCTCCGGCGAAGAGGAGACAGGAGCGCGGGCGCTCGTCCGGGCCGGCGAATGGCGCAACTGGCCGCGCACGGCACCGGGGGTGACGGTGCAGCTGCTTGCCGAAGGCAGGAACCAGATGGATTGCCATCGCTTCGTTCTGGCGCCAGGCGCGTCGAGCGAGGGCGCCTACCGGCATGAGGGGGAGGAATTCGTGTATGTTCTCTCCGGGCATGTGGAGTTCGTACTGGATTCGGATCAGTTCTACGACCTTCATCCGGGCGACTCCCTCTATTTCGAGAGCCGGCGCCGTCATGCCTGGTCGAACAGGCATGACGGCGAAACCGTGTTGTTGTGGATCAATACGCCCCCGACGTTTTGACGGGAAGCACCGGCACTCACGGCTAAGCGGGATGAGGAAAGTATGCGGTCTTCTGCGCATCCCGCCGCCAGCTATCGGAATCGATCAACGATCTGCACCCGATCAATGAAGCTGCCCCCGTGTGACACGGCTCAACGCCCTTGCGGTATGATATTGCGGGCGAGCCACACTCCCGACGTCTTGGGACCAGGCGGGCTGTGTTGATGAAGTGTGGGACAAAGTTTGGCCCGATTCCCCCATTCAGCCTCGAACTGTTCTTTAGCCCACCCGTCCGCCAGCTGCCGCTGGCGAGCGCTTAGCGAACCTGATTGCAAAGGATGCACCTGTTCCATGAGCTTACGGGAGAAGTTCCGCAAAGGCTGAATGCGGAGGGAGTGTTGATGCAGATGGCGCGCGACCAGCAACTGGACGGTCTGAGAGCCGTAGCGGTCACAATGGTGCTCTACGCGCATTTCTTCGCAGCCGATGGATCCCCTTGGGGTCATCTCGGCGTAAGGCTCTTTTTCATATTGAGCGGCTTCCTGATAACGCGGCTGCTGCTCGACGCGCGCGATGCCGCTCGTTTCGAGCCGGTGACGGCGCTCAGGTCGTTCTATGCGCGCCGGGCACTGCGCATCTTCCCTCCCTACTTTGCCGTGCTCGCCGCCGTTTTTTTTCTGGATATGGTCCGCTCCAGGGAAGTCCTGGCGTGGCACGCCCTCTATCTCTCGAACTTCTGGTACGCACTGCAGAACGAATGGGCGCCGTGGGTTCTCTGTCACACGTGGAGCCTGAGCATCGAGGAGCAATTCTACCTCGTCTGGCCACTGATCGTATTGCTCGTGCCGCGCCGGTCGGTCGCCGGGGTTTGCCTCGGCGTTATCGTTTGCTCGCTTGCCTACCGCTTTTACTGGCCGCTCACCGGTACGCCTTCGATCGCGCGCGATCTCCTGCCGCCGGCATCGATGGATGCGCTGGCCGCAGGTGCGCTGCTCGCCGCCCGCCCATCCTGGCGCGCGGCTTGGCCGCGATGGGCGAGACTGAGCTGGCTTCCGCTTTCGCTTGCCGCACTCGTCCTGTGGGTGAAGCCGGTTCCGATGACGCCCGTCATCGCGTGGCTTGCCTGGATAGGTTTGGAGGTTTTCCCACTCTTGCCGCTCGCCGTGCTGGTCGGCAGCTGTTCGAAGGGGATCGGCGGGCCTGCCGGGCGGCTTATCGCGCTTTCGCCGTTGGCGGCGCTCGGCCGCATCAGCTACGGCGTCTACCTTTTCCACGCCGTCGTGCTGGCTCTGGTTGTTCAAGCGCAGCCTTTGATCCCGGTGAATGTCTCGAGTCAGGGGGCAGGGCGGTTCGTCGTCGCCGGCGCTCTGACCTTGCTTCTTGCCTCGGCATCCTGGCTGCTCTTCGAGAGGCCCCTGAACGGACTGAAGCGCCACTTTCCTTATGTTCGTCCAGACGGCGGAGCAGGGGCGGCAATTGCAGTTCCCGGTACCAGGCGCGACGAAGCCCTGCAGCCCCAGAATCTTCGATAAGCACACGAGCCGAACATGCCGACGCCCCTCGTCTCCGTCGTCCTGCCTGTCTACAATGCCGAGCCATATGTTGCTGCAGCTATCGAGAGCCTGTTGCGCCAGGAACACGAACGTCTGGAAGTGATCGCGATCGACGATGGATCGACGGATCGGTCACGGGACATTCTCGAGCGCTACCGCAAGGCCGACGCTCGCCTGTCCATCATTTCCCGCGAGAACCGCGGTCTCATATCGACCCTGAATGAAGGCCTCGCGCTCGCGAACGGCGAGCTTGTCGCGCGGATGGACGCCGACGACATCGCCTATCCGTCGCGTTTGTCGCGGCAGGTCGCGCTGTTTGCGAAGGAGCCTCGGCTCGCCCTATGCGGCACCGGCATCGACATGCTGATCGGCAACCGCGTCCTGCGCGGCAAACCAAATCCCGTCTATCAGACGGGAAGTCTGAGGATCTTGTCGCTGTTCTTCACGATCTTCATGCATTCGACCGTGGTCTATAACCGGCAAGTCATCCCGGAAGAGATGCTCCGCTACGATCCGAATTATGTGCATGCGGAAGATTTCGATCTCTTCAGGCGGATCGCGGATCGGTTTCCAGTTCACATGCTCGATGAGGCCCTGGTCGCCTATCGCATCCATGAGGACAGCGTCACCAGCAAGCACAAGCGGCAGATGCGCCGCACTCATTTGACTATCGTCGCCCAAAACCTGGCACGGGAGGCGCTTGTCGCGGATTCCGGTGTGCTGCAGGCGATCGGGGCCACGGTAACGAGCGAGACGGTGGCACGTTCGGCCGACTGGATACTCGAGCTCGAGCGCAAGATTTCGGCGCTGCCGGCGGAGGTACGCCATGCCTATGAGGAAGGCGCCCTTTGCTTCTTCTATTTCCTCTACCAGCTCATCGCCGACGAGGAACAGCCGCGGCTGACCCATGAGTTCCTGACTCGGACGGGAAAATGGGGCCTGATTCGCCGCCGTGAGCGGTACGGGCTGCTTGCGGCGGCCCGCGCACCTTGGTGCAGTCTCGTTTCGCTCGCTGCGAGCAAGCGGCTGGATCGGCTCGCGCGCCGCCTGCAATCGGTGCCCGCTGCGACCGTTCTGCCTGAATATGGCTCAAACTGAAATGGAGTTCGAACAGTCCGCAACAACGCAAGAACGCCCAAGCGTACCGGCCGACGGTGCGGAGCCGTTCGCCAGCTTCATCGTCTGCACGCGCAACCGCATCCGGACGCTTGGTGCCTCGATCCGGTCGATTGAAACCGCATGCTGTGCCCATGCTGGGGTTGGGAGCGAACTCGTCGTCGTTGACAACGGCTCCACGGACGGCACTGCGGACGAACTCGCCCGCATAGCGTCGTGTTCGAAAATGCCGATCACGCTGGTCGCCGAGCCTCGCTCGGGCCTCGCCGTTGCACGCAATGCCGGGATGGCGCGTGCGCGCGGCCGGGTCCTCGTTTTCATCGACGACGACTGCGAGGTGGACAGGAATTATCTCGCCGACCTCGAACGGCATTACGCCAACGGCGAACAGCGCGTGATCCGCGGGGGACGCGTCGAACTGGGCGACCCCGCCGACCTGCCGTTCACTATAAAGCGGTCGAAGGTCGCGGCACGCCTGACCCCCGATGTCCATCCCGGTGGCTTCGTGCTTGGTTGCAACATGACAATGCATCGCGAGGTGGCGGCACGCATTGGTCTCTTCGACGAGCGATTCGGCGCCGGAGCGCCGTTGAAAGCCGCCGAGGACACGGACTACCTGGTGCGTGCGTTCCAGCTCGGCATTCCTGTCGAATACGTGCCGGACATGATCGTCCACCATCATCACGGCCGCCGTCTTCGTGCGGCGATCGAAGAGCTTCATCGCAACTACAGCCTTGGAAATGGCGGACTCTGTCTTAAGCACCTCCTCGGTGCGCCGTGGCTTCTCAAACATTTCGGCTGGACCGTCAGATCGGCGTGCGGCGAAGCTTTCGGCGGGGCCCGTTTCGATCCTAAACTGCAATTGTCGCATTGGCCGATCGTTTCGATGAATATCGTCGGCGCCGCGCGCTTCGCGCGGCTTGCCATGACAAGCCTGGCGCCGCGGACCGAACGGCGTCAGGCCGAACAAGCAGCGTCGAAGCTCAGGTGAGGACCGTACATGCGCAGATTCCTATTGCCAGGCCTTGAGGTCCTGCGCGGTGCGCTGGGGCGGCAAATGCGCCTGCTGCCGGCCGTCGTCATTCTCGGCCTTGCCAGCGCTGCGCTCGAAGGCGCCGGCATCGGCCTCATCATACCCATGCTTGGCATCATCGCCGGGGACGGCCAGGCCGCCGGCTTGAGCGGTATCTCCGCTTACTTTCAAGGGATAGGAGAGAGTCTGGGCGACCGCGAGCGGCTGCTGGCGATTGCCGGCGCCGTCCTTGCGCTGATCGCGCTCAAGAACATCCTCGCCTTTGCAAACACGCTGCTCACGACCTTCATCTACGGCAAGGCCAGTCACGCCATCCGCAGCGCGCTCGCAGATCAACTCTTGCGGATAGGATACCCGTTCTTCATGCAGCAAAATCCCGGCCGGCTGCTCAACATCATCTCCAACGAGTCCTGGCGGGCCTCCGACGCGATCCAGACGATCCTCTCGGCTATCGTGCACGGTTCGGCGGCCGTCATCCTGCTCGCTTTTCTCTTGCTCATGTCCTGGCAGATGACGCTCTTCGTGGCGCTCGGCCTCGTTCTCGTCCAGCTTGCCCACGCGGCCCTTTCGGCAACGCTCAAGGGGCCGAGCCGCCATGTGACGTCCTTCAACAGCGAGCTTGCCGCCAGGATGCTGCATCTCGTTCACGCCGGAAGGCTGATCCGTGCATTTGGCCAGGAGCTGCGCGAGAAGAAGGCGTTCGATTCCGCATCAGACGCCGTTCGCCGGGCCGGTATCGTGCTCCAGTCGCGCCAGGGCGCGCTGCCGCCGCTGACCGAAGTGCTGCACTCGGCGCTGTTTCTGGCCGTGGTCGTGAGCGCCTGGTCCGTCGGAGTCAGCTTTCCGGTAATCGTAGCCTTCGTCGTGCTGCTATATCGGCTGCAGCCGCATATGCGCGCCCTGCAGATGTCCTGGAGCCAGATTCTGGGCTGGAGCGGGTCGCTCGAAGAGGTGCGATGGCTTCTCGACTCCTCCGACAAGCCGATGCCCCCCAAGGGCGACGCACCTGTCGACGGTTTATACCAGGGCATGAAATTCGACCGGGTGACCTTCCGGTATCCCGGTTCCGAGGTGCGCCCGCTGGTGCTGCGTTCTGCGACCTTCGAAATCCGCAGCGGCCGCTCGACCGCAATCATCGGCCGTTCCGGGGCAGGAAAGACGACGATCGTCAATCTCCTTTGCCGCTTCGTCGAGCCTGATGAAGGCCGCATCCTCGTCGATGGCGTGCCGCTCGGCGAGATTGATCCCGTCCAGTGGCGTCGCCAGATCGCCGTCGCCAGTCAGGACCTCGAACTGGTGGACGGCACCGTCCTTGAAAACATCACTTATGGTCAAAGCGCTACGCCTGCGGAAGCGGAACGCGCCGCGAAGCTGGCCGAGGCGCACGGCTTCATAGAACAGCTACCGCAGGGCTATGAAACCGTCGTCGGCTACCGGGGGGCAAGCCTCTCGGCCGGGCAACGCCAGCGCATCGCGCTCGCCAGAGCGCTGGTGCGCGATCCGGCGATTCTGATCCTCGACGAGGCGACGAACGCAGTCGACGGTCTGTCGGAGGCGGCGATCGTAGAGACGCTGAGATCGAGGGCCGGCAGGCGCACGACGATCGTGATCAGCCATCACAGGAGCACGATCTCGTTCTGCGATGACGTCGTCGTGCTCGGCTCCGGGCGCGTTAAGGGCCAGTCCGCCCTCGCGGACGTCGCATCGCTCAGCATGGACCAGCTCTACGAGCACGAGACGCGCGCGGAAAGCGGAAATTGAGATTTGCGCCACAATGCATTGCCTGCCGCCCTGTCCCCATGGAGAGACTATGCACGGCAAGACTCCGAGCTTCCATCGAAGACCGGGCGTGCTGTGGGCGCGCGGGGTAGCCGGCTGTCCTCTCCCCTGCGGGGGAGCCGGGAGGCCCAAGGGAGGCTGCGTCCGCTTTGCGTCCAGACCTCAGGCGGCTGCGTAGCGCTTGGCCATTTCCGGCAATCTCAGCACGCGGATCTTCGATGCCTGGCCGGCAGAGCGGAAGGCCTCGAAACGCTCCTTGCAGACCTCGGTCATATGGGCGATCGCCGGCTTCAGATAATTGCGCGGGTCGAAATTGTCCGGATGCTCGATGTGGTGCTTGCGGATTTCGCCGGTGAAGGCAAGCCGGAGATCCGTATCGATGTTGACCTTGCGTACGCCGAGCGGGATGGCCTTCTGAATCTCTGATACGGGCACGCCCCAGGTCTTCTTCATCTTGCCGCCGTAGGCGTTGAAGAGTTCCTGGAGATCGGCAGGCACGCTTGAGGATCCGTGCATGACGAGGTGCGTGTTCGGCAGGCGCTTGTTGATCTTGGCGATCGTCTCGATCGATAGGATTTCTCCGTCGGGCTCGCGCGTGAACTTGTATGCGCCATGGCTGGTGCCGATCGCCACCGCAAGGGCATCGACGCCGGTCTTCGAGACGAAGTCCAGGGCCTGCTCGGGATCGGTCAGCAGTTCCTCGCGCGAGAGCTTGCCTTCGAAGCCATGCCCGTCCTCCTTGTCGCCGGCGCCCGTTTCCAGATTGCCTAGACAGCCGAGTTCCCCCTCGACGGAAACCCCCGCCGCATGGGCGATCTTCACGACCTCGGCGGTAACGGCGACATTGTACTCGTAGCTCGCGACGGTCTTGCCGTCCTTCTCCAGCGAACCATCCATCATCACCGAGGTGAAGCCATTGGTGATCGCCGAGATGCACGTTGACGGCTGGTCGCCATGGTCGAGATGCAGACAGACGGGGATATGCGGGTATTCTTCCGCAGCGCCGAGGATCAGATGGCGGAGAAAGGCATCGCCGGCATAGGCCCGCGCGCCGCGGCTCGCCTGCAGGATGACAGGAGAGTCGGTCGAATCGGCGGCCCTCATGACCGCCTGAATGTATTCGAGATTGTTCACATTGAAGGCCGGCAGCGCATAATTGTTCTCCGCCGCGTGGTCGAGCAGTTGCCGCAATGTGATCAATGCCATTCTTAGCTCCCTGATGCTTTGCGCCACTCCGGGCGCCGAATTCAAGGGCACAATAATTCATGCGGACCTTTTGGCAACCGGCCAGACGGGCCGACAAGTCACTTGATGGACGTGCGTCAGACGAAATTGCTGTGGATGAGAAATACCTCTGCAAAAAATCGCTGTTTTCGCCCTCTGGTGGTGCTGTCAGTCTCGGATGCGACCCACCGAGCAGCGGCAGATTTCGCCGGCCGTCCGCTGGTCCGCCCACGGATCCCGGCAGGGGTTCGGATCCGGCGCTGTGCCGCGCAGGAAGAACGAATTGCAAAAAGATTGCAGCGAGGCGCGCAATTTTTTGTGCATATTACGTAAAGTGCCGCTACAATTCATGAAGGTTGCATGACGGCGTCTTTCGAAGCGTCCCAGCGAGGATGAGCGCAACTTGCCGAAGCGGTCTACAACGTTGCAGGTCGACATCGGCACTCGGGTGCCGGGTAAGGGCTGGTGTCGCGAACGGGACGAAATTCAACGCAAATTGATATGCAACCTATGCGGTTATCGGCATTCCAAATTTAAAGAGAAGGATGCATTTTCCGTGCAAATCGCCTTGCCTTTACTGGGAATTTGCACTTCTCTCCTGCGATCAACAAACCCAAAACGAGGGGAAGGAGAAGAAAAATGGCTTCACTGAAACTCAATCTGAGGGCTGCCGCGCTCATCGGCTCGCTGCTCATCGGCGCAAGTCCCGCGCTCGCCGAGGCGGTACTCCACCGCGGCAATGCCGGTGAGCCGCAGACACTCGATCAGGCCCATACCTCGATCAACATCGAGGAGTTCATTCTCAAGGACCTCTATGAAGGTCTGACGATCTACGACGCCGCAGGCAAGATCGTCCCGGGCGCCGCCGAAACCTGGGAGCTTTCGGATGACGGCACCGTCTATACCTTCAAGCTGCGTGCGGATGCCAAGTGGTCGGACGGCTCGCCGGTGACGGCCGAAGATTTCGCCTTCTCCTTCCGTCGCGTGGAGGATCCGAAGACGGCGGCCGAATACGCCAATATCCTCTTCCCGATCAAGAACGCCGAAAAGGTCAACAAGGGCGAACTGCCGGTCGACCAGCTCGGCGTGAAGGCCGTCGACGAGAAGACGCTCGAAGTTACCCTCGAGCGGCCGACGCCGTTTTTCCTGGAACTGCTCGCACACCAGACGGCACTTCCGGTCAGCAAGGCAAGCGTCGAGAAGAACGGCGCGGATTTCGTGAAGCCGGGCGTGATGGTTTCGAACGGCGCCTTCAGGCTGACGGCGCATGTGCCGAACGACAGCCTGACCGTGGAGAAGAACACGAATTACTGGGATGCCGCCAACGTCAAGCTCGACAAGGTGATCTTCTATCCGATCGACGACCAGGCGGCTTCGGTGCGTCGTTTCGAAGCGAAGGAGATGGACCTCGCCTACAACTTCTCGGCCGACCAGATCGAGCGCCTGCGCACTTCCTATGGGGAGCAGGTGCACGTCTCTCCGACGCTTGCCACCTACTACTACGCTTTCGACACGCGCCAGGAGCCCTATAACGATGTCCGCGTCCGCCGGGCACTCTCGATGGCAGTCGACCGCGACTTCCTTGCCAAGGAAATCTACAGCGGCTCGCAGCTGCCGTCCTATTCGATGGTGCCGCCTGGCATCGAGAGTTACGGCGACCCGGCCAAGGCCGATTTCGCGGACATGTCGCAGCTCGACCGCGAGGACAAGGCGATCGAGTTGATGAAGGAAGCCGGCTACGGCGAAGGCGGCAAACCGCTCAACATCGAAATCCGCTACAACACCAACCCCAACCATGAGCGTGTCGCGACCGCCGTTGCCGACATGTGGAAGAACACCTTCGGCGCCAAGGTGTCGCTCGTGAACCTCGACGTGTCGTCGCACTACGCCTATCTCCAGGAGGGCGGCAAGTTCAACGTCGCGCGCGCCGGCTGGGTCGCCGATTATGCCGATGCAGAGAATTTCCTGGCGCTCAGTCTCAGCACCAATAAGACCTTCAACTACGGTCACTTCGAAAACGCCGAATTCGATGCGCTGATGAAGAAGTCCTATGAAGAACAGGATCCCGACGCACGTTCGAAGATCCTGCACGAGGCGGAAACGCTGCTGATGAAGGAACAGCCGATCGCGCCGTTCCTGACCCAGGCGGACCTCTGGCTGGTTTCGGAGCGGGTCAAGGGCTGGGTGGACAATGCGCCGAACGCGCATCTGAGCAAGTTCCTGAGCATCGCCGAATAACGAAAAGAGACGACGCGCGGGCACCCGCGCGTCGTCTCCGGAGCCAAGTCCATGATCTCCTTCATCCTTCGCCGGCTGGCGAGTGCGGTGCCGACGCTGTTCATCGTCGTCACGATATCCTTCTTCCTGATGCGGTTTGCCCCTGGTGGGCCCTTCAACCTCGAACGTCCTCTCCCGCCCTCCACGATGGAGAACCTGATGAGGACCTATCACCTCGATCAGCCGCTCTGGCGCCAATACGTCACCTATCTCAGCAATGCGGTCACCGGTGATTTCGGTCCGAGCTATATCTACCACGACAACAATGTCGCGCAGCTGATCGGCAAGGGCCTGCCCTATTCGATGGAGCTCGGCTTCTATGCGCTGATACTGGCGGTCGTGGGCGGCGTCATAACCGGAACGATCGCCGCATTGCGGCAGAACAGCTTCCTGGATTTCGCGGTCATGTCGGTGTCCACGATCGGGGTCACCGTTCCGAACTTTGTCGTCGGTCCGGTACTGACGCTGATCTTTGCGATCATGCTCGCATGGCTGCCTGCAGGCGGTTGGGGCGACGGGTCCCTCCGCTTCCTGATCCTGCCGATGATCGCCCTCGCGCTTCCCCAGCTTGCAGTCTTCGCCAGGCTCACGCGCGGATCGATGATCGAGGCGCTGAACACGGACCATATCCGCACCGCGAAGGCCTATGGCCTGCCGTCCCGCGCCGTCGTCGTAACGCACGCCATGCGCGGTGCCATGCTGCCGGTCGTCTCCTACCTTGCTCCGTGCGCGGCCGCCCTGCTTACGGGCTCGGCCGTGGTGGAGACGATCTTCACCATTCCGGGCGTCGGGCGCTACTTCGTTCTGGGAGCGATCAATCGCGACTACACGCTGGTGATGGGTACGGTGATCCTTATCGCCATCTTCGTCATCCTCTTCAATCTTCTGGTCGATATTCTCTACGGCCTGCTCGACCCGAGGGTTCGCCATGACTGATATCGTTCAGATCCCGGTATCGACGCCTGAAACCAAGGGCCGAAGCCTCTTCCAGCTTGCGGCGCTGCGTTTTCGCCGCAATCGTCCCGCCATGGCAGGCTGCGTCATGCTGGTGCTCATCGCGCTCTTTTCCTTCGCCGGGCCGCTTTTCTCCCCCCACAGCTACGATCAGGTCTTTCCTTCCTATGTCACGATCGGCCCCAGCCTCGAGCCGCGGCCGGATACCTCCACGCTTCAGGACGTGATGGAGGCGGTAGCGGCCCGCGCCCGCGTCACGCTTACGGAATTCAGCGTCGAGGGCCAGAGCTTCACCGCCACGGTTACGTCGGATGAGCCGATCGATCCGCGCGCCACCCGCTATTTCGACCGGGCCAACGAATTCGAGGGCACCGCAGTCGTGGCGACCGAGGACGATGGTCGCAGGTTGAAGCTCGAAGGCCGGGTGGATCGCGAATATTTCCCGTTCGGCACGGACACCAACGGTCGCGACCTGCTGGTCCGCGTGATGCTGGGCGGACAGATCTCCATCGCCGTCGGCCTGCTGGCGAGCCTCGTCTCGCTCGGTATCGGTGTCGTATACGGGGCGACGTCCGGTTATATCGGCGGGCGCGTCGACAATGTCATGATGCGCCTCGTTGAGATTCTCTACTCGTTGCCCTTCGTCTTCCTCGTCGTGGTGCTCGTCGTCTTTTTCGGCCGCAGCTTCATCCTGATTTTCCTGGTGATCGGCGCGGTCGAATGGCTGGACATGGCCCGCATCGTCCGCGGCCAGACGCTGGCGCTCAAACGGCGCGAATTCGTAGGCGCGGCGCAGGCGCTCGGCCTTACCGACTGGCAGATCATCCGCCGGCACATCATTCCGAACACGATCGGTCCGGTCATCGTCTTCGTCACCGTCGTCGTACCGAAAGTCATCCTGCTCGAGAGTTTCCTGTCGTTCCTCGGACTGGGCGTGCAGGCACCGCTTACGAGCTGGGGCGCGCTGATCTCGGAAGGTGCGAACAACATCCAATCGGCGCCGTGGCTTTTGATCTTCCCCGCCATCTTCTTCGTCGTGACGCTGTTCTCGCTGAATTTCGTCGGCGACGGCCTGCGCGATGCGCTCGACCCGAAGGACCGCTGACATGATAGAGACGAAGGACACCATCCTTGCCGTGCGTGGGCTCAAGGTCGACTTTGCCACGCCCGACGGCGCCGTCGAGGCGGTCAAGGGCATCGATCTCGACGTCCGCTCCGGCGAGACGCTCGCGGTGGTCGGCGAATCCGGCTCGGGCAAGAGCCAAACCATGATGGGGATCATGGGCCTCCTCGCCAAGAACGGGACAGTGACCGGTTCGGCACGCTACCGTGGCCAGGAGCTCGTAGGACTTGCACCGAAGGCCCTGAACGCCGTGCGCGGCTCGAAGATTACCATGATCTTCCAGGAGCCGATGACCTCGCTCGATCCGCTTTACACGATCGGCCGCCAGATCGCCGAGCCGATCGTCCATCACCGCGGCGGCAGCTTCAAGGAGGCGCGCAAGCGCGTCCTCGAGCTCCTGGAGCTCGTCGGCATTCCCGAGCCGGGGCGGCGCATCGACAGCTATCCGCACGAGCTCTCCGGCGGACAGCGCCAGCGCGTGATGATCGCCATGGCGCTTGCCAACGAGCCGGACATCCTGATCGCCGACGAGCCGACAACGGCCCTGGACGTGACGATCCAGGCCCAGATCCTCGATCTGCTCAAATCGCTGCAAAGGCGCTTCGGCATGGCGATCGTGCTGATCACGCACGACCTCGGTATCGTCAAGCACTTCGCCGACCGGGTTGCGGTCATGCGCCGCGGCGAGGTCGTGGAGCAGGGGACGACGGACGAGATCTTCGTGCGGCCGAAGGCCGATTATACGAAAATGCTGCTGGAAGCCGAGCCGAGCGGGCGCAAGGCTTCGCCGCCGGAAAACGCCCCGATCATCCTGGAAGGCCGCAATGTCGCTGTGGACTATACGATTCCCGGCGGCCTGTTCCGCGGAGCATCCTCCGCTTTCCGCGCCGTCGACGGCGTCAGCCTCAGGCTCAGGCAAGGTCAGACGATCGGCATCGTCGGCGAGTCCGGTTCCGGAAAATCGACGCTCGGCCGGGCGCTGCTGAGGCTTTTGCCGAGCAGCGGCTACTACCGTTTCGGCTCGACCGACATTTCCGGCTTCGACCGCGGCGCGATGCGGCCCCTGCGGCGCGAGCTCCAGCTCGTCTTTCAGGACCCTTACGGTTCGCTCTCGCCGCGCCGGACCGTGGGGGAAATCATCACCGAAGGCCTCCATGTGCACGAGCCGGACCTGAGCCGGGCCGACCGCGACCGCAGGGCTATCGCCGCACTGAAGGAAGTCGGTCTCGATCCCGCATCCCGCAACCGCTATCCGCATGAGTTCTCCGGCGGACAGCGCCAGCGCATCGCGATCGCCCGCGCGATGATCCTGAAACCGAAGGTCGTCATTCTCGACGAGCCGACTTCAGCTCTCGATCGATCGGTGCAGGGGCAGGTGATCGAACTCCTGCGTGACCTGCAGGCGAAACACGGCCTCTCCTACATCTTCATCAGCCACGATCTTTCGGTGGTGAAGGCGATGTCGGACTATGTGATCGTGATGAAGAACGGCCGGATCGTCGAAGAGGGGGAAACGGACGCGATCTTCGAATCGGCGAGGGAGCCCTATACGAAGACGCTGATCGGGGCGGCGTTCAACGTGTGAGACGGCCAATCTCGCTCGCCTCGGATTGCCCCTCATCCCGCTGCCGCGACCTTCTCCCCGCAGGCGGGGAGAAGGGACTAGCCGGGCCGACTTCGTTACCATCATCGCAAGCATTTTTCAGGCACGTCCCCTCTCCCCGCGCGCGGGGAGAGGGCTAGTTCCTCGGGTTAAACCCGAGGAGAGGGGCAGCCTGGCCCTCGGAGCTCAATCACTCCTCCGACAACGTCCTCTTGTCGAGCCCGAACTTCTGCATCTTCTCGTAAAGCGTCTTACGCGAAATCCCGAGAGACTCGTAGACCGGTTTCAATGCGCCGCCATGGGCGGCGAGCGCGCTGGCGATGACGCTCTTTTCGAATGCGGCTACCTTGTCGGCCAGCCGCGTGCCGTTCACCGGTGCGGGCGCCTCTGCGCGTTCGGCCTCGAGGCCGAGGACCAGACGCTCGGCGGCATTGCGCAGCTCGCGCACATTGCCCGGCCAGTCCCGTGCGGCCATTTCCGAGGCAAGCACGGGCGAGATCTCGATATCGTCCCGCCCGTAACGGGCGGCGGATTCGCGGACGAGCTGCATGAAGAGCAGGGGGATATCGGAGCGGCGCTGCGAAAGCGTCGGCACGCGCAAGGTTGCGACGTTCAACCGATAAAGCAGGTCGGCACGGAACCGGCCGGCTGCTACCTCGCGCTCCAGGTCGACCTTGCTGGTGGCGACGAAGCGAACGTCGAGCGCTACGGTCTCGTTCGAGCCGAGACGGGTTATGACCCGCTCCTGCAGCACGCGAAGGAACTTTGCCTGAAGATCGAATGGCATTGAGCCGATTTCGTCGAGCAGGATGGTGCCGCCGCGGCCGTGTTCGAATTTGCCGTAGCGGGGCCTGAGCGCTCCGGGGAATGCGCCGGGTTCGTGGCCGAAGAGTTCGCTCTCGATCAGATTTTCCGGAAGAGCCGCACAGTTGATGGCGATGAACGGCCCGCTCGCGCGGCTACTCAGATCGTGGAGCGCGCGGGCGACGACTTCTTTGCCCACCCCGGTTTCGCCGATGATCAGCGTATCGGCATCGGAGGCGCCGATCGCCCTGATGCGATAGCGCAGGTCTACCATCGCCTGGCTTCGCCCGGGCAGCCGCTGCTCGATGTCGTCGCGTTTGCCGGCAACGGCCCGCAGCCGGCGGTTTTCGAGCACGAGACCGCGCCAATCGAGCGCCCGGCGGATGGTTCCGGCAAGCGTCTGGGCCGTGAAGGGCTTTTCAACGAAGTCATAGGCGCCCTCGCGCATCGCCCGGACCGCGAGCTGCACGTCGCCGTGGCCGGTGACCAGGATCACCGGCAGTTCGGTATCGATCTCCCGGATGCGCTGCAGAAAGGTCATTCCGTCCATGCCGGGCATGCGGATATCGCTAATGACGACACCGTGGAAGCTGAAGGCGATGCGTTCGAGCGCATGCTCGGCGCTGGCGAACGTATCTACCCGGAAGCCCGCGAGTTCCAGCGCCTGAGCGCTGGAACGGCGTAATTCCTCTTCATCGTCGACGAGCAGGACGCGGCTTTCGCTCATTCGGCGGCCTCCCGCCCGGCTTCCCCGGCAAGGGCCAGCTCGATGCGAAAGACCGCGCCGCCGTCCGGATGGTTCGACACGGTCAGGCTGCCTCCGAAATCCTTGATGATGTTGTAGGAAATGGACAGGCCGAGGCCAAGGCCCCTGCCGACGCCTTTGGTGGTGTAGAATGGATCGAAGATGCGTTCCGCGACAGCCGGCGCGACGCCCGCGCCGCGATCGCGCACCGTAAGCACGACCCTCCCGCTTTCGCGCCACGCGCGCACGGAAAGCCTGCGATCGGCAAGTCCCTCGACGGCGTCGGCGGCATTGGAGATGACGTTGACGAGCACCTGCTGCAGCCGGACAGAACCGGCCCGGACCGTCAGTTCCCCGCCGAGGTCGATGTCCAGCTCCGCACCCGCCGCCTTTACGCGTGCGGCCACGATCTCGAGCGTGTCGCGAATGACTTCGTCAAGACGAACAGGGCCCAGTTTCTCATTGGGCTTTCGGGCAAAGTTGCGCAGGTGGCGACTGATTGAGGCCATACGATCGATAAGGCCCGAAATCCGCCGGACATTGTCGCTTGCCTCGGCCGTGCGGCCGCGTTCGATCAGCAGGGCGGCGCTGTCGGCATAGGTCTTGGCGGCGGCAAGCGGTTGGTTGAACTCGTGCGACAAAGCAGCGGACATCTGCCCGAGACCGGCGAGTTTGCCAGCCTGGATGAGATCGGCCTGGGTCTGGCGCAGCTGCTGTTCGGTCAGCCGCCGTTCGGCGATCTCCGCTTCGATCTGCGCGTTGACACGCGCAAGATCGGCCGTGCGTTCTTCGACGCGGCGTTCCAGTTCCTCCTGCGCCTGCTCCTGCATCAGGATGCGTTCCCGGAGGCGTGCCCGTCGCTGAATGACGATCGCGATGGCCAGCGCAGCAAGGCAAAGAAGCAGCATGGCGGCCGCGACGGTGGTAAGGGCCTGCGTCCGGACGGAAGCCGTATCCGTCAGCACGTTTACGGTCCAATCCGCCTCGGGCATGTAATGCGAGAGGACCAGATATTCCCGTTCGCGGACGTCGGACACCCTCAGCAACCGGTGCCCGGAAAACTCGCTTCGAACGACCGGCAGCTGACGAACCGCCGCATCGGCATAGCGCCGGGAGGCTTCGGTCCGGGCAAGCCGCTCCGGGGTCAGCGGCAGGATTCCGGCATAGAGCCATTCCGGGTTGCCGCTCATGAAGATGATGCCCTCCGGGTCGGAGACGAAAATCCGGTACTCGCCGCCCTGCCAGGAGGCTTCGATGGTTTCGATATCAACCTTGAAAACGATCACGCCGCGGATGTCCCCGCCGACACGCACCGGCGCACCGAAGTAGTAGCCCCGCTTCGACGATGTCGTGCCCAGCGCGTAGAAGCGGGACTGCTCGCCCTTGAGAGCGTGCTGGAAATAGGGGCGATAACTGAAATTCTCGCCGACAAAGCTCGTCGGTCCATCATAATTGCTGGCCGCTATCGTGTTGCCGTCCGGCGTGATGACGTAGATGTCGGAAGACTTGAGGAGTTCGTTGATCTCCTTGAGATAGGAATTGACGGCGGCGCGCAGCCGCCGGTCGCCCGGACGTGTCACCAGTTCCTTGACGTCGTCATGATCGGCGATGAGCGCGGGCAGGGCTTGATAGCGGTTCAGGTGACCGCTGAGAGCGGCGACGGCCAGCCGCAGCGCCGTGTTCGCCTGCGACGAGGCCTCCTGCATGTAGCTGCGCGTGGCGACGGCGTTTCCCTGCAGGGCTATCAACCCGGCGGCCGCCGGGACGAGAAGGAGCGCAAGAAAGAAACGGTATTTCACGGAATGCCCGGGCTCCTCCTCCCGCTCGCGGTCTGGCCGCAGGTTTGGGCGACCGTGGCGATGCTAGATGGCGCCCTGACGCGTGGCAAGCCGCCATGCGGGCGCTCCTCTTCTGTGGGGCTAAATTGTTAACGGTGTTCCGTGCGTGTCAACGCTCCGTTGACAATGCGTCCGTCCGGAACAGTCTTTCGCTCTCGGCGTCGAGGGAGCATCTAATCGGCATAAACGCATCCCGCAAAGCCGCGGACAGAAAGGAAGCGGATCATGCTCGACCAGATCAAAGGCCTGCACCACGTAACGTCGATGGCGGACGACGCCCGCACGAACAACCGGTTCTTCACCGACACGCTCGGCCTGCGCCGCGTCAAGAAGACGGTGAACTTCGACTCGCCGGACGTCTACCATCTCTACTATGGCGACGAGACCGGTACCCCCGGCACCGTGATGACCTATTTTCCCTTTCCGCGAATGCCGCGCGGTCGCGCGGGCACGGGAGAGGTGGGGACGACCGTCTTCTCCGTCCCGCAGGGCTCGCTCGGCTTCTGGCAGGAGCGCTTGACGACGCTCGGTGTCAGCGGTGTCAAGCAAACGGAAAGCTTCGGCGGGAGACGTCTGAACTTTGCCGGTCCGGACGGCGACGGCTTCGCTCTGGTCGAGGTCAAGGACGACCCGCGCACGCCCTGGACCGAAGGCGGCATCTCCGAGGATCACGCCATCCGCGGCTTCCACTCGGTCGCCATGCGGCTACGCGACGAGGGCGCGACGGCGGAACTGCTGAAGTTCATGGGCTACGAGGAACTCGACCGCAAGGACGGCGTCACCAGGCTGATCGTGCCCGGCGGCAACGGCGCGAGCCTCGTCGATCTGGAGACGCTGCCCAACATCGACCGCGCCGCGCAGGGTGCGGGCTCGGTGCACCACGTCGCGTTTGCCGTCGACAACCGCGAGAAGCAGCTGGAAGTGCGCAAGGCGCTGATGGATACCGGCTATCACGTGACGCCGGTGATCGACCGGGATTATTTCTGGGCGATCTATTTCCGCACGCCGGGCGGCGTTCTCTTCGAGATCGCCACGAACGAGCCGGGCTTCGACCGGGACGAGGACGTCGCGCATCTGGGCGAGGCGCTGAAGCTGCCACAGCAGCACAAGCATCTGCGCCCGATCCTCGAAAGTCATCTGCAGAAGCTGGATACTCAGGGAGAGTAATCGATGACGGATCAAGGCTATATCCACAAAATGAAGACCGGCCGGCGCGGCAGCCCGATCCTCTTCGTGCTTCACGGGACCGGCGGCGACGAGAACCAGTTTTTCGGCTTCGGAACGCAGCTCCTGCCGGAAGCCACTATCGTTGCGCCGCGGGGCGACGTTTCGGAGCATGGGGCGGCCCGCTTCTTCCGGCGGACCGGCGAAGGCGTCTACGACATGGCGGACCTCGCACGGGCAACGGAAAAAATGGCGCGTTTCGTCAAGGCCCTCGCAGGCGTACACGATGCGTCGGAGATCATCGGTCTCGGCTATTCCAATGGCGCCAACATTCTCGCGAATGTCCTGATCGAAGAGGGCGTCTTCGACCGGGCCGTGCTCATGCACCCGCTGATCCCGTTCCGTCCGAAGGACAATCGCGCGCTTGACGGCCGGAAGATCCTGATGACCGCGGGCGAACATGACCCGATCTGCCCGCCTCCGATGACACGAGCGCTGGGGGATTATTTCGCCGGGCAGAAGGCATCGGTGGAACTCGAATGGCATCCCGGCGGCCACGACATCCGCCCGAACGAGATCGCTGCCATCGAACGGTTTCTGAAAGGTTGAATCAGCAAGAGGCAGCGCAATGCCTTGAACATGACGGTGGTTTGAACTAAGTTCAGTGAACTAAGTTCGAATGCGAGGTCCCCCCGTGCAAACCGTCAACATTCACGAAGCGAAGACCCATTTGTCGCGACTGATTGAAAAGGCGGCGCGGGGCGAACCCTTCATTATCGCCAAAGCCGGAAAGCCGATGGTGAAGGTGATCCCGGTCGATCAGCCTTCCGATGCGAAGGTGCAGCGGATCGGCTTCATGGCAGGTCAGTTGACGGTGCCCGACGATTTCGATCGGATGGGCCGCGACGAGATCGAAGGCCTTTTCGGTGCATGAACATTCTCTTGGACACGCATATTCTCCTCAGGGCGGCCGGTATACCCGGCCGCTTGTCCAGGGAGGCCCGCGCTCTCATTGAAGACCCCGGGAACAAGCTTTACTTCAGTGCGGCGAGCGTGTGGGAGATCGCGATCAAGCGTGGCCTGGGGCGGACGGACTTCGATGCCGACCCACGGCTTCTGCGTCGAGGCTTGCTGGACAATGGTTATCAGGAACTGCAGGTGGGCAGTACCCATGCGGTGGCACTCGATCAACTTCCCCCTATCCACAAGGACCCATTCGACCGCCTTCTTATCGCGCAGTCCATGGTCGAGGGCCTCACGCTCGTCACGTCCGATGAAGTCGTCAGCCGCTACCCCGGTGCCATCCGACTCGTTTAGGCGTCATTTCATTCGAGGCGCCTGCGAAAGAGCCACGCGGCGGAGGAGAGGGTGACGATCGCGATCAGGCAAAGTGGCAGCGTCTGGTGGACGACCTCGGCAAGCGGAATGTCCTTCAGAAACACGCCCTTTACGATCACCAGGAAATAGCGGAGCGGATTGATGAGCGTCACCGGCTGCAGCCAGGAGGGCATGTTCTCGATCGGTGTCGCGAAGCCGGAGAGCAGCATGGCGGGCACCATGAAGAGAAAGGCTCCGAGGATCGCCTGCTGCTGGGTCATGGACAGCGCCGAGATGAAGAGGCCGAGGCCGACGACGGCGGCGAGATAGAAGATGGCGCTGCCATAGAGCAGGAAGACCGAGCCGCGCAGCGGCACGCCGAAAACGAAGACCGCGGCAAGGATATAGATGGTGATGTGGAAAAGGCCGATCATCATCGGGGGAATGAGCTTGCCGAGCAGGATTTCGTGAGTACGCAACGGCGAGACAATAAGCTGGTCGAAGGTGCCGAGCTCCCGTTCGCGCGCGACCGATAGCGCCGTGACGATGAGCCCGATCAAGAGAGCGATGCTCGCGACCAGATTGGGCACCATGAACCATTGATAGGTGAGGTTCGGATTGAACCAGTTGCGCGCCTCGACCCGGATAGTCTCGGAGGCCGTACGCTTGCCGGCCGGCGTTTCCCCTGCCACCGCGCCGACGATCCGGCCGAGATAGCCGGCGACGATCTGCGATGCGTTGGAGCGCCGACCGTCGAGAATTACCTGGACTTCCGCCGGTCGCCCCGCCTCGATGTCGCGGGAGAAGGTGGGACCGATCTCCAGTGCCGCGAGTACGCGCTGGGTGTCGATCGCGAGGCGGACCTGGTCAGGGCTGCTCGTGAGCTCTATCGAGCGAAAGGTCTCAGAGCCGCCGATCTGCTGCACGAGTTCCTGGCTCCAGTGGCCGTTGTCGCGGTTCAGTACCATGATGTCGACATTCGTCACCTCGAGCGTCGCCGCATAGGAGAAGACGAGGAGCTGGATGATCGGGGGACCGATCAGCACGGTGCGGCCCTTCGGGTCGCGCAGGACCGCAAGCAGCTCCTTGACGATCAGGGCTTTCAACCGTGTCCACCACATATCAGCCGACCCTCTTTCTGGTGCTGCGCGCGGCAAGCGCGAAGAACATGCAACCGATCAGGAACATTACCGCGATGGCGCGCGCGAACATCGGCCAGATATCGCCGGCGAGAAACACCGTCTGCAGACTGGGAATGAGATATCGCGCCGGAACGGCATAGGTCACCCATTGGATGACGGTGGGCATGGAGTTGATCTCGAAGAGGAAGCCGGATAGCAGGAAGGCCGGCAGGAAAGCCGAGATCAGCGCGAGCTGCGAAGCGAGAAACTGGTTCTTCGTCGCGGCCGAGATCAGCAGCCCCTGTCCGAGCGCCGGCATGAGGAAGGTCGCCGAAAGGGCGTAGAGCGCCGCAAGCGATCCACGGAAGGGCACATCGAAAAGAAAGACCGCCACAAGGACGCAAAGCGTCATCGACGTAAGGCCGAGGATGAAATAGGGCAGCAGCTTTCCGGCCAGCAGCTCGGCGGCGGAGACGGGCGTCGCCATCATCGCCTCCATCGTGCCACGTTCCCATTCGCGGGCGACGACAAGCGAGGTGAGAAGCGTGCCGACCAGCGTCATCACGATGGCGATGGAGCCCGGCACCAGGAAGTTTCGGCTTGTCAGTTGCGGGTTGAACCAGAAGCGCTGTTCGGAGGCGATCGCCGGAGCCGCACGCCCGCCTTCGCCCATGCGCTGGCGTTCCCAATTGGCAACAGCGCCCTGGGCGTAGTTCTGCACGAAATTGGCGGTGTTCGGATCGGAGCCGTCGACGATCACCTGAACTGAGGGATGGCGCCCCGCCGCGTGGTCGGCGGCGAAGCCTGCGGGGATCACGAGGATGCCGCGTACGCGTCCGAGGACGAGGTCGTCGTTGAATTCCCTGCGGTCGCGTCCGCTGACGACGGAGAAATACCGCGACGCCACGAAGCTTGCCGCGAGATCGCGCGTGAGCGGGGTCGCTTCCTCGACGACGAGAGCGACGCGCGTGCGCGTCGTGTCGAGCGATACGCCGTAGCCGAAGAGGAAGAGCAGGACCAATGGCAGGACAAAGGCAATCAGGATACTGCTCGGGTCGCGTACGACCTGATAGCTTTCCTTGCGCACCAGGGCGGCGAAGCGCCTGGCCCGGCCCCGGGAGTCGTACGCTTTCGCCTTTTCCCTTAGGGCGTTCATGCTGCTTCCTTCGCTTCGGAGTCCTGGACCAGGGCGATGAACGCATCCTCCATTGTTGGATCGGGGAGGTTCCTGCCTGCGACTCGGGCCTTCATTTCGTCCGGCGAGCCGAGTGCGATCGAGCGGCCGCGATAGATGAGCGAAATACGGTCGCAATATTCCGCCTCGTCCATGAAATGCGTGGTGACGAGTACGGTGACCCCCTTTTCGACGAGACCGTTGATATGGGTCCAGAACTCGCGGCGGGTGATCGGATCGACCCCGGAGGTCGGTTCGTCGAGGAAAAGCACTTCCGGTTCATGCAGAACCGCGCAGGCGAGCGCCAGGCGCTGCTTGAGGCCGAGCGGCAGGTCCTTGGCCGACATGTCGAGAATCGTGCGGAAGTCGAAGATTTCGGTCATCAGGCCGATGCGTTCCCGTTTTCTCGCGCCGGAAAGGCCGTAAACCCCTGCGAAGAACTTGAAGTTCTGGATGACGCTCAAATCCCCGTAGAGCGAAAATTTCTGCGCCATGTAGCCTAATCGGTTGCGCGCCTCGGGGGCGTCTCGCCTGAGGTCGAATCCGGCGACCCGGCCCTCTCCGGCAGTCGGCTTCAGGAGGCCGCACAGCATCTTGAACGTTGTCGATTTGCCGGCGCCGTTCGGACCGAGAAGACCGAAAATCTCGCCGCGCGGAATGTCGAAGGTGATACCGTCGGCAGCGGTGAAGTCGCCGAAACGCTTCGTCAGCCCTCGTGCCTCGATCACGGGTCGGCCGGCGTCTTCGGCGAAGGGGCGCTGTGTTTCGGCGAGTCTCGAGCGGCCGCCGGGACCTCCGCCGAGCATATCGACGAAAGCGTCCTCGAAGCGCGGCGGGGTGACTGTTGCATCCGTTGCATCGGCTGTGTCGCCAAGCGGCGGCGAAAGATCCGGCTTCATGACGAGACGCAGGGCTTCGCCCTGAATCACGCCATCGACCACGCCGTCCTGGTCGAGTAGGCGCGCGAGTGCTTCGCGCCGGCGGCCGCGGATGCCGGAAAGGCGAAAGACGCGGTTCTCGACACGGCCGGTCATCTCGCTCGGCGGACCGGAAAACATGAGTTTTCCCTGATTGAGCAGGAAAACATGGTCGCAGGCTTCCGCCTCCTCGAGATAGGCAGTCGACCAGACGACGCCTATGCCCTCCGCCCTCAGATTCTCGACCATTTTCCAGAGGTCGCGCCGCGAAATCGGGTCGACGCCGACACCGGGCTCGTCGAGAAGCAGGAGCCGCGGCTTGCGCAGGAGCGCGCAGGCGAGGCCGAGCTTCTGTTTCATGCCGCCCGAGAGCTTGCCGGCGAGCCGCGTCGTGAAGCGGGAAAGATCGGTGAACTCGAGCAGCTCGCCAAAAGTCCGGCTGCGCTCTCTCTTAGGCAGGCCGCGCAGATCGGCGTAAAGGTCGAGATTTTCCTGGACCGACAGATCTTCGTAGAGGCCGAAGCGCTGCGGCATATAGCCGATCACCGCCTGTATGCTGGCGGGATTTGTGCGGCTATCGTAGCCAAGGACCTCGACGGTGCCTGCGTCCGGCAGCATAAGGCCGGTCATCAGCCGGATCAGTGTCGTCTTACCTGCGCCATCGGGACCGACGAGACCGGTGATCCGTCCGCCAAAGATTTCGCCGGCAACTGCGTCGAGCGCCGGGGGCGCCGTACCGAAGCGCTTGGTGACGGCTGTCAGCCGAACGAATGGAGCCGTGCCGAGCTCCGTCGCGGGGGCGGGCATCAGGAGGTCTCCTTCGCGTCCGGCAGGTGCACGGTGACCGGCATGCCCTGGCGAAGATCCTTGCCCGGATTGGCGATCACGATGCGCAGCCTGTAGACGAGGTCGGTTCTGAGTTCCGGTGTCTCCACAGATTTGGGCGTGAATTCGGCGACCGGGGAAATGAAGCCGATGGTTCCCTCATAGCCGTGGCTCGGAGCCGTGTCGGAGGTGATCGTCACCTTCATTCCCGGATGCACGCGGCCGAGGTCGGGCTCTGCGACATAGGCGCGGACCCAGACCGGCTCGGTCAGCGATAGCACGTAGACGACGTCGGCGGGCGAGACGATCGCACCGGCTTCCCGTACCCGTGAGAGAATGATCCCGTCGCTCGGAGCGGCGAGCTCCGTGTCCTTGAGCGAGATGCGGGCGCTCTCTTCCTTTGCCGTCGCGGCATTCGCCTGGGCTGCGGCGGCCGCTATGTCCTCGGCGCGGCTTCCCTCTTCGAGGAGCACCAGGGCCTCGCGGGCCGACCTTGCACGGGCGTCCGCGGCCGCACGGCTTGCGCTCGCCTGGTCAAGCTCGGCCTGCGAGATCGTGCCATTCGGACGCAGTCGATTTGCACGGTCATAGGCGAGCTTCGCATTTTCAAGCTCCGCAAGGCGCTCCTCGTACGTGGCGCGTGCCTGGGCGATTTCGGCAGAGCGAGCGCCGGCCTTGAGCTTCCCCAGCGTTGCCCGGGCAGCCTCGGCTTCCGCCTCGGCAGCGCCGAGCGCCTGCCGGAACGGCTCGGCGTCGAGCCTTGCGATCAATTCGCCCGCTTTGACGGCATCGCCCTCGTCGACGCGCAACTCGGCAATCCGCCCGCTCACCCGAAATCCGAGAGAAACCTGCCGAATATCCACATTGCCATAAAGAACGAGCTGGCGCGTTTCGCCGGCAAAGCCGAGGCGCGCCGGCAGGTCGAACCACCAGGCGCCGGCGAGCGCTGCGGCGACGATTGCAATGAGGATAGCGACTTTTTTCATGACCGGCGGTCCTTTTCGGCACCGAGCACTGTCACGAGCTCGGCGGCGTGGCGGCGCAATGTCTCGATCTCATTCGGTCCGGCAGCCTCCCATTCGAGCTGGGCATGGACGGCCGCATGCGCCATTCGGAAAACCAGAACGCTTCCGACGAAGGAGAGGGTCCTCAGACGGATGTGCTCCGAAGCCGGATCGTCCTGAAGGATGGCGCCGATCAGCCGGCGCGCCATTTCGATCATCGGCCCCATGATAGTGCCGTAGATGCGCTTGAAAGCCTCCGTCGGCTCCATCTGTTCGCGGATGATAAAGCGGGCCCAGCTTTCCGATTCCTTGCTGACGAAGAGGATTATCATCCGCTGGACCATCCGGGTGAGGAACTGGCGCGCTTCGGCTGGCATCATTTCAGCGCCCTCGGCGTCGAGTTCGGCAAGGCGGGCGACGATTACGGCCCGAAGGTCGCCGACATGGCCGCCGATGATGGAGGCGAGGTGCTCGGCAGCCGCCACATAGAGCCCTTCCTTGCCGCCGAAGTAATAGGGTATCGCCTGAAGGTTGACGCCTGCAGCATCGGCGAGCTTCCGCGTCGTCGCGCCGTCGAAGCCATAGCGCCCGAAGACGTCGATCGCCGTGTTGAGCAGCTTCTCCCGCGTCGCGTCGCCGCGGTCGCCTCGAAGCTGGGAAGTGCGGTTGTTGACCTTGATCATGAGTTGCATGGTACGTCATTCGGTCGAATAAGTCAATCGATCGAATGA
Source organism: Sinorhizobium arboris LMG 14919 (assembly GCF_000427465.1). Lineage (NCBI taxonomy): Bacteria > Pseudomonadati > Pseudomonadota > Alphaproteobacteria > Hyphomicrobiales > Rhizobiaceae > Sinorhizobium > Sinorhizobium arboris. The sequence goes on along the minus strand of NZ_ATYB01000008.1, from coordinate 533,176 downwards.
AAGCTGAGAATGTGAATAAATCCTGCGTTGTCCCAAGGCCGGGGCCGTTTCAGAGAGAGGCCAACGGACCTGGACCTTCGCCCGACGAGGAAGCGCAATCGGATTGTGGATTCCAAATCGGAGCGTCGACCACGGAAACGCGAACACGGTTTTGAGTTGAAGCCGGTGAGACTGGCTTCATTTGCCGTTTATCGATGCCGTTTTGCCATCCCGAAGCTTTTCGGAAAATGGAGGACGACCTATCCCGCTCTACCCGGCCGCGGCGAAGTCGATCGCGATTTTCGTTCCTTGGCCGGAAGCTGTAGTGATGTCGATCCGCGCCTTGTGAAGCTCACCGATCCGGTGAACGATTTTGAGGCCCAGTCCAAGCTGGCCCGAGCGCTTGACATAGCCGAGATCCTCATGGTGTTCCGGCAGGTCTACCAATCCCCTGCCGTCATCCTCCACCGACACCAGGGGGCCTGGCCCGCAGGTGACCACGATGCGCGTACCGGCGGGATTATGCTTCACTGCGTTCTCGATCAGGTTGCGCAGCATGTTCTCCACAAGTGGCGCAATCATGCGCACCGGCGGCGTACCGTGGTCGATGAATTCGATGGTCTTGGCATTGTCGAAGACGAATGGTGCAGTCATCTGCGCGACCTCCGCTCCGATCGCCGAAAGACTGGCGGACTGAAAGGCGGAAGCGTCCACGGCGTCCGCGCGGGCCAGTGAGGTCAATTGCTCGAGGATGTGCGTCAGCGCATCGAGATCGCGCTCGGCGTTGCGGGCGCGAGGATCGGCGATGCGGCTGAGTTCCATCCTGGCGATCGAAACGGGGGTGCGAATCTCGTGCGCTATGGAAGAGGAAAAGACCTTCTGTGCCTGGATAAGATCGGCAACGCGCGCGAGGAGGCGGTTGACGGCGGCGACCAGGCGCTCGATCTCCTCGGGCATATGCGACGAAGGCAGGCGCGCCGTTCCGTCGCGCGGGTCGATCGCATCGGCCGCCCTTACCGCCGCCGCCACGGGGTTGAGGGCGCTGCGGATCGACCAGATTGTGGCTCCGATCACAAGGCAGAACATCAGCGTCATGGGCACGATCATGGAATCGAACATCTCTCGAAGTAGAACGCTGTACATGAAGCCGTTGGGGTCCTTGAGCACGGCCAACTCGACGAGCACGGTCTCACCGTAACGTTCGAAGGACTGGCCACCGGCAACACTGAAGGGTTTGCCGGGCGCAATCAGCCGTTTCCAGAAATTCGGAGCGTCGACGGCCAGCGGAAGGAAATGGTCCGAACACTCGCTCGAACAGTTGGAAAAGAGCACCCGCCCGGAAGCGGTTCGAACCCTGATATAGATCGCGCCCGGTCCCTCCCGTACCCGATAGCGCTCTCTCACGCCGTGATCGGGTTCGAACGTCACTTCCCCGTCCTGCTTCGCGATCGCAGCCGAGAGAGTCTCTGTCTCCTCCTGCAGCATCAGGACGCTGAGCTCGTCATCGTCGAACCAGTAATCGGCGAAGACGACGCCGATCTGCAGGATCATGGCCAGCAGCGAGAACGCGATTACGCGCCGGGCAACGATTCCGATGAGCGACGGGTTTGCCCGCTTCATGCGACCGTCCGCAACAGATAGCCGATGCCGCGTACGGTTTCGATCTGCACGCCGGCTTCCACGGACTGCAGGCGCTTGCGTACCCTGGAAACGGCAAGTTCGAGCGCATTCGAGCTCAGTTCCTGGCCGTATTCCGAAAGTGCCGTTTCGAGGCGGCGTTTCGGCACGACGCGTCCGACTTCGCGCATCAGGATCTCGATCAGCGAGCGCTCGCGCGGCGGAAGGGCGACAACGGCCCCATCGCAGGCAAGCTCCGCCGTTGCCGGATCGTAGCGCAGCGATCCGGCCTCCAGGACCGGCTGTATCGCATGCGGATTGCGCCGCAGCATTGCGCGGCAGCGAGACAGAAGTTCGCGGTGGTGAAACGGTTTGACGAGATAGTCGTCGGCGCCGGCGTCGAGCCCCGCGATGCGCTCGTCGACCGAACCCCTGGCCGTGATGACCAGCACCGGCAGGCCGACATGCTCACGCCGGATCCATTGCAAGAGTTGCAGGCCGTCTCCGTCAGGAAGGCCGAGATCGAGCAGCACAAGATCATGCTCGCGCGCGGCAATGGCCGCTTCCGCATCGCGCAGCGTCGAAACGCCGTCGAGCCTCCAACCCGCGTCATGCATGGTCTCGCTGATGAGTTCGGTTAGGCGAGGACTGTCCTCGACGAGGAGTAAACGCATGCGGATCGCAGCCTGAATCGTCTGGCGTCGGTGACGGCGGAACATAGGACGTTTTTCCGCGGGTGCCAACTTGCGAAATCTCATTCAGGGGCGGGTCTCCGTTCAGGGCTGCGGTGCTTCCCGACAGGTTTTCGACAGCTCGACGACGCTACTGGGCATGTTCCCTCGGATCGCAAACGGTTCTGGGAGCATGAAGTCAACGCCGCATCCTGCCTATCGAGAGGGGCGCGCGTCTTTGGAGGTAGCGGCTTGAAGATCCTGCGAATTCCCCGACTCGAGATCGGCAGCATAGCCCTGAGCGCGATCGTCGCCCTTTATCTGCTGCTGGCGACCAACAACTCTTTCTGGGTTCATGCCATCGTCTATTTCGATCAGGCCCCGATGAGCCTCATCGCCTTTGCGGCGGCACTCTATCTGGCCCTGTTTGCGATCCTGACGAGCTTGTCGCTCAAATACCTGATGAAGCCCGTGCTGGTCTTTCTCATCCTTGTGTCTGCCACGGCGGGTTATTTCGCCGACACGTTCGGCGTCATCATCGACCGCGACATGATCGGTAACGCCGCAGTGACGACGCAGGCCGAGGCGAGCCATCTGCTGACGTTCAGCCTTGCGCAGCACCTGTTGGTCTACGCGGCGCTTCCTTCTATTCTGATCGCCTGGGTCAGAATACGCCACCGCCGGTTCTTGCCCAAGGCGGCGGTCAATTTCCTCTTCGTCTCCGTATCGCTCGTCGCCGGCGCCGGTCTCGTATATGCAAATTTTGCCACGCTCGCCTATGCGCTGCGCGAACACACGGACCTCATGAAAAGGTTCAATCCCTCCGGACCGCTGATCGCAGGCGTGCGCTACGGTCTCTCTACCTACCGGGAGCGCAATCTCGTCGTGCAGCCGCTCGGAACCGATGCGCATCAAGGCGCCCGTATAGCCGGCGCCGGGAAGCCGGTGGTGGTTGTCGTCGTCGCCGGCGAGACGGCGCGCGCCATGAATTTTTCGCTCAACGGTTACGGTCGCGAGACGAATCCGGAGTTGAAGACGCTCGGGGTCGTGAACTACCGCAGAACGACGAGTTGCGGCACGGCAACCGCCGTCTCGCTTCCCTGCATGTTTTCGGTGTATCCGCGCAGCCAGTACAGCGACTGGAAATCACGATCGACCGAAAATCTCGTCAATGTTCTGACGCATGCCGGTGTCTCGGTGAACTGGTGGGACAACAATACCGGCAGCAAGGGGATCGCCGATCTCATCAGCTTCGCCAGTCTGACTGGCCGCAAGAACAGTCCCCTTTGCAGCAACGGCGAGTGCCTGGACGAGATTCTCCTCGGCGATCTCGACCGGAAGCTTGGGGCGCTAACGTCGAACAGCGTCATCGTACTGCATCAGCTCGGCAGCCATGGCCCCTCTTACTACTTGCGCTATCCCGAGGCGTTCCGCCGCTTCACGCCCGACTGCCGCACGCCGGAACTCATGCGGTGCTCCACGGCGGAAATCGTCAACGCATATGACAATACCATCCTCTATACCGACCATATTCTCGCCAGTGTTGCGCGGCTTCTCGAAAAGCACCAGGAGCGCATTGCCGGCGCGATGATCTACATGTCGGATCACGGCGAATCGCTCGGGGAGAACGGCATCTACCTCCACGGTGCGCCCTATGTGATCGCTCCGAAGGAGCAGACGCAGGTGCCGTTCATCGCCTGGTTTTCGAAGCCGTACAAGGCTGCGATGGGCGTCGATACCGGCTGTCTCGCCAAGGATGTCGACCAGCCGAAATCGCACGACAACCTGTTTCACACGGTGCTCGGCATGATGGACGTCGAGACGAGCGTCTATAACCGCGATCTCGACGCTTTCGCCGCCTGCACCCGGCCGGCAAGCAAAGAGAACCAGCCGGCGCCGGGATACCGCGCGGCCGAGAATGCGGGATCCGGGCCACGCGCTGGCGGGCAGTCGGAAGCGCGACGGGAACCGGGCGTTCTGTGATTTCCGGCATGCCGCTCCCACCGGCAAGCTGTCGGCGCTTCGCCAAGTCTGGTAGACTGCCGCCCGATCTCGCATTCGCAGTCGGCGGGGCGTCCATCAGAGGAGAATCCGATGCAGATAGCCGGAATTCAGGTCCATCCCGAGCGCGGCGGCAAGGCGGGCTTCACCGTCGAATTCGTCGGCACCAACGGGGAGGTCGTCTCCGTCTCCTGTCCGCAGAACGCCGACGGTAGCCTCACCAGGCTGAACGCCGTTGCCCAGGCAAAGGAGATACTCGCCGCGGCCATTGCGGCGGATGAAACGCTTCCTGCCATCACCGGCACGAGGCGTTCTCCCTCGGTCCCCGAGGGAGCACTTGCGAATGCGCGGCAGGCGCATGACCGTGACGCCATGGAAGAGCAGTTGGAAGAGGGCCTCGAAGATACGTTTCCCGCAAGCGATCCCGTTTCGATCACCAGTTCTGCGATTCCCAAGGGTTCGTCTCACCGGTAGGCCTGGGGCAGATATCGGTTCGCGTGAAGGAGATGGAGCCTCCTGCCGTCGCCGGAAGATTCAGCGAGTCAGGGCGTCCTTCACAGGCGATTGCGACATGGCCTCTCCCTGCGGCCTCTGCCTGTCCGAGCCCGCCATTCCTGCTACGCATCGGGCTTTCCGAATATCGGTTCCGATTGCCCGAGAGATGCGATAAAGCTCTCGGACACGCCGGGCGGCCTCAGATGGCCGATTCATATCAGCGACGAAAGGAGCGCGCCGTCTTGGACGAGCGAAGGAGAAGCGATTCATGAATAGCCGGCGTTTCACTTTCGCCGTCGGTGACATTCACGGTTGCCTCGCACAACTCGAAACCTTGCTGTCCAGCATCGAATCAGTCGCCCCCGGCGGCAGGGTGATCTTCCTCGGGGACCTCATCGATCGCGGCCCGGACAGCCGCGGCGTCGTGGAGCGGATCATGGCCGGGCCGCGCAGGGCGGGCTGGGAATGGATCACGCTCAAGGGCAACCACGAAGCCATGCTGCTGGCTGCACGCAAAGGCCATGCGGAAATGTCTCTTTGGCTGATGAACGGGGGCGAGGAGACGATGGCTTCCTATGGCGGCGCCGTTCCCCTGAGCCACCTGGTCTGGATAGCCGAACTGCCATCGCTCGTCGTCGATCGGCACCGTATTTTCGTCCATGCGGGCCTCGACGAGACCATTCCCCTCGAAGAGCAGGGCGACGATATCCTCCTCTGGATACGTACCGATCCGAACTACTCCGGTAGCTATTGGGGCAAGCACGTCTGCCACGGGCATACGCCGAGCCGAAGCAATCCGCGCACGGTCGGGAACAGGACCAATGTCGATTCCGGCGCTGTTTTCGGCGGCATGCTCTCCTGCGCCGTCTTCGACGACGATATGGCGGGGGGGCCGATCGATTTTCTGGTCACGGATGGATATGGATAGCATTGTGCGATGCCGCTTCAGGCGATAGTTGTGCCGAGCTGCACTGCATGTGAACTCGAAATCCAAGGGACCCGGTTTGGACACGTCCTCTTCCGCAATCTTCACGAAGAACTTCGCCGCCCTCCTTTTCGACATGGACGGCACTCTACTCAACTCGATGGCAGTCGTTGAAAGGGTCTGGGGATCCTGGGCACTCCGCAACGGAATAGATCCGGTGGCGCTCATGAAGGTCGTCCACGGTGTGCGAGCCGTGGATACGATCCGGGCGCTGGGCCTGCCGGTCGATCCCGAACAGGAGGCGCGCATTCTTGCCGAGGCGGAGATTGCCGATGTCGAGGGATTGTTGAAATTCCCGGCGCCGTGACCTTCCTGAAGACCTTGCCGCCGGAGAAGTGGGCGATCGTTACGTCTGCGCCGCTCGAACTCGCCGAGCGGCGGCTCGAGGCGGCTGGAATTCCGGTGCCGCGTCTCTTGGTGACCGGCGAGGACGTCTCGGCCGGGAAGCCCGATCCGCAGGGCTATCTGCTCGCGGCCGAGAGGCTCGGGGTACGCGCTGAGGATTGCCTCGTCTTCGAAGACGCGCCTGCGGGCATTCTCGCGGGCAAATCCGCGGGCGCCGAGGTCGCCATCATCACCGGGGCTCATGCCGCGGCGGCCGAGATGCCGCATGTCATGCTGTCGCATTACAGCGACGTCGAGGCTCGCCTCGTTGAAGACGGATTGCTTTCGCTGCACCGGCGCCGCGGCTGAGCCTGCACGCTGTGATGTGAGCCGACGGCCGCGGGGCCGCCGGCTGCTTCAGGGATCATGTTCAGGCGGTGAGCCAGCACTTCGTCAGCGCGTGTCCGCCCATGAGTTCTCCATTCGGATCGTCGACCCAGCCCCCGACCCTGTCGCTGGTGGCATCGATATAGTTGTTGAACATGGGTGCGATCACGCCGCCCTCGTCGCGCAGGATCATTGCGGCTTCCCGGTAGAGAACCTTCCGCTTCATCTCGTCGAGCTCGCCGCGCGCTGCATAGATCAGCTTGTCGAAGTCCTCTCGGAAGAAGCGGGTGTCGTTCCATTCCGCGTTTGACAGATAGGCGATGGAATAGACCTGATCCTGTGTCGGCCGGCCGGTCCAGTAGGACATGCTGAAGGGCTGCTTGTTCCAGACGTCGGACCAGTAGCCGTCGCCGGGCTCACGCTTGAGCTCGACATTGATGCCGCACTTTGCGGCGCTGGCCTGAAACAGCTGCGCGGCATCGACCGCGCCGGGGAAGGCGACGTCGGAGGTCCGCAGCAGGATCGAACCGTCATGGCCCGACTTCTTGAAGTGGAACTTCGCTTTGTCCGGGTTGAAGACGCGCTGCTCGATATCGTCGTCGAAGAGCGGATAGCCCTTGATCATCGGCGTATCGTTGCCGACCGTGCCGTAGCCGCCGAGAATCTTCGTCACCATCTCTTCGCGATCCACGGCGTATTTCAAAGCGAGCCGCAGGTCGTTATTTTCGAAGGGCGCCGCGTTGCAATGGGCGATGAGGACATAATGGCCCTTGCCGGGGACGTTCCGGATCGTGACGCCGGGAATGCGTTTTACGAGCGCGACGATCTTCGGTTCGATGCGGTTGATGATGTGAACGCCGCCTGCCTGGAGCGAAGCGGTGCGCGCCGTTGCGTCATTGACGACGGTGATTTCGATCTGGTCGGCATGCCCACGCTCGGCCGAGCCCCAGTAGCCCTCCTGGCGCTCGCCGACATGCTTCACGCCGGGTTCGTTGACGACGACTTTGTAGGGCCCTGTTCCGATACCGGCGGTAGGATCGTCCTTGCCGCCGTTCGGCTGGATCATCAGATGATAATCGCTGACGATAAACGGCATGTCGGCGTTTGGCTGGTGCAGGGTGATGACCACCTTGTCGCCGTCGGCCTTGATCGTCTCGAATTCCCGGACGAAGGGCAAAGCGGCCGACTTCGAGTTCTTGTCGGCATGACGTTCGAAAGTCGCGACAACGTCGGCAGGCGTGAGCTCCTTGCCGTTGTGGAAGGTCACCCCCTTGCGGATCGTGAACGCCCAGGTCTTCGCGTCCTTGGAGGCTTCGTAGGATTCCGCCAGCCGATACTCTACCTCGCCCGCGGGCGAGACCTCGAGCAACTGCTCGCCCCAGCAGCGGCCGAACGTATAGGGCACCTGGCTCGCCCAGGTCGCCGGATCGAGGCTGTTCGTGGATTCGCCGCCGACAAGTCCGGCGCGCAATATGCCGCCCTTGACCGGGCCGCTGGCCTGAGCCGCATTGCCGAGCAGCGCCTGTGCCGATGCAAGAGTGGCGCCGAGGGCTGCCGCACGCCCGAGAAAATCCCGCCTCGACAGGCGGCCCGCAACAACTTCACGGCTCATGAATTCCAATTCTCCCGCCATCGTTCTCCTCTCCTCCACTCAAGCGTGCGCTCCGGTTGGCCCGCATCGTGCTCAGGCTGCAACGGATGCGTATTTCGAAGGCTGCTCGTTGGCGACCAAGAATGTCGCAACGAAGCGAGACAGGCGTCACTCTACGAAAAAGCGCGGGCGGAATTTCCTGCACGCATTTCCTCGTTCTGCTCCGAGCAGCGCGTGCGAGCGATGCGGCCTTCAAGCTCTTCCAGTCGGCGGACGAAGCCGTGATTGCCTGGCTGGAGCGTCACGGCCTCGGCAAGCATGTCGCGTGCAATCGAAAGCGCGCCGTCTCGGATATGGCGGTTGGCCCGGTGGTAGAGAAAATTTACCCGCTCGACTGGCGAAAAGCCCTGGCCGAAGCGTTGAAGAAACCGGTCGGCCCAGGCGGGGTGGCGAGCGATTGCCGCAACAGCGATCTGATAGGGGCGCATGGGAGCGCCGATCCGCGCCGAGCGGGCGAGTGCACGCAGACCGGCTCCGTCGTCCGCGCGGCAGGCATCGATGAGCGAAAGCGCGCGGGCCGTTCCGGTGAAGGCCCGAACGGTGCCGTGACCGGTCATATGAACCGGAATGAGATGCGTCTCGCTCTGTACCGCCGCGATCCGCTCCGCGTGCCGGCGATCGACGGCATGGAAGGGGTCGTAGAAGAGGTAGGCGCGCCCGGCCGCCTGGTCCGGGGCGATTGCCATGTTTTTGTGAAGGTCGGGAGCGAAGTAGCGGACGAAGCGGTTGTCGAACGGAGCGCCCTTCGGATCGATCGAAATCTGCGGGCAAAAAGCAATGGCGACATTTGCGCCGAAACGGCGACGATAACGCAGTGCCGCATAACCACCCTGAGAATGGCCATAAAGGATGCGTTCCGGCGCTGCGGCAAGAATCGGCGCGGCGGCATCTACCGCGGCAACCACGCTCGCCGCCGGAAACCAGTTCGGCCGGCGACTGATGAAGCCGAGGGCAGCGACGTCCGCTTTCTCGCAGAACCGCTGTCCCCAAAAGCGGCTGCCGTTCGCCTGCATCTCCATTTCGTTGAAGGTGACGAGAAGATAGGGCGACGATCCGCGGCGATGTATGACCTCGAGGTTTTCGTCGGTGTAAACGATCATGTGAATTCCCGAGCAGCTATCAGTTCAGTGGAGCCGCAACCGTCTAGACCAGGGCCTGTGCCGCCGCTTCATATTGACCTGCACCTATTGAGCGCCGCTTGTCCGCCAACACCCGACGATAGAGCTCGGCATGCGCGCAGGCGGATTCGATATGGCTGGTCGCGGGCCGCAGCGTTGCGTGCAGCTGGTCCCATGTCTCGGGTCTGTCCAGTACTTCGGCCAGCCTGTCGGCAAGGTCCTGCGCGCTACCGGCGCGGAAATGGAGCCCGTCCCGTCCGTCCTGGACCTTTTCGGCCATGCCGCCGATGTCGGAACAGATGATCGGCCTGCGGTGGTGCAGGGCTTCCTGTATGACGACGGGCGAGTTTTCCCACCAGATGGAAGGCAGGACCACCCAATCGGCCGAGCGCATCAGCCGTGGCAAATCGGCATTCTGGTAGGCGCCATAGAAGCGCACACGACGCCCGGCGTCGTCGATGAGCTTTCTTAGGCGCTCCTGGAATTCGGCCGGCTGGCGCTCGAGATTGCCGCCGAAGATCATCAGGCAGGAATCTTCGCCCCATATCTTTTCCGGCACGCGCGAAACCGCGTCCACCAGAACGTCGATGCCCTTGAAGGGCGTCATCTGCCCGAAATAGGCGAAGCGGTTCCGTCGGGCGGATGGCACCGGCAGTTCGCGCACCGGCGCGGCTTTGTCCATGACGATGCCGTTGTCGATCACCGAAAGCTTGTCCGCATCGATTCCCCATTCGACATAACGCGTGGCGAGGAACATGCTCGGAGAGATGAAGGCATCGGCAAGGCCGAGCATGCCGCGCAGGAACTCCTCGCGCCTCAGGAAGCGGGAGACCGGGATTTCGGGAAAGCAGCCATGGCAACTGATAGGTGAAGAACCGTTGCAGAGCTGAGCGGACTGTCGCTTCACCATTTGCCCGTGGTTGTGGCAAAGCGACAGATATTCGTGAAAGGTGACGACGATGACCGCCTCCGGCAGCGCTTCCCTGAGGGCATACAGCGCCTCCATCCCCATGCCGATCAGGTGATGAAAGTGAATGACATGAGGCGACAGATCGCCGACGAAACGCAGGAGGTCGCGGCGGATCGCCTCCGTATCGCCGTTGGAGAGGAAAAAATGGTCGTAGTCATCGGCATGGAAGAGCACTTCGTCCACGGCAAGACGCATGCTCATCAGTGCTGACGCGCCGTGGCGCGGGACCGGATGGGCGACACGCGCGAGATAGATCGACTCGACCCCTGGCAGGGTGTTCAGGCCCTTGTGCAGGCTATGGGACGCTATCTCCGCCCCGCCGAGAGACATCGCCGGATGTCCATGCGAGACGACGAGAACCCGAAGCCGCTCGCTCATGGGCAAGCCTCCACTATGCGATTGCCTTCGCTCTCAGGTTGGGGAGCCCACCGGGCCGAAAACAGTCTTTCGTCGATCCGCTCGATGAGGGGAGCCGCGGAGGCGCCGTCAGGCGCGGATGTCTCGTCGGAGCCCAGCATCTGCACCGAGGGCAGCCACCAGGATTCGATCCCCGCCCGGCTGAGTCTCAAGCCGAGATCCTGTCCCTTCTGCCGTGATCCGAGATAAGTCCCCGAGAAACCTCCGGCGAGAAGGAACGCCTCGCGCCGCATGATGCAGCATTCGAAGGAGGCCGCCGCGATTCGGGTGAGCTTGAGACCCGTCACGGCGCTTAACGGATAGCCGGCATAACGGCCAGTAAGCGAATATTCGGACTGCGGGTCCGCCCAGGAGCCGGCCCATCGGACGGAATGGTCCTCGTAGGCGAGGGTGGGAGAAACCACCCCGCCCTTCTCCTCGTAGGCGGCAAGGAGTTTGCCGTACCAGCCGCTGCTGCGGGGCAACAAAGAGCCGGCAAGCAGAACGACCGTTTCGCTCGCAAGCGCCCGAATGCCCGCCTCCAGAAGGTCATGGACATCGTCCGTTTCCGCCGACATCAGCCTGAGCGGCAGTCGATAGAACTGCGCGAGTTGCCGGATACGGCCGGCCTGGCGCCGAAAGCACTCGGAATGCAGCACGAGCGCGATCGGCGCGCGCCGCGTTTCCGGGTCGAGAGCCAGAAGGCCGAGGAAGGGAGCAAGGCCCCTTTCTTCGGCCTGTCCGACGGCGACGATGATCGGCGGATCCGACGCGTCGGCGAACGCACCCGCGTCGAGGGTAGCCCCGACGCCGGGCGAGGGGTATTCCGACGCGCTCAGGAACGGTACGATCTGACGATCGACGATCTCCGTCAGCCCCCAATTTTCCGGATCGATCGATTTGATCTGGCGCAGAGCCGCCAGACGCGGCGGAAGTCTTGCGGGTGTCAGCGGCAGGAAGGCCCGGCGGGAATCCTTGAGCGTCAATTCGAGGTGCAGCGGGGCCATGCCATCCGACCCCAGCCCACTGGCAAATACGATGAAGCCGTGCGGATGGGTGTCCCGGTCGAGCATGCTTTTGAACAGCGGCTCTTCGGTAAAGGCATCCGTCACATCTGAGCGCTCGAGCCGCGTCCAGCGATCGTCAAGCCGGACCTCGGTCCGTCCATGGCGCAATCGGACGCTCTGGACATGCCCATCGGGGTCGAGGAGCCAGCCGGAGATCAGGAAAGCGCCGCTGTTTGCCTGAAAGATGTTGTCTACTCCCAGCCGCACCGGAACGGGAAGGGCGGAGATCGTTTCGCGCCCCTCGAAGCTGTTGGCAGCCGAACGCAACCGGAGCAGAACGGCGGGCGAACTGTGTGTCTGAAGCAGGACGGAGCGGATATGTCCGGGCGTCTCCGTGGGACCGGCGACCAGCCGGTGCTCATGAACCGGCGTGTATCGCCAGCCCCCGCGCCCCCGGTAGACGAGCCCCTCGACGTCGCGCGCGCGGAGGGGACCGTTGGTCGCCAGCAGACCTATGAAACCCGTACTGCCTGGCGGAATGTCCTGCCGGGAAAAGGTCGCGATGCCGCAGTCGGCAATGACCGGACTTTCGCCGGATACGATCACGCGAGCGTTGCCGGGCTCGGCGGCGCGGGCCCAACCTCTAAGGAAGATTGCGCCCTCGTGGGTTTCGCCGGCGAATTCGATGAAGCCGTCCCCGCTCTTTCGGGCCTGTATCAGGGCGAGGATTGCCGCAAGCCTTTGTCGGCCGGTGGGCAGTTGCATCAGTGCATCCACGAGGGAATCCAGGACGTCGGCCAGTCGGCCGCCGGCAAGCTCCGCGAGGATTGTCGCGGCCTCGCGAAGCGCAAGCGCTCGCGGGGCGAAAATGTAGCGTTTGGGACTGCCCTCCTGCCCCAGGCGGAAGGTGGTGAGCGGACGATCGGCGTCATCGGTCTGCAGCAGCGCCGCAAAACCATGCGTGGCCGACGACGACGGTGAGGCCAGGCGCCAACCGGTCACGGAGGCACTCGTCTCGGATGCGGGGTCGTCGTTGACCTCCGCCGGCAGCTGTCCGGCGACGGGCCCGCTCGCGCCGATGACGAGCAACAGCGTATCGTCGATCGGGCAGGCGACAACTCTCCCGCCCCGCATGATCCTGGTCGCCGTTTGCGATATTGCAGGAAGCACCTGGTCCGCGCCACTCATGATCGTCCTCTTATGCACCGGCGAAAAGCGAGAGGGCGGCGCCGGCGGCAAAGCCCACGAGAACGAAAAGCAGGAGCAGCAGCGGTTTCAGCTCCCCGTTCGACCGTTTCTGCAAGGCGCCGAGATTCTTCTCCATCGCTGCAACCACGCCATCGAGCCGCATCAAATGAACATCGAGGTCATTGAGGCGCTGCCCGATTTCGGCGGCGGCCGCAGGTCCCACGGTCCCGCCTTCGCTCCCGTCGTCGGTATGCGTGCGCTGGAGAGATCGCTGTGAGACCTGCAATTGGCGCTGTGCCGCCATGAGGACGTCGAGCTTATCGAGAACTTTGGCGAGCGGTGCGGCGATGAGGGCTTCGGCTGCCTGCTCGTCCGGCCGCGGAACGCGCAGTTTCTGCTCCGTGCCGCGCCCGTCCAGGGCCGTTACCGTCAGATCGGCGGCGCGCGAGGCTGCCGCGTCGGGAAGCGCGATTTCAAAGGCATGGCTGCCGTCGCCGATGCCGTTGCGCTTGAGATCGGGGCGATTGCGGTCGGCGGCCGCCTCGGCAATGACGCTGCCGTCAAGGTACACGCGGATGGTGAGACGCTTGTCGGGTGCTGCCGGATCGAACGCCCAGCCGAAGATTCGCCCCTGGTCGATTGCGTCGACCCGGCCGCTCATCGGCTTCGTATTGTCCTGCTCAGATGCGGCATTTGATTTCTCGGCAACAGCAGCCATCGATTCCCCCTTTATGCCGCTTCGATACGTGACGGCTTGATCGCTTCGATCAACTCGAGGTAGCGTCGGGCGGTGGTGTCGATGCTCTCGGGCGCCCGAGCGTTTGCGGAAAGCCGGCGCGCCAGACCTCCGTCTTCCGCGAGACGGCGCATGGCAGCGGCCAGCGCCCGCGGGTCGTTGGGCGCAACGGTGAGGCCGTTCACGCCATCCTCGATCGCCTCGGCCATGCCCCCTATGTTGCTGGCTATGACCGGCCGCCCGAGGGCCTGCGCTTCCTGGATGACAAGCGGGGCATTTTCCCACCAGATCGAAGGTACAATTGTGCAGTCCACCGCAGCCACGAGATCCGCCACGTCTTCGCGCCGGTAGGCGCCGCGCTGCTGCACGGTCGGCGCCGTTTCCCGGAAAAGGCGCGTGATCTCGTCCACGAAGCTCTCGCTCTGGAAGGGCGCTCCGCCGTGGACGCGCAGTTCGAAGGTCAGCCCCTCGGCAATGAGCTGTCGCGCCGCCTCCAGCAATACGGGGACGCCTTTCCAGGGGTTGAGATTGCCGAAGTAGCCGAAGATCGGACGATCCGAGCCGGGCCCTCGGGCTGCGGCCGGTGGGTTGCGAGGCGGCAGCCCGTTGGGGATGACGCTGATTGCGTCTTCCGCCAGCCCCCATTCGACGAAGCGCTGCTTGAGGAATCGGCTTGGCGACACGAACCGGTCCACGTCGCTCAGGAGGGCCTTCAGGTGGCGTTCGCGCAATGCGAACCGGTCGAGCGCTATGTCCTTGAAGCAGGCATGGCACCTGTCGGGGCTTGCCATATGGCAAAGTTCCTTGCCGCTCGTCCTCACCATCAGCCCGTCGTGGTGACAGATCGGATAATAGTCGTGCAGCGTCATGACGATCCGGCAGTGCGGCAGAGTACGGCGAACGATATGCGGAAACTCCGCGCCGAGCAGAAGCAGGTGATGGATATGGACGACGTCGGGCCTGAAGTCGCGCAACAGCTCCGCGAGATCCGGCACGATGCCGTAGAGATCGATCTGGCTCATGAAGAAGCGGTCGAAGTGCCCGGACCACAACAGCAACTCGTCTCCTGCGGGACCGACACCCTGAAAGCTGGTGCCCGGCCGCGCTTGGCGGTGGATCTGGTTTGTCGCGCCGAGGAAAAGCGCTTCGCAGCCGGCGCGCTTATAGGCTGCGAACAGGTCGTGGGCGAAGATCTCCGTACCTCCGGGGTGGAGAGCCGGATGGTTATGAGCTGCAACCAGAACGCGCATGCTCACGCACCGCCTCCCCGACGTTCGGCGACGAAGATGTCCTGATAGTGCTCCGCTTCCTTTCCGCGCCAGGCGCCGAGCGCCTTCAGGCTTGTTGTGAGACCGGCCCGGTCGAGTGCGGCGTCGAGAAAGCCGTCGTCGAAACCGACGGCGGCGAGACGCGGCAGGTCGGGGACGTACCAGCACGGCCCGTCGCCGTCGCGCGAAAATCCAAGGCGTGCGTCGCGCCGGCCGTTCTCGTTCGCCGCCGCGACGCGGTCGACGACGAAAGCGGTCATGAAGAGGCGGCCGCCCGGCTTCAGAAGCCTTCCCACCTCTCGCAGATAGACCAGGACTTCGTCCGGCGGCAGATGCGTCACGATCGACGTCATGACCACGAAGTCGAAATGACCGTCGGCATAGGGCAGTTTCAATGCGTTGCCGCTGATCTTGCCGCTCGGATTATAGAGTTCATGGGCAATATCGACGCGCTGGAATGTGAAATTCGGATAGGCCGGAGTGATGAAGCGGCGGCACCAGGCGATGCCGCCCTCCACAGGGTCTATTCCGCTGTAGCGCCCCTTCTCGAAATCCAGATACTGCGTGAGCGGGACAGCCATTCGGCCGATGCCGGAGCCGATGTCGAGAACGCGGCTTTCCGGACGCAGCCCCCCCAGCCGGACGAAATGGCCCAGAAATTCAACGCCCACCGCCCTGAAATCGCCGTCGCCGACGAAGACGCTGTCGGGATTGGGCTCGGGGAGAAAGCGGTTTCGAAGAATGCTCCCCAGCAGGGTTTCCACGCGCTCGTCGCGAGGGGGCAGTTCCGTGGGTGCAGTGTTTTCCTGGCGCAGTGCGGTCTCGCTCATGCGGCGGTCCTCGCTGCCGTACCGATCCCGAAGGTAGCCGTCAGGTGGTCCGGATCGCCGAGATCGGCCTTCATCAGCTCGCCAATGTCGTCATTCCAGCGTTCGGTGTGCAGCCACGAGTTGTACTGGCTGGCGACTCCGCGCATATAATCTTCGCTGCGGCGGATCGAGCGGCGCTCGAAATGATAGAGACACGCCGACGGCTCGTAGACGATGTCATAGCCGCACCGGCGGATCTTCAGGCACAAGTCGCTGTCCTCGTAGTCGCCGATCACATAATCCTCCGTATATCCGTCCACGAGCTCGTAGGTGTCCCGCCGCGTGACCAGGCACGCACCGGTGATGCCGGGAACGCTGCGTGCAAGCTGAGCCGGCGCATAGTCCCCAGGCATGCCCTTGTGGAAATGGTGGTTGAGCCATATGCCGCGCTGGTCGCGTGCGAAATACAGTCCCGCGTGCTGGAGCGATCCGTCCTCGAAGATCAGCTTCGGACCGATGGCTCCGAGCCGCTTCTGTTCGATCAGCGGCAGCGCCAGCCTCTGCAGCCAACCTGGTGCCGATGGGACCACGTCGGAGTTCAGCATGACGATGACCGAGCCACGTGCGAAGCGCGCGCCGGCATTGCAGGCCCGCGCATAGCCGCCGTTGCGGTTCATCACCACGAGCTTCATCGGCAGTCCGTGGAGGAGATGCAGACCGCCAAGCAGATGCTCGGTCTCGTCCTGAATCTCCGGTGAATCCAGGACATAGATGATCTCCGCATTGTTCGCGAGCCAGCGGTCGGTTGCCATGCCGGAGAGCTGGAACCGGAGGAAATCGAGAACGCGGTAAAGCGGTACGACGATCGAGACCAGGGGCGCCCTTTCGGGCAGGTCGTAGTCCTTGGTGTAGTCGACCTTGGTGGCCTTGCCCAGCCGCTGCTCGACGTCCTGCAGCGCGGGGGCAAGGATCGTCCGGAAGGCCTGGTCGACTGCGTGCTGCGGGGGGACTGCCCGCAGGATGCAGTTGCGCTGTGCGGAAGCCTCGAACGGTTGCGGCTTCGGCACGAGCGGTCTCGCGGTGCCGGAGGCGAGCCGCATCTGGAAACGCGGCTGGAGCAGGGCACCGGGCGCGTCATTCGACGGCAGCCAGGCCACGAAGCCGGTCACGTCGGCCCGCGCGTTGTCGTCCTCCCCGCGTGCCCATGCGGGAAATTCGTACCAGTTGCAGTCGAGCGGTACGGCCGTACCGTCTTCTTTCAGGTAGTCGATGCCGGCGAGAGTGCCTGTCGGATCATGGGACCAGCCGCCAGCAAGCAGGCCGCCAGAAACCGCCAATGCGAGATCCACCTCCGCCGAAGGATGCATTGCGGACCTGCCGATCCGTCTAGGGGGGAGCGGGGTCCGAAGCTGGAGGTCAACGGCGGTCGCAAGCCCGCCCTCCGGCGTAGTCGAGAGCCAGCGAACGACGAACTCGTGCAGTCCCGGCGTTGCGCCCCGTTCTGCCCACCAGGTCTGGAGGTTGGGGTACTGGGGTTTGACGGAAGAGAGATCGCGTAGCGCGATGCCCCTCTTTCCGACGAGCACGAAGGACTGAGGGTATTTGGGAGACTCGACGACGAAGTGGCAGGGACGAAGCTTGTCCCTCTGGGCGCCGATCACTGCTTGCGACGCCATCGGCAGGATGGCGTCGGTCCCAAGGGCATAGACGGCGCTGATCTCACCGAAATCAGGGCTTATCGCGGTCTCGACCAGGTATTGGCCCTGTGTGATCGGACATACGATTTTGGCGGGTCGCGGCCGCGACGTCAGCGCGTGAAGTGCGTCCTCGACCAGACAGATGAAGAGCGGGTCGCGGGACAGGCGGAAAGCGCTCCGCCAGGCGGTGAGAAGATTGTTCAGGAACTTGACGCAGCCCTCCGGCGCGAGTTCGGCAAACAGCGCCTCCACATCGAGCGGCGGAAGTTCGCCGACGGGGGGCAGGACGACCGTCTGAACACAGTCGCGGTCGATGGAAATCTGTCCGCGGCGGCGCTCGCCTTCCGGCCGCATGGCCCAAAGCACACGCTGGCCGCCGTCGGCGAGCGGCAGGATCGTGCTGACGAGCGGGACCGGTTGCTCGGGCATGACAAGGGTGTGTTTGGCGGCGGCAGGCGGCCTGGCGCGAACGTTCCAGATCAAGACGGCTACTTCGGAGCCGAGCCGAAAAGCCCTGGCGTCCTCGAAAAAACCGCTGGCGCCCCGCATACGGTCGTCAAACGTCACACGCCACTCCTCTGCTATTGGAAAGGCGCGCCCCGCGGGAGGAGGCAGGGCGCACCGTTTGAAGTCAGGGGCGGGATGAGGAAAGCCGTCTGCGGTGTTCTACCCGCATCCCGCGTCAGCCTATCAGTGAACGGTGAAGTAGTTTTCGGGGTGCGCCTGTATGTCCTCGGCGTCGGCATTGACCAGCGTCAGCGTGTCGCCGTGGCCGAGGTCGATGACGACATTGCCGCCGACCTGGGTGATGCGCGAAGCGAGATCCTCGGGTGCGGTGATGTCGAGGCCATTGATGCCCTTGGATATCTGAAGGACGTCCTCGCCGGGAGTGAAGTCGAGGATGACGTCGTTGCCGCCGCCGCCGTCGAACACGAAAATGTCGCTGCCCTGACCGCCGACAAGAAGGTCGGAACCGGAGCCGCCGTCGATGATGTCGTTGCCGGCACCGCCGAAGAGCACGTCATTGCCTCTGCCTCCGAGGAGGAAGTCGCTGCCTGCGCCCCCAAGGAGAATGTCGTTGCCGTTGTCGCCATAGATGAGGTCGTCACCCGATCCGCCGACCAGGATGTCGTCACCGTTTTCGCCATGGAGCACATCGGTGCCTTCGCCGCCGAACACGGTGTCGTTTCCGTTGCCGCCGAACAGCAAATCATCACCTTCGTCACCGAAGATAGTGTCGTTCCCATTGCCTCCGTTGACGAAATCATCACCCCCGTGGGCGCGGATGAAATCGTCAAAGCGGGAGCCAAACAGGGCGTCGTCGTATGCGCCGCCTTCCAAAGTGGCCATCTGCTACTCCTCTTCGTCGTTTGATGCATGCATCATCGGCGCGGAGCCGAGGATTTGCGTGCCGGAGTGTGCACTGCAATAATTACGAACGCAACACGGTTTTATAAAATAAATCGACGATATGCTGATGTAATCGCAGTGTCGAAGACATATCGTCCGACATGTGCCAATATTGGTACAGTATAATTTTAGGAGTAATTCTTATAGAATTGCCAGCAAAGAGATTCAAAATTTAAAGTAAATTTGAAACGGTGGCGACATCCTCCATCCTTCCGTCAATCTTCTCGAAACGCGCGGTTGAAACTGTCCGAGACGGGAGAAACAAGGTAATCGATCGCCGAACGTGGTTTGTGCACGATCAACACCTCGGCGGGCATGCCGGGATAGAGCCGGATGTCCGGATTGGCGGCAAGCGATTCTGGCTCGACCTCCGCCCGCGCGACGAAATAGGCGACGTTCGACTTCTCATCCACGGATTGGTCGGCCGCGATATAGGTGACCTTGCCGTTCAAAGGCAGATGCGAGCGCTGGCTGTAGGCCGTCAGGCGTATCTGTGTGCTTGAGCCGATCGCTATGCTGTCGATGTCGCGCGTGCTGACATGCATCTCCACGAGCAGCGGTTCGTCTTCCGGAACGATGTCGAGGAGCGGCTGCCCGGGGGTGACGGCGCTGCCTGGCGTGCGCAGTTGAATATTGGCGACGATGCCTGCCTGGGGCGCTCGGATCTCGAGGCGGCGCAGCACGTCCTCGGCGGAGGTAATCCGCTGCTCGACTTCCGCGAGCTCGAGGCGCGCCGTGGTGATCTCTCCGGCGATCTCCGACTGGAAGTCTGATTCGATCCCAGTGAGCGCAAGCTCGGCGCCGGCCATTGCTTTTTCCGCCTGGGCCTTGTCGCCGGCGAGTTCGCCACGGGTCGCGGCGAGTTCGCTGAGGCGCGCGTCGATTTCGATGAGCTTCGAGCGCTGAGCGAAGGCCTTGTCGACGAGGGTCGCTATAGCCGTCCGCTGCTCGTTCATCAACTCGATCTGCCGGTCGGTCGCCCGAAGTTGGGCCACGAGCGATTTGGCCCTTTCCGAATGTTCCTCGATGGTCTTGCGCTGGATTGCGATCCGCCCATTCTTGGCCTCGCTCCGCTTCTCGAAAAATGCGGTTTCGGCCGTTACCGCATCCGCGGCCGCATCGCCCGCAGAGAAAAGATCGGCCGGAAAGGCGACCGACTGCATGCCGGCTCGTTCGGCCCGCAGCCGGGCCAGTTTTGCAATCAGGCCAAGACGGCGACTCTGCAGCGCCTGCAGGTCGGAGCGGGCACGGGTGTCCTCGAGCTTCATCAGCGGCTGGCCGGGTGCGACGTGGTCTCCCTCCTGAACCAGGATGCGGCTGAGCACGCCGCCTTCGAAGTGACTGACCGTCTTGCGCTTGGAATCGACGACGATCGTACCGCTGGTGACCGAGGCACTGCTGAGCTCCGTCGAAAAGGCCCAGCCGAAGAAGCCGCCGAATGCGACCAGGATCGTTGTCAGTCCGGCCACGACGAGACGCCGGATCGGCGAACGCGTGTTGTCCTCCAGGAGGTCTGGCTCCGTCATTGCCGCAGGCACGCGTGCCGGCGCGGTCATCGGCAGGCGTTGCTCCGGGCTTTCAGTCTTGACGGGCGCCTTGAGATCGAGGCGAGCCGGCAGGATCGTTTCGTTTTTCATGAGGCAGTACCTTCGCGTCGTGTTTCGCCAGGCATCATCGACGCCACTACATCCGTTCGCGGGCCGAACTGGTTTACGCGCCCGCCTTCGAGCACGAGCAGTTTATCGGCCACCTGCATGATGGCGGGCCGGTGCGCGATCAGGACGACAATCGCCCCGTCGTCGCGCGCCGCATCGATCGCGCGGATAAGTGCACGCTCGCCGATGGCATCGAGATTGGCATTGGGTTCATCGAGGACGATCAGGCGCGGACGGCCATAAAGGCAGCGCGCGAGGGCAATGCGCTGCCGTTGCCCGCCGGAAAGGGTCAGCTGTCCTTCGCCGACCGGCGTGTCATAACCGAGCGGCAGCCGCCCGATCATGTCGTGGACTTCGGCCAGTCGCGCAGCCTCGAGCACCTTATACGGGTCGCTTTCGGCCATACGGGCGATATTCTCGCGGATGGTCCCTTCGAGGAGAGAAACCGACTGCGGCAGGTAGCCCGCCACCTGGCCAAAGGAGCTGCGCTCCCAGAGATACACGTTGTTGCCGTCCAGGAAGACGCCGCCGGCAGTGGGCTTCAGAATGCCGACCAGAAGCCGCGCCAGCGTGGATTTTCCCGCGGCGGATGGGCCGACAATACCCAGCACTTCGCCGGGCGAGAGTGAGAAACTGACGCCCTTGATGATGGGTACGTCTATGCCGGGTGCCGCGTAGACGAGCTTGTCGATCACCAGATCCCCTTCGGAGCGCGGCGTCGGCATGGTCTGACGAACCGCGAGATCCTCCTTCAGCGCCGCTTCGACCCGGCGCCAGCTTGCAATAGCCAGCACCCATTGCCGCCAGTTCTCGATGACGGAATCGAACGGCAGCAGAAGGCGGCCGACCAGAATGGTCGTGGCCATCATCGCGCCCGGTGAGATTTCCTGTCTCATTACGAGGAGGGCGCCGGTTCCCAGCGACGCCACCTGGATGGCAAAGCGCAGCGATCGGGTGATCGACGCCATCGCCCGGCTTCTGATTCCGCTGGCCTCCAGCACGCTTAGCGCGTGCAACTGAGCTGAGCGCCACTTTTGCGAGAGCGCCGGCAGCATTCCCATCGCTTCGATTGCCTCGGCGTGACGTAATGTCGCACCTATTTTCGAGACTGCCTCAATATTAGCCTGGCTTGCCTCTTTCATGAGCTGGCGCGTCAGCAGGTCGTTGAGAAGCCCGCAGCAGACGAGCACGACGACGGAAACCGCACCGATCAATCCGAAGAGGGGATGCAGGAGAAAAAGAACGCCGAGAAAAATGGGCGACCAGGCTGCATCGAGGGGGGCGCTAACCGCCGACGAAGTGAGGAAGCCGCGTAGCTCGGTGAGGTCGCGCAGCGACTGCGTCGCCCGCGCAAGTCCCTGATCGGCCGACGCCTGGACGGCGGCGGTCAGAACCGGCAGGTTCAGCCAGCGGACGACGGCGCTGCCCATGGCCTGGAAAGTGAGGGCGCGGATGTAGTCGAGCACACCCAGGACGACCAGCGCTCCGAGAGCGAGAATCGTCAGCATGACGAGCGTGTCCATGCTCTGGCTGTTCAACACTCTGTCATGCACCTGCATCATATACAGCGGCATGGTGAGCTGCAGGAGGTTGATGCAGGCGCTGAGCAGAGCTGCATAAAGAAGCGTCACGACGAACACCCGCCGCGCCCGCAGGACGAGCAGCTTCGGGGCGATCGTACCGTTTTGGGACGGTGCCGGCCGGGTGGAGGCCTTGCTAATCAACTGATTTCGAACAGTATCACGCATGTGGCGTTCTTCCGGATAGCGCATTCGCGGGTCTCATGGGGCAATCTCGTCCAAATTCACTCAAATCACAGTATTGTTGCGATAAGTGTGACACAATAAAGATCGCGTGCTCAAGAGCGAGAGCAATTTTCGGGGCAGGGGTGTCATGAATTTACTTCGAGTTTTGAAGTAAATTTCCGGAATTGGAAGTACGTTCCCAATGGAGAGAGGGATGAACCAGAGGATACTCTATCCGTTTGCAGACTTTGGAAACACTGTTGCAGTCCTTCCCGCGAATGAAACGCTGCGGAAAGGCCTCGATACCCCTGAAGGCGATCAGGACGGAGAAGGTTCGCTCGTCACCTATTTCGAGCTGGCCCGGGTCATGGAGCGCGCAAGCCGGCGGTTTTCCGGCCTGTTGCGCACGGAGCTGACCAAGCTCGGCGTCGACGACATTGGTCCGGCGCAGGCGATGGTTCTTCTGGCCATCGGCGATGCCGAGCTTTCCGTGGGGGAGCTTCTGGACCGCGGTCATTATGTGGGATCGAACATCTCCTATTATCTCAAACAGCTTGCCGACGGCGACTATATCGACCGGATCGCCTCACAGCGCGACAAGCGGTCGGCCCGCATCAGGCTGTCGGAAAAAGGCAGGCGGCTCTGCGTCGGTCTGCGTGAAGCGGCGAAAGGCTATGAACGTGCCCTCAGTCATGGCGAACAGGACCGGCGAAATCTGGAGACAGCGTTCCAGACCTTGCATCGTCTCGAACTCGTTTGGGGTAATGCCGCCCGATTCGGCATCTGATTGTCCCGGGCGCGTCCAGCCGGGCGCGCTTCCTCCAACCTTTTGAAAGCAAGCACTTTCGAACGGAAGACCGTCACGCGCTTTTCTTGAAAGTGCTCCGACCTCTCCTTGGCAATTGGCTTATGAGCATGCATGTAGCATTCGTACACCGCCGTGGGTTCGGCCAGTTCGCAGCCCTGGCAAGGCATCTGGCTGAGGCGGGGAACGAGGTAACCCTCGTAACGGAGTCCGTTGATCAGCGCATAGCTTCCGTGCGGGTCGTCCGGCATCGGGCGGAACCCGGTCCGCAGCCGAATCCGCACGTTGCACGCCATCTTGGCGTTCCCGACCATCATGTGCGGATCGGCCACAGAGTTGCGGAGACCTTCGAGGCCATGGCGCGTCTTGGTCAAGCGCCCGACGTCGTTCTCGGTCATATTGGCTGGGGCAGCATGATGTTCGTGAAAGATGTCCTGCCGCACGTGCCGGCACTCGGCTATTGCGAGTTCTTCTATCGGCCGGAAGGGGCGGATGTCGGCTTTGCGCCGGATGATCGCCCCGATTTGGAGACGCGCAAACGCTTACGTCTCCGCAACATCGCGCAGCTCCTGTCGCTCGAGGCGATGGACGGCGGCATCAGTCCGACCAATTGGCAGAAGGGCCTTTATCCGACAGATGTGCAGCAGCGTATCGCCGTTTGTCATGAGGGGGTCGACAGCCGCCGCCTTCGCCCCGACCCTGCGGCTTCGTTGAAGCTGCCGGACGGGCGCGTACTCAAAGCCGGGGATCCGGTTATCACTTTCGTCGCACGCGACCTCGAGCCCTATCGGGGGTTTCCCCAGGCGTTGGAGGCTGCAGCGAAGGTCATCCGGCGGCACCCGGATGCACTCTTCGTATTCGTCGGAGGCGACGGTGTGAGTTACGGGGCGCCGCCCCCCGGCGGAGGATCGTGGAAAGACCATCTGCTTGCGTCTCTGGACGTTCCGCGCGAGAGACTCATTTTTCCGGGCGTCGTGCCGCATTCCGTGCTGCGCCAGCTCTTTCAGATCTCCGCGGCGCATCTCTACCTCACATATCCATTCGTGCTTTCCTGGTCGGTGCTGGAGGCAATGGCCTGCGGCGCTCTTGTCATCGGATCGGATACTGCACCCGTTCGGGAAATCATCCGCTCGGGCCGTAACGGCCTTCTTGTCCCGTTCTTTGAAACCGAAGCGCTCGCCGAGGCGATTCTCGACGTATTGAAGCGTCCGGGCGACTTTCGGGGGCTGCGCGCAGCCTCACGCAGAACGGTCGAGCAAAGGTTCCGGCTGGACGACTGCCTCGCGCGACAGTTGACGCTGATCGGAAATGTCACCGGAAAAAATGCTGCGCTAGCGAAAGATTTGCAGTTTGTCTGAATATTGCTTCAATTTTTGAAGTATAAATAGCCGGCAAAACCCCAAGAATCTATTGTTGTGCACTGCGGAATCCATCGATATGGTCCCCTTATATGAGGTTCTGGGGCGCGAATATTTCCGAACTCTCAGGTTACATCTTCTGGATAAATCGATTTATTCTGGGGTTTCTGCGTGCAAGAGTTGATGTCTTCTAACGTGAGGCAGTCGCCGGCGAAGCGAAGGCTGGTCGTGGCATCCGGTCGGGACCGGGACGATGTCGAAGGGAGCGGCATCGAGCACCTGGTCCATTTTCTGGAGCCGGATGCGGGGTCGCGGTTTCCGCTGCAGAATGCTTTTCCTCTGATCGCACTTGCATTTTCGGATCAGGGGGAGAGCGATTTGAAAGAGGGGCTTGCGTCGATCCAGGCACTTGGCACGATCCCCGAAATACCGATTCAGCGGATCGACGCGGCCGGCAGGGCGGAGAGCCTGGCGCTCGTTCGGTCGCTGGTGGAGGGCGGAGTAGGGCGGCTCTCCCGCTTCACCGCCTCGATCACCGCCGAGCTCGCCATTCTGCGACGCGAGCGGGAAACGCTGCTCGAGAATTACCGTGCGCTCGAAGATGCCTTTCAGGCGCGCAACTGGGAGCCGGTCGCGGAGATATTCGCTCACGATCCCTATGCCGACCCGAAGGACGAGGGCATCGGGCAGCTCCTCGCAACGGGCTGCGTGGAACAGCTTCTGCCGGTCTCCAGTCTTGGGGTGGCGGGGGTCGCGCTGCATTTCCATTCCGTGCCGAGGGACGCCGGCGAGCTGGTCGTCATGCTGGGTTATGTCGAAAACGGCGAGGGGGTGGCCGAGTGGACGGTGCCCTATGCGCAGCTCGCCGCCGACTGGAACTTCTTCGCCCTGCCGCGCGCCTGCGGCGGCGCGGCGAGAACGCTGCGGCTCAGGATCTCTACGACCGGTACGGAGACCGTAGGGCTCTCGCTCGGCTATCCGATTGCGAGCGAGCGCTATACCGCCCGCTCGGAAACTCCGCACCCCGATCTCGACCTCCGGCCCTTGGCCTTCCGGGTCTTTACGGGTCTGCCCGGCGTCAAGCCGACGCGCATGCCGAACATGATCGCTCCGACCGCCTTGCTCGAAGGTCATTTCATCGAGGACTATCGCTTGGCGGCCGAGCTGTTGAGCCAGATCGTCGACGTGTCCGTCACGCCCGTCGTTCCCGAATTCCAGACCGTACGTTTCCTCGAACACGAGAACGCCGTCGTCTGCCATCCGCTGCCGAGCGGAATCTCCGCCGGGACGATCGGCCGTGCGGTGGAACCCGGCACCATCTCCTTCTCCGCGAGCGCGATCATCGATCACCCGAAGGGCGCACCCGCGGCGGTGAGTTTCCTGCTCGCTCCGGCGAACTCCAATGCGCGCTCGGAGGTCGCGGAACTTGCCCGCAAGGGCGCTGCCAAGCCCTCGGCCTTCTTCAGCGGCTGGCGCGAGGTTACTGCCGAACAGGCGGTCAATGTCAACTTTCAACTGGACAAGCCCGTGCGCGAGCCGATGGATCTCATGATCCTGAGCCGTGCGGTGACGGATACGGTCGATTTTTCGTGGCTCAAAGTCTCCGACTTCCGGTTGGTAAAGCAGTCCGCAGGGGCGTCCAATGTCCGGCAGTAAGGAAAACTCGGACCTGATCGTTGTGGCGATGCCGCTCTACGGCCATGCAGCCCTCGTCCTGGAAGCGATCGAGTCCGTGCTCGCCTCCAGGATTACCGAGTGCCGGGTGGCAGTGGTGGTTTCCGTCGATGGTGATCCGCGACAGGAGACATTCGACCAATTGCTGCTCTATGCGGCGGCCCAGCCGGCGGTGCATGTGCTTTTCGGAGCAAATGCAGGGCCGGGCGGGGCGCGCAACCGCGCCATCGATTACGTGCTTGCGAACATGCCGGAAGCCGAGGCCGTCTATTTCCTCGATGCCGACAATCGGGTGCTGGCCGGAACCATCGAGACTCTCTACCGGCAGTTGCGCTCCAGCGGCTGCGGCTGGATCTACACCAATATCGACACTTTCTCGGTCAGCTGGCGGGCCCATTACGGAAATCGCTATTCGCGGCTCCTGCACTGCATCACCGACAATATCTGCGATACCGGATCCATGATCTCGCTCGACGTATTCCGGGCGGGGGTTCGCTTCAACGACGACAGGCAGAACGGCTTCGAAGATTGGGAATTCTGGCTGTCCTGCATCGAGCACGGCTTCGTCGGCGCGCCATGCCACGATACGACCTTCGAATACCGGCTAAGGGCAGAAAGCCGCTTCAAGGAAGCGAATCGCGACCGTGCTGCCTCGGTGAGCTTTCTTAGAAAGCGCCACCGAGCGCTTTTCCAGCGCCCCATGCTCGTCGATTTCGAGCACGAGGACTGCCCGCGTTACCTCTTTGCGCGGACGGAAGATGCCGCCATTTCCTTCTTTACGGACCCGACCAAACCACCGAAGCGGCTCCGCCTCGACGACATCATTCCGGCCTTCTGGGCGAGCATCGGCGAGCCGGACAACGTGCATTTTCCGCCCTACCTGATCGCTGGAAGCGGCGCAACGCTCGACCTGCTGCTGCGATCCCGGATGCTGCCGAACGTGCTGTCCCATCTGGAGCGCTTGAGCGAAAAGGCCAATGTCGTCTTCGTTCAGCTCGGCAACGATGCGGCGCAGCGCAAGATCGAGCCGGTTTTCCTGGAGGCGGGCGCCCAGCATCTCGCGCCAGCCGACCTGATCTTTCTTTCCACTTCGCTCGTGCGCGACGTCATCCATAACAAGGCTCTGGACTGGTTCGCCTCCATCGGCAATCAGCAGGTATGGCCGACATCGGCAATTCTAAAGGTGCGCTTCCCCTTTCCGAGAAGCCTGCCGCGCCGTTCACTCATTACGCCCCAGCAGGTGATGATCAACTGCGTCAATGCCATTGCGACAAGCCCGTTGCGGCGAACCGCCGGCAAACGCTGGACCTGGCGCCCGGCACGGCTCGTTCCCTATTCCGACCTTCACAAGGCGCTTCGCCACGAGATCGGCGGCTCACCGGTCCTGCCGCTCGGGCATGGCGATGGGACGAAGAAAACCGCTGCGCTTCTCGTTCCGAACGCATCCTTCGGCGGCGCCGAGAAAGTCGTATATGCGGCCTCGCGCGAGCTGAAGGCCGCGGGCTACGAGACCCATCTCTTCGTGCTCGGCACATCCCGGATGGACGTGATCGACGAGTTCGACCAGAGCTTTGACTATATTCACTTCTGGGATGGAGGCATTCCTGCCTGGGGCGGCTCCGGCTCGTTCGTCGGGCAGGATTTCATTGCCGAGGGCCACGACGTGGATTGGGCCGCGCTCAAAGGCCAGCTTTCCGGCTTCGACCTCGTTATCAACAATCACGTCATGGCGGTGCACCCGCTCATCGCGCGATTGCGCTCGGAAGGGACGCGCACGGCCTGCTACCTCCACGTCGTCGACAATACCGCCTTCAAAAGGCCTGCCGGCCAGCCCTTCGCCGCGATCGCCCACGAGCATTGCTATGACGCATTCCTCACCTGCTCGGAGCAGCTCAAGATCTACCTGCACAGCTTCGGCGTTCCCCATGAAAAGATCTTTGCCGTTCCGAATGGCGCGAGCTTTTCCGTGCCGCCCAAGGTCCTTTCGGAGGTGCTCTCGATCAGGCGGATCGAACGCCGGGACGACCGGCTCCGGGTGCTCTACATGGGCCGGCTCGATCAACAGAAGGGGATCGATCGCCTGGCCGCGGCGTTCGCCGAATTGCGGGCCTCGCGCGTGCCCTTCGATGCCCGGGCGATCGGCGGGGAAATCCTCGCGGATGCTGCCATATCCTGGACGGATCGTCTGAGGGATCTCGGAGTCGAGGTGCGCCCGCCAGTCTTTGCGAGCAAGGATCTGATCAAGGCACTCGGCTGGGCCGATGTCCTCCTGATGCCGTCGCGCTGGGAGGGTGCGCCCTTGATGATCGCCGAGGCGCAGCAACTTGGCTGCGTCCCGATCGCGACCGCGGTCGGTGCCGTCGACGAGCTGATAACCGATGGCGAGGACGGCATTCTGATCGATGCCGCTGCCGATCCCCAGGTCGTGCGGGATATGGCGAAGGCGATCGAGGAGGTCGCCCATAACCGTCAACTGCTCGCGCCGCTCATGGAGGGATGCCTCAGAACGGCGGCTCGCCGATCATGGTCGTCCTCCTTTTCCGAGTTCCTCGGCTGGTGCGACCGCTCTGTGAACAATTCATCGCTTTCGCGCGCCACGGTCATCCGCGGGCGCGAGGCATCCAATCCCGGAGTAGCGGCCGTGGGCTGAGGCCCCGCCGGTTTCAAGAAGAAGGGTCGATTGCATGCGTCCACGAATCCTCGTGACGGGAATTCCTGGTCATTACACGCGCCTCGCTAACGGTGCCCAGGGATTATCCGTCTCCTATTCGGAGCGGCAGAAACAGCCCGAGACGAAGGAGGAGTTTCTTCAGGAGCTTCGTAATATCAGCAATACGGGAAATTACCTGATCGGCGAGGGGGCGTTGCGCGCGATTGCGCCGCATGCCAAGCAGGTACCGTTCTGGCACCTCTATAATTGCAGTCAGAACGGCGTCGGGCTCGACGAGTTCAACGCCAATTTCGACATCTGCGTCTTCACCTGCGCGAACCTTCTGCGCAAGGGCCTTTCTGCGGATGCCGAAGCGGAAGTGCTGGGCAAGCTGAAGATGCCGATCGTCATGCTCGGCATCGGCCTGCAGAACCGGAGAGACCTCGAAAACAGCCTTCCCGAGGGCACGAAGCGGCTTCTGGACGTCCTGAAGGAGCGCGAGCACTATTTCCTGACGCGTGGATTCGAGACGGCGGGCTTCCTCAAGGACCAAGGGTTCTCTTACGTTCAACCGACCGGCTGCCCCTCCATCTATCTGATGCCGCACAATATGCGCGCATCGCTGAAGAAGTTACCCAATGTGCCGGTCGGCAAGGCGCGGACCATCTTTTCCGGCTATCTCGGTGCCAACCACGATTGCATCGTCGACGCAGCGGCGCTGGCGCCCGAGGGCTCGCGTCCCCAATATGTCGTCCAGGACGAATTCCTCCACTTCGACATGAATGTGGAACCGAATGGCGACGGGCGCGTCTACGACTGCGCCTCCGGGGCCATGCTCGGCGAACTGAACTATCCGGGCACCGAAAGGCTGAAAGCGCCCTTCGACGTTCGGACCTTTTTCGACACCAACCAGTGGCGCGCCTGGGCCTCTTCGATGGACTTCAATTTCGGCCGGCGTTTCCACGGCTCGATCATCGCCATGCAGGCAGCCGTGCCGAGCCTCATGGTGGCGGTGGACGACCGGATGCGCGAGATGCTCGGTTACACGGGTCTGCCGGCGATCGACGCCGCCGAGGTCGACAAAGCGGAAAACCGGGCCGAGTTCGTTGCCGACCACCTGTCCGGTCTCAATGCGTCCGAGCTGGTCGACAGATATTCCGATCGCGAGCGCACCTTCCGCTCGGCCCTTAGGGAGATCGGGATCGGGCAATAATTTCATGGGCATTTGCTGGCTCTAATCTCAGGTGTATCGATGCGTATCTTGCTTACGGGAATCCCGTCCTATCTGCAGCGAACCGTCGCGGGCGTGTCCGGTGCGGAGGTCCGCCATAGGCCCTATTTCGACGAGGTCAGAACCAAGAAGGAGCTGATCGACCAGGTCAGGAAGATCGCCAATACCGGCAACTACCTGATCGGCGAAGGCGCGGCCCATGCGCTGCGCGGGCATGACGTCACCTATCTGCCCTTCTGGCATCTCGTGAACAGCCGGAACTCCGACGACGTCTATGAGCGCCTAAACGAGGAATTCGACATCTGCGTCTTTGCCTCGGCCAATCTCCTGCGCCCCGGCTACTCGGCCGACCTCGAGGCGGAGGTGTTCGAGAAATTGAAGATGCCGGTCGTTATCCTGGGGATCGGCATCCAGCGGAGGGAAGGCCTGAAGGAAAACCTGCCGGCCGGCACGCTCAAATTCCTGGAGGTGCTGAGGAAAAAGGAAAGCTTCTTCCTCACCCGCGGCTATTTTACGGCCGAGTTCCTGAGGGAGCAGGGCATGAAGTTCGTCAAGCCGACAGGCTGCCCGTCGCTCTTCTTCGCACCGGCAGAGATGAAACGCTCGCTCACCGCTCTCGCCAATCCGGATCTCGCCTCCTCCCAGAAGATCGCCTTCGGAGGCTATCTCGGGAGCGTCGCCGACACGATCGTCGACGCCCACGCGCTGCTGAAACCGGAGAGCGTGGCGAGCTATGTCGTCCAGGACGAGGTGGTCGCCTACAATCTTTCCCTCCCCGTCGATGACGACTTGCCGGTCTACGACCGCGCCAGCGGGCGCATCACCGGCCAGACCGCCTACAAGCATTCGGAAAAATGGCAGCGCAAGCACGAACTCCTCGTGTTTTTCGACACCAACCAGTGGCGAAGCTGGGTCTCCACGCGCGATCTCTGCTTCGGCCGTCGCTTTCACGGCTGCATCATCGGCATGCAGGCCGGCGTGCCGTCACTCATGATCGCGGTCGACGACCGGATGCGGGAAATGCTGGAATTCATCGGCTTTCCCTATATGGAGGCGGCGGTCTGGAACCGGGAGCCGGACAGGAAAGCCTATCTTCAGAGCTTCCTTTCCAAGATCGACTCCCAGGCCGTCATCGACCGGTACTCGGCGTGTGAAGCCAACTTCCGCAATGCCCTTGCACATGTCGGGCTCTAGGGCGACCCCAGCAACGATGCGGAGCGGTGTTCCCTCCGGAATTGCTGCGAAACAAACGGTTGGAGCGTTTCTGCGACCCGGAGGAAAGTCGAACTGCTCCAGACGCCGAAGGCCGGGGCCGGGAACGCTGCTCCTTGCCGCGTTGCTGGTCCTTTCCGCTCCCGCTTATGCGGATGCGCCGTCGGCGGTGCGAATTGGGGTCAATCGGATGAATCTCGCCTGGCTGTCCCGGAGCGAGCAGGAGAAGGTGCTGACGGACATCGCCGCAAGCGGGGCGACCGATGTCCGCCTTTCCCTTTCGCGTCCGGTGGACAAGAGCATCGAGGCATTGGCGATCGCCCACCGGCTGGGTTTGCGCATCCTTCTCGAGATTCAGCTGGGCAACAAAAGTTACTATCCGCGGAGCGCAGTTCCGAGAACGGGCCACGGCCGCATCTGGGATGTCCACCGACTATCGGAACTGGATCTCCCCCGGTACCGCAAGGAACTGCACGAAGCGCTGCAGCGCATTGATGCTCTGGGCATTCGTCTGGAGGCGATCGAGCCCGGAAACGAGATAAACTATGCCGGCTACAACGGCGATCTGGCCGTCTATCCGGAGCCGGGCGCCCGGACGCCGCGCAGCATTGCCGAGCTTCGTGATCGGACCCGCTTCGAGCGCGGCCTCGACAACTACGTCGGGGCGCTCGAGATCAGCCGATCGGAGGTGCGCCAGACCGTGCACAGCCGCGACGCAGCCGTCATTTCCGCCGGCCTTTCGGATATGAGCGCCGCGGAGGCCGACAGGCGCGGGATGGAAAGGCTCGATCCTCGCGAATTTGTCGCGCTTCTTCGTGAACGCGGCATCGACGGACTGGTCGATGCCTATGGCATCCACATCTATCCCGGACGGAAAGCCGCGCCAGCCATCGCCGCGCGGGTAAGAAGTCTCCTCGACTTCTGCCAGACCGCCGCATCCGGAAAGTCGTGCTGGGTCACGGAATGGGGCATCGCCAACCTGGCGCGCTCCTGCCCCCTCGACGACCGGTCGCGGGGGGAAGCGATCGGCGCCATGCGCGCGGCCTTCGATGAGCTGGGCGAGGCCGGGCGCCTCAAGGCTGCCTATTATTACGACTGGGATACCGAGCCGTCCTATAGCCTCTGGCGCTGTGACAAGCTCAGTCCCGCCGGCGCCGCGGCAATCGGAGCGGCCGATCGTGCAGGAGCGCAAGCGCGATGATGGCTTCGACCGGAGGGAGCGCATGAAGGGCATCATCCTTGCGGGCGGCCGGGGAACCAGGCTCTACCCGGTGACGATCTCGGTTTCGAAACAATTGCTCCCCGTCCATGACAAGCCGATGATCTATTACCCACTCGGCATGCTCATGCTGGCCGGCATTCGCGAGATACTGGTGATCACCATGCCCAGGGACCGGCCGCTTTTCGAGGAGTTGCTTGGCGACGGCAGTCAGTTCGGCCTGGCCATCTCCTATGCCGAGCAGCCGGAGCCGAACGGGCTGGCCGAGGCTTTCATCATCGGCCGGGACTTCATCGGCAGCAGTGCCGTGGCCCTTATCCTTGGTGACAACATCTTCTACGGCGCCGGTCTGCCGGAGCTGTGCAGCGAGGCCGCGGCCCGGCCGAGCGGTGCCACGATTTTCGCCTATAGAGTGGACGATCCCGAGCGCTACGGCGTCGTCAGTTTCGATGGAAAGACCGGGCGGGCGGAGGCGATCGAGGAGAAACCGGAACGGGCGAGATCGAGCTGGGCCGTCACCGGTCTTTATTTCTATGAAAACAACGTGCTTGACATCGCTTCTTCGATCAAACCTTCAGCACGCGGCGAGTTGGAAATCACCGACGTCAACCGGGCCTATCTGGAGCGCGGCGACCTCCACGTCTGCCGTCTGGGGCGAGGCTATGCCTGGCTCGATACGGGGACGCATGACAGCCTGCACGACGCCGCTTCTTTCGTGCGCACGATCGAGCACCGGCAGGGCGTCAAGATCATGTGCCCCGAGGAGATCGCCTTCGAGCTCGGCTACGTCTCGGCGGACCAAGTGCTCGAGCGTGCCGACCTGCTCGGAAAAAACGACTATGCGATCTATCTGCGGCGGCGCATCAAGGAGCTTGCCGATGCTTGATGTGCGGCCCTTGGGGCTCGATGGCGTGCTTGAGATCGTCCCGCGCAAGTTCGGCGACGAGCGGGGCTTCTTTTCGGAAACCTACAACGCGGAAGTGCTCGGCGCCCACGGCGTGGCACTGACCTTCGTACAGGACAACCATTCCTATTCGGCCGCCGCAGGCACACTGCGCGGCCTGCACTATCAGCTTCCGCCCAAGGCCCAGGCGAAGCTCGTCCGCGTCGTCCGAGGCCGGGTGTTCGATGTCGTGGTCGATATCCGCAAAGGCTCGCCGAGCTTCGCTAAATGGGTCGGTCTCGAACTGTCGGCGGAAAAATGGAATCAGATCCTGGTGCCCGTCGGCTTCGCCCATGGGCTCGTCACCCTCGAGTCGGAAACGGAAGTTCTCTACAAGGTGAGCGAGCATTACAGCGCGGAACACGAGCGCGCGATCCGCTTCGACGACCCTGAGATCGGAATAGGCTGGCCGATGGCCGCCGACCGCTTGCAACTGTCCGCGAAGGACAGGGGCGCACCATTGCTCAACGAATCCAGTCTTTTCGAGTTCACCGCATGAGGGGAGTAGCCATGCGAGTTTTGGTAACGGGTGGCGCGGGTTTCATCGGCTCGGCGGTTTGCCGGCACCTGATCCAAAGGGGGGCCGAGCGCGTGGTCAATGTCGACAAGCTGACCTATGCCGGCAGTCTTGCGTCGTTGCAGGCGGTGGAAGGCAATCCGCGTTATGCATTCTACCGGGCCGATATCCGCGACGAACAGGTTCTGCTGCAGATCATGCGGCGGGAGCGTGTCGACGCGATCATGCATCTTGCTGCCGAGAGCCATGTCGACCGCTCGATCGAGGCTCCCGACCTCTTTATGGAAACCAACGTCCTCGGCACGGTCAGACTGCTTAATGCAGCACTGGCCTACTGGTCCGGGCTTAATCCCGAACAGCACGAACGCTTCCGATTTCACCATGTTTCGACCGACGAGGTTTTCGGCGATCTTCCGTTCAACCGCGGGACCTTTTCCGAGGAGACGCGCTACGCACCCTCGTCCCCCTATGCGGCTTCCAAAGCGGCGGCGGATCATTTCGCACGCGCGTGGCACCACACCTACGGTCTGCCGGTGGTGGTTTCGAATTGCTCAAATAATTACGGCCCCTTCCATTTCCCCGAGAAGCTTATCCCGCTGACGATCATCAACGCGATCGAGGAGAAGCCGTTGCCGCTTTATGGTTCGGGCGCGAATGTCCGCGACTGGCTCCATGTCGACGATCACGCAAGCGCGTTGGAGCTGGTCATGAGTCAGGGCCGGCCGGGGGAAAGCTACAATATCGGCGCCCGTGCCGAGCGCAACAATCTGTCGGTCATGGAGAGCATCTGCGATCTGCTCGACATCCGATTGCCGCGACAGGGCGGTGACAGCTATCGGGATCTCATTACTCTGGTCCCTGACCGGCCCGGTCACGACCGGCGCTATGCGATCGACCCTTCGAAAGTCGAGCGTGAGCTTGGCTGGAGGCCGAAGCGGAGCTTCGAGGCGGGCTTGAGCGAGACGGTCGACTGGTTCCTCGCAAACAGGTGGTGGTGGGAGCCGATCCGGCGCGAGCGCTATTCCGGCAACCGCATGGGCGAGCAGCGGCGGAGCGTCGCGTGAGAATTGTCGTCACGGGCTGCGGGGGCCAGTTGGCCCTCAGTCTCGTCGAACGGGCCCGTGAGCTGCCGGACGTGGAAGTCGTCACAACCGGGCGGCCTCATCTCGATCTGGCAGAGCGGGCAACGATCCTGCCGGCCATCGAGCGATGCCGGCCGGACCTCGTCGTATCGGCGGCAGCCTATACGGCCGTGGACCAGGCAGAAGGCGAGCCGGAGACGGCTTTCGCAGTCAATGCATCTGGGGCTGGCGCGGTCGCTGAGGCGACCGCGCGCCTCGGAGTGCCGATCATCCATATTTCGACCGATTATGTCTTCGACGGGACCAAACAGGGGAGCTATGCAGAGGCCGATACACCGGCTCCGCTTAGCGTCTACGGCGCCTCCAAGCTCGCCGGAGAAAGGGCCGTTGCCGCGGCGAATCCCCGCCACCTCATACTGCGCACCGGCTGGCTCTACAGTCCCTTCGGGAAGAACTTCGTCAAGACCATCCTGAGGCTCGCCGAGGAGCGTGAGGAAATCGCGGTCGTTGCGGACCAGTGGGGAAATCCGTCGTCGGCGATCGACCTTGCCGATGGGATCCTCGATATTTCCGCGCAGCTGAAGCGACCCGATATGGACGCCGCTTTTGGTCTCTACCACCTGGCCGGTACGGGCCTTACGTGCCGGGCCGATTTCGCGCGGCATGCTCTTTCGGTGAGCCGTGCAGAGGGCGGACCCTTTGCGCAAGTGCGCGACATCACGACGGGGGCATTTCCCGCGCCCGCGCGCCGTCCGGCCAACTCCTCGCTGTCCAGCGCCAAACTGGCCCAGGCCTTCGGCCGGGCGATGCCCGTCTGGGAGCATTCGGTGGAGTGCGCCGTGAAGCGGCTTGTCCGGAGCACTTTCAATCAAACGCTCTAGACGGAAAACCGCCGCGTGCCTTTAGCGGAATTGCTAAGGCGGTGCTCAGAAACTGGGGCGTGACCGTTCTCGCCGGCGAAGGCGCCGATCCGCAGCAAGCGCTTCTCAGCTTCATCCGAGGTCTTCGCGCCGAACTCGGCAGCAAAACAATTCCGCTAAAGGCACGCGGCGGTTTTCCGTCTAGAGCAAGCGGTGTCCCATCCCCATCTTGAACCGTCGGGTGGAGTGTGGCTGGCAGGGCGTGGAATGACACAAGCCCACCGCAGTCTACTCATTGCGAAAGCCGTAAAAGTCTCTAGTGTTCGACCGCTAGGCCGCATAGGGATATTTTTGGATGCCGACGATTGAAGTCCTGCTCGCATTTGCAGTCACCACAGCGCTGTTCGCCTTCATACCAGGGCCAGCGATGCTTTACGCTGCAGCACGCACGATGGCAGGCGGTCGACGCGCAGGTTTGATGGCAGTTTTTGGCATAAATATCGGGGCATATGTGCATGTCATTGCCGCCGCCGCAGGATTGTCCGCGCTCTTTAACGCAGTCCCGGTGGCTTACACGATAGTGAAGCTCGTCGGCGCACTCTATCTCATCTGGCTTGGTATCTCATTGTTCCGGACTAACGAAGCTGGCACGGAAGCGTCGATTCCCGCCTTGCCGCAGTCGGCACGCAAGGCATTCGTTGAGAGCGTGGCTGTTGAGGTGTTGAATCCGAAGACCGCCATCTTCTTTCTAGCATTCCTTCCGCAGTTCGTTGATGCCAATGCGAGCCTGCCTCTGTGGGTACAGCTCGCTATTTTGGGCGCAATCGTGAACACCATATTCACCTTCGCCGATATTGTTTGCGTGTTGCTCGCAGGGCTGATCATGGAGAGGGTTAAGCAGTCGAGCCGAACACAAAGGTTGGTTCAGCGACTGGGTGGCACCATCCTTGTTGGGCTGGGCATGCATGTGGCGTTGCAGCGAACCTGATGAACGTTCGCGGCATCTCTTCGCGCAACAGACTCCCGCGAGATTAGCGTACCTCGGCATTCCCAGGGCAGTAACTCATCGATCCGGTTCTGCTTGTGGCCGTTGACAATGGCGGTGAGAGTGGCAGTCAGGTAGCCTGCGGATCGACAGCATTGAGTTTGCACGTTTCGATGAGCGATGCGATGGTCCCCCAGTTCTCTGCATCAGCATCATGGCCAGCAAACAGTGCGTTCTTACGATTGAGGGCAATCGGCCGGATGGTCCGCTCGACACTGTTGTTATCGATCTCGATGCGGCCGTCGGTCAGGAAGAGCTTCAGACCATCCCAGTATTTGGCAATGTAGGCCAAGGCTTCGCCGAGTGGGGACTTTGCCGCAACACGGGCACGGTGATGGACGAGCCAGGTATGCATGTCGGCAACGAGCGGCGTTGATCGTTCCTGCCGTCCAGCCAGGCGAGTATCAGGATAGAGGTCGCGCAGTTCGGCCTCGATCCGGTACAGGTCGCCGATGCGCTTGACGCCGTCCTCGGCAATGGGTGCTGAGCCGGTGCGGGTGATCTCCACTAGCTTGCGACGTGCATGGGCCCAACAATAGGCGAGCTGAATGTCTGGACCAACACGATCTGGTGCGATCAGCCTGTTGTATTTAGCTACCGAGTTCGGCGCGAAGATCTCGGATGAAGGTAAGAAGCGCTTGCTGCGGATCGGCGCCTTCGCCGGCAAGAACGGTCACGCCCCAGTTTCTGAGCACCGCCTTCTGCACGGGATTCGGCCGGTACATGAAGACGTAGGAAGGCGGCCGGTCCTTTTCGTGTCCGGACCTCTGCCAGGTGCTCCAGATGCGGTGGAGAAGCAGACGGATGTTCAGGTCCGACATGCTGTAGCCGATAAACAGCACGGTCGCCTCGAGTGCGTCGCTGCGAAAGCGGACGTCCAGCGGAGAGTCGAAGGAAAGGCGGTTGAAATAATCGGTTTCGGTCAGGATGAGCGTGTCGTCATCGTCGAAGTCGCCGTGATACTTGATGATCCGGGTGACCCCCGCGGGCGCGGAGGCGATGTCACGGACATGGCTGATC
Source organism: Sinorhizobium arboris LMG 14919 (assembly GCF_000427465.1). NCBI lineage: Bacteria > Pseudomonadati > Pseudomonadota > Alphaproteobacteria > Hyphomicrobiales > Rhizobiaceae > Sinorhizobium > Sinorhizobium arboris. Next base: position 495,451 of record NZ_ATYB01000008.1, on the reverse strand, counting down.
TTCGCGTAGCGTTGGCCGTAGACCTGGTAGGCGATTTCCAGATTGCTGTCGTAGTTGGTCGTATAGATTACCGGAAAGTCGAGCTCGACGATCAAGCGGTGCAACTCCGACCGTCCGATGCGCTCGGGTGAGACGCGCCAGTTGTGCCGCATCCATTCGCACAGAGAGGCGATATCTCCATGTTCAAGGCGATAGCATTCGGCGATCGTCTGGTAAGAGATGTCGGGATCACGCATCACCGATTCGTCGAGATGCAGTTCATTCAGGATGTGATCGACCAGCGTTTTCCAGGAAGGCAATCCGACGCTCATCGAAACGCCTGCCCCGACAAACAGCACGGCGTGCCGGCGCTTCAGCGCGGAAACGATCTCCTTGACGTGCTTCTTCATGTTCGCTCCTGTTCAGGAGCGTTCAACACACGAAGCTGGGAGATGTTCCCTCCTGCATGTCGGGCTTTGTGCGCCGACAGCCGCGCGGCGCAGTGGTGCCGCAGATGCGCTCTCGGGTCGCTCGCCAGGGCTTTACCGGCGCGCCTCGTCTTGAGCGTCCGCATGCGGCGGCTGATCGGGCGTTGCCCACTCCACCGCCGCGATGGCGGAGCCGAGCAGGAGGGCGGGCAGAGCGAGCGACGCGAAAAACCGGAGCACGTGACTGCGACGCATGCGCCTTTTATCCCGATCGTAAACCATCTTCCGCCCGCCTGAATTGATTGGAAACAGTCCTTGCATGATAGAAGCAGAGAAGCCCGTAATGGTCGAGTTCCCTGGGTAACACAACTCTGCGTCTATGGCGACGCATCACGGCAAACGGCCCTTGGAGGGCACAATCATCTATCGTTTCGATGAACCAAATGCGTTTTCGCGAGTTCCATCTTCAATGCATTTGAACCAGGAGGACTACTCATGGACTGGAATCGTGTGGAAGGCAACTGGAAGCAGGTCAAAGGAAAGGTCAAGGAGCAATGGGGCAAGCTCACCGACGATGACCTCGATCAGATCTCCGGAAACCGCGAGCAGCTCGAGGGAAAGATTCAGGAGCGTTACGGAATCGAAAAGGATCGGGTAAGACGCGATATAGACGACTGGTACGGTCGCCAGACGTGGGACTGGTAATCGCCAGGATTCCGATCGAAGCCCGCCAAGGCGGGCTTCGATCGAACTTCGATTCGCACTGACTCCATTGTTCTTTCGAACGATGAAGAAGGTGAATCCAGCTGTCTCGGCCCGAAGGACTGCTGCAGATTTACGCCGCGCCGCGCGCCGAGATTCCTCCGCCAGGGCCTCGGCTCGGAGCTTCGTTCAAAGCGCTCTCGGGCCAGAGTTGGCGGACGTCGTCCGTCAGCGAGGCCCGCACCTTTTCCAATTGCCCCCGATCGACGTGTCGCGAAAGGACGTGGAAGACGACCTGAGTCGCGTCGCGCGCGTTGACCGGGCGGATGTTTTGGAGCTTGGCACCTACCTGCTGAAGGAATTCATCCAGCGAGCGAGCCTCATTCGTCTGACGCGCGGGCTGCCATTGCTCGTAATAGCTGCCACGCAGCAGAAGGGGGAGCTGCGATGCAAGATGGACAGAGGTGTCAATCGGCAGGCGATCTCGCAGAGTGCGCAACACGGCGTTCAGCGCATGCCATGCGACCTGCCGATCGGGACCGAGTTCGGCCATGATCTCGTCCAGCCAGGTATTGGTGAGTTGCAGCGTCTTGTCGAAGACGTCGAGTCCGGTCGTGCTCATCACGAACCTCCTCATGCTGTTAGCCATCGATGGACAGAAGGCTTTCTTGGGGTCTCCGCACCCAATCTCCGCGAGCGCCGATTGTTCCCCTTGAGCGGAAGGCGATGAGAACGCCGGCCGAACAGGCATCTGCCGTGTCGCGCGACCGATGGTCGATCTTGACTTCCGCCGCCGCAACTATCCGCCTATGCTTGTGACCGGAGTCTGAAGCAGGCAGATCCACATGACCCGCGTTTTGCTCAGGAGGCCCATTCCATGACCACCGACGATGAACGGGACAAGCGCATCCGCGCACGCGCTTACGAACTGTGGGAGAACGACGGAAGACGTGACGGGGACCATGAGCGGCACTGGCACGAAGCCGCTCGGGAAATCGATGCTGAGGGCCATTCCGGCCTGGCATCGGACCTGCAGCCGGGCGGAGTGCAGCCCGGGAGCGGGCCGGGCAGGGGCGCCGGGAGCATCGGAAGCGAGGGAGCGGGCAGGGCCAACACCCCGGCGCGTGGCGCAGGCTCGCGGCGGAGCACCGCGAAGAAACGATAAAGGAGCGCCTCGGGCCCGGCCCGGGAGTGACACCGGAGTCTAACCTGAAGCTACGCACTTCCGGCGGAAAGACGTTACGCATTTTTCTGGAAGCGTGCTGAATTCGTCTGCACCCTGACAGCCTCGCATCATGGGCTTGTCGCCTAAATCGACGAGCCTTGGGCGTATACCTGCTCGGCGCAAAGCCTCGGACAAGCTTCGGGACGTTGCCCCCGGACCCGCGCCGGAGCGTTCTCTTTGCCTCATCCTTACGACGGAATGTTTCAAGCGCGGCGGAACGACCGAAAACCGGGCAGGTTTCGCCGGTGACCGCGTGCGCCTATGGGGCCGTCACCGGAAAACCAGATTGAACAAAAGTCCGTCGGTTTTGTTTGAGTCCTGCAAAACGAAAAGGAGATCGCAATGAAAGTGCCCCGCAAGGAAAAGGCGCTCTCGCGCGATGAGGACTACCGCGATTATGAGGAGCGCAATCTTCGCGAGGGATGGCCCTACTCGGATGGTAGCGGCAGTAGCTCGCGCAGCCCCGAAAACAGAAGCTATGGCACCACCGGTGCGAATTTCGACGAGGAACGCGGAAAGGGCTACATCGTGGATGAAGCCGGTGCGGACGGCCTTGAGGAAAATTCCGCCGACGGTGGTCGTCCCCTCCCGCCGGACCGCATCGACAGCGACGAACTGGAAGCGGCAATCACGGATAGGCTCAGCGCAAGCGGCGAAGCGGAGGCCAACAGCATCGAGGTGCGCGCCGAAAAGGGCATCGTAACCCTGGAAGGAGCCGTCGAAACCCTGGCGATGGCGCGGCGGCTCGGGGCGATCGTTGAGGCTGTTCCCGGAGTCCTGGAGGTTCGCAACAATCTTCAAACCCTTGGCGTCGATTCGCACATCCCTGACGACGGGTAGCAAGGCCGCCTTTGCGGTTGCTTCGCCGCCGCCGGGACATCGATGGAGGGTTCAATGGCAATGTTCGAGATATTGACCGATCAGGACGTGGCTGACGAGCTCGGCGTCGCCGTGGTCGTGCTGACCCGCGATGAGGATCTCGGTCGCCCCCGCAAAGGGATCATGCTGACGCAGGAACTCGTCGACGATGCCTTCGAAGGCGATCGTGGACGAGCCGCCGAAGCGGTGCGATCCGGCGTAATCGACCACGAGGCGATGCGTCGGATCGACAGCCCGGACAGGCTGGTCTACGAACCGCGAGGTGATCCGGCCGCATGGTGGCTTGCGGCCTTCACCCGCGACGATCTGGGATTGTTCGAAGGACCCGTGCGCTCCGGCGGGACTGGGGCGGGCGGAATCACGAGCTAGACCAATCCCAGGAAAGGTGCGCAGACCGTCCGGAATTTCGACACAAGCGGAAAAGCTCTCGATCCTCCGCACAAGTGGGTTGACGCGGAACAATCCTGGCAATCCGCGGTTGGCTTGCGGAAGGGACGTTCGAATGGAGAACATCCGATGAAGGGTATCCTTATCAGGAGCGCGATCGCTTTAAGTCTCGGGGTTGCGTCCTCCCCGGTCTTTTCGCAGACGGAACAGCCGGCTCAGGGCCAATCCAGCGAATGCCCGGCTGGGACGGAATGTCCACAAGGCGGCGCGCAACAGGATCAGCCTGACGCCCAAGGAGGTGCGACACAGCAGGAGGGTGAGACTGGCCAGGACCAGCAGCAGCCCGCCGATCAGCAGCAGCCGGCCGATCAAGGCGGTGCCGGCGAGCAGCAGGACCAACAGGACCAGCAACAGCAGCAGCCTGACCAGCAGCAGGACCAGCAAGGCGAAACTGGCACGCAGCAGGACCAGGGCGGCTCGCAAACCCAGGAACAGGGAACCGACACGCAGAACCAGCAGCAGGACTCGGAGCAGCAATCTTCACAAGGCGGATCCGATCAGCCCGGACAAGGCGAATCCCAGTCGACCGAGCAGGGCCAGACTTCCGGCTCGTCCGGAAACGTCGACGTGACTGTAGAACAGAAGACGGAAATCACACAGATCATCAAGGAGGAGAACGTCGAGCCTGTCGACATCGACTTCGATGTATCCGTCGGAGTGACGGTACCGGAGACAGTCAAAGTCAAGCTGCAACCGCTTCCGGTCCGGATCGTGAAAATCGTACCGGAATACGAAGGTTACCTGTTCTTCGTCCTGGCGGATGGCCGAATCGTCATTGTGGAACCGTCGTCGCTGGAGATCGTAGTGATCCTTGCCTGACGGCAGTGCTGACGAAGGGTCCGGCTCATCGGTCGGGCCCTCCCTGTCGCCGTGACGGATTCAGGCCGGCCCGGCCCGAATTGCAGTGGCCTACGGATTCCTGTTGTGTTGGCGCCAGATATCCAGCAGCAGCAGCGTCACGGTGAAGGCCACCGGCCCGATCACCAGCCCGGCCGCGCCGAATACGATGATGCCGCCGACCATGCTCATGAACGCCGTCAGCGTGTGGAGCTTCAGCCGGTCTCCCACGAAGATGGGATATAGTAGGTTGTCTATGGTCGCCACAACTCCCGCGCCCCAGGCGACGAGTATAAGCGCCTTTCCCCAGTCGCCGCTCAAGGCCAGCGACAGCGCCGCCGGAAGCCAGATGATGAAGGCGCCGAGCACCGGTACGATGGCGAGCAAACCCATGGCAAGGCCCCAGACAACCGGCGCCGGCAGACCGAGGAGCCAGAACATCAGGCCGCCCATCGCGCCCTGTATCACCGCAACGGCCACCGTGCCGAATACAATGGCATGCACCGTTTCGTTTACCCGCATGAACAGCTGGTTCATCTCCTGCGAGCTGAAAGGCGAATATTCCTTCAGCGCGCCCAGCGCCTGCTCGCCGTCACGCAGGAAATAGAACAGAAAATAGAATGTCAGGATAGCGTCGACGATCTGAGCAACGGAACCGCGTACGAATGAAGCGCTGAAGTTGGTGAGCCAACTGGTTGCGCTGCCCGCGATCCCGGCCAGATCGAGTTGCGTTTCGATCCAGACGACGACCGGCGCAAGGCGTGGATAGTTGGCGAGCGCATCGCGCCATGTGCCCGACCTCACGGCTTCCTCGACGATCTGTGCACCTTTGGCAGCTTCGTTCACCAGCCGCTCCGCCATGAAGGTGAGCGGAACAGCCACGACGAACAGGGCAATCGCCACGGTCGCCGCGGCCGAGGCTTCCGGGTAGCGGAAGCGTTTTTCGATCCGACGATGCAGCGGCCGGAACATCACAGTGAGTACGAGCGCCCATGTGAGAGCGGGCAGGAAGGGTACGGCGAGGAAATAGCAGATCACCAATCCGACGGCGAGAGCGACAAGGATTGCCAATGTCCGCGAACGCCGCGGCGTCAGTAGGCGGTCTGGAGCATCCTTTTCCTCACGTACGGAAACACTCTTCGCCATCGCGTTTTCTTCGCCCGTTTGCGACAGTTTGGGTCCAGTGGGCCAGACTTGTCAAAAGATAACGCATCTCAACCGAAAGACGTTGCGACAGCCTGACGTAAGCCGGCGCACCATGCGAGGAATTGCCCCCGACAGTTCCCGTTGGCTGGCTATTGGCGTGGCCACTACACGACACTTTGAACATGGTTTGGTGGCGCAATCGGCGCGGATGCCGGAGAGTTCGTGCAGGCGAAAAGGTGAGAACCGTGGGGGGCATGGCAATGCCTCGTGCGCGCCGGCGCGGTTTTTGTTCGGTGGAACACAGGACGATAGGACATGTCTTTCAGGCCGCTTCTCGGTAGTGGGCGGATTCGGGCTGCCGGAGAGCAGTTGACGCAGCCCACCACAGCTTCCTGGGCAGGTTCCTCGGTCCTTTTCGATCGTCGGCGGTGGGCCTGCCAGGAAGCCGAACTTCGCTGGACGGCGCCGCATCACCTACTCGTTCTGACGGAGGAAGGCGCCACCTCGCAGACCTCCATCCGATCCGATGGGAAGGTGGTTTATGAGGGGCGGGACCGATCTGGTGCGATAACGTTCGTGCCCGCGGGGGTGGAACGCCTCGGTGCCTATCGTGACGTCGATCTTACCTATTCCGCCCTGTGGATCGATCCGCGGTCCGTCTCTCCCACCAGTGATCACCTGAAGGAATTACCGGTCCTGGTAAACAAGAGCGACAGCGTGATCAGCGCGCTGTTGAAATCGCTGAGCAGCGAGATATCCAGCGGCCATATCCCCGATCTGGCCTATATGGAACATCTGATCGCACTCATCACTTTGCGGATACGGGGCTTCGCCGATGAGCCCGTCCCGGCTCCCCGCCATGGTTCCCTTGGCAGCCGCGTGGTCAAACGGGTCCGCGACTATATCGACGCACATCTCGATGGCGACATTTCCCTCGGCGATTTGGCCGATGTCGCCGGTGTCGCCTCGGATTCTTTTGCGCGCCGCTTCAAAATCACCACCGGCTTCGCGCCTTACGCCTATGTGCTCGAGGAACGCATCCGGCGTTCGGAGGCGCTCCTGTGCGAGACCGACGCCGCGCTGAGCGCGATCGCCTTGACCTGCGGCTTCTCGAGCCAGAGCCACTTCACCACGACCTTCAAGCGCCTGCGAGGCGTCACTCCGCACGCTTATCGGTCAAAGGTTATTCCGGAATCCTGACAATCCCGCCGATTTCCTGAAAGAAATGGCACGCGCGGGCGGCCATGTTGTCTCGTGTCGATGCGCGCCACCCGGTGCGTTCCAGGCGGCGTGCATTCACCTCGCAGTCGAATCCGGAGATGACTCATGGACGATACGCAAAAGGACAATGGACCGACGCGAAGAGCGGTGCTGGAGGGCGGTGCAGCCACGGCCCTCATCCTCATCGCCGGCCTGCCTGTCGGGCTTTCCCCTGCAACTGGTGCTGCTGCTGCGCCGTCAGCAAGCCCGACGCCCACGCTGCCGGTGCTGCTCAACATCAATTCCAATGATATTGCGGTGGAGGTGGATCCGCGGACCACGCTGCTCGACACCTTGCGCAACCATCTCGGTCTCACCGGTTCGAAAAAGGGTTGCGACCATGGTCAATGCGGAGCCTGCACCGTGCTTGTGAATGGACGCCGGATCAATGCCTGTCTGACGCTCGCCGCGATGCATGAGGGCGATGAGATCACCACGATCGAGGGACTTGCAGGTGAGGACGAACTTCACCCGATGCAAGCGGCATTCATCGAACACGATGGTTTTCAGTGCGGCTATTGCACCCCCGGACAGATATGCTCTGCAGTCGGAATGCTGCGGGAGGTCAGGGAAGGTTGGCCGAGCCACGCAAGCGCTGATGTTGCGGCCGCTCCCGCAAAGCTCACGGATGCCGAAATCCGCGAGCGGATGAGCGGCAATCTCTGCCGTTGCGCCGCTTATCCCAACATCGTAGCCGCCATTCGCGATGCGGCAGAGAGGTCATGAAGCATGCAACCCTTCTCCTATCAACGGGCCGACACAGTGGAAACGGCCGTTGCGGCCGTGGCGGGCAGACCGGCGGCACGTTTCATCGCCGGGGGCACCAATCTCCTGGACCTGATGAAGCTGGGTATCGAGCGCCCGGAGCATCTCGTTGACATCGGTCGTCTGGCGCTCGACCGCATCGAGCCGACCGACGAGGGCGGATTGCATATCGGTGCTCAGGTCCGTAATAGCGTTCTTGCCGCCGATCCGACAGTCAGGTCACGCTACCCGGCTCTGTCTCAGGCGCTGCTGGCGGGCGCCTCCGGCCAGATACGAAACAAGGCTTCGACAGGCGGCAATCTTCTCCAACGTACACGATGCCCCTATTTCTACGACCGCAACATGCCTTGCAACAAACGAGAACCGGGGGCCGGTTGCGCCGCGCTCAGGGGCTTCAACCGGATGCATGCGGTCATCGGAACGAGCCAGGCGTGCATTGCCGTGCATCCATCCGACATGGCTGTCGCCATGGCGGCGCTCGACGCGACGGTCGAAACCGTCTCACCGGGAGGTGAAACGCGCTCGATCCCGATCGGAGATCTCTACCGGCTGCCTGGCACGACGCCCCACCAGGAGACCGTGCTTGCCCACGGCGAAATGATTACCGGCGTCACTCTGCCGCCACCGCCTGCGGGCCGGCAGGTATATCGCAAGGTGCGCGACCGTGCCTCCTACGCGTTCGCCCTCGTTTCCGTTGCAGCGATCGTCGAGGTTTCCGGCAATCGGGTGCGAAGCGCTCGTCTCGCCTTGGGCGGCGTCGCGCCGAAACCCTGGCGGGCACTGGAAACGGAGAGCAGGCTCGCCGGTGCGGCACTGTCGGACCATGTCCTGACGGACGCCGCGGAAGCCGCCCTGGCGGGAGCCGTCGGATATGGCGGCAACGACTTCAAGATTCCCCTGGGCAAGCGGACGGTGCGTTACACGCTCGCCTCCGCGGCCGAACAAGCGTGACGCGAGCAGACTGGTGGAAACTATGACGGATAAGGCGCAGCGAAATACCACAAGCAGTGGCGGCAGCCTCATCGGCAAGCCCGTCGATCGCGTCGACGGACCGACCAAAGTTACGGGCACCGCTACCTATGCCTACGAAGTTGCGGAGGGCCCGCCTCCGGTTTTCGGCTTTGTGCTGGGTGCGGGCATCGCCAAAGGCCGCATTCTGGAAATCGAAACGGGCCTGGCAGAGCGAACGCCGGGCGTCCTTTACGTGATGACGCATCTGAATGCACCGCCCCAACCGGAATTTGGTCCCGCCGTCACGCCGGCCGCGCGCGAGGTTTTCACCCGTGCGCGACCGGTGCTCCGCGACGACCGCGTTCGCCACTATGACGAGCCCATCGCCCTTGTGGTCGGCGAGACCTTCGAGGCCGCACGCGCCGCTGCCGCCCTCATCAAGGTTCGCTACGAAGAAGCAGCCGGCGACTTCGGCCTGGCCGAACGCCGCGGAGCGGCCTACGCACCGCAGCGGACCAATGCAGGCTTTGATACGGATAGCGCAATGGGCGATTTCGATGCGGCCCTTGCGGAGGCGGCGTTAAGGATCGACGTGACCTACCGTACGCCCTACCAGCACCACAATCCGATGGAGCCCCATGCGACACTGGCGATCTGGCAGGGTGACGACGTGACGATCCATACCTCGGCGCAGACCCTCTCGAACTTTCGTGCCGGTCTCGCTGCCACGCTCGGCATTCCGTTCGAGCGCGTGCGCGTGATCAGCCGTTACATCGGTGGTGGTTTCGGCTCCAAACTGATCGTCCATGCCGATTCGGTGCTCGCCGCTTTGGCCGCGCGCATGCTCGAAAGGCCCGTCAAGGTGGCCCTAACGCGCCAGCAAATGTTCGCCAATGCGGGGCACCGAGCGGAAATGCTCCAGAACGTTCGATTGGGCGCAAGCGCCGACGGGAAACTGCTGGCTCTCGGACACGATGTCTGGTCGGCGACCTCTCGAGTTGAGGAATTCTGCGAGCAGACGGCGGTTTTCGCCCGTTCGCTCTACGCCGCACCCGGTCGCCTGACCCGCCACCGGCTCGTTCCGGTAGACCTCAACAGAGGCGAGTGGATGCGATCTCCGGGCGAGGCGCCAGGCATGCTCGCGCTGGAATGCGCCATGGACGAGCTGGCCGAGCGGCTGGGTCTTGATCCGATCGAGCTCAGGATCCGCAACGAGCCCGATCTCGATCCGGAACGCGAGGTGCCGTTTTCCACGCGCAACCTGGTGGCATGCATGCAGGAGGGGGCACGGCGCTTCAGTTGGGGACGGCGCAATTCGGAACCGGGCAGTCTGCGCGAAGGCCGCAAGCTGGTTGGCCTCGGCATGGCGGCCGCGATCCGCCCAAACTACATCGGAGCGGCCGCGGCCTGGGTCCGGATCGACGCGGAGGGACGAGTGACCGCTCGCCTCGACATGACCGATATCGGTACGGGGACCTACACCATCCTGACGCAGATTGCCGCGGATGCCTTGGGCGTTCCGCTTGCGGCGGTTACGATCGAGCTTGGGGACAGCCGCTTTCCCCTGACGGCGGGCTCCGGCGGTTCCTGGGGAGCGGCAAGCGCCGGGACGGCCCTCTTGCGGGCGTGCGAAGCGCTAAGACAGAAGATCGTGACGGTGGCGCGCACGCAACCGGGGGCACCGGCTCAGAATTCCGGGGCTGCCGAAGTCACGATGGTCGAAGGAGCGGTCCGCTTCGGCGACAGGGCGGAAGCGTTGCCGGAATTTATGCGGCGCGTCGCGCCCGAAGGGCTCGACGCCACGGGTTCGGTCGAGGCCGGTGCGAGTACCGAGAGCTACCGCGCATTCTCGCAGCATTCGTATGGCGCGCATTTCGCCGAGGTCAGCGTCGACTGCGACACGGGAGAGATCCGCGCGAGGCGCATGCTCGCAGTGATCGGCGCCGGACGCATTCTCAATGCGAAGACGGCCCGTTCACAGGTTCTCGGAGGTATGACCTGGGGTCTCGGCGCAGCCTTGATGGAGGAAACCGTCCTCGACCGGCGCTACGGATGTTTCGTCAATCATGACCTTGCCGAGTACCACCTTCCGGTCAATAGCGACGTTCCCGACCTCGATGTCGTGTTCATCGAGGAAAACGATGACAAGGCCAACCCTTTCGGCGCAAAGGGCCTCGGAGAGCTCGGCGTTTGCGGTGCCGGCGCGGCGATCGCCAACGCGGTCTACAACGCCACCGGGGTAAGGGTTCGCGAGTTCCCGCTGACCCTGGACAAAGTCCTGCCGGGTCTGGCGAGGGTTGCGCTTTGAGTTCCGGCGAAAGCGTGCTGCGGATCCCTTCAGGGTCGGTGTCGAGCCCATCACCAGACCTTCGGTGTCGTGTTTGTGAGTGATGGGGATCACGTCGTAGTAATCACCAATTACCATTGTGTCGTGCAATTCGGCATGGCCGGCGCCGGGTGCATCGACGCCGAGGACCGTCACCGGCCGCCTCGCGCGATGGATGAAGCCGACGTCGGAAGCGGCGGACGCACGCCGCAGGCGGGCTGCGACGGGCACCAACGATGCGAGCCAGGCACTTCCGCAGGGAAAACCGCTACACAGTGCTCCTGACGTGCTCTATTTCAGGAAATCGGCGCGGTGCGGCGTGAAGCTGTCGATGAGCCGGCCGGCCTCCAGCGCCTTGACGCCATGGACCACGCCCGACGGAGCGATGAAACTGTCGCCGGCGGCAAGAACCTGCGTGTGCTCGCCGACCGTGACTTCGAACTTTCCCTCTGCAATGTAACTCGCCTGCACATGCGGGTGCGAGTGGAGCGCGCCGACACCGCCTTTCTCGAAGGCGAATTCGACCAGCATCAGTTCGTCCGTATGCAGGGCCACCCGCCGGCGATTGCCCTGACCAAGATCTACCCATTCGCCTTCATTGCCGCGGGCGAAAAGTTTCGTGTCCATCATCTTCTCCTATCTGGCGAGCCAACCGCCGTCGACGGGAACGACGGCGCCATGCATGTAGTCGGAGGCCGGTGCAAGCAGGAACACCGCCGCATCGCCGATATCGTCCGGCGTTCCCCAGCGCCCCGCCGGTATGCGCTCGAGAATGGAGGCGCTGCGTTTTTCGTCGGCGCGCAGAGCTTCCGTGTTGTTGGTAATGATGTAGCCGGGGGCCACAGCATTCACATTGATGCCCTTGTCAGCCCATTCGCATGCCAGCAATCGGGTGATGCCGAGGGCTCCGTGTTTGGACGCGGTATAGGAAGCGACGCGGATGCCGCCCTGAAATGACAGCAGCGAAGCGATGTTGACGATTTTGCCGCGGCTTTCCTCGGCAATAATCCGGCGACCGAAGGCCTGACTGAGGAAGAACAGCGAACGCAGATTGACGTCGATGACATCATCCCAGTCGGACTCGGTGAATTCCACGGCATCGGCGCGACGGATGATTCCGGCATTGTTGACCAGGCCCTGCAGCGGGCCGTGCTCATCCCACAAGCCGTCGATGAGGGAGCGGATTGCTTCGCGATCCGAAAGATCGGCACCGGCCGGAATGAAAGCGCCGCCGGCCTCGGTCACCTTCTTTTCGGTCTCGTCCATTGCGGAGCGGCCTACGCCGATGACCGTGCCGCCCGCCCGGGCGATCGAAACCGCGATGCCCTGCCCGATGCCGGTATTGGCACCGGTGACGACGATACGGCGGCCGGCAAGGCTGAAGCGTGACGGCACGCTCATCGGAGCGTCTCCATAGGCACCATCTCCACATCGGTATAGTCGACGTTGTCGCCGGCCATCGCCCAGATGAACGCGTAGTTCGCGGTTCCGCAGCCCGAATGGATCGACCAGGGCGGAGAAAGCACGGCCTCCTCCCTGGCCATCACGATGTGCCGGGTTTCGTTCGGTTCGCCCATGAGGTGCAGGACGCGCGCGCTGTCATCGAGGTCGAAATAGAGATAGGCCTCCATTCGCCGGTCGTGCACGTGGCACGGCATGGTGTTCCAGACCGAACCTGGGGCAAGCTGCGTCATGCCGACGACCAACTGGCAGGTCTTCACGCCTTCGGGGTGGATGAACTGGAAGATCGAACGTTCGTTCGAAGTGGCCGCACTGCCGAGGTCGAGCCGTTTGGCGTCGCCGATGCGGATATGGCGCTTTGGCAGCGCCTGGTGAGCCGGCGCGCTGAGCAGGTAGAATTTGGCGGGCGCGGCGGGGTCTTCGGAGGAAAACGTGACCTCCTCGCCCATGCCGGCATAGGCCATGTCACGCGGCTCGAGCCGGAAGCTTTCGCCCTTCATTTCGATGCGTCCCGGACCGCCGATGTTGACGGCGATGAGCTCGCGCCGCTCGAGAAAGCGCGCCGTGCCTGTTGGGCGGATGGTCTCGAGGGCCAAGGGTGTGTCGACCGGCATCGCTCCGCCCACGATCATACGATCGTAATGGCTGTAGGTGAGCGATATCCGTCCCGGCCGGAACAGATCACCGATGTGGAAATTCGCACGCAACGCATCGGTATCCATGCGCGCGGCGGCTGCCGGGTCGACGGCGAAGCGAATGGTGTAGTCGATATGGCCTGCGGTCATCGGCTCACTCCTCGAATTGGTGCACGTCCAGGAAAGGTGTTGGTTTCCGTCGGGATGTGCGTAGTTTTAAAATGTCAGAGTGCTTCGCCGTTCTAGCGGAACAGACAAACCTCTGGAGATAGGGCAGTCAGACGTTGCGCTTGGCCGCCCCCCAGGCGGCCTGCTGTCCGCTCAGCCGGACGCGGTAGCGATCCTGGCTGGCGGCAAGGTGGGCGCGCATGGCGGCGCGGGCTGCTTCCGGATCGCTTTCGGAAATCGCTTTCAGGATGGCGAGATGCTCGCGTTGGAGGCTTTCCTGATATTCACGCGAAACCACGCTTTCGGTCCCCCAGGGGGAGGTGACGTCGCAGGGGATAGCCCTGTGGCCCAGCGCATCGAGAACCTCCACGTAATAGGGATTGTTGGTCGCAGCCGCGATTGCCCGGTGGAAGGCAAAATCGCTCTTTCCCGTCGCCTCGCCGCGGTCGAGCAGGCGATCGAATTCGAAAAAGGCTTCCTGGATCTGGGCCTCCTGGGCGCTATTGCGCCGAAGCGCCGCAAGACCCGCGCTCTCGATCTCCAGTCCCATGCGCACCTCGATGACGTTGAGCGCATGGGAGATCTTGTTGCCGACGTCGAGGCTGATCGAACCGAAGGCAAGCGTCGGGTGGTCCTTCACGAAGACGCCGGCACCCTGCCGCGGCTCCACGAGGCCGTCCGCGGCGAGGGTTGCAATCGCCTCGCGCACGACCGTGCGGCTGACCCCGAAGAACTCGCTCATCCGGCTTTCCGTCGGCAGCTTCTGGCCGGGCTGTATTTCGCCTTTCAGAACCTGCTCCCTGATTGCGTTCGCGACGCGCTCGGAAAGTTTCGGTTTGCGTTCGGTCAGAATATCCATCAGGCATGTCACCCTTTGAAGACGGCCGGCAGCCACAGCGAAAGGGCCGGAACATAGGTGACGAGTCCAAGGACGATCAATCCCGCGAAATAGAAGGGCCAGACGCTGCGCATGGCCTCCCAGACGGAAATGCGGCCGACGGCGCAGGACACGAATTGCACGGCACCCACCGGCGGCGTGTTGAGGCCGATACCGAAGTTCAGGATCATGATCACCCCGAAATGCACCGGATCGACGCCATAGGCCATAGCCACCGGCAGGAAGATCGGGGTGCTGATGATGATGGTCGGCCCCATGTCCATGAAGGTGCCGAGGAACAGCATCAGGACGTTGAGCAACAGGAGCACGATAATGGGGTTGTCCGAGATCGTGTTCATCCAGTCGATCAGCGCCGTAGGCACCCTGAGAAAGGCCATCAACCAGGAGAAGGCGGCCGCCATGCCGATGATGAGCAACACCATCGCCGTCGTGCGGACGGCGCCGAAGGTGGCATGTACGAAATCCTGCCACGTCATCTGACGATAGACGAACACGGTCACTGCCAGCGCGTAGAGCACGGCGACGCAGGAGCTCTCGGTCGCGGTGAATACGCCCGAGCGGACACCGCCGAAAATGATGCCGATGAGCAGGAGGCCGGGGAGCGAGATCAGCAGATACCGGCCGACCCTGGCAAAGCCGGGAAAGACTTCCGTCGGATAGCCGCGGCGGCGCGCGACGAAATAGGCCGTTACCATCAGTACGGCCGCATAGAGAAGGCCCGGAATGATGCCGGCGGTGAAGAGATCTGCGATCGAGATCTTCCCGCCTGCGGAAATCGAATAGATGATCATGTTGTGAGAGGGCGGCAACAGGAGCGCGATCAGCGCCGCCATTGAGGTGACGTTGACGGCGTAATCGGTGCCGTAGCCGCGCTCCTTCATCTGCGGAATCATGAGCCCGCCGACCGCTGCCGCTTCCGCCACGGCGGAGCCGGAAATACCGCCGAACAGAGTTGCTGTAACGATGTTGACCTGTCCGAGCCCGCCGCGGATGTGTCCGACCAGCGAGGCCGCGAAGGCCACGATCTTCTGGGCGATGCCGCCACGCACCATCAGGTCGCCGGCATAGATGAAGAAGGGGATGGCGAGCAGCGAAAACACGCTCATGCCGGAGTTGAGCCGCTGAAAGATCACCAGCGGCGGCAGGCCGAGGTAGACGACGGTCGCAAACGAGGCGACGCCGAGGCAGAAGGCGATCGGCGTGCCGATCAGCATCAGAGCCGCGAATACGCCGAAGAGGATTATCATGTCCATCGCGTCAGGCCTTTATTTCCGCTGTTTCGAGTTCGGCTGCAGCCTCCGCCGGCGGCATTTCGTCGAGAACATCATCGATCGGCTCGCCAGCAAGGCGCAGGACGATGCGCTCCAGCGCGAACAAGCAAATGAGGACACCGCCTGCGGCAAGCGGGACGTAGCTCCAGCCACCGGAGACCTGCAGGGAGGGAAGCGTCGTGTTCCATGTCAGAGCGATAAGCTGGGCCCCGTACCAGATCATGCCGAACCCGAAAGCGAACGCGACGAGATCTGAGATCATACGCAGCCACTTCTTGCCGGTTTTCGGTACCACGTAGAGCAGCACGTCGAAGCCGAGATGGTAGTTTTCGCGCACGCCGACGGCAGCGCCAAGAAAGATGAACCAGCTCATCAGCATGACGGCGCCGGGTTCGGTCCAGCTCGGCGAGTCGTTGAGCACGTAGCGGCAGAAAACCTGCCACGCGACGATGCCCGTCATCGCTACGAGGCCTGTACCGGCCAGCCAGAGCGAGAGCGTGCCCAGCCAGGAGAGACCCCGGCCTAATTTTGCCAATCCGTTAGACAAGGCTTTATTCCCATCGAAAGGACGGGCAGGCGGCTACAGCGGCCTTTGCCGTGAGGCGAAAGACGCTGCGGGCCTGCCCGTCTGGCTCGTCACTGCACCGCGCGAACGTCCTCGACCATCTTCTTCAGCACCTCATCGGTGACGTGCTTTTCGTAGACCGGCTTCATCGCGTCGATGAAACCCTGTTTGTCCGGCGTGGTGATCTTTGCGCCGGCCGCTTCGACCTTCGCACGCGACTCCGCGACCTTGGCAGCCCAAAGCTCGCGCTGCTTGGCGACGCTGTCCTTCGCGGCCTGCCTGAAGATTTCCTGGTCTTCCGGCGTGAGCTTGTCGAAGACTGCCTTGTTCATGACGAATACCTCCGGAAGGATGGTGTGTTCGTCGAGCGAATAGTTCTTTGCTACTTCGAAATGCTTGGCGGTGTCGTAGCTTGGAAAGTTGTTCTCAGCGCCGTCGATAACGCCCGTCTCGATGCCCGAATAGACTTCGCCGTAGGGCATCGGCGTAGCGTTGGCACCGAGCGCGGCCACCATGTCGACAAAGATGTCCGACTGGATGACGCGGAACTTCAGGCCCTTCATGTCGGCAACCGAATTGATCGCCTTCTGTTTGTTGTAGAAGGAACGCGCGCCCGCGTCGTAGAAGGCAAGGACCACGACCCCGGCGCCTTCGAAGGCCGTCTTGATCTGGTCGCCGATCGCGCCGTCCATCACCTTGTGCATGTGCTCTTCCGAACGGAAGAGGTAAGGCAGCGCCGGAACGATCGACTCCTTCACCGTTCCGTTGAACGGGGCCATAGACACCCGGTTCAGCTCAATGACGCCGGAACGTACCTGCTCGATCGTGTCCTTTTCCTCACCGAGCTGCGCGGAATGGTAGACCTCGACGGAGTAGCGGCCGGCCGTACGCTCCTTGACCAGCTCACCGAAATACTTGACCGCCTCGACCGTCGGATAGCCGTCCGGATGCGTGTCGGACGAGCGCAGTACCGTCTGGGCATTGGCTGCATTGCCGATGAATGAAGCGGCGACCAAAAGACCCGCCGCCAGTTTGACCAGAATTTTCATGCTTTTCCTCCCGTTTTGGCATGATGTGAATTCCTAGAGCCTGTACGCCTCCTTCACGAGACCATAGGCAAGGTCCCGCGCAAGCTCGTACGCCTCATCCTCCCTCAGGCGATGCTCCGCGACCAGACGCGCGAGAAACGCGCAGTCAACCCGGCGCGCTATGTCGTGGCGCGCGGGAATGGACGGAAACGCCCTTGTGTCGTCGTTGAAACCGACGGTGTTGTAGAAGCCTGCCGTCTCGGTAGTCATCTCACGGAACCGGCGCATGCCCTCCGCGCTGTCGTGGAACCACCAAGCGGGCCCGAGCTTCAGCGCCGGGTAGACGCCTGCAAGCGGCGCAAGTTCGCGCGCATAGCTCGTCTCGTCCAGCGTGAATAGGATGACCGTCAGATCGCGCTCGAGCCCGACCGCGTCGAGCAACGGCTTGAGGGCGGTCACATAGTCCGTGCGCGTCGGAATATCGAAACCCTTGTCGCGACCGAACTTTGCCAGAATGGCAGGCGAGTGATTGCGGAAGGAGCCGGGATGGATCTGCATGACGAGCCCGTCGTCCAGGCTCATCTTCGCCATTTCGGTCAGCATCTGCGCCCGGAACAGGCGCCGCTCGTCGGCATTCGCCTTGCCCAGGCGCACCTTGTCGAAGAGTGCCGCCGCCTCTGCCCGCGGGAGATTGGCCGTGTCTGCGGTCGCATGGCCGTGATCCGTCGAGGTTGCACCGAAACTCTTGAAATAGGCGCGGCGGGCGCGATGCGCATCCAGATAACCGGCCCAGGTTGCGGTGTCGCAGCCTGCGATAGCACCGAACTTGTCGAGATTGGTCGCGAAGCCTTGGAAATCGGGATCGACCACCGCGTCGGGCCGGTAGGCCGGGACGACTCGTCCCTTCCAGCCGCTTTCGCGAATCTTCGCGTGCCAACTCAAGTCGTCCAGAGCACTGTCGGTCGTGGAGATCACCTCGATATTGAACCGCTCATAGAGCGCGCGGGGCCGATAATCCGGGCGCGACAGGTGCTCGGCTACGTGGTCGTAGAGCCGTTCCGAATTGGCGGCACAGGGCAGCTCGTCGATGCCGAAAAGCTCGGAAAGCGTATAGTCGAACCAAAGCCGTGTCGGCGTGCCGCGGAAGAGATGATAGTTCTCGCAGAAACGCCGCCAGATAGCGCGGCCATCCGTCTCGACCGGCGAGCCGTCGAGCGTCGGAACGCCGAGCTCTTCCAGCCTGATGCCCTGGCTGAACAGCATGCGGAACACGTAATGATCGGGTACGATGAGTAGCTGCGCGGGGTCGGGAAAGGCTTCGTTCAGCGCGTACCAGCGTGGCTCGGTGTGCCCATGCGGACTGACGATCGGCAGATCACGCACTTCGGCATAAAGCCTGCGCGTCATCGCACGTGCGCGCTCTTCGCCCGGAAACAACAGATCTGGATCGATCAGTCCCTTCATTGCTCTCCCGCTCCTCCAACAGGTGCTCTATGGCTACGGCTTGTAAATTATATTGTCAACATACAAACTTCATGAAGTTGTATGATGACTTTCTTGCCGTGCATCGAAGCAGGATGTAGGTAGAGGTCTGGAGGAACTTTGACCGGGGGAGTGACGGGATGGAAAAGACGCGCATCGGCGTGATCGGGCTCGGCATGGCGGCTGCGCCGCATGCCCAGGGTCTGCTGGACCTCAAGGAGAGAGTTGAGGTCGTTGCCGCATTCAGTCCCACGCCCGCGAGACGGAATGCCTTTTCCGAGTCCTACGGTTTTCCAACTTGCGACTCCGCCGAGACGATCTTCGGCGATCCGTCGATCGGGGCCGTCCTCATATTAACGCCGCCCAATACCCATCTCGACCTGGTCCTGCAGGCGGCTGAATCGGGTAAGCATGTGCTCCTCGAAAAGCCGCTGGAGATTACGCAGGAGCGATCGGAAGCACTGGTGAAGGCGGCGGAGCGCGCCGGCATAAAACTCGGCATCGTGCTTCAGCACCGCTTTCGCACGGTCAGCCAGGAACTCGCGAAACTCATCGATGAGGGCCGTCTCGGTGAGATCGTCAGCGCTTCGGCCCGGCTCCACAACTGGCGGCCGCAGAGCTATTACGACCAGCCGGGTCGCGGAACACGGGCTCGCGACGGGGGCGGCGTGCTTCTCACCCAGGCCATACACACGCTCGATCTTCTGGTTTCCCTCGCGGGCCTTCCCGAAGAGGTAAGCGCCTATGCGACGACGAGCGAGATCCATCGCATGGAAACCGAAGACTTGGCGATGGCGGCGATTCGCTTCGCCGGCGGCGCGATAGGCACTGTGAGCGCCACCACCTGTGCCTATCCCGGCTATCCGGACGAGATAGACATTATCGGAACAAGGGGCATGGCGCGTCTGGACGGGCGGCGTCTTGCCGTTTCCTTCCACGACGGGACGGAACTTTCAATCGAAGACGAAGCCGCGGGTGGCGCCGGCGCCGATCCGATGGCCTTCCCCCATTACCATCACCGCGCCGTGCTTGCCGACTTCCTCGATGCCATCGAAGGTTTCGGCGAGCCGCGCGTCAATGGGCACGAGGCGCTGAAGGTCCACCGGCTTATCGATGCGATTCTCGGCGCTGCGGAAAGCGGGCAACCGCGCCGCATCTGAGCCGGCCGCCTCGCCTCTGTCGCCGCCGAACGCCCCGGAACAAGCTATTTTCCCCGGCGTTGCTTATGCATGCGACGAGGGCAGGCCCCGTCCCGTCATCCGGCGAGCGTAAAGTCATGGGTGCGAACGAAGCCGAACTTCCCGAAAAACTGGATGCCGTTGAGCCGGGCAGGGGGCGCGGTGCCGCCACGCCGGGAGAAATCCCTGCGAAAGGTATGCGGGATGTCTTCTGGCGCGTCCTCTCCGAAATTGCCGAAGAGCGTGTCGTGCTGATAGCCGCGGGGGTGAGCTTCTACCTTCTCCTGTCGCTCTTTCCCGCGATGGGTGCCCTCGTCTCGATCTACGGGCTGGTCGCGGACCCTTCCGAAATCGGCACGCATATCGGTATTCTGCAGGTGCTTCTGCCGGAGGACTCCTACGGATTGATCATGGACCAGCTGGAGACCCTGACGACGCAAAAGCCCTCCACCCTGGGCATCGGCTTTTTCGTAAGCCTGTCGATCTCCCTGTGGTTGGCAGCCAACGGCATTGCCGCCCTGTTCGACGCCATGAATGTCGCCTATGGGGAAAGGGAAAAAAGAGGCTTTCTGTCGAGAACCCTCCTGTGCATCGCGTTCACCTTCGCGGCCCTGCTGTTTGCGGTCGCGCTGATCGTGGCGGTCGGTATCGTGCCGGCGGTGCTGGCCTATGTATGGGTCGATAGTCGGGTCGAACTCGCGACCAGAACGGCGAGGTGGCCGGTCATGCTCATGCTCGTCACGTTCGGGACCGTCCTCATCTACCGTTTCGGGCCAAGCCGGGAGCGGGCGAAACTGCGGTGGCTGAACTGGGGTGCGGTGTTCAGCACCTTGTTTTGGTTGGCCGCCTCATGGCTCTTTTCCTACTATCTGGAACATTTCGCCAACTACAACGCGACATACGGCGCTCTCGGCGCGCTCGCCGGTCTCATGACATGGGTGTGGATTTCGGTGATGATCCTCATCATAGGCGCGCTCATCAACGCCGAGCTCGAACACCAGACGGCGGTGGATTCGACGACAGGCGAACCGCTTCCGATCGGAGAGCGCGGTGCTTACGTGGCGGATACGATCGGCAAGGCGGCTGACTGATCAGCCGCTGCACGCGCTGCAAGGAACAATCACGGCCACTCGCGCGTTCAAAAGATCGGGCTTGCGGTGCTGGAGGACCATGTCATGGCGGATCGTGACCTTTTGGGTCTGGCGGCCAGCGCGAAAATAGGCGGGCATCCGATTCATCCGATGCTCGTTCCCTTTCCGATCGCGCTTCTGGTCGCCGCGTTCGTTTCCGATCTCGTATATCTCGCCAATGGGAATTCATTCTGGGCCGACGTATCGATGTGGTCGGTGGGCGCAGCGATCGTCACGGCGGCACTGGCCGCTCTTGCCGGACTGACGGATTTCCTCGGAAACTCCCGCATCCGGGCCATCAACGACGCCTGGAGGCACATGATCGGCAACGTCATCGTCGTGCTCCTCGCAATTGCCAGCTTTTGGCTGCGCTACGAGAACGGCGCCGCCGATGCCGTCTGGCCCTTTGGTTTGCTGCTTTCTCTCATGATCGTTCTCCTGCTCCTCTACACGGGTTGGAAGGGCGGAGAGCTCGTCTATCACCATCGTATCGGCATCGACACCGAGACTGATGAAAGCGATGTAACGCCACCCATGAGGGGACATACGACCAGACATACCTAGTCCATGGTCGATCTGGGGTTGGGTGAGATCGCTTCTACGGAACCTTTCGGCCCACTCGGCGGTTCTACAAAGCTCAAGGGCGAGGTGAGCTTTGGATCAACCACCAGTTCGACCGGACGGATTGCAAATCGAAGAGCATCGCAGGTTCCAGGAGAGTTTCTGGAAGGCGGAGCGGATCGCCTGGATCTTTTTCGGGCTCACGCTCTTGGCGGCCATCCTGGGTGCCACCGGCTCCGGAGGACCTTTCGAAAGGCAAACCGTAACCTTCGCCGGCGGGTCCGTGGAAGTGGCAAGGTTCAGTCGCTGGGAAGCCTCCGACACGCTGAAAGCCTCATTGACAGGAAGCGGTCAAGAACGCCGCCTGACCCTGTCACCCGAGTTCTTCAGGACTTTTCAGGTTGAGGATATCGATCCGCCGCCGATCGCCGCAGAAGGGGGGGACGACGGCTTGGTCTACCGGTTCCGCTCCGCTTCGCGACGCCCTCTGGCCCTTATGCTGCATCTTCGCTCGCAACGTCCGGGTGTCGTCTCCTATCGAATTAGCACGAACGACGACCCGGCACAGACAGTGCGAACGATCGTCTGGCCTTAGGAGATACGTGAATGGACTCGGTCGCTCGCGGTATCACGATCTATTTCATACTCCTCATCGCGCTCCGGCTTTCCGGCCGGCGCACCGTCGCACAGATGACCACTTTCGATTTCGTACTGCTGCTCATCATCGCAGAGACGACCCAGCAGGCACTGCTGGGCGACGATTTCTCGATCATCAATGCAACCCTGCTCATCCTGACGCTCTTCAGCGTCGACATCGTTCTCTCCTACGTTAAACAATGGTCGCCGAAGATCGCTCTGTTCCTCGACGGTACGGCAACCGTGCTCATCGCGAACGGCAAGGTTGACGAGCAGGCCCTCCGCCGAGCGAGGGTCAATCTCGAGGACATACTTGTCGCCGCCCGAGAGCAGCAGGGATTGGCTCGCCTCGACCAGATCAAATTCGCCGTTCTCGAGGCAGACGGGGGCATAAGCATCATTCCGAGATCAGGCGGGCCGGCGTCAAACGCGTGAAATCCCGGGAAGTGGGCCGCAATGTGGGAACCACTTTATTTCGACCTCATGGTGCAACGGTACTCCCCCTTGACACATGCGGTCTTCGGCGTGGAGCACTCGGCCACTCCGTCGGTCAACGAACAAACCGAGCATTGATCATCAAACTCGAGGCAGTCGGGATTGGCCTCGACGAAATTCTTCATGTTTTGGCCCTGACCTCGCCCTTCCTTTCCGTGCTGCCCATTTGCCGCGATTGCCGGAAGAAACGAAGTGGCCACAACCAATAGAATGGTGGTCAGGCGCAGTGTCGCAAGTTTCATTACATGGCTCTTTTGATTCGGAAAACGCACCACGAGAGCATGGAGCATTTCTTATGAGAAAATAAGCTGTGACGTGAAGTAAGGGTTTCGCGCCGTAATGAATAGCGGAGATCGCAAGGAACAAGGCATCGCTTAGCGTGTTCGAATGCCACCTGCGATCGCCCGCCGCCGGTAAGGCCGATCAACGGCACGGCGGACTTTCGAACGCGCGAGGACAATCAGATGAAATCCGGTGATGCAAAGAGGGGAACCGATGAGCAGGCTCAAGAAGGAGGCAGGGGACGCGCGGCCGACAGCCCGGGCGAAATTCCCGCGAGGGGCTTGCGTGACGTCTTCTGGCGCGTGGTTTCACAGATTAGCGAGGACAGGATTTCGCTCATTGCCGCCGGTGTCACCTTTTATGTGCTCCTCTCCCTGTTTCCAGCGCTTGCCTCGCTCGTTTCCATCTACGGTCTCGTTTCCGATCCAGCCACGATCGCAGAGCAGGCTACGTTGTTCGCGGCCGTTCTCCCGGCGCAGTCGCTTCAGATGATGACCGAGCAATTGGAAACCCTGACGTCCCAGAAGACCTCAAGCCTGAGCCTCGGCTTCATAGCTGGACTGCTCTTTGCGCTCTGGAGCGCACGCAACGGCGTGGGGGCCCTCTTCGAGGCGATGAATATCGCTTACGACGAGACCGAAAAACGCAGCTTCATCCGGTTGACGCTGTTGAGCATCGGCTTCACGCTGGCCGGTTTGATCCTGACCGCCGTCCTCATCGCGGCCATCGCGGTATTGCCGGCCGTGCTGGCCTTTCTCCACCTGGAACTGGAAGGTCTCCTCCGTTTCGTACGCTGGCCCGTGATGCTGTTGCTAATAGCGGCGGGCATCACCCTGATCTATCGCTACGGTCCAAGCCGGGAGCCAGCCAAACTCAGGTGGCTTACCTGGGGCGCGGCCCTGAGCACGATCTGCTGGCTCGTCGCATCCCTGGCGTTCTCGTACTACATCGACAATTTCGCGAACTACAATGCGACCTACGGTGCACTCGGCGCGCTGATCGGCTTCATGCTCTGGATCTGGATATCCACCATGATCGTCATCATCGGTGCTGAACTCAATGCCGAGCTGGAACATCAGACGGCGAGGGATTCAACGACAGGGCAGCCCAAGGAGCTCGGGAATCGCGATGCCTATGTCGCCGACACGGTCGGCGACGCCGAGGATTAGGATCGCAGATTATTGCTGTTGCTCGGGGGATCCCTGTTCCGTAGCCCTTGGCAGAGTAGCCGGCGCGACATCGGTCTGCGGCGGCTCCGGAGGCGTGGCGCCGGCTTCGGGAGGAGCGGCTCCTCCGGATGTTCCTCCTGTCTCACCGGCTGGCGGGCCGGCATCGCTGGTGACCGCGCTATCCCTCTGTCCGTCCGTACCGACGGGGCTCGGCGTCACCCTGCCGTCTGCGCCTGCAATGCGCCAGACGGTATTTCCAGCGTCATCGGCAACAAGCAGCGCCCCGGTCCCGTCGATGGCCACACCAACCGGCCGGCCGCGTGCCTGGTCGCCTTCGATGAAGCCGGTCACGACGTCCTGAGCCTTCCCGGTCGGGAGGCCGTTCTCGAACGGCACATAGACGACCTTGTAACCGTTGAAGGTGCTTCGGTTCCAACTGCCGTGCTCGCCGATGAAGGCGCCGTTGGCGAAGGGCTCCGGCAAGGCGGAGCCGTTGGAGAAGACCAGGCCCAGGGCGGCGACGTGGCTGGAAAGCGCGTAGTCCGGCGGGATCGCTTTCTCGACCATGTCCGGCCGCGGCGGGTGGACCCGTTCATCCACATGCGTGCCGTAATAGCTCCACGGCCAGCCGTAGAAGGCGCCTTCCTGCACTGAAGTCATGTAGTCGGGCACGAGATTTGGCCCCAGTTCGTCACGCTCGTTGACGACCGTCCAGAGCACGCCGGTCTCGGGATGGAAGACCAGCCCGTTCGGGTTGCGCAGGCCGGATGCGAAGATGCGGGCGGCACCCGATTCCCGGTCGACCTGCCAGATCGCAGCGCGGCCTTTCTCGGCCTCGAGCCCGCGCTCGGCCACGTTCGAGTTGGAGCCGACGGAGGCATAGAGATAGCGCCCGTCGGGGCTGAGGGCCAGATCCTTGGTCCAGTGATGGTTGATCGGGCCACCTGGAAGCGGTGTCAGAACCCGCGGTTCGCCGGCGATCTCGGCCTGCCCGAGCTGGTATGGGTAGGCGAGGATTGCATCGGCCGCCGCCACGTAAAGCGTCCCATCGTGCCACGCGACCCCGAAGGGGGAATTGAGACCGGTCAGCAGGTCGCGGCGTTCGTCCACCTCGCCGTCGCGATCGGTGTCGCGGAGCAGCGTTATCAGATTGCTCTCCTTTTCGGTTCCACCACCGCCATGGGCCATGGACATGATCCAGCCTCGGATCATGTCCTTCGGCCGCTCTATCGGCTTGCCCGAAGGCTCGCGCGACTGCACGACGAGAATGTCGCCGTTCGGCAGCGTGTGGACGGTCCGCGGATTGGCAAGGTCCGTCGCGTAGGCTGCGATGACGAGATTGTCGGGCACACGCGGAGACGCCCCGTTTTCCCAGCCCACAACCTCGGCGACCTTCAGGTCCGGCAGGAGCTCCGATGTCGGCTCCGGCAACACCGGATCGGGCCCGATCTGCTGCGAAACGTCGAAGTCCGCGCCGTCATCGCCGCAACCTGCGAGCGCCAGGAGAAGAAGGCCGGATCCGACGAGGTATTTTGCACGGAAGAAGGCAGAGCTATTCATAATCGCTCACTCCGACTTGCCTGCGATAGAGGGTGGCGCGGCCAAGCAAAGCGAAGAGGATCGTCAGAAGCACCGTCGCCGCAGAAAGGATCAATCCGTAGGGTACCACAGCCGTCCAGCCATCGGCGGCATGCACGAGGTTGTTGACGAAGGCGAGGCCGAAGACGAGCACGTAGCCTGCGACATGCAGCCAAACCGTTCCTTGCGCACGTCGCCCCCTTCGAAACAGGAATTCGACCACGCCGGCGAGGCCCGCAACCACCCCGGCCACGATACCGGCAAAGAGCAGCCAGGCGGAGAAGTTCTGCCACATGATATGTCCGGTCTGCCAAAAGGCGATATCGGTCAGAAGCGCGAGCGCAAAGCAGACGACTGGAAACGGGACGAGCAACGAATGGACCGGGGCGGTGACGGTCGTGGCAGTCGACGCGGAATTCAGGCTCATCGGTGCCTCCTGTTCGGCCGACCGTTGAAACCTCGGGCCTGCCCATTTGTTCCGTCCGCGGCCCGGCCGGGTGGTTCGATCGGGTCTTCGCAACCCCAGGAGGAGCGGATTGGAACCATGGAGCACCCGAAACAGTTTCACATGCCGACACAGTAATTCGATGCCGTGTTTCGACCTTGCATGGATCGGTTGTGCCCCGGCCGCGTGCGCCGGCGGCCTTTCGGAAAACCTGACCGTCGCGGCCTTGGTCAGCCGCCCGGAGGACTAGGGGGAGTGATGGGGCCGTTGGCGACGCATATGGCAGTGCACATCGTGCTGATGAACATCGTCGCGCCCCTGGCAGCATCGGGAATATCGTGGATCGGGCCTGCGGGCCGGGCAGTCGGCGGGCAGGTGCTGGCGCTTGCCACTTTTGCGCAGATCACCGCTCTTTGGGCCTGGCATGCGCCGCCCCTCCTCAACCGGGCACTGGAATTTCCTTCGGTTCATTTGCTGATGAATGCCAGTCTTTTCCTGGCGGCATTCCTGTTCTGGCGGGCGGTCCTGCACTTTCATGGCAAGCGTTCCTGGCAATCGATCGTTGCCCTTCTGATGACCAGCAAGCTCTATTGCCTGCTCGCCGTTCTCTTCGTCTTTGCACCCAGAGCGCTCTATCCCGATATCGCTACATCCCACACGGCGCATGCGACCGGAGCCCTGAACACAACTCTGGCCGATCAGCAGCTCGCGGGGCTGATGATGCTGGCAGCCTGTCCGGTGACCTATGTTCTCGCCGGGGTCGTGATCGCCGCGCGCTGGCTCCTGGCACTGGAGAAAGACGAGGCAGCGCCCGAATCGAGAGCAGGTGCAGAAGCGTGGACATGAAAAACCTGCACTGGACGGCCGTGGCGAAAATCGTCGGGCTCGGCGCCTGCCTCCTGATGGCTGCTGGCGCCGTGTTCGTCTGGTCTGGCGTCTATAATGTCGCTGCCTCGAAGGACCATTTGCGGATAACGACCTGGATCCTGACGCTGATCCGCGAGAGATCAATCGCCACCCGAAGCTTTATGATCGACGCTCCGCCGCTCGTTGACGACGGCATGATCCGGCTGGGGGCGTCCCATTACGAAGCTGGCTGCGTGCCGTGCCACAACCGCCCGGGCAAAGAGATAAACCCGATCGTCGGCGGTATGCTGCCGCCGCCTCCGGATCTGATGGAAATCGGCAAGCACCGCCCGTCCAGGGAAATTTTCTGGATCGTCAAACACGGCCTCAAATATACCGGGATGCCGGCATGGACGAATATGCGGCGCGACGATGAGATCTGGTCCGTCACTGCGTTCCTCGCGAGCCTGCCCTTCACCGCCGGCGAATATCCGGATCTCTCAGGTCTCACGCGCAGCCAGGCCAATCCGGGTGAGGAACCCGTGAACGGCGGCGCGCTGACCGCCTGCGGGCGCTGCCATGAACGCGAAGGCACCGGCACCAACGGCGACCGTGTCCCCAGGCTCGCGGGGCTGCCCGAAGCCTATCTCTTTCGCAGCCTGCAGGAATATGCAGACGGGAACCGCGCGAGCGGTGTCATGGAACCGGTGGCAGACCCTCTGGACGAAAGATCCATGCGAGAGCTGGCAGCGCGCTATTCCGCGCTTCGGCCGAGCGCGGAAAAGCCCGCCGCGGCACCTGACGCGGAGCGCCTCAGGCGCGGCGAAGCCATTGCCAATCGCGGCATAGCGCGACAGGGCGTGCCCGCCTGCCTGAGCTGCCATTCCGGGCGTCAATCGCAGCAGTTCCCGGTGCTCGCCGGCCAGCATGCCGAGTACATCGAGGAGCAGATACGGCTCTGGCAGCGCGGCGGGCGGATCGGGACGCCCTATGGGAGGATCATGGCGGCAGTCGCGGGAGCTCTGGAGGAAGGTCAGATAGAAGACGTCGCCGCCTATCTGGCATCTCTGCCCCGCGGAAGCGCGCCGGCGCCGATAGCGGAGGTGAACCGATGAGGCTCGCCCGGTCCTTCGCGCCGACGAGCGCTCTAGCGCTGCAGGGTTGCGCCGGGCTGCAGTCCGCGCTCGATCCCTCCGGTGCGGAGGCAGAACGCATCGGAACGCTCGGTTGGCTGTTGATCCTCTTCTCTACCGCCATCCTCGTCGGAGTCTGTCTCATCACGGCGATTGCGCTGTTCGGCGGCGAGCGCTGGCGCGCCCGGATCGCCGGCGAGAGGGTGATCATCGGGGGTGGCCTCGTTTTCCCGATCCTCGCCCTCAGCATTCTGCTGAGCTACGGCTTTTACCTGATGGCGCCTGGCACCACTTCGGTGCGACCCAAGGGCGGGCTGCGCATCGAGGTCGTTGGCGAGCGCTGGTGGTGGCGGGTGACCTACGTGGACGAAACCGGACGCCGCATCGAGAGCGCCAATGAAATCCGGCTGCCCGTCGGCCGGCCGGTGGAGCTGGAACTGACATCGGCGGACGTGATCCACAGCTTCTGGGTGCCGCGGCTTGCCGGCAAGCTCGACATGATCCCCGGCCATAAGAACACGCTGACACTTCAGGCAAACAAGGCCGGCATCAGTCGCGGCCAATGTGCGGAATATTGCGGCGGGCCGCATGCCTTCATGTCCTTTTACGTGATCGCCATGCCCGAAGACCAGTTTTTCTCCTGGCTCGCAGTCGAAGCCAGCGACGCCTCGACCGCGAAACCGGATCAGGCTGCGGGGCAGGCGCTTTTCCTCTCCTCCGGCTGTGCCGCATGCCATAGCGTTCGCGGTACGGATGCCCGGGGCACGATCGGTCCCGATCTGACGCATGTGGGCAGTCGGCACTCGCTTGCCGCCGCGACGCTCGAGAACGACGTTGCGGCCTTCGTCCGCTGGGTCCGCGACGGCCAGCACGTGAAGCCGGAGAATCTGATGCCGCCATACGAAATCTTCACCGAAGACGAATTGCGGCAGCTTGCCGCCTATCTGGACCAATTGAGGTAACGACCCATGCTTGACTTCGCCGGTCTCGGACTTTGGCTGAATCTCGCAATCTTCGCGGGGGCGGCCGTAGCGGTCTGGATTGCAGGCGTCAGGATCACGGGATATGCCAATGCAATCAGCGAGAAGACAGGAGCAGGCCAGGCCTTCATCGGCGTCGTGCTTCTCGGCGGCATCACGTCTCTTCCGGAACTGGCGGTAGCCGTAACCTCGTCGCTCAGCGGAGATGCCAGCCTCGCTGTCAACAGTATACTCGGCGGCATCGCGATGCAGGTGGCGATCCTTGCCTTTGCCGACATGCTGATCGGCCGCCAGGCACTGACATCTGTCATTCCCGATCCGGTCGTCATGCTGCAGGGCGGCTTCAAAATCCTCCTCCTTTCGGTCGTCGCCGCCTCGATCGTGGTGGGCGACACGCCGGTGCTGTTCTCCGGCGTGTGGATGTGGCTGCTTGCAGCCGTGACCGTCTTCGGCCTGTGGGTCTTGTCGCGGACGCAGCGTGACAGGCCCTGGATTGCGAATGACGAGGAGGTCACGCCCGAGAAAGAGGAAGAACGGGCGCGGAAGGAGGCCGAGGACAGCAAGAGGAAATCGCTGCGAGAGGTAGGCTGGGCCACTGCCGGCTGCGGCGCCGTCATCATCGTCGCAGGCTATCTGCTTTCGCGTTCGGGAGACGCGATCGCCGAAGCGACCGGGCTCGGGCAGAGCTTCATCGGAGCGGTGCTCGTGGCGATCGCGACATCGCTGCCGGAAGTCAGCACGGTGTTCAGCGCCACGCGGGCGGGCCTGTACACGATGGCGATGTCGGATATTTTCGGCACGAATCTCATCGACATTTTCCTTCTTTTCGTCGTCGATCTCACCGGAGGCGCCGATGCGGTGATGAACAGCGTCGGACGGTTCGAGGCCTTTGCCGCGCTGATCGCGATCACCGTGACGGCGATCTTCTTCATAGGTCTGGTCGAGCGGCGGGACCGGACGATCCTCAAGATGGGTTACGACTCCTTTGCGGTCCTCAGCGTTTATCTGGCGGGGCTGGTCGTCCTCTATTTCCTGCGCGATCCAAGCGGTGGAGGCGGATGATGGAACTCCCGAATCCCGATCCACGACCCGAAGGAGAGGTCCGTGAACTGGAACGCATCTGGGCCACGCCGCGCGGTTGGCGGCTGGTGACAGCGGTCAACAACACGGTGATCGGCCTTCTCTATATCGGCGTCGCGTTCCTGTTTTTTCTCATGGCCGGTCTGCTGGCCGTCGTCATGCGCACGCAGCTCGCCATCGGCGACAACCGTCTCATCGACCAGGACCTCTACAATCAGATGTTCACCGTCCACGGCACGACGATGATGTTCCTCTTCGCGGTGCCTGCGGTCGAGGCGCTGGGCGTCATGCTGCTGCCGCAGATGCTTGCGGCGCGCGACTTGCCCTTTCCGAGACTCAGCGCCTTCGCGATCTGGGCCTATGTGGTTGGCGGCCTGGTCTTCTTCTCGACCATCTTCTACGACCTGGCGCCGAAAGGCGGCTGGTTCATGTATCCGCCGCTGACGCTCATGGAATATTCGCCCGGCGACAACGCCGATTTCTGGCTGCTCG
The DNA here is from genome assembly GCF_000427465.1 of Sinorhizobium arboris LMG 14919. Taxonomy (NCBI): domain Bacteria; kingdom Pseudomonadati; phylum Pseudomonadota; class Alphaproteobacteria; order Hyphomicrobiales; family Rhizobiaceae; genus Sinorhizobium; species Sinorhizobium arboris. The sequence goes on along the minus strand of NZ_ATYB01000008.1, from coordinate 464,993 downwards.
GCATCGGCTTCATCGAGATTTCCGCGATCGCCGGGGCAGTCGAGATCGTCGTCGGCGCGCTGAGGACACGACCGCCGGGCATGTCGCTCGCCAAAATGCCGATCTTCGCCTGGACGATGCTGATCTTCGCAAGCATGATCATGTTCGCCTTCCCGGCGGTGATCCTGGCGACGATGATGCTGGAGATCGAACGGGCGTTCGGATGGCCCTTTTTTACCGCAGCACTCGGGGGCGATCCGCTGCTCTGGCAGCATCTCTTCTGGTTCTTCGGGCATCCGGAAGTCTACATCATCTTCCTTCCGGCCGCGGGCCTCGTCTCGATGATCGTGCCTACCATGGCCCGCACGCCGCTCGTCGGCTATCACCTGATCGTCGTCGCCCTGATCGGCACAGGCTTTTTCAGCTTCGGGCTTTGGGTGCATCATATGTTCACCACGGGCATCCCGGCGCTTAGCCTTGCCTTCTTCTCCGCCGCCAGCATGGCGGTCGCCGTTCCCTCGGGCATCCAGGTCTTTTCCTGGATCGCGACCATTGCCGCCGGGCGGGAGCGCTTCCGGATCACGACGGCCTCGCTGTTCATTATCGGTTTCCTGTTCATCTTCACGCTCGGTGGACTTACCGGCGTCATGGTGGCCATGGTGCCCTTCGATCATCAGGTACACGATACCTATTTCGTCGTTGCGCATTTCCATTACGTTCTGATCGGCGGATTCGTATTTCCGCTGTTTGCGGCGATTTATTACTGGATGCCGCTCTTCAGTCGCCGCATGCTCTCGGAGCAAGTGGGCCGGTGGGTTTTCTGGCTGATCTTCATCGGCTTCAACGTCACTTTTCTTCCAATGCACCTGACCGGCCTCAAGGGCATGCCGCGGCGCATCTGGACCTATCCCGCCGAAATGGGCTGGGACATGCTGAACCTCATCTCGACGGCTGGAACCTATGTGCTTACCGCCGGCGTTCTCCTCTTCCTGGTGGACCTCGCCGCGAAATTCCGCATCGGGAATGGGCCTCACGAAAACCCTTGGGGCGCGGGCACGCTCGAATGGCTGCCGAACGACGTCTACTCCACCCGAAGCATTCCCCACATCACCAGCCGCGAACCTCTGTGGGACAGGCCGAGCCTTCCCCGCGAGGTCCGCGACGGCCATCACTATCTTCCGAACGCTCCGACCGGCTGGAGAGAGACGATCGTGACCTCGCCGATCCATGCACGTCCGCAATATGTCGTCCAGATGCCCGGTCCCGGCTGGCCGCCTTTCCTTGCGGCCGTCTTCACGGCCGCGTTCTTCCTGTTGCTGACGGTCAAGATGGTGGCGATTGCGACCATCTGCGGAGTCCTCGCCATCGCTTTCGTCCTCGTCTGGGCCTGGGGGCTCGATCCCGGTCCGTCGAAAGGCGCGATAGAAATTGCCAAGGGGGTCCGCGTGCCGACCTATATGAGCGGCCCGACATCGCATTCCTGGTGGGCGATGGTGGTCCTGATGTTCGTGGCGGGCTCCCTCTATCTCGCCTATGTCTTTTCCTACCTGTTCCTCTGGATCGTCTCGCCGGAGGTCTGGGCGCCGGAGGGCTCTCCCGAGCCGCCGCCGCTCCGTTGGCCCTTCGGATCCGCGGCGCTGCTTTGCACCGGTTCGGCTATTCTATGGCTTGTGAGCCGCAGGCTGCGGATGTTCTCGGCGTCGCGCGTGGCGATGTCGCTCGCTCTGCTTCTTTCGCTCGCCTGCCTGACAGGTGCGTTCGCACTCGAGCTTCGGGGACACTTGGCGACCGGCTTGAGCCCCGATGAGAACGCCTATGCGGCCATGGTCTATCTCGGCGTCGTTCTCTTCGCTCAACTCGTCTTCGCCCTCCTGATCATGGGGCTGTTCACCGTGGCGCGGCATCTCACGGGGAAACTGGATGCCGTGCGGCGCGTGACCTACGACAGCTATGCGCTGCTCTATTACTACACCGTCGCCCAGTCGCTGTTGGGCCTCGGACTGCTTCACGGTTTCCCGCGGCTGATCGGATAGGTGCGCCATGAACGATCCCGTCCGCGAACCACCCGTCGCCGGCGCAATTTTCTTTCTTCTGGCAGGACCGATCCTTTGGGGTGGACATCTGCTTGCCGTCTACACCTTCCACGCCGTGGCGTGCGCCGCCGGAGGGCCTTGGACGACCACCATCATTCCCGGATCCATCGTCGTGGCCACACTCGCCGCGGCCGGGGCACTCCTGCTGGCCTACGCGTTTCCGGGAAAGCTCGCGCAAGTGCTGCGCTGTGCCGACCGGGGAAACGACCAGCCCTTCCTGATCCGCGCGGGACGCCTTCTGACAGTCCTGTCCCTGGCGGGTGTCCTGTGGACCGGCTCTGCGGCGCTCGCGCTTGCGCCATGCGCACAGTTCAGGTGAGTTCTAAGCCGAACCCCGCAACATGATCTCGGCGCTCAGCAAAATGCGTTCGTCGTCGCGAAAGGCTTCACCGTTACCCGAAGCCTCGCCGAGCTTGTACAGGAGCAGTTCGATCGCCAGCCTGCCGATTTCGTTGTAGTTCTGCGCGACCGTCGTCAGTGGCGGACAGGTGTAGCGGGACAGGGGATGATCGTCGTGGCCGGCGACCCTCAGATCGCTGTCGGCATCGCGCCCGACCTTTAGGCCCGACTGAAAGGCGGCGGCAATGACGCCGAAGGCGACGCGGTCGTTGGCGCAAAGAACGGTTTGCGTCGGAAAGCCGCCCTCGGACAGGATGCGCCGCGTTTCGTCGAAGCCGAACTTCTCGAAGTCCCAGGAAGCATTGGCCGTCGTCTCGACGACTGCCGGTTTCATTTTCAGTTGCCGCATGGCGTCGAGATAGGCCTCTTGGCGCGCCATGGCGTTGTTGTTGACCGGGGGCATGCCGAGATAGCACGGAGCGCCGCCCGAGCGGCAGAGATAATCGACCATCAGTCTGAAGCTCTGCCGGTTGTCGGTTCCGACGAAGGAGGAACTGTCGTCGAGCGGCGAGTCGACGTAGATCAGCGGAATGCTTTGTCCGAGCGCGCTCAGCTTCTGATGATGCGACTGTACGCCGAGCGGCGCGATGATCGCGCCGGCGACATTCATCGACTTGAAGGTTTCGATCGCCCTTTCCTCCATCTCGGGTCTGCCGTCCGAGGAAAGGACGAAGGCAAGGAACCCCGCCTGATCGGCGATGTGCTCGATGCGGCGCGTCAGCGCCATGTAGAACGGGTCCGTCGAGTTGGGAACGATGACACCGAGGATATTGGTGCGGCGGCGGTTCAAATTGACAGCGAAGATGTTCGGCCGAAAGCCCGACTGCTTTATCGCCGCTTCGATGGCATCGCGCGTCTTCTTCCGGACCGATGTCGGGTCGTTGAAGTATTTGGAGACGGTGGGGCGCGACAGGCCGACGAACTCCGAAAAATCTTCCATCGTCTTGATCTGCCTGTTCACGGCCAAAGTGCCCCGCTCGTTGATTTTGTTCTCGGAATATCCACCGATTGCAGCGTCTTCGCTAGAGCGGGATGAGGAAAAGTGCGTGTGGTTTTCCGCCCGCCCCGCGTCTCAACTGATTGGAACCGGTCACCTTCGCCAATTCCGGCAGATTCGGCCTAAATCATCCTGACCTGATGCCGGCACGCCGCGAAATAATCCTGCAGAATCGCGTCCACCGCGGCAAGTGCCAGTGCTTTGGCCTGCGGCGCGACTTCGCCGTCGCGAACGCGCGCGTAACTGCCGGCAAGAAACTGGCTGATCAATGTTTCCGGGATCGTCAAACCATCGAGCAACGACATGAGTTCGTCGACGGCTGCAGCGACCTTCGGGTGCGGCCAGTAGTAGCGTATGCGGTCGCTATAGGAGAAGTGCCGCTGGAGGCGCTGCTCGTCCGCCGAGCCGTGATAGTATTTTCCCCAGTTCGCCGGTTCCTCGCGCATCACGGCTTCCGTGACCTCCGCCAGCGTCCGCCGGCGTGTATCGGGAAAGAGGAAGGCGGCGATTCGGTCGAGGCCATACAGGGCTTCGCGAAGCGCAAATGTGAGACCGGGTCCGACCTTCAGGATCGCGAAGCCGTCGGCGACGAGCTCGCAAAGCGCGTCCCGCGTCTGGTAGTCGGTGGAATGGGCCTCGAAGACCATTCCGCCAAGTTCTCGCAAGCTGGCGCTCAGCTTTGCTGCCTTGGCACGATCATAGGCAATGACGTTCTCGTTGCCGAATTCGACTCCCGGCTGAACCACCGCGCCCACGACGCGGCTGAAGGCGCCGGCTGCGCCAGCGTCCTCGAAAGCAGCGCGATGGACGCGCACGGTCTCGAGGGCAGCTTCGGGAGCAGTCACCTCGAGGGTGTCGATCTCTTCAAGCGCACCGCCCGGAACCGGGACTTCGGTGCCGATGATGTAGACCGGGAGAACGCCCTTGCGGGCGCGAATGGCATCCTCGGCGACAGCCGCCAGCCGCGCCGCCCGGGCTGCCGTCGTGGCGTCGGGGAGGGCGGCCGGTTCGCCGGCGCATCCCATGCTGGTATCGAGATGCAGCTTGGTGAATCCGGCTTTCGCGTAGGCCGTGATCATCGCCTCTGCCTTGGCCATTGCCTCGTCGGCGGGCAGATGCTTCCAGGGATTGGGCCCGAGATGGTCTCCGCCGAGCAGAACTTTCTCCCGGGAGAACTCGATCCGGTCGGCGATCGCGCCCACGAAGCGGGTGAAATCCTCAGGCGTCATGCCGGTATAGCCGCCGTCCTGATTGACCTGGTTGCATGTCGCCTCGATCAGCACCGGCGTTTTCTCCCGTTGCGCGCGCAGCATGGCGGCCTCGATCACGAGCGGGTGCGCCGAACAGATCGACGGTATGCCGCGCGGACCCGGACGCTCGCTCCACCGCGCGATGTCGATCAGGTAGTTCTCATGCATGGTCAGGCCTTTTGCTCGCTGATGAAGGTTTCGAGTTCCGCGCGCGTCGAAGCGCCTTCCATGGGGCCGAAGCGCATGACCGCGCGTGCGCCGGAGGCGGCGGCGAATTCCAGCGCTTCGCGGGGGCTTGCGCCGTTGAGCCAGAAGGCGACGAAGGTCGCGCCGAAGCAATCGCCAGCCCCGGTCGGGTCGATTTCCTCGACCGGGAATCCGGGCTGGGAGAGGGACGTCGCCGCATCGAAATAGCTGGCGCCTGCGGCGCCGCGTTTGACGACGACGGCTTTGATGCCGGATGCGAGGAGTTCGGCGACCGCCTCACCCTCCGTTTTTGCTTCGGTGAAGAGGAAGAGCTCGTCTCCGCTCGGCAGGAAAAGATCGGTCTCGGCGAGCACCGTAAGCAGCGCCTCGCGCATGCCGGGGCTTTTGAGGATCTCCGGACGAAGATTCGGATCGAAGGAGACGGTGCCCCCGCCCGCCTTGACGATTCCGATCGCTGCGAGAATGCTCTCGACCACGCTCGGCGCGTAGAGCGACGAGCCCATGACATGAATGTGGCTGCATTCGCCGACGAACCGGGTCATGCGCTCGTCGAGCATGATCTTGCCGCAGGCGCTGTCGCGGATGTTGAAGACGAAAGCGCGGCTGCCATCGGGCCGGTAGCGGACGAAGGCGCTGCCGGTCGTGGCGAGCGGATCGACCTCGATGCCGGAAATGTCGACGCCGTCGTCCTTGAGGCGTTCGAGGTTGACCGTGCCGAAGTCGTCTCCTCCGACGCGGGAGATGATCGCGCATGGCTGGCCGAGCTTCCCGGCCTGGTCGATGAAGATGGCCGGTGCACCTGAAGGGAAGGGGCCGATGAGCGGCGTCGCCTGCCGAAACCCGTCACCCTTCTCGGTCGCGATGATCTCGACGAGAATCTCGCCGATCGTCAGTATCTTGTGCATGTGGATGTCACTCGTGTCGGAGTTCAGCGCTTTGCCTGCTTGGCGCGGACGTCGAGCCAGACGGCGACGAGGATCACCAGGCCCTTGACGATCAGCTGGTAGAAATAGGGGACGGAGAGCATGTTCATGCCGTTGTTCATCACGCCGATGATGAGCGCGCCGATCAGCGTGCCGACCATGGTTCCGACGCCGCCGGCAAGGCTGGTGCCGCCGAGAACGGCCGCGGCGATCGCGTCAAGCTCGTAGCTCATGCCCGCATTGGTCTGTGCGGAAAACAGGCGGGAGGAAAGCAGAACGCCGCTGATGGCCGCCATCACGCCGGAGATCATGAAGATCAGGATCTTCAGCCTGTCGACCTTGATACCGGAATAGACGGCCGCCTCACGGTTGCCGCCGGTCAGATAGGCGCGCCGGCCGAAGCTCGTCTTGCTGAGCACGATCTGATTGATGACGAAGAGAACGGCGACGACCCAGATGATGATCGGCAGTCCCAGGAAGCTCTCGGTGCCGATTGCCGTCCAGGTTTCGTTGTCGATCATGGCCGGCGCTCCATTGGTGGGCAGGCTGACCATGCCGCGATAGATGCCCATGGTGGCGACCGTGACGATGAAGGACGGCAAGAGCAGCTTGGCCGTCAGCACCCCGTTCAGCATTCCCATCAGGGCGCCGGCGGCGAGCGTCAGCGCGATCGCCGGCATGAAACCCATCCCGAAGGCAAAGCATTGCGCCCCGACCATCCCTGCCACCGCGATGATCGAGCCGACGGAAAGATCGATCTCGCCGAGCAGGATCACCCATGTCATCCCGAAGGCCGCGATCGCGACCACGGCGACCTGCTGCAGGATGTTCATGAAGTTGACCACCGTCATGAAGCGCGGGTTGAAGAAGGAAAAGACGATGCAGAGCATCACCAGCGAAAGGAAGATGCCGCCATACTGCTTGAGAGCCCGAGCCAGGGCGGCTTTGGCTGCTGTGTTCTGTGTCATGATTGAAAACCTGTCGCGTGAGCCATGATCGTCTCTGGAGTCAGGCCGGAGCCTTCGAGCGTGGCGCCGGGCGCGCCCTCATGCATGACGACCACGCGGTCGCTCATTCCCAGGACTTCGGGCAAGTCGGAGGAGATCAGCAGAATTGCCGTTCCCTCGGCCGCCAGCTGGCGGATGATCTTGTAGATTTCGAATTTCGCGCCGACGTCGACGCCGCGCGTCGGCTCGTCGAGGATCAGCACCTTGGGTCGCGTGAGCAACCATTTGGCGAGCACGATCTTCTGCTGATTGCCGCCGCTGAGCGCCCCCGCCGGCGTTTCCAGCGAGTTCGTCTTGATCGAGAGCTTCCCGACCTGTTCGGATGCGGCTGCCCGTTCCGCGCCGTTGCGGATGAAACCCAACCCTCCGGCGAAGTCCGCGAGAGCCGCCATGGATATGTTCCACTCGACGCTATGGCCGAGGACGAGGCCCTCTTCCTTGCGGTTCTCCGTCACGAAACCGACGCCGCGGGCGATGGCCTCGTCCGGGGAACGGAACCGCACGACCTCGCCATCGAGGCGCACGGTGCCTGCGGCGCTCTTCATGCCGAAGAGTGCGTTCATCACCTCCGAGCGGCCCGAACCGACAAGGCCGAAGAAGCCGAGGATCTCGCCGGCTCGCACGTCGAAGGACACGTCGTGAAACTCGCCTTCGCGCGTCAGCCGGTCGACTGCCAGGACCGGGGCCTTGTCCGCCGCCACATTATGCACCGGCGGCGGGTATATTTCGTCCATGCGGCGCCCGACCATCAACGCGATCAGCGTCTCGATGGTGACCTCGTCGCGCGCATGCGTCGAGACATATTCGCCGTCTCTGATGACGGTGATGTCGTCGCTGAGCCGCATGATCTCTTCCATGCGGTGCGAAATATAGATGATCGCGGCGCCGCGCTGCCTCAGCCGACCGATGATCTCGAAGAGGATCTCGGCCTCGCTTTCGCTGAGCGAGGAAGTCGGCTCGTCCAGAATGACGACCTTGGCCTCATGGCTCAGGCCCTTCGCGATCTCGACGAGCTGTCGCTGGGCGATCGAGAGATTGCCGACCTTCTCCGTCACGTCGACGGGAAGTCCGAGGTCGGCTACGATCCGCCGAGCCTTTGCGACGAGCGCCTTATCGTTGATGAAGCCGAAGCGGCGCGGCTCGCGGGTGGCGAGGATGTTCTCGGCGACCGTCAGATTGTTGCAGAGGCTCAATTCCTGGAAGACGATCGCCAGGCCGAGCGAGGCGGCCTCCTGCGGGTTGGCGGGCCGGTAGGCCCGTCCGTCGAGAACGATCTCTCCCGACGTCGCCCCGTGCACGCCGGCGAGAATCTTCATCAATGTCGATTTGCCGGCGCCATTCTCGCCGAGCAGTGTGTGCACCCGGCCGCGACGGACTTCCAGCCGCATCCCCTTGAGGGCGGCGACCTGCCCGAAGGACTTGGTGACATCGGTGATCTTGAGAATGGTATCCGCAGCGGAACCGTGCATGGCGGGCCTCCTTCAGCCGGACCGGAGCGTATCCGGCATCATGCGCCGGATACGCTCGTGGTATGCCGCCTCCGCGAGGCGGCAGCCGTCCTGGGAGGGACCTATTTGCCGGTGTAGACGCCCGGTACGATCGGCTGCTCCGCCGGTACCGTATCGCCGGCGACGACCTTGACAGCGGTGTCGATCGCCTGCTTGCCCATTTGGTCCGGGAACTGCTGGATGACGCCGACCATGACGGGATTGGCGTCGACGGCATCGCGTGCTTCCTTCATGCCGTCGAAACCGATCACCTTGACCTGCGATTCCAGTCCCGCGGCCTTGACGGCAACGGCCGCGGCAAGGGCCGCATCGTCGCCGAAGCCGAAAATGCCGGTAATGTCCGGATTGGCCTGCAGCATGTTCTGCGCGGCGGCGAGGGCCTCGGCGCGGGTGATCCCGGTCTGGGTCGCGACGATCTCCATCTCCGGATGCTTTGCGATCGCTTCCTTGAAGCCGTTGACGCGGTTGACGACCGACTGAACCGTCGGATAGTCGATAATGGCGACCTTGCCCTTGTTTCCGAGAACCTCGGCCATGAGTTCGCCCGCCTTCACGCCGCCGGTGAAATTATCGGTGCCGATATGCGACGTCACCGTCGTGCCGTTGGCCGGGACGTCGACGGTAATCACCTTGATACCGGCTTTTTCCGCCTTTGCGATGGCGGCGCGTACACCCTGGCTGTCGACAGGCGAAATGACGATGACATCAACGCCCTTGACGATGAAGTCCTCGACGTCGGCGAGCTGTTTGTTGAGGTCCTGATTGGCGATCGCCACTTCGAGAGCGACGTTCTTCTCCTTGGCTTCGGCTTTCATCGCCGAGGCAAGCTCGATGTAGAACGGGTGCTGCTGGGTCAGGAGCGATGCGCCAATGCCGTCGGCGAAGGCGCCGGATGCCAGCAAGGTGAGCGCGGTGCCGGCGACGAGAGTTTTGAGAATGCGGGGCATGTTCATGGTTTCCTCCCTTGGAAACGGCGGGCCTTCAACGTTTGCAACCAGGCAGGCAGGCCCTCCCGTCCCTGACCTTGGCAGGGAGTAAACACCATAAAAGTTTTCGCGCGTCAATTTTAAAAGATACGCGTATCAATAAAAAATAGGTCACGAGAAAATATTAGGCTGGCGAAATTCCCGATCGCTTCCCTTGGCCGCGACAGGTGCGAACCCGTCGGCTAACCTCGATCGCCCTGATATTGCGGCACCGGAACGGGGGGCAACCAGCTCTCGCGCCTGACGACCCAGATCTCGTATTGGGGATTGAGAGCGGCGGGGGCATCGTCCAGTGAACCGACGCGAATTTCGGTTTCCTCTTCTCCCGGGTTGAAGAGCCGCGATCCGCAGTCGGGGCAAAAGCCGCGGCCGGCGAATATCTTGACTTCGCCGGAGCTTTTGAAAGCCCGGGTGGGCCAGACGGCGAAGGTCACGAAGGAAGAGCCGCTTTCCTTGCGGCAGTCCGCACAATGGCAAAGTCCCACCCGCAAGGGTTCTCCGCTCACCTCGTATCGCACCCCGCCGCAAAGGCATCCGCCTGTTCTCCTAATCATCTGCCGGCATCTCCAATCTGGTTCGACTTCGAGCGGGATCAAGGAAAGGCGCATGCCCGTTTCCGCCCGCATCCCGCTCCAACTCTTTCAAATCTCCGATGTTTCATGACTTTGCTTGGCCGGACAAGAAGGCATCCGGCCCGTCGAGGCGACGCGGCCCTTGGGAACCGGGAGGCGTGACCCTATCTAAGAGGCGGTGCAACCACCTGAAGGCGAAGGCTCATGTCAGACAAGCCGATCAGAATTCCAGGCCCCGACCATCCGATCACTGTCGAACGCAATCCCGGACGCGTCGTCGTCAAGCTCGATGGCCGCGTCGTGGCCGATACGCGCGACGCCCTCACATTGCGCGAGGCGTCCTATCCGCCCGTGCAGTACATCCCCCGCAGCGACGTCGACATGTCGCTGCTTACGCGCACGGATCATGGGACCTATTGCCCCTACAAGGGCGATGCGTCCTATTACAGTATCGCAGCCGGCGGCGAGCGCTCGAAGAATGCCGTCTGGACCTATGAGAATCCGCATGATGCGGTCCGCGAAATCAAGGACCACCTGGCGTTCTATCCGGACCGGGTGGATTCGATCGAGGAAAGCTAACGGCACCAACGGTAACTCGACGAATGCGCCGAGTGACGGTTTCCGTGCCCGAAGCGGACGTCAAATATCTGTTCGCCCACGGCCGCTTTGCGCCCCCATAATGGTCATCGAGCCACCGGTCGCTGTCGCCGCAAAGCGGACATGACGCAGTGCAGTGACAACGCGGGTCGCAGTTGCGCCAAGTCGCCATTCCGTCCCGTGCGGGTGATTAGATCACGAATTCCTCCTCGTACGTCTGTGGCTCGGGAACGACCGTAACCTCCACCGGAACGATCCAATTGGCCGCGTAGCTCTCGCAGTCTGAACGCGGGAGCTCGGGCTGCACGCACCCCGCCCCATCGATCGCGCGACATCGCAGTATATATCGCCCGACTTCTTGAGGGGTCCACATGTACTCCCACAAGCGCCATGCAAAGGGACGTTCTGTTTCGAGGAGCCTTCCCTCGCGCCAGCCCCTGCCATCTCCGGTGCAGACCTGCACCTGCCGGATAACAGCCTCTCCGCTCCAGGCGGCTCCGAAAATCCGATACGGTTGGCCGGCGATGAGATGCGCGCCCTGCACGGGACGCGCGATCTGCGCTTTGACCTCCATCTCCGCAAGCGGGACCAGCCTGGGTTCCCCGAGGCTGCGCTCCCAACGGAAATAGTCGCGCGCCTGCCAGTAGCCAAGGAACGGTTGCTCCACAACCGTGATATGCGTGATCCACTTGACCCAAGCCATGCCGAACCAGCCACCCACGACCGCGCGTAGCGGGTAGCCGTGATCGCGCGTCAGCGCCTCCTCGTTCATCGAATAGGCAAGGATCGTGCTGTGAGCCATTGCCTTCTCAAGCGGTAAACTGCGCGCAAAAGCGATGGGGCCGGGAGAAGCCGTTTTCTTGTTCGTATCGACGACGCCGCTGTCTGCGCCTACGAGCAGAACCTCACGTGCGGTTCGCTTAACGCCCGCCATTTCCAAAATCTCGCGCAGAAGAACACCTGTCCACGCGGCATTGCCGACGGCTCCGTTCTGCCACTGCAACCCCTCCTTCGGCGGCACATAGTAGACGCGCCCGTTCCCTGCGCACTCGATGACGGCGGTGAAAGTCGTGCTCCGCATCGCCTTGATGCTGTCGAGGTCAAGTTCGATTGGCCGCTCCACCGCCCCGCCAACGCGCAATCTCCAGTCTCGCGCATCGAGGTCCGGCGACGCGAAATGGTTTCGCACGAAGAACAGCTCGGTTGGGATCAGCCAATCGGAGAGCGACGCAAACGGAAACTCGATGTTCTGTGGGGATTTTTGTCGAACTATTAGACTGGGTCGCTCTGGTGTCGGCATCGTCCTCGTCTCCCCTTCCAAGAGCACAACGCCGGCTCTCGGTCGCGCGATTCCGGTTCGATCACACCGCCCCTCGCAGTGCGTCTGTCGCGTTCCGCCATTCAGTTGCATTCTAGCACATACCGCACGTTCCTCGGATCGACCTCGAACGGCAGCAAAGGGCCCGAATGCTGCTATATGCCCACGTCTCTTTTGCGCCCGCAAGACGGTCGTTGGGACGCCAGGTTCGTCATTCTGGAAGCTGCCGGTGGGCTACGAACGCGGAAATACCGCCGCCAGTGAGGCGTCTAGACGGCTAGTCTTTTCCCGTATAAATCGGGGCTTTCCCTTCCATCACATAGCTGCACGGCTTCAGGTGAGTTTAGCGAGGATATCGTCGACGACACCTGGGACGGTTTTCGCCGTGTCGATGATGATGCCGGCAGGAAGATGTTCCCGAGTGTGATGGTAGCGGAGTACCAGCGCCCGCTCGGCCGGCTCAAAGCCCGGCTCATTCGGCCGCCCATCTAATCGTCGGGTCAACGTCTCAACGTCGATGTCGAGTACGAAAACCTTGTTGAATAGGTCCAGGAATTTGTGGAAATTGCGCGAGCCGCCACAGAAGAAGGTGGCAGGATGCGTGGTGTCGGCAGCAATAGCCCGAACCTTGTCGACCCGCCAGATCCAGTGCGCGTATCCCCAAACTATGCGGTCCGCGCCTTTGGGCGGTCCTGCGAGTTCCTGGCCTGTCTCGGGGTCGCCAACATAGGCCAAGACCCGGTCACCATGGACGACATGGTAGCCCCGCCGCTCCAGTTCGGTAGCGACAGATGTCTTTCCAGTGCCGGAACCGCCTTCGATCAGATAGTTCTTGATGCCCATGGGGGCTCCTATCATGGCATTCAATCCGGTGAGAAGAGACGCTGTCTCGAGGACGCTCCACCAACGACCTCACCTGATCAGCGCAGCATCGACTCGGCGTGCGGTTTCGAGCCGATCGCCATCGTTATGCCGCGCAGGCATAGAGCCGCTGAAAATGAGTTGGACCTCAGTGGAACTGACATATCCATTTTAGTTGCCGTTGCTTGCCTACTCTCTCCTAGCTTCATTCAACTCCTGTCGCCCTCGGCCCTTCCAAGCCGATCGCGCTTGCGGCGGGTACGGCGACTGAACGTTCAAGCTCACTTCGGTTACCAGTTTGCGGCGCAGCGCCGCGGCGTAGTCGCCTGGATCTGTCGGCGTTATCACGAAGGCCCCGGGCCCGCCAATGACTTCGTCGGAAAAATAGGATGCCAACCGGTAGATAGGTTCATTGTTTCCTGCGACAGCGATCGCGTTGATCGTGTATCCCTTGGCAATTGCCGCCAACCTGATCGGTTGAACGGGAAGCCCGTCATTGTTCTCGCCGTTGCCGGAGATGTCGATGATCTTTTTGGTGGCATTTCCTGGGAACTGGTCAAGAAGCAGGCTTGCGACGCCGATGGCCGAAGAAACGGATGTCCCGCCTCGGCCCCGGCGGCTGTAGCCGGTATCGCCCTTCTCCCTGATGATCCGGGCGGCCGCTTCGGCGTCCTCGGGGCCGCAGATCCTCGTCCAGGGCAGCACCACACTTGTGCGCCCGGGACTGGCCCATTCGAAATAGGCCACGCCTATGCATCCGAGATAGTTGCGGGCGATCGCCGCAGCAACATCGGGAGACGTGAGCGCCGCAGCATGTCCTTCGCGCTGCAGGTCGGCGGTGTCAGGATCGATTGAGGACGAGAAATCGACCGCGAACACGACGGCGGTATCGACGGCGGTATCGACGTCGGCTGCCCGGGCATGGAGACCCCATAACACCAAGGCGGCCAGCGCCGCTGCCAATTGCAAGAATAGTTTTCCCATTATTGATCCCCCGCTGGTCCGTCATGCACAATTCTTCCGCTTACTTGATCAGCCGTGATGACAGCGCTTGCGTGCTTCGGCGGTCCAGCTTGCACGGCGATATTTTTGCGTTAGAGTCGCGTCATGAAGCGGCCCAGCACGCACAGGTGCCAACGATGACCACTGTTGACGGTGTTGCCAGGGTCAGGATCTCGTTGCTCGGCCCCTTCCTGGTCAGGAGCGAACGACACGATTACATCCAGCTAACCGGCAAGAGGGGCCCGGCCCTATTAGCCTACCTCGCCCGCTGCGCGGGAATGGCGGCGCCAAGGGAGAAACTGGCCGACCTGCTCTGGAGCGATAGCGACGAGGACCACGCGCGCAACAGCCTCAGGCAAACGATCAGCATCCTGCGCCGGGATCTTCTGAAAGCGGGTGTGGACGTCATCCAGTCGCGGCAGGACCTGATCGGCCTGAAGGCAGGCGCCGTCGAGGTCGATGTCGAGGACTTCGAAGCCGGGTTGGCTGCCCGCTCGCCCGAGGATCTGGGGACGGCCCTGGCTCTCTATCGCGGGCCTTTCCTCGACGGTTTCCACCTGGGCAGCGATCCGTTCGAGCACTGGGCAGCTGACGAGCGCGGCCGGCTCCTGGATCGCGCGCTCGAATCCACCGAAAGGCTGGCGCGTCTGGTTGACGGTGAAGCGGGATTGGTCTTGGCCGACCGCCTGCTGGCGATGGAGCCGACGCGGGAAGCGTCCTATCGGCTGAAGATGGAACTCCTGGCGGCGAGCGGCCAGCGCGACAAGGCGATCCGCACGTTCGAGACGTGCAGGAGCATGCTGAAGGCGGAATTCGGCGTGGAGATCGGCCCGGAGATGCGCGCGCTGTGGCAATCCCTGGTGTCGCCCACCAATGGAACATCGAATTCCGTCTCACTGCCGTCCGGACATGTCGTTCGGGAAGGTCAGCGTCAGGGGCGGCCATCCATCAGCGTCGCCGATTTCGTCAATCTGACAGCGGAGCGGCGCGACGACTATTTCGCCAAGGGGCTCGTCCAGGACATCATCACGGCCCTCTCAGAGGTGGCGGACTATGTGGTCGTCTCGAATGTCGGCCCCGCGGAGAAGCTTGCTCCGGGCGACGATGCGAAACGTCCGCGGCAATTGAGTGCGCGCTACGTGCTCGGCGGCAGCATCCAGAGGTCTGGCCGCGACCTGCGGGTGAATGTTCATCTCGCCGACGCCGCCGGCGGCCACAACGTCTGGGCCGAGAGGTTCGACGGCCACTCCGAGAACGCGCTCGAATATCAGGACCGGATCGCGCGATCCGTCGTGCTGGCCGTCACGCTCGAACTTCAACTGACGAACTGGAAGGTTCGCGACAAGAGCCCGCCCGGCCCGCCGGAAGTGCGCAGGTTGGTGAACGAATCTCTCGTGAACTACTTCGCGATGACGCGCGACTCCCTGCCGCGTGCGATCGATCTTGCCGAGCGGGCGCTGGCGATCGCGCCCGACAACGCCCGCGCCAAGCGGACGCTTTCCGTCGCCATCACGATGGCGCTCGCCTGGGGCGCGCTTCCGTCCCACCCGGACCATGTCGAGCGCGCTTTGGCCCTTGCGGTAGCCGCTGTACGCGCGGTTCCGGACGACGAGATCGCGCGCGTCATCCTGTCCTTCGCGCTCGAAACCGCAGGCCGGATCGACGAAGCAGTCGTCGAATGCCGGCACGCAATCAGCCTCAACCCGAGCTATCCCAGCGCCCGCGGCGACATCGCCGAACTCTACGCCCTGCGCGGCGAGGTCAGCGAGGCGCTGCACCAGGCCAACGAGGCGGTCCGGCTCGGAGCCCACGACGTCATCGACTTCTGGCGCCACAACAGCATGGTCGTGGCGCTGTTTGCCGGCGGCGACGACCGGCGGGCTCTGGAGGCGGCCCGCAGGGTCGTCAGGACGAAGCCCGACTTCGTCCGCGGCGCACTCTACTGGGCTGCGGCCGCGGCCGCCACGGGCAACAATGAGGAAGCTTCCCGGGCCGTCCATCATTGCCTGTCACAGCTTCCACATCTCAATGTGGGCAACGTCTGCCCAGGTTTCGTGCCACGCTACGTGAGGGATATGCATCATTCACGCTTCCTTGAAATGCTGGAGCGTGCCGGCCTTCCGCGTGGGACACCACCATTTTAACGACCGACAGCGGCGATCAATGGCAGCTCATTAGCGCCATAGCCGGGCGTTTACGTTCGACCAATCAAAAGACCGCCCTGATCGGTCGGACGCTTCGGTCCCATTTGGTTGACGGTCTGCTATCGCTGTTTGGGCGCCAGAAGTTGTCGGGCCGGTCTCGGCCCCCTAACTGCCACCCCGAAGCTGCAAACTTCATTCTAACCCCGCTCGGCGATCCGTGCCGCAGTCAGCGCCACGCCGTCGGCAATGCGGTTGCGCGCGATCGACGAGTAGCCCATGCGGAAAAAGCGGCATGGACCGTCGTCCTTCGGGAAGAAGGGCGACCCGGATTCGATCAGCACGCCGTCCTTCCGCAAAGCGTTCATCAGCAAGTCCGCATCGAGACCTTCCGGCCCCTCGATCCAGAAGGACGTGCCGCCGAAAGCCGCAGATCCGGCGATCTTCAACCCGGCATCCCGAAGGGCAACGTCCATGGTGATATGGCGGCGATGATACTCCTCGCGCATGCGGTGCAGCACGGCATCATAGTGTCCGAGCGCCAGGAAATAGGCGGCCGTTCTCTGGAGATGTCCCGGCGGATGCCGCAGCATCAGGGCGCGCAGTGCCCGCGCCTCCCGGATAACGGTAGCCGGCGCCACCAGATAGCCGAGACGCAGGCCGGGAAACAGAGACTTGGAGAAACTGCCGATGTAGAAGACCCGGCTGCTGCGGTCGAAGGCCTTGAGGGCCGGGGAGGGGGGCGCCAGAAAGCTCATCTCGAACTCGTAATCGTCCTCGACGATGATGAAGTCCTTGGCGGCGGCCGCCTCGAGCAAGGCCGCCCGCCGCTCGATCGGCATCGTCGCGCCGGTCGGCGAATGATGGCTGGGCGTGACGAACACGGCATCGACCTTTGCCGGAAGCGCGGCGGGCGGCAGGCCGTCCCCGTCGACGTCGACGAAGGTGATCGCGGCGCCGCTCAAGCGAAGCGATGCACTCATGTCGGGATGGCAGGGGTTCTCGCAGACCGCCTGGGCGCCCTGACGTAACAGGAGCTGAATGACGATCCAGAGGGCGTTCTGCGCGCCCACCGTCACCAGGATCTCGTCGGGGTTCGCACGGATGCCGCGGCCCGGCAATGTGCGCGAGCAGATATAGTTGACAAGCTGGATGTCGTCCGCCGCCGCGAAATCGCCCGCCATCAGTTCGAAATCCTCGCGCGCCAGCGCCCGCCGCGCACAGTCGCGCCAGGCGGTGAGATCGAACAGCGAAGGGTCCATCTGGCCATATAGGAACGGGTAGGGAT
Organism: Sinorhizobium arboris LMG 14919; assembly: GCF_000427465.1. Classification (NCBI taxonomy): domain Bacteria; kingdom Pseudomonadati; phylum Pseudomonadota; class Alphaproteobacteria; order Hyphomicrobiales; family Rhizobiaceae; genus Sinorhizobium; species Sinorhizobium arboris. The sequence continues at coordinate 447,865 of NZ_ATYB01000008.1, read as the reverse complement.
AGGCTCGCCAGTCGAGCGGCTTGCGCATTTGCTTGGCGACGATGAAGGTCGAGCGCAACTTGGCCGACCAGTCGACCGCATCGGCCGCAGCATGGGCGACCTGCATCGCGATGGCTGTCGTCGGGGGTTTGCCGGCGACGCGGTAGCCGCTCCGGTTCGCCGCCTCCACATAGCCCTGAGAAGCGAGTTCCTGATAGGCGAGCGTTACGGTGATCCGCGAAATATTCAGATAGGCCGCAAGCTTGCGGCTGGAGGGCAACCGGGCGCCAGGCGTCAGTCGGCCGGACAACACTGCAGACACGATCGTTTCGCGGATCTGCGCCTGCAGCCCCGTCTGGCTGGCCCGGTCGAGGAAGAAGATCGTTTCGGAGACGGTCGCGCCCGCCATTGTCTCACCTCGTCCAACTGGACTCATCCAACTTCCCAACTGGATATAAGGCAATCCGAAGCGTGAGCCTATTTCTATTCGGCAAGCAAAGACCGTCACTCAATGCACGGCGCGACCCCGCAAGAAGCGGGGCGACATAACGAAGAGGGTAACGACATGATCCATCTTAGAAGTTTCAAGCACTTATCCGGAGCCGTGGCCATCGCCGCCGGCATCCTCACCTCCTTCGCCGTCCAGGCGGAAACCACCGTCGTCGTGGGCTACCAGCAGATCGTCGGCCCGTTCATCTCGGCAATTGCCGACGGTCGTTTCGATGCCGCGGCGAAGGAGGCCGGCTATACGATCGATTGGCGCCAGTTCAGCTCCGGCGGCGACATTTCGACCGCGCTCGCCTCGGGCAACGTGCCGATCGGCGTCATCGGCTCGACCGGTACGACGGCCGCGGCGACCCGCGGCGTGGGGCTCGAACTCTTCTGGATCCTCGACAATATCGGCAAGTCGGAAGCGCTCGTCGTCCGAGAAGGGTCCGGCATCGAAAAGCCGGAAGACCTGAAGGGAAAGAATGTCGGTGTGCCTTTCGTCTCGACTTCGCACTTCCATCTGTTGGTCGGCCTTGAACAGGTCTGGAAAACCGATCCCCGGGAAGTGAACATTCTCAACATGAAGCCGCCGCAGATCGTCGCTGCCTGGCAGCGCGGCGACATCGATGCCGCCTATGTCTGGCCACCCGCGCTGTCGGAACTTTTGAAGAACGGCAAGGCCATCTCCGATTCCGAGGAGATCGGAGCGGCGAGCGTGCCGACCTTCGACGGACTGGTGGCCGACAAGAAATGGGCCGAAGAGAACCCCAAGTTCATGGCCGCCTTCACCAAGGTGCTCGCGGACGCCTATGCCGATTACAAGGCGAATGGCAGCGGCTGGACGGCTGACTCGCCGCAGATTCAGGGCATGGTCAAGCTGATCGGCGGCGACCCTGAAGGCATCGTGCAGGCTCTGAGCCTTCTGTCCTTCCCGACCGCCGACGAGCAGGTTTCCGACAGGTGGCTCGGCGGCGGCGCTGTCCGGGCGCTGGAGGCGAGCGCCAGGTTTCTGGTCGATCAGAAACAGATCGACACCGCGCTCGACGACTACGCGCCCTTCGTCAACGGCGCCTATGCGAGAGAAGCCTCCAAGTAGCAGAGACGCGCGCTCCCGCCCGCGCGCCGTGCGCGGTCAGGAGCGCCGCTGATATCCTCGACACAGCACGTTCCAGGAAGGCCTGCGACATGGAAACGCTCAACGTCAGCAATGTCAGTCTGACCTATCCCGGTCTCTATTCGGACCAGGCGGTCATCGCGCTCAAGGGCGTGAATCTCGAGATCAACAGCGGCGATTTCGTCGTAGCCCTCGGCGCATCGGGCTGCGGCAAGACCACGCTCCTGAACCTCATGGCCGGTTTCATGGCGCCGAGCGCAGGGGAAATCATGCTGGGAGACCGCCGCATCACCGGCCCCGGCGCCGACCGCGGCGTCGTCTTCCAGAAGCACGCGCTGCTCCCGTGGCTCAACGTCATCGACAATACCGAGTTCGGATTGAAGCTCAGGGGTGTCGACAAAGCGACCCGGCGGGACCTTGCGACCAGGAATCTCGCCCTTGTCGGGCTGCAGGATTTCCACCGGCACATGATCTATCACCTCTCCGGCGGCATGCAGCAGCGTGTCGGCATCGCTCGCGCGCTCACTTGCGATCCTTCGATGCTGCTCATGGACGAGCCGATGGCAGCCCTCGATGCGCTGACGCGCGAGACCATTCAGGAACTGTTGCTGGAGGTCTGGCAACTCACCAACAAGATGTTCTTCTTCATCACCCACAGCGTCGAGGAGGCGCTGTTCCTCGGCTCCAGGCTGATCGTGATGTCGCCCCGTCCGGGCCGCATCACCCACACCTACGAGCTCGACTTCAACAAACGCTTCCTGGAGAACGGCAATGCACGCGCAATCAAATCCAGCCGCGACTTCATCGACATGCGCGAACAGATCCTCGGCATCATCTATGGCGACGAGCGCCAGTCCGGCAACCCGGAGCTCCTCCATGCTTGAGGGTGTCGCCAAGAGTAAACCCGTTCGCCCGGGCAGGATCTACGGAGCGCCGGGCGACGGCATGAGCGGGCATATCAGCCTGCTGACCGCCCTGGCGTTCATCTCACTCTGGCTGCTCGTGACCGAAATGGGCTGGATCAAGCCGCTGTTCCTGCCGTCGCCGCTCGCCGTCTGGGACAAGTTCGTGATTGCGCTTACGGAAGGGGTGTCGAATTCCACTCTGGCGCAGCATACGCTGGCAAGTCTCGGCCGCGTGCTCGGAGCTTTCCTGCTGGCTCTCGTCACCGCCGTTCCCGTCGGCATCCTCATGGGCGTCAACCGGGTGGTGCGCGGTCTCTTCGACCCGATCATCGAATTCTACCGGCCACTGCCGCCGCTCGCCTATCTGCCGCTGATCATCATCTGGCTCGGCATCGGTGAATTTCCGAAAGTATTCCTGATCTATCTGGCGATCTTTGCGCCGATGGCGATCGCCGCCAGGGCCGGTGTCCGCTCGGTCTCGACGGAACAGATCCATGCGGCCTACGCGATGGGCGCGACGCGAGCTCAGGTCATCAGGCATGTGATCCTGAAGGCTGCCCTGCCGGAGATATTCACGGGGATGCGCATCGGGATCGGCGTCGGCTGGACCACGCTCGTCGCCGCCGAAATGGTGGCCGCCCATCGTGGCCTCGGCTTCATGGTGCTGAATGCCGCCGAATACCTCGCCAGCGATACGGTCATCATGGGCATCGTCGTCATCGGCGTCTTCGCCTTCGCCTTCGATCTCATGATCCGCTACCTCGAAAAGGCGCTCATTCCCTGGAAGGGCAAAGTGTGACGGCAGCCGATCGGAAGTAGTCGGCGCCCCGGACAATCTCGTCTCAAGCATTTCAACGGGCGTACAGCCGCCCGCCCGGCGAAGCTATGCCCAGGCATGAACAAAGGAATTTCGACATGACCGCCGAAGATCTTGCAAAGCTTTTCGACGCCTTCAACAGGCACGACATCGACAACGTCATGGCGTTTTTTGCTGCCGATTGCGTCTTCAACGCCGTTGCCGGCCCGGAGGCCTGCGGCAAACGCATCGCCGGCGCCGAGGCGATTGCCGATTCCTTCTCAGGCGTATGGACGGCAATGCGGGATGCCCATTGGGATCATCACAGCCATTTCGTCCACGGCGATCGCGCCGTCTCCGAGTGGACCTTCTCGGGGACCAATGCGGACGGGACGCGGATCGTCGCGGAAGGCTGCGATCTCTTCACGCTTCGCGACGGAAAGATCGTCCGCAAGCAGGCATTCCGCAAGAACCGACCGCTCATCGAACCGCAGCCGAGATACTGAGAGCCTCCAGGGCAGGATCACGACATGGAACACCAGCTGGCCAGACCGATCGCATCGCGGAAGCCCTTCGATCCGACCTATGACCCGATCCGCGCGCCCCATCCGGGCGACGGCAAGGACTATGCGCCGACCTATTGGATCGGCACTGCCGGCACGCCGCCTGCCGACGACGGACCGGTTACACGCGATACGGACGTCGACGTCGCTATCGTCGGCTCCGGATATACGGGGCTCTCCTGCGCGATCCATCTGGCCCAGGAACACGGCATAAAGGCGACGGTGCTCGAAGCCAATGGAGTCGCCTGGGGCTGCAGCACCCGCAATGGCGGTCAGGCGCAGATCTCCGCCGGCCGGCTCAAGCGTTCGCAGTGGATAGAGCGCTGGGGCGTCGATGTCGCCAGAAGGCTGCACGGCGAAATCAGCGAAGCCTTCGATCTCTTCCGAGACCTGATCCGCTCGCCGGAGATCGACTGCGACCCTCAGGACGGCGGCCACCTCTATATCGCCCATCGCGAAAAGGTGATGCCGGCGCTCGAAGCCGAGTCGCGGCTTCTAAACGAGGTTTTCGGCTACCGCTCGCGCATCGTCGGCCGCGACGAGGTCCACCGCGGCTTCCTACGCGACGAGGAGGCGAGGGGGGCGATGTACGAACCGGACGGCATGGGCATCCACGCGGCCAAGCTCGCCTTCGGCTACCTCAATCTGGCGCGCAAGCTCGGTGCACGGGTCCACACGGCAAGCCCCGTTATCGGCTGCGAATGGAAGAGCGGCGCCTATCATCTGTCTACGCCGGGCGGCACCGTTCGTGCACGCGCCGTCTGCATCGCGACGGCGGGCTATACCTCGCCGGACCTGCATATGCTGACTCGGCACCGGCTGATGCCGATCCTCTCCAACTCGATCGTCACGCGCCCGCTGACCGAGGAAGAACGCACCGAACTGAACTTCAAGACGCGGATCCCGCTCACCGATACGCGCACGCTGCGCCACTATTACCGGATGATGCCGGACGGCCGCGTGCAGATCGGCAGCCGCAGCGCCATCACCGGCCGCGATGCGGTGAATCCCAAACATCTCGATCGGCTGCTCGAAGGACTGTACCGAAAGTTTCCGATCCTGAAGGGGATCCGGATCGACTACTCCTGGTGGGGCTGGGTCGATGTCAGCCACGACATGATGCCGCGGGTCTTCCGGCCCGACCCGAAGCAGCCGCTGTTCTACGCCATGGGCTATGGCGGCAACGGGGTCATGTATTCCGCCCAGGCCGGCCGCCGCATGGCCCAGATGGTGGCGGGCAAGGGCGGCACCCTCGATCTGCCGATCTTCACCTCGCCGCTGCCGAGCCACGGCCTGCTCACGCCGTTCAGACGCCTTGGCCAGTGGGGGATGTATCGCTGGTACTACCTCAAAGACGAGATCCTTTAGACGTGCGCGGGTTAGAACGTCTGCGCGAGTTTGCGGGCCGCCGACTGAAGCACGGGCACATAGCGTTTGGCGTCCTCGAGCGTCATACGGGCCTTTGGTGCGTGGCAGGCAAGCGAGGCAACCACCCGCCCATTCCTGTCGAGAACAGGAACGGCGATGGCTATCAGCCCGGCCATGAACTCCTCCCGATCGGTGCTGAAACCATCGCGCAAAATCTCGGCGAATTCCGCCTCCAGCGCGTCCGCAGAGATGATCGTTGCAGGCGTGAACCGTTCGAAAGTCATCGCGTTCAGGAGCTTCTGCCTCTGTTGCGCATCCATATGCGCCAGCAGCAATTTGCCGCTGGCGGTGCAGTGAAGCGGCACGCGCGAGCCGGGCTCCAGATGAACCCGCAGCGGCCAGTCGGATTCGACGCGTGCGAGATATATGGCGTCGCAACCGGAACGTGTCACGAAATTGCATGTCTCACGCGTTACATCGACCACTTGCTTCAATATGGCGTGCCGCTGGGTTCCCACGCCCGAACCAACAATGGTCAGGCCCATCTTGAAGAGGCGCGGGCCGACCGAGTAGTGGCGCCTGTCCGGTTCGCGAAAGAGAAAGCCCTCCTCCACGAGACGTTGGCACAGTCTGTGCAGCGTGGCCCTTGGCATGTCGATCCTCTCTGCAAGGTCACTCAGCGTCACCGGCTTTTCGGAAAGCCCGACGACTTCGATCAGGCTGAGGCTTCGCGTTACGGCCGAATTCGGCGCCTCGGTTTGCATGTCCATCGAATCGTCCTCGTCTCAGTCAATGAGATTGATATCCGTATCAATAGGAGTAATGCGGCACAAATTCAAACAGAATCCCATGTAGTGAGATGTTTTGTCTCGAAAGGTTTGACTCTTTGGGGCCGTTTCCGCCTTTGTGGAAACAGGGAGGAGCCGAGAGTGAGCCAAGTGCAGTTTGATTACATCGTTGTCGGCGCCGGCTCTTCGGGCTGCACCGTCGCCGCGCGTCTCTCCGAGAACGGAAAGTTCCGTGTCGCTCTCATCGAAGCTGGACCGAAGGACACCAGTCCCTGGATCCATCTGCCGCTCGGTTACGGCAAGACGATGTGGGACGAGCGCATCAATTGGAAGCTTTACACCGAGCCCGAATCCAACATGAACGGCCGACGAATTTACTGGCCGCGCGGCAAGGTGCTGGGGGGCTGCTCAGCGATCAATGGTCTGATTGCCATAAGGGGGCAGGCTGAGGACTATGACGGCTGGGCACGCTACGGCGGTGAGCAGTGGAACTATCGCAACGTGCTGCCCTACTTCCGCAAGTCCGAATCCTTCCGAGGGGCGGCAAACCCGGAATATCACGGGAAAAACGGGCCGATCAGCGTCGACCCGATCCGCCATAGACACCCGCTGATAGACGCATTCATCGGTTCGGCCAATCAGCTCGGCATACCTTTCAATGAGGATTTCAACGGACCGTCGCAGGAAGGCGTGGGCTACTACAGTCTGACGACACGTAACGGCATGCGCAGCAGTGCTGCAGTGGGCTATCTCCGTCCAGCAAAAGGACGGGCCAACCTCGAAATCGTCACCGACGCGCTGGTGACGAAAGTTCGCCTCGATGGGTGCAGGGCGCAGGGCATCGACTACGTTCGAGGTGGCAGGAAGATGAGCATGGATGCGCGGCGAGGCGTCATCCTGAGCGCAGGCGCTGTGCATACGCCGCACCTGATGATGTTGTCCGGGCTCGGTCCGGCCGATCATATCAGGGAACACGGCATCAACGTCGTCGCAGACATGCCGGGCGTTGGCGCGAACCTGCAGGATCATTTGCAACTCAGACTTATCTACCGCTGCAGCAAGCCCATCACGACGAACGACGATCTGAACAGCCTGATCGGCAAGGTGAAGATCGGCCTGCAATGGCTGCTGACGCGAACGGGTCCGCTCGCCGTCGGAATCAACCAAGGCGCACTCTTCGCCAAAGTCATGCCGGATGCGGCACGGCCTGATGTTCAATTCCATGTGGCCACCCTTTCCGCGGACATGGCCGGAGGAAAGGTCCATCCTTTCTCCGGCTTCACCCTGTCGGTGTGCCAACTTCGTCCGGAGAGCCGCGGCTCCATTCGGCTGGCGTCTGCCGATCCGAGAGTTCAGCCGCTCATATACGCCAATTATCTCGACACCGAACTCGATCGTCAGGTTGCGGTCGGCGGCGTCCGGCTGGCCCGCCGCATCGCGAGTGTAGGTCCGCTGCACCGGTTCGTGACGAGCGAAGAACTGCCGGGCGAGGCATTGGAGAGCGAGGAAGATATTCTCGATTTCGCGCGCCAGAGCGGTGCGACGATCTTCCATCCCACGAGCACCTGCCGAATGGGTCAGGGCGACGACAAGGGCGCAGTGGTCGGCCCGGACCTGCGGGTGCGAGGCTTTGACCGTCTTTGGATCGCGGACTGTTCCGTGATGCCGAGCATCGTGTCGGGAAACACGAACCTGCCGGCAATCATGATCGGAGAAAAACTGTCCGACTTAATTCTGAACTGAATCCAACATTGGGGAGGAGACCATGTTGAATACCGCGAGGAACGTAAGGGAACGTGAAGTGAGGCGTGTCGTATTCGCATCTTTGATAGGCGCGACGATCGAATGGTATGACTTCTTCTTGTACGGCGTGATTGCCGGCATCGTTTTCAATCAACTTTACTTCCCGGCGCACGACCCGATCGTTTCAATAGTGCTGGCCTATGCAACCTTTGCAGTCGGCTTCGTTGCCCGTCCGCTCGGCGGCATCATATTCGGGCATTTCGGAGACAAACTCGGCCGCAAACAGATGCTCGTGCTCACCATTCTGATCATGGGGGTCGCAACCGTTCTGATCGGCGTGCTGCCGACCTACGATCAGATCGGCGTAGCAGCTCCCATACTGCTGCTCATCCTGCGGATCGCACAAGGCATCGGCATCGGCGGCGAATGGGGCGGCGCGGTTCTCATGGCTTATGAATTCGCGCCTGAAAACAAGCGCGGCTACTATGCGTCGATCCCGCAAATCGGTCTTGCAATCGGCTTGTGCCTGTCATCAGGGGTCGTCGCACTCCTGAGCCTTCTCCCCGATGAAGCCTTCATGTCCTGGGGTTGGCGCAGTGCTTTCGTCGGCTCGGTCGTGCTTATCATCGTGGGCCTCTACATCCGGCTCAAGGTAGCCGAAACGCCGGATTTCGCCGCTGTCAAGGAAGAGCAGCAGGAGCTCAAGATCCCGTTTGTGGACCTCGTTCGCACCTATCCCCGCAACATACTGCTCGGCATGGGCGCGCGCTACATTGACGGAGTTTTCTTCAACGTATTCGCCGTCTTCTCGATCGTCTATCTGTCCAAATATGTGCAGGTGGACCGCACCACAGCATTATGGCTCGTCAGCCTTTCTGCACTTGTCATGGTCGTGGCAATTCCGTTCTTCGGCAGGTTGTCGGATCGTTGGGGCCGACCGAAAACCTATGCAGTCGGCAGCCTGCTGCTGGCGTTGGTCACGTTCCCCGCCTTCATGCTGATGGAAAGTGGGAGCCTGCCGCTGATTGCGCTCTCTCTGATCGTCCCGTTCGGCATCATCTACGCAATGTGCTACGGCCCCGAAGCCGCACTGTTCTCGGATCTGTTCGACGTGAAGGTGCGCTATACCGGAATTTCCTTCGTCTACCAGTTCTCCGGCATCTTCGCCAGCGGCATCACTCCGATCATCGCGACCTACCTCATCAGCTACGGCAACGGCGCGCCTTGGTTACTGGCCGCCTACGTCGTGTTTGCCGCTCTTGTTTCAATGGTTTCGTCGATGCTCATACGTCCGGTTTCGGAAACGAGTTCCGTGCTGCCGCACAAGCCGTTGCGCACATCAACCGCTCACACAAGCTAAAGGAAACAGCCATGAAAATGACCACAGAAGAAGCCTTCGTCAAAGTCCTGCAGATGCACGGCATCGAGCATGCGTTCGGGATCATCGGTTCGGCGATGATGCCCGTATCGGACCTGTTCCCGAAGGCGGGGATCCGCTTCTGGGACTGTGCCCACGAGACCAATGCCGGCATGATGGCCGACGGCTTCAGCCGCGCGACCGGCACGATGTCGATGGCGATCGGCCAGAACGGACCAGGTGTGACCGGTTTCATCACCGCGATGAAGACGGCCTACTGGAATCACACGCCGCTGCTCATGGTCACGCCGCAGGCCGCCAACAAGACGATAGGGCAGGGCGGCTTCCAGGAAGTCGACCAGATGGCGATGTTCGAGGAGATGGTCTGCTATCAGGAGGAGGTGCGCGATCCAAGCCGCATTCCCGAAGTCCTGAACCGGGTCATCGAGAAGGCATGGCGGGGTTGCGCACCGGCGCAGATCAACATCCCGCGGGATTTTTGGACTCATGTGATCGACGTGGATCTGCCGCGCATCGTCCGCTTCGAGCGCCCGGCAGGCGGACCTGCGGCCATCGCCCAAGCCGCCCGGCTGCTTTCGGAAGCGAAGTTTCCGGTCATTCTCAACGGTGCCGGTGTCGTCATCGGCAACGCCATCCAGGAATCCATGGCGCTCGCCGAGCGGCTGGATGCGCCGGTATGCTGCGGCTATCAGCACAACGACGCGTTTCCCGGCAGCCATCGGCTGTCAGTCGGACCCTTGGGCTACAACGGTTCGAAGGCGGCAATGGAATTGATCAGCAAGGCGGACGTCGTGCTGGCACTGGGTACACGGCTCAATCCGTTCTCGACGCTGCCGGCCTATGGAATCGACTATTGGCCGAAGAATGCGTCAATCATCCAGGTCGACATCAACGCCGACCGGATCGGCCTGACCAAGAAGGTGACGGTCGGCATTTGCGGCGACGCGAAACAGGTGGCGCAGCAGATCCTTCAGCAGCTTGCGCCCACCGCCGGCGATGCGAGCCGTGAGGAGCGAAAGGCGCTGATCCACCAGACGCGCTCGGCCTGGCTGCAGCAGCTCTCATCGATGGACCACGAGGACGACGACCCCGGCACGGAATGGAACGTCGGTGCACGTCAGCGCGAGCCCGATCGCATGTCGCCCCGCCAGGTCTGGCGGGCGATCCAGGCCGTACTCCCCAAGGAAGCGATCATCTCCACCGACATCGGCAACAATTGCGCGATCGGCAACGCCTATCCGAGCTTCGAACAGGGTCGCAAGTATCTGGCGCCGGGCATGTTCGGTCCCTGCGGCTACGGTTTTCCGTCGATCGTCGGCGCCAAGATCGGCTGCCCGGACGTGCCGGTGGTCGGCTTTGCCGGCGACGGCGCCTTCGGGATCTCCATGAACGAGATGACGTCGATCGGCCGCGAGGGTTGGCCGGCCATAACCATGGTGATATTCCGCAACTACCAGTGGGGAGCGGAGAAGCGGAACACGACGCTCTGGTACGACAACAACTTCGTCGGTACGGAGCTCAATCCGAACCTGAGCTACGCCAAGGTGGCGGATGGTTGCGGCCTCAAGGGCGTGACCGTCAAGACGCCGGCCGCACTCACCGAGGCCCTTGCCAAGGCGATCGAGGACCAGGCCAAAGGGATCACGACCTTCCTCGAAGTCATCCTAAACCAGGAACTCGGCGAGCCTTTCCGTCGGGATGCGATGAAGAAGCCGGTTGCTGTGGCCGGTATCGATCGCGCCGACATGCGCTCCCAGCGACCCATGTAAGAAGCTCTCGCGACCCGCTCGGCGGCCGCTCGCCGCCGGGCTCATTCAACGGGAATAAACGATGGATGCGATCTCCAAATCCGAGCGGCGGAAACAATCCCTGTCGCTCGTCCTGTCAACCTATGGCCCCGGTCTTCTGGTGACGGCCGCCGTCGCCATGGCTGCCCAGTTCCTGTCGGAGCATTACGGGGCACCGGCGATGCTGATGGCGCTGCTGCTCGGGATCGCCTTCCACTTCCTGGCGGAAGAAGGGCGTTGCGTCGCGGGCATCGAGCTTTCGGCAAAGCTGGTTCTGAGGATCGGTGTGGCGCTGCTTGGTATGCGCATCAGCGTCGATCTTCTGATCGGCCTCGGCGCCGGCACCATTCTGCTGCTCGTCTCGGCGATCGCGGCAACCATCGTTTTCGGACTTGCGGTCGCCCGCCTGCTTGGCCGGGGCTGGCGTCTCGCCCTTCTCACCAGCGGGGCGGTTGCCATTTGCGGCGCCTCGGCCGCAATGGCAATCGCCGCCGTGCTGCCTCGCAACGAGTTTTCCGAGCGCAACCTGATCTTTACCGTGCTGTCCGTGACCGTGCTCAGCACGCTCGCGATGATCGGTTATCCGATCGTCGCCGAGCATCTCGGGCTTGGCGGGCAGGCCACCGGCATCTTTTTCGGCGGCACGATCCATGATGTCGCCCAGGTCGTGGGTGCCGGCTTTTCGGTCTCGCCGGAGGCAGGCGAGACCGCCACGCTCGTCAAGCTCATCCGCGTGTCGATGCTGGCGCCGGTCGTCCTCGTCTTCTCCCTCATTCTGCGCGGCGTCCCGCAGGAGGGCGTATCAATCGGAAAGCGCGCGCCGCTCGTGCCCGGGTTCGTCCTGGCGTTCCTCGTTCTGGCGGGCTTCAATTCCGCGGGTCTGGTGCCGGTGCTCGCAAGCGAGATCGGCATGGAGGTCTCGCGATGGGCGCTGCTGGCCGGGATCGTCGCCGTCGGCATGAAGACGTCGCTGCGCCGCGTCCTGGAAGTGGGCGGAGATGCGGTCGCGCTGGTTGTCGCCGAAACGCTGTTCATCGCCGTCTTCATTCTCGCGGGCATGTACTATCTGGGACACAGTTGATGAAACCTCTCGATCGCATCATCGACGCCGCAAGGAAAGCGCCGCGGCATATCGTTCTTCCCGAAGGTGAGGACCAGCGGATCGTCGCCGGCGCCGTGCAGGCGAGGCGGGAAGGCCTGGCGGAGATTACGCTCGTCGGACACCGCGAAGTGATCGTCCGGAGGCTCGCAGCCCTTGGTGCCGGCCCGGAAGAATTCCGGATCGAGGACCCGGCATCCTCTCCGCTTACCGGTCGTTTCGAGGCCGCCTATATCGAGCTCAGAAGGAGCAAAGGCGTCGATGCGGCCGCGGCCCGGGCGGCCGTGCTCTCACCGCTGACCTTCGCCGCGATGATGGTGCGCGAAGGAATGGCCGATGGAACTGTCGGCGGCGCGGTCGCAACGACCGCCGACACGGTTCGCGCCGCCTTGCAGGTGATCGGCAGGGCGCCCGGCGTCGGACTCGTCTCCAGCTTCTTTCTCATGATGCTCTGCGAGCCCCATCACGCCAGGAAGGGCGCCTTCGTCTTTGCCGACTGCGGGTTGGTCGTGGACCCGGACGCCGCCGGCCTCGCCGATATCGCGCGCATGTCGGCCAAGTCCTTTGAAAGTCTTGCCGGAGCACGGGCGAAAGTCGCGATGCTTTCTTTCTCGACAGGCGGCAGCGCCGCTCACGAGTGTGTTTCGAAAGTCGTCGAGGCGACCGGCATGGTGCGGCGTGCCGAGCCCGATCTCCTCATCGACGGCGAATTGCAGTTCGACAGCGCTTTCGTAGAATCCGTCTGTCTGACCAAGGCGCCGCATTCTGAGCTGCGCGGGGAGGCCAACGTCTTCGTGTTCCCGAACCTGGACGCGGCCAATATCGGCTACAAGATCGCCCAGCGGATCGGCGGCGCGACGGCGATCGGCCCGATCCTCCAAGGACTTTCACGGCCCGCCAACGACCTTTCGCGCGGCTGCAGCGTGGCCGACGTCTTCCATATGATTGCCGTGACCGTCGTTCAGGCCGCCTAACGCCAGTCGCCGCGCCCGCTCAAGGAGCCACAAAACCTCGCAGATTGCAAATCGCTCACCTGCGCTCAGTCGTTTTGCATCGCACGCGTCACGACATCTCTTGCGGCGCAACACAAATATTGCAACATTGTCCGCATGTCCAAACTGCCGAACTCCCGGGCGCTCGCGCCCCGCCGCCACGAAGAAATACTGAGGCGCGTCGCTTCCGAAGGCTCCGTGAGCATTGCCGAGCTTGCCGCCTATTTCGAGGTCTCGCGCGAAACGATCCGCCGGGACATGAAGCTGCTGGCGGATCGCGGCCAGCTCGACGTCGTGCATGGCGGCGCCACCCTGTTCGAAGCAACCGAGCCGGCGCTGGTCCAGCGAAGCGGGGAAAACGCTGCTGCAAAGGCGGCGATCGGGCGCAAAGCGGCCGAACTGGTGAAGGACGGCATGGTTGTCTTCCTCGACTCCGGCACGACGACGCTGGCCGTCGCGCATGCATTGAGCGGCCTGCGTGACCTGACCGTCTGCACCACCGGCCTCGCGATAGCGCTGCACATGTGCCGCCAGCCGCAAGTCCGTGTGCACATGCTGGGCGGCGAGATCGACCCTGCCGAGGAGGCGGCCGTCGGCCTCGACGCGCTAGAAGCAATCGGCCGCTTCCGAGTGGATGTCGCCTTTCTCGGCGGGGGAGGGCTTTCTCCTGACGGCGAGGTTACGGACTTCACCCGCAATGGCGCCGAGCAGCGCTCGCGCATGATCGCCATGGCCAGCAAGGCCTACTTCGTCCTCGACAGCTCGAAATTCGGGCGGCTGACGCCCCTTCGAATACCCGGGTTCCATCAGGCGGCCGGTGTAATCGTGGACGCGCCGCCACCTCCGACGATCTCGGAAGCACTCGAGCGGAAGGGACCGCGCGTCGTTGTCGCCACGGGATAATGTTGCATTTTGTTGCATAAAATGTTGCTTTCTGTGACTTCCTGACTATGCTGGCATCAGTGCATTGGGAGGTCGGTTCATGACGCAGGAATTTCCAACACAGGCGCAGGTCGTCATCGTCGGCGGCGGCATCATAGGCTGCTCGGTCGCCTATCATCTCACAAAGCTCGGCTGGACCGACGTGGTCCTGCTGGAGCAGGGGCAACTCAGTGGCGGGACCACCTGGCATGCAGCCGGCCTCGTCGGACAGTTGCGCAGCCATGCCAACATGACCGGCCTCATCCGATATTCGACGCAGCTCTACAGCGAACTGGAGGCAGAGACGGGCCTTGCGACGGGCTGGAAGAATTGCGGTTCGCTCGCCGTGGCGCGCACGACCGATCGCATGACCGTGCTGAAGCGGACCGCAGCCTCGGCGCGGGCGCAAGGGGTTGCCGTCGAGGTGATCTCACCGCGGGAAGCCGCCGATCTCTGGCCGGTGATGGCGATTGACGATCTCGTAGGAGCCGTCTGGCTCCCCGGCGACGGCAAGGCCAATCCGACGGACCTCACCCAGTCGCTGGCGAAGGGGGCGCGCAACCGCGGCGCCCGCATTATCGAGCGCGTGCGCGTGACGGGCATCACGGTTAAGGACGGAACGGTCCGTGGCGTCGAGACCGATCGGGGGGATATCGCCGCCGAAATCGTCGTCAATTGCGCCGGTCAGTGGGCGCGCAAGGTCGGGCTGATGTGCGGCGTGACGGTCCCTCTGCACTCGGCCGAGCACATGTATATCGTTACCGGCAAGATCGAGGGGGTGCATCCGGATCTGCCGGTGCTGCGCGACCCGGACGGCTACATCTATTTTAAGGAGGAAGTCGGCGGTCTCGTCATGGGCGGCTTCGAGCCGGAAGCCAAGCCATGGGGCATGGACGGCATTCCGGACGATTTCGAATTCGCCTTGCTGGCCGATGACTGGGACCAGTTCGAGATCCTGATGCAGAACGCGCTCGTGCGCGTGCCGCAGCTCGAAACGACCGAGGTCAGGAAATTCTACAACGGCCCGGAGAGCTTCACGCCGGACAATAATTTCATTCTCGGCGAAGCACCGGAACTGCGAAATTTCTATGTCGGCGCAGGGTTCAATTCCATGGGCATCGCCAGCGCCGGCGGCGCCGGGCGGGCTCTTGCCGAGTGGATCGTCAACGGTGCGCCGACAATGGATCTCTGGCCGGTCGACATTCGCCGCTTCGCGAGCTTCAACAACAATCCGCGCTGGCTGCACGACCGGGTGAAGGAAACGCTCGGACTGCACTATGCCATGCCATGGCCGAACCGCGAGCTGCACACAGCGCGTCCATTCCGGCGCTCGCCGCTCTACGACCGGCTTGCCTCCAAGGGTGCATGCTTCGGTTCGAAGATGGGTTGGGAGCGCGCGAACTGGTTTGCCGAGGCCGGCCAAAGACCGGAAACGGACTATGCCTTCGGTCGGCAGAACTGGCATGACGCGGTCAAGCGGGAGATGAACGCTACGCGACAAGCTGCTGGCATATTTGATCAAACTTCATTTGCCAAATTGCTTGTGCAGGGGCGCGACGCAGCCAAGGCGCTCAACCGCATCTGCGCCGCGAACGTCGACGTCGAGATCGGCCGCTCGGTCTATACGGGCATGCTCAACGAAAGGGGCGGCTATGAAAGCGACCTGACCGTGATGCGGCTCGCCGTCGACCGGTTCCTCATCGTTACCGGATCCGCGCAGGCGGTGCACGACGCCGACTGGATCCGCAGGAACACACCACCGGACGCGCACGTCACCCTCACGGACGTGACCTCGGCTTACGCGGTGCTGGCGCTGATGGGACCGAATGCGCGCGACATACTCGGGCGGATCACCTCCGCCGACCTCTCGAATGCAGGCTTTCCCTTTGCGACCATCCGCGAGATCGATATCGGCTATGCGACGGCTTTCGCCAACCGAATGACCTATGTCGGCGAGCTCGGCTGGGAACTGATCGTGCCCAGTGAATTTGCCGTGGGCGTCTACGAGGCGCTGCACCAGGCGGGGCGCGATCTCGGGCTTGTCGATTGCGGCTATTACGCTCTCGAGGCGCTCCGCATCGAGAAAGGTTTTCGCGCCTGGAGCCGCGAATTGACGCCCGACATCAATCCTTACGAAGCGGGGCTCGCCTTCGCCGTATCGTTCGACAAGCCCGGCGGCTTCATCGGCCGCGAGGCTTTGATGCGGGCAAAGCAGGTCGGCATCCCTGTCAGGCGCGTCGTGCAGTTCACCTTGGATGATCCCGAGCCAATGCTTTGGGGCGGCGAACTCATCCTGCGTGACGGCAAACCTGTCGGCGAAGTCCGCTCGGCCGCCTATGGCCACACGCTTGGCCGCTCGGTCGCACTCGGTCTCATCGAGGATCGTGAAGGGGTCGACCGGGAGTTCATCGACAGCGGGCGTTTCGAGATCGATCTTGCCGGTGAACGCCATCCGGCAACCGCTCACCTGAAGTGCCCCTACGATCCGAAGTCCGAGCGCGTGCGGGCGGATGCCGGGGAGCCGCGAGCCGCCGCCTGAAGCGGGCAGCTCCATTCACCTCTCCGCCAGCGAGCGGGCAATCTCGAAGAAGGCGCGCACGAGCTTTCCGCCGCTGCGCTCCTTCAGGCAGATCAACGCCTCGTCCATCAGCATTTCGGCGCCGACGATCTCGATCGGCGCGAGACGTCCATCCCGGCCGAATTCCGCGGCTGAGACGAAGCCTACCCCGGCGCCGGCCGCGACGATCTCCCTCACGGCCTCCCGGCCTTCCGCTTCGATCGCCGGCTTCAGGACGACGCCAGCGGCGGCCGCGAAATCCTCGAGCTTCTGCCGCGTCTTCGAACCGCGCTCGCGCATCACCAGCGGCTGGCCCGAGAGTTCCTCGAGACTGACAGTGCTTCTGCGGGCGATCGGATGTTCGGTCGACGCGAAAGCAATGATCGGCGTCGAGTTCAGCTTGACGATGTCGAACTCCCGGCTTTCGGGAACCTCGCCGAGCACGCCGATGTCGGCCTCGTAGGAATAAAGGCTGGTGATGACCGTTTCCGTATTGCCGGCCCTCAGTGAGATTTGAACCGATGGATATTTCTGACGAAAGGCCGCGAGGATGTGAAGCAGATGGTGGGCGGCGTCGGCGACGATGCGAAGCGTCCCGGCCCGCAATGCGCGTGATTCCGAAAGCAGATCGAGCGCCTGCTGCTCGGTGTCGAACATGCGCCGGGTGATCTCCAGCAGCTGGTGGCCCGCCTGGGTCAGCGTCACCTGCTTCTTGTTCCGGTTGAAGAGGAGCACGTCATATTCCTCTTCCAGCTTGCGCACCTGATCCGACACGGCCGGCTGCGTGAGGAACAGCGCCTCTGCCGCACGGGAGAAGCCTCCGCACACCGCAACATTGTGGAACGCGCGAAGCTGGACGTAACGCATGGCCTCTCCCAATCATAAGCTGATCTGATTAAACGATAGAAACGAACGATTTGATTTATGTAAAGGGAAAAGTGACGGTCTTCGGATTGGTTTCCGGAGCGATTGAAAATGACTCTTGTTACCCTCTCGCTGCATCTCGCCGGCGCGACCGTGCTGCTGCTTTACGCGGTGCATCTCGTCCGCAGCGGCGTCGAGAACGCCTATGGCACGTCGTTGAAGCGTGTGCTGGCAAGGGGAGGTGAGCGCCGCCTTTATGCCGCCGCGGGCGGCACGACCCTTGCAGTCCTGCTGCAAAGCTCGACCGCCGTGGCGATGCTTGCCTCCGGTCTTTCGGCAGGCGGCTACCTGACGCTGAACACGAGCCTTGCCGTCCTGCTGGGAGCGGATTTCGGCTCGGCGCTGGTGGTTCGTATTCTCTCCTTCGACCTGGGCTGGCTGTCGCCGCTCCTGCTTGCGGCCGGCGGGCTGCTTTACCTGAAGGGCAGAAACGACAAGCCTCGCGAACTCGGCCGCATGCTGCTCGGCATCGCCCTCGTCCTTATGTCGCTGAAGCTGATCGGCGAAGCCACCTTGCCGTTGAAGCAGAGCGACGTATTGCCCGCCATCGTCGGCTATCTCGCGCAAGACCGGGTGACGGCCTTCGCGGCGGCGGTGCTCTTCACCTGGATCGTGCATTCCAGCGTCGCGGTCCTGATCCTCATCCTGGGTTTCGCCGCTCAGGGACTTTTGCCGATCGAGGCTGGCCTGCCACTGATCCTCGGCGCCAATCTCGGCAGCGGGATGATCGCGGTGTGGCTGACGCGCGGGCTCTCGGCCGAGGCGCGTCGCGTCGCGACAGGCAACCTCCTTTTCCGGGCTTTCGGCGCCGCGATGGCCTTGCCGCTGATCGGCCCCTTGTCAGCCCAGCTTCAACATCTTGGCGCGACGCCGGCGGAGCAGCTCGTTCACTTTCATCTGGCCTTCAACGCCTGCCTACTGATCTTTTGCCTGCCGCTTTCGCAGCTTGCCGCCGGCGCCGTTACTTCGCTCGTCAAATCTGAATTCGGGAGCTCCGAACACAGCGACACACTTGCCCGAAGAATCAGCGCGCTGGACCAGACTCTGCTCGCGAGCCCGGACGCGGCACTCGCTGCTGCAACACGCGAAGTGCTGTTCATGGGCGAGGTGGTCGAGCGGATGCTTTGTCCGGTGATGGAGCTTCTGGAACATCCGAGACCGGAGAAGATCGAGGAAATCCGCCGGCTCGACGGCTATGTCAACCGCGCCCACCGCGACATCAAGCTCTATCTAGCCGCAATCCATCGCGGCGTGCTCGACGAGCGTCAGTCGCGGCGGGGTGTAGAACTCATCGACATCGCCATCAATCTCGAACATGCCGGCGACATCGTATCCAAGACGCTGGTCGAAATCGCCCGCGACAAGCTGGAGAACGGCAACAGGTTCTCCGATGAGGGCTGGACCGAGCTCAAGCTGCTTCACGCCAGCGTGCGCGACAACATGCGTCTCGCATTCAACCTGCTGGTGTCGGATGACCCGGCGATGGCGCGGCAGCTCGTCCGGGAGAAGGAGCGGGTACGCGCGCTCGTACGCGAAAGTCACGAGCGGCATCTGGCGAGATTGCGGGCCGGGCGCCCGGAAAGCGTCGAGTCCAGCAACATGCACCTCGAAGTCGCGCGGGCGCTGAAGGAGGTGAACTCCCTCCTGGCCACGCTTGCCTACCCGATCTTGAAGCAGCGAGGGGATCTGCTCGAGAGCCGGCTCGCACTCGTCAAAGCATAATAAGTCAAATCTATGAATGGATATGAAATATCGATTTTACAGATACATCGGGGATCGCCATCCTCGCCCATGTCCCGGCAGTTCTCAAAGGAGAGAAACCAGATGTCCGCAGATGCAAAGACGAATGACGCTCTCGAAGCGCCGAGGTTGGGCGAGCCGTACCTGCTGACGCCTGGGCCGCTGACCACCGCCTTTTCCGTAAAGGAGGCGATGCTGCGCGACTGGGGTTCCTGGGACGCTGACTTCCGGGGCATGACGGCCGAATTGCGCCGTGAACTGCTTGCGATCGCGGGAGCCGAGAGCGACGAATACGATTGCGTCCCCATGCAGGGCAGCGGCTCCTTCTCAGTGGAAGCCATGCTCGGCAGCTTCATTCCCCGCGACGGCAAGGTTCTCGTGCTGATGAACGGGGCCTACGGTCAGCGCATCGCCCAGACGCTCAAATATCTCGGCCGTGCTCACGTCGCGATCGACAAGGGCGACTATATGCCCCCGCGCGGCAGCGAGGTAGCGGCCGCTCTCGATGCAGATCCGGCAATTACCCATGTTGTGGTCGTCCATTGCGAGACGAGTTCGGGCATTCTCAATCCTCTCAAGGAAATTTCCGAGGCAGTCTACAGCCGCAACCGCAAGCTGCTGGTCGACAGCATGAGTGCCTTCGGAGCAGTGCCCGCCGGTGTCGATGATTTCCGCTACGAGGCGATCGTTTCCTCCGCCAATAAATGCATCGAGGGCGTTCCGGGTTTCGGCTTCGTCATCGCGCGCAAGTCGGAACTGGAGGCGGCGAAGGATCGCAGCCATTCCTTGAGTCTCGACGTCCATGCGCAATGGTCCTACATGAACAAGACGGGCCAATGGCGCTTTACTCCGCCGACCCATGTCGTCGCCGCCTTTCTCGAGGCGCTGCGGCTGCATCGCAAGGAAGGCGGTGTTGCCGGACGCGGCGCGCGCTACGCGAGCAACCGCGACGTCATGGTCGCCGGCATGCGCCAGCTCGGCTTCGAGACATTGCTCGGCGACGAATGGCTCTCGCCCATTATCGTGACCTTCTTCAGCCCCGCCCATCCGAACTTCAATTTCGCGCGTTTCTACGAATTGATGAAGGTGAGGGGCTTCATCATCTATCCCGGAAAACTCACCGTCGTCGACAGCTTCCGGATCGGCTGCATCGGCCAGATGGATGCCCATGTGATGCGCAAGGTGGTGGCTGCCGCCGCCGCGAGCCTTGCGGAGATGGGGGTCGACACCGCCACCCCGCCGGCGCTCGCCCTTGCCGAGCGCGCCCGCCTCGCCGCCTGAACGATCACCTCCAGGAGCACAGCAGATGAACCAGATGTCCAAGATTTCGGTGACGGTGAATGGCCGCCGCTATCCGTGGCCCCGCGTGCCCGCAATTGCGATCTGCCTCGACGGATGCGAGCCCGCCTATCTCGATGCGGCGATCGACGCCGGGCTGATGCCCGCGCTGACGCGCATCCGGGAACGGGGCGCCGTGCGGCTGGCGCACAGCGTCATCCCGAGCTTTACCAATCCCAACAATCTCTCGATCGCAACCGGCAGCCCGCCGGCGGTGCACGGGATTTGCGGGAATTACCTCTATGAGCCAGCGACGGGCGAAGAGGTGATGATGAATGATCCCAAGTTCCTGCGCGCCCCCACCATTTTCCAGGCGTTCTATGATGCGGGTGCCCGGGTCGTCGTCGTTACCGCGAAGGACAAGCTGCGGGCGCTGCTCGGAAAAGGGCTCCGTTTCGACGAAGAGCGCGCCGTCTGCTTCTCGTCCGAAAAATCGGACAAGACGACCCGCGCGGAGCACGGTATCGACGATGCTTCTGCCTGGCTCGGCCGGCCGGTGCCCGAGGTCTATTCGGCGGCGCTTTCGGAATTCGTCTTCGCTGCGGGCGTCAAGCTGCTCAGGGAGTTTCGTCCCGACATCATGTATCTGACGACGACCGACTATATTCAGCACAAATATGCTCCCGGCGTTCCGGAAGCCAATTCCTTCTACGAAATGTTCGACCGATATCTCGCGGAACTGGACGGGCTCGGAGCAGCCATCGTCGTCACCGCCGATCACGGCATGAAACCGAAGCACAAGGAGGACGGCTCACCCGACGTCATCTATGTTCAGGACCTGCTCGACGAATGGCTCGGCAAGGATGCGGCCCGTGTCATCCTGCCGATCACCGACCCCTATGTCGTGCATCACGGCGCGCTCGGGTCCTTCGCTACCGCCTATCTTCCGGACGCATGCGACCGCAGCCAGGTCATGGCAAGGCTGAAAGCGATCCAGGGCGTCGACGTCGTGCTCGACCGCAAGGAAGCGTGCCGGCGCTTCGAGCTGCCGGAAGACCGCATCGGCGACATCGTCCTCGTTTCATCCGAAAACAAGACGCTCGGCACCAGCGAGCACCGGCACGACCTGGCCGCCCTCGACGAACCGTTGCGCTCCCATGGAGGGCTGACCGAGCAGGAGGTTCCCTTCATCGTCAACCGCGCTCTGCCCGAAGTCCCGAATGCTCCCCGTCTTCGCAACTTCGATGCGTTTTTCTATGCGGTAACGGCGGCGGCCGAGGCCGGTGCGGAGGGAGCGCTATGACGAAGGCGGAGGTCACAATCGCAGTGCGCCACGAACCGATGCGAATAGCCGGGCGCCTTATCGACACGGACGACCGCATAGAAGTCCGCTATCCCTGGAACGACACTGTCGTCGGCACCGTGCCCGCCGGCCGCGCCGAGCACGCAAGAGAAGCATTTGCGATCGCGGCCGCCTATCAGGCGAAGCTCACGCGTTACGAGCGGCAGAAAATCCTGCTGGCGACCGCGGAGGCGCTGGCCGCCCGCAAGGAGGAGATTTCCGACGTCATCACGCTGGAACTCGGCATCTCGAAAGCGGACTCGCTCTATGAAGTCGGGCGCGCCTTCGACGTCTTTACGCTTGCCGGCCAGATGTGCATCCGCGACGACGGCGAAATCTTCTCCTGCGACCTCACGCCCCACGGAAAGGCGCGCAAGATTTTTACGATGCGCGAGCCCCTGACCGCAATTTCCGCGATCACCCCGTTCAATCACCCGTTGAACATGGTGGCGCACAAGGTCGCGCCGGCGATTGCCACCAACAACTGTGTGGTGGTGAAGCCGACCGAGCTCACGCCGATGACGGCGCTGCTGCTCGCCGACATTCTTTACGAAGCTGGCCTGCCGCCGGAAATGCTTTCGGTCGTCACCGGCTGGCCTGCCGATATCGGCATGGAAATGATCACCAATCCGCATGTCGATCTCGTCACCTTCACAGGCAGCGTTCCTGTCGGGAAACTTATCGCCGCCAACGCGCACTACAAGCGCCAGGTACTCGAACTCGGCGGCAACGACCCGTTGATCATCCTCAACGACCTGTCCGACGACGACCTCGCCATGGCGGCCGACCTGGCGGTCGCGGGGGCGACGAAGAACTCGGGCCAGCGCTGCACGGCGGTCAAGCGCATTCTCTGCCAGGAAAGCGTTGCGGACCGTTTCGTGCCGATGGTCCTCGAACGGGCGAAACGCTTGCGTTTCGGGGATCCGATGGATCGCTCTACCGACCTCGGGACCGTCATTCATAAAAAGGCGGCGGCACTTTTCGAGCAGAGGGTGATGCGTGCGGCGGAGGAGGGGGCCGACATTCTCTATCACCCGGGGCGCAGCGGCGCACTCCTGCCACCGA
This sequence comes from Sinorhizobium arboris LMG 14919, assembly GCF_000427465.1. Taxonomy (NCBI): domain Bacteria; kingdom Pseudomonadati; phylum Pseudomonadota; class Alphaproteobacteria; order Hyphomicrobiales; family Rhizobiaceae; genus Sinorhizobium; species Sinorhizobium arboris. Next base: position 425,037 of record NZ_ATYB01000008.1, on the reverse strand, counting down.
TCGTCGTCGATCGGGTGCCGCATCAGTCGGACCTCGTGCTGGAGGAGACCTTCGGCCCGATCATACCGGTCGTGCGGGTTCCCGACGACGACGACGCAACGATCGCCCTGTCGAACTCCACGGCCTTCGGCCTCTCCTCCGGTGTCTGCACCAATGATTACCGCAGGATGCAGAAGTACATAGCCGGACTGAAGGTCGGAACGGTCAACATCTGGGAAGTGCCCGGCTATCGCATTGAAATGTCGCCCTTCGGCGGGATCAAGGACTCCGGAAACGGCTATAAGGAAGGCGTGATCGAGGCGATGAAAAGCTTCACCAACGTCAAGACTTTTTCGCTGCCCTGGCCGTAAGGGACCCGGTGCTCCGATAAAAGAGGAAGGAGCGGTCCTGTGGCCGCTCTTTTCAATTTCGAGAGCATTGCGACGCAATATAAGATGGGGCAATGCTTCTATAAAATAAATAGATTTTACTTATCGATCTATCCCCCGCAGATTTCCCAGGCAAGGCGGATTTCCAGGCGCGCAAGTCGCCGTTACCGCCAAAAGAGCTTGCCAATTCGAATGCCAACAAAAAGGGGAATTAGCATGCCGTTTTCAAAGATATTCCTGGGCGCAGCGACTGCCCTCATCGTCACATCTTCCGCCGCCTACGCCGAAACCGAGCTAACGGTCTACACGTCCATCGAAGCGGTCGACCTCGACCGTTACAAGGAGACCTTCGAGAAGGCCCACCCCGACATCACGATCAACTGGGTCCGCGACTCCACCGGGGTCATGACGGCCAAGCTTCTGGCGGAGAAAGACAATCCGCAGGCCGACGTGGTCTGGGGAGTGGCTGCGACATCGCTGCTGCTGCTGAAGTCAGAGGGCATGCTCGAACCTTATTCTCCGAAGAACGTAGAGGCGCTCGACCCGAGATTCGTGGATAGCGACAAGCCGCCGAGCTGGGTGGGGATGGACGCCTATGTGGCGGCTCTCTGTTACAATACGGTGGAGGCCGAGAAGCTTGGCCTGACGCCACCAACCAGCTGGAAGGATCTCACGAAGCCCGAATACAAGGGCCACGTCGTTATGCCCAATCCCAATTCTTCCGGCACTGGCTTCCTCGATGTCTCCGCCTGGCTTCAGACGTTCGGCGAAGAGGAAGCCTGGTCTTTCATGGACGCCCTGCACGAGAACATCGCCGCCTATACCCATTCGGGCTCAAAGCCTTGCAAGATGGCGGCATCAGGCGAAACCGTCATCGGCGTGTCCTTCGAGTTCCCGGGCGCCAAGGCCAAAACGTCGGGCGCGCCCATCGATATCATTTTTCCTTCTGAGGGATCGGGTTGGGAAGCCGAGGCCACGGCGATCATCGCCGGGACAGCCAATCTCGATGCGGCGAAAACGCTGGTCGACTGGTCGATTAGCAAGGAAGCCAACGAGATGTACAATGTCGGCTATGCCGTCGTGGCTTATCCCGGGGTCGCCAAGCCGATCGAGAATCTTCCCGACAACGTCGCCGACAAGATGATCAAGAACGACTTCGAATGGGCCGCAAACAACCGCGCCCGCATTCTGAAGGAATGGCAGAAGCGCTACGACGCGAAATCCGAGCCCAAGTCCTGATCCGCATGGATATCGCGGGAACGTTCGGCGCTTAGCCACGAGCGTTCCCGTCAAGCCTCATCAAATGCTTATTGCCCAGGAGCTTGCGGATGAAACATGCAACAGCCCCCGCGGAGCCGGCCATGCCCGCATCCGCTACCCGTCGGATCGAAAGACGGCCATTCCTTGAAATCGGCGGACTCTGGAAAGCCTATGGCGATTTCGTCGCGCTCCGCGACATCGACCTCCAGGTGAAGGAGGGCGAATTCATCTGTTTTCTCGGGCCTTCCGGCTGCGGAAAGACCACGCTGCTCAGGGCCATCGCCGGCCTGGACATTCAGTCTCGAGGCACCATTTGCCAAGGCGGGCAGGATATTTCGAGGCTGCCGCCGGCGCAGCGCGACTATGGCATCGTCTTTCAGTCCTACGCGCTATTCCCGAATCTTACCGTCGAGAAGAACATCGCCTTCGGGCTGGAGAATATCGGCCGCCCGCGGCGCGAAATCGTCTCACGAGTCTCTGAGCTTCTGAAACTCGTCGGTTTGAGCAGCCAGGGCCGGAAATACCCGGCTCAGCTGTCCGGCGGACAGCAGCAGCGCGTGGCACTTGCCCGCGCCATGGCGATCTCGCCGGGGCTGCTGCTTCTCGATGAGCCCCTGTCGGCGCTCGACGCCAAGGTACGCGTTCATCTGAGACACGAGATCAAGGAGCTGCAGCGCAAGCTCGGCGTCACAACGATCATGGTCACGCATGATCAGGAAGAGGCCCTCTCCATGGCCGACCGCATCGTCGTCATGAACCATGGCGGCATCGAACAGGTAGGTACGCCGACCGAGATCTATCGCCACCCGAAGACACTCTTCGTCGCCGATTTCATCGGCGAGACCAACCAGTTCCCCGCAACGGTCGTGACGGGGGCGCAAGTCGAGATCGGGCACACGCGATTTGCCTGTGCCGAGCACCGGCTGCCCCCAGGTGCCGCGGCCGTAGCCGCGGTCCGGCCGGCCGACATCATCCCGCACGGTGCCGCCGCCCATAGGGCGACCGGGCTCGATGCCGTGGGGAATGCGGACAATCTCATCGACGCGCATGTGGAGGATATGGAATTTCTCGGCATGTTCTGGCGCACACGGCTCTCAGCCCCGCGCCTGAAAGAGAAGGCGCTGGTGGCGGACTTCTCGACAAACGCCGTTCGCCGGCTGAGCATCGAGATCGGCAGCGCCATCCAGGTCGAAATCCCGCAGGAACGCCTGCTCCTTTTTGCGAAGGCCTGACGCGAATGACGCTTGCTGTCGATATTCTTCCGCCCGGCCGAGCCGTTCGCCAGCAGATTTCCGGCGATGGCTGGCTCAAACGCGCAGTCATGCTCGTCGTCGGCGTCTATCTGGTTGTTGCGCTTGCGCTACCGCTTTTCGTGATGCTGTCGAAGTCGTTCTCCACCTACACGTTCGATCTTCACCAGTTCGAGTTCCAGGTGAGCGACCAAAGCGGGCAGGAGTGGAGCGATCCCGTTACCGCTGCGGCGCTCAATGCCACGGTCGGCGCCTTCCCGGAAAGCGACCTCAAGGCCAGCGCCGATGGGCGGCTGCAGGCGGCGAAGCTTTTCCCTGATTTCAGCTTCCGCAGCCCGGTCAGATATCGCATCCGCGGCACGAGCGATGAGGCGCACTTCCTTGCCGGTTCGCAGCTGGTGCGCGGTACCGAGTGGCAGGAATATGACAGCAACAATTTCCGCCGGGTGATGTTGCGGCCCTCGCGCTCGATCGGTCTTTCCAACTTCGCCGAGTATTTTTCAACGCCTTCACTCGTCCGTTCGATCAAGAATTCGGTGACGATGGCGCTCATCAGCACCGCAGTCACGCTCGTCGTCGCCTTCGGGCTCGCCTATGCCCTGAACAGGAGCCGGATGCCGGGGAAGGGGCTGTTCAAGCTGATAGTCACGATCCCGATCCTCGTACCGTCTCTCTTGCCCGGCATCGCGCTGGTGTACCTCTTCGGCAACCAGGGCGTCTTCAAGGATCTGTTGCTCGGCCAGTCGATCTATGGCCCCCTCGGCATCGTCGTGGGCTCGGTATTCTTCACGCTGCCGCACGCCTTTCTGATCATTTCCACGGCTCTCTCGGTCGCAGATGCCCGTCATTACGAGGCGGCGACGTCGCTTCGCGCAAGCAAGTGGCGGACCTTCCGGACGGTGACCGTGCCCGGTGCCCGATACGGACTGATCTCCGCCGCTTTCGTCGTTTTCACGCTGGTCATAACCGATTTCGGGCTGCCAAAGGTCATCGGTGGTCAATATGGCATGCTTGCCGTCGACATCTACAAACAGGTTATCGGCCAGCAGAATTTCGAGATGGGCGCCGTCGTCTCGGTCATTCTGCTCGTTCCGGCATTTCTGGCCTTCGCGGTGGATCGTATGACACAACGCCGGCAGGTGGCCTTGCTCTCTGCGCGCGCGGTGCCCTATGAGCCGAAACCGCGGCGCGGCTTCGATGCGGCATGCTTTGCTTTCTGCACGCTGGTCGCAGTCTTCGTGCTCGGCATGATCGGCATGTGCCAGGTCGCAGCGCTCGTGAAGTTCTGGCCCTATGATCTCAGTCTGTCGCTGCGAAACTATGCCTTCGATCTCATGGACGGCGGCGGCTGGGACGCCTATTACAACTCGATCCGGCTCGCCCTCATGACGGCCGTGATCGGCTCGCTGATCGTGTTCACCGGCGCCTACATGGTCGAAAAGACCAAGGGCTTCGCACTCGGCCGGGCGACATTTCATATGCTCGCCATGCTCCCGATGGCCGTGCCGGGCATGGTGCTGGGTCTTGCCTATATCTTCTTCTTCAACAACGCCACGAACCCGCTTCACGGCATCTACGGCACGATGACCATCCTGGTGCTCTGTACGGTTACGCATTTTTACACCGTCGCCCATCTGACGGCGCTCACTGCGCTGAAGCAGTTGGACCCGGAATTCGAAGCTGTTGCGGACTCTCTGAAGATACCGTTCTACAAGCTCTTCTTCCGGGTCACATTGCCGGTTTGCCTCCCCGCCGTACTGGAGATCGCGATCTATCTCTTCGTCAATGCCATGACGACGGTCTCGGCAGTCGTGTTCCTCTATGCCACGGACACCAAGCTTGCCTCGGTTGCCATCCTGAACATGGACGACGCGGGCGACATAGCGCCGGCGGCCGCAATGGGGATGATGATCTTCTACACCAATGTGGCGGCAAAACTTCTTCACGCGTTTGCATCGCGACTTCTTCTTGCCCGCACACAGGGCTGGCGGCGTGCATCGCAGAGTGCAGCGGCTACCGGTCTGCACTGACCGCCGAGCCGGCTAGCTAACCTGACGTCACCCCCGTCTTTGTGGGGGTGACAAGTCGAAGTTTCCAATCTCTATTTCGGGTGGGGCTGACGGGCAGGCGCACGCCATGCGTGCGGGTGGAAAATTGGCAGCTGCAGAACGGCACAGCCGTAAATGCGCACAATCGTCAGAGAGGGAAGCTTACGATGCCGAACCCTAGCCAGACCAGCGACAATTGGTGGGTCAACGATCAGACGCCGGATAACCCTTATGGCAAGAGCGAGGACTATGAGTCCTTTCTTGACTACCTTGGGGCGTTGCCCCGCAGTCTCACGCCAGAACTGGCTGCGGGAACGCTGAGGATCAACGTTTACGAGCTCAACGATCACCCCGAGTACAAGGCCGCCGCAATCGGCGCCCTGCAGATGTGGGCGTCTGTCACCCCTCTAAAATTCGAGATCGTCGACGACGCACCGTTCGACGGCACGACGGACTGGATGGAGGTCGTCAGCCCCGAGCTCGGCGAGGAGGACGATGGCAGCGCCTATTCGAGCAACCGTTATGTCAGCATCGGTCAGCGTTTCCACGACACGGAACCCAATAAGACGGATATCGGCGGTTATGTCTTCGATTCCTTCATCCATGAGTTCGGCCATGAGTTCGGGCTGAACCATCCTGGGCTCTACAACTACAGCGGTCCCGGCGGCGTGCAGATCAACTATCTGAACAATGCGACCTGGACTTATGATCGCCAGCAATACAGCGTCATGTCCTATTTCGATGGGATCGACGTCGGGGAAACCAGCCGCTGGTCTGCCTCGACGCCGCTTATGGCCGACATCGAGGCGGTCATACGCCGCTTTTTCTCAACCGTCGACGAGAATGGAGTGCGCACCTATCAGCACATAGACCTTAACACAGGGGACAATGTCTACGGCTTCGGGAGCACCCAGTACGGCTACCAGTTGACCTCCTCGGGCATGCAGCATGACATCGGCTTCGCGATTCATGACACCGGCGGCACCGACACGATCGACTTCTCCGGCTCGACCGCGGGTACGATCCTCGACTTGCGCGCCGGACAGTTCTCGAGTGTCAACGGTCATAGCAATAACGTGTCGATCTTCGCCGGACACAATGCGGATGGAGCCGACTATTACATCGAGAACGGGATCGGCAGCAGGTTTGACGACATCCTGATCGGCAATGACGGCGCCAATACCCTGGACGGCCGCAGCGGCGGCGACCGCATGGCCGGCAACGGCGGCGACGATATCTATTTCGTCGATTCCCTGGGGGACATCGTTCGTGAGGAGGCCAATGGCGGCAACGACACGGTCATCCTCCTATCCAGGCACCTGAAAATCAGGAAAATCGCCAACGTCGAAAACATCATCTACGCCGACGAGGCGACGACCCAGCCGGGCGGCGGCGGCGAGACCCCGCCCAGCGCCGGCGACAACACGATGACCAGCATCATCTTCGGCGGCAACGGAAATGATACGCTCGACGGCGGCGCCGGCGACGACACGATTTTCGGCCAGGGAGGAGACGACCTGATCATCGGCGGCCGCGACTCGCTCGCCAGCCGCGACATCAACAACACGATCGATGTCGAGGATCTTGAGGACCAGACCGAAAGCGATGATGGCAACGACACGCTCTACGGCGGTGGCGGCAATGACACCATCCTCGGCGGCCAAGGCAACGATATTCTCGACGGGGGCGCCGGTGACGATACGCTGATCGGCCAGGACGGAGTGGATATATTCAGGGGCGGTGCAGGCGTCGATACTGTCGATTTTAGCAAGGAAAGCCCTTTCCAACTGCTCGTCAACCTCGCAACGAATGTCGCCAGCGGCGGCACCGCCTCGGGCGACACTTTCTACAGCATCGAAAATCTGATCGGTTCCGATGACCGCATCGACCGCTTCATCGGCACATCCGCCGCAAATCATTTCTGGGGCCAGGGCGGCGGGGATTATTTCAATGGCGGCGGCGGCGATGACATCCTGGACGGCGGCAACGATGGCGACATCCTGTATGGCGAAGCCGGCAACGACACGCTCATCGGTGGCTCCGGGCAGGACTACCTGGATGGTGGTTCCGGCATTGATACGGTCGTCTACGCGGGCAGCCCGGACGGCGTGACGATCGATCTTGCCAACGGCACGGCCAACGGTGGCGACGGTGATGGTCCTGCGCAAATCGTCGGGCGAGGCGCAGTTATCCGGCACGATATTCTCGTCGGCTTTGAAAATGCCGTCGGTTCGTCATTCGATGACCATCTCATCGGCAATGCGCTGGCCAATGAGCTCTCCGGGGGAGCCGGCGACGATACGATGACCGGCGGCGGCGGCGCCGACAGATTGAACGGCGGCGCCGGCAGCGACACGGCGGACTACTCTGACGCGACGAGCGGTGTGAGGCTTAGTCTCGCTGGAGGCAAGTCCGGCGGAGATACATATATCTCCATCGAAAATCTTGCCGGTTCGGGATTTGGCGACCGACTGACGGGCAACGGCGCAGCCAATGTGTTGACTGGCCAAGGGGGGAACGACACGATCGACGGCGGCCGGGGTGACGACACCCTGCTCGGCGATTTTGCCTATCAGGGAGACGCGCCGCCTCGCCCGGGCATGGGAAGCGGCTACGCCACGCTGGGGCCGGATGCGGCGAACAACTCGATCGCAGCCGCGTTCGACATCTCAAACAACTTTTCCCTCACCAGCGACCGCGATATCTTCGATTCGACGACGATCCTTCATACGACCGTCAACGCCACCGGCAACGGCCAGGGCGGATACTATAAAATCAACCTGGCGGCCGGCACGGTCATTACGATCGACATTGACGGCATTGCCGATCCGAATGTCCATGACAGTTGGGTCAGGCTGCTCGACAGCGCCGGCAACATCGTTGCTCAGAACGATGACGGCGGCGGCGATCCCGGCTCCACGAGCAACCGGGATTCAAGCCTGGTATTCGTGACTCAGGAGACCGGAACCTATTACATACTGGAAGGCAGCTGGTCACCTACGGCGCCTGGCGATGGCTGGGCGGAAGCCGTCCCCGCAGGTTCGACATATGAGTTGAACGTATCGGTCGAGTTTCCCCCTGCGCCGGCCCAACCGGGTGTTGCGGGATCGGACACGCTCATTGGCGGGGGAGGCAGCGATCTGCTGGATGGCGGTCTGGCTGCCGACACCCTCATCGGCGGCGCGGGAGAGGATACATTCCGTTTCTCGACGGCGCTTGGGAACGGCAATATCGACTGGATCAAGGACTTCAACGTCATCGACGACACGATCCTGCTGGACAATCTCATCTTTGAGAGCGTGGGTGGCGAGGGCGCTCTCGCCCTGGGTGCATTTTATGGGAGTGCGGGAGGCGTCGCTCATGATGCCGACGACCGCATCATCTACGATGCCGATAGCGGCGTCTTGTCCTATGACGCCGACGGCACCGGAGAGATCGCGGCGATTCAATATGCGCAGCTGAGCACAAACCTGAGGCTTTCGGCGGCGGACTTCATTATTATCTGACCCGATAGCAGATGGGGCGCTTTCAGGCGCCCCATCTGCAGCATGGTGCGTCCTTTCGGACGCGCAAGCAGAGCGGTAATGCCGCTGCCGTACAGGTTCAGCTGGACATCCAGGGAGAGTGTGTGATGAAGCGCCCGACCGACCGCCGCACAGTTTTGATGACCGTCGGAGCTGCGGCTGTCGCCGCGGTCGCCGGACCAGTCGTTGCGCAACCGGGAGAGATTCGCGGCGCAGTCACGTTCGAGGACGGCGCGGTCCCGGAAGGCTATCTTGAGATTTACCTCGAGGATCCCGCCATTCAGGACAAAGCGCGACGACGCGCTGCGGAAACGCGGATCGAAAGCGACGGCAGGTCAAAGTCGATAGCATTTTCCTTGTCTCCGTCCGTTAGCCTGGCTGATTCGCCAACGCTGCGGATCGTTGCGCGCCTGGAGCGTGCGGATGGCTGGCTGGTCGCGCGTGGCAGCACACAGTTCAAGGCGGGTTCGCCTGTCTACGTCACGCTCAATGCAGTTATGTATTGAGGAGCCAGAACCATCGGCTGACTGCAAGAGTTTGTGCAAACCGTGGTCGCTAGTTCCATAACCTGCGTTATCTGATTTTCACATCTTTAGGTTGTGTAATGTTAGATATGACAACCTGACGATTTCTCCCGCGCTTGGGTGCGGTAGGCTACCCTCCCTCGGCTCTCAAAGGCGTCCGTTGGTACGCAGGCAGCGTCACGACGAAACAGGCGCCGCCGCCGGGCGGAGATTCGTAACGCACGGTGCCGCCGTGGCGTTCGGCGATCTGGCGCACCAGCGCCAGCCCCAGGCCCCAGCCGCCCGCAGCCTCGCTGCGACCCGACGGGCGGTAGAATGGCTCGAAAACGCGGTCGCCCTCGCTATTCGCTATACCGGTCCCGTGATCGCGGACCCGGAGTATCGCAGCACCGTCGGCCTGCGCGACGGTGGCTGTGACAGGTGGACCGCCGTGGTGCAGCGCGTTCTGCAGGAGATTGCGCACAAGTCTGCGGAGCAGCCGCGCATCGCCTTCGACCGTCGCAGGCGTTCCGGAAACCTCCACACCGTTGCGTGCGCCCTCTTCCGAGACCAGAGCCAGAAGGTCCACAGACTCCAGCGCATCGAGTTCCTCGACGTGGTCAAGCCTGCTCGCCAGCAGGATTTCCTCGATCAGCACGTCCAGCTCGGAAAGGTTGCGGATGACTTCCTCCTTTCGGTTCGCGTTCGGTGCCTGTTCGTAGAGATCGATCGCCATGCGCAGCCGCGCGAGCGGAGAGCGCAACTCATGACTGGCATTTGCGAGCAGAGCCCGGTGTGACTTGATCAGCCGCTCGACATGGTCGGCGGCCCTGTTGAAGCTCTTGGCCACCGCCGCCACCTCGTCGCTGCCGTCTTCCGGCACGCGAGCCACGAAATCGCCCCTGCCCCAGGCATCCACGCCCGCACGCAACCGCTCCAGGCGGCGGGTAAGGTGACGCACCACCGGATAGGCGGCGACCCCGATGACGGCGGCGATCAGTGCCAGGTAGGCGAGCGGATTGCGGCCCGACGGGCGCAAAGGCCGCTCCATACGCGCAGCCACGGCGCGGCCGTCAGGCAGTTCGGTCACCATGGTGTGAAAGTTGCCTCTGCCGTGGCGCCAGGACTTGTCGAGAATGTCGCGCGGGAGCGGGCGGCCTGCGCTCGCGATCAGCCTGCCCCGCGGGTCATATACGGCGATGTCAGCGCCGAAGGCCCTTGAAAACCGCTCAAGCGTCGCCTCGACCGATCCGCTGTCCATGTCGGGCGGAATCAGCGCGGCGACGAACCGGGCACGCTGGCTCTGCCACCCGGACTCCTCCTCGCCCTGCCCCAGCCATACGAATGCGGCGCTCGCGACGGCGACCGCGGCAAGGCTCGCGAGCAGCGTCAGATAGATTTTCAGAAACAGCCGGCTGCGCATCGCTCTATCTCGTATCGTCCTGATAGCGGGCAAAGACATAGCCGGCGCCGCGCACGGTAATGATGCGCCTCGGATGTTTGGGGTCGCTCTCGATGGCCGCCCTGATGCGCGAGATGTGGACATCGATGGAGCGGTCGAAAGCGTCCAGCTCCTCGCCCTTGACCGCGTCCATCAATTGTTCGCGCGAGAGCGTACGGCCTGCATTTTCGGCGAGCGTCACAAGCAGGTCGAACTGGTAGCTGGTCAGTGCACATTCGCGGCCGTCGATTCTGACGGAGCGGGAACCGGGATCGATCTCCAGCCGTCCGAAGCGAAGGGTCCGCGTAACCGTGGCGCTCCCGTTTCGGCGGCGCAGGATCGCCTTCAACCGCGCCAGAAGCTCGCGCGGATTGAAGGGCTTGGGCAGATAATCGTCGGCCCCGAGCTCCAGCCCGACGATGCGATCCGTCTCCTCGCCTTTGGCAGTGAGCATCAATATGGGGACGTCCGATACCGCACGTATGCGTCGGCAGGTCTCGAAGCCATCGTAATCCGGCAGCATGACGTCGAGGATAACGACGTCAGGGTTGCGGCGCCCGAGTTCGGCGATGCCCGCCGTGGCCGTCGCCGCAGTATCGACGGTGTAGCCGCTTCCGGAGAGATAATCGGAGAGCATGGCGGAGAGGCGCGTGTCATCGTCAACAATCAAGACCCTTTCCGCCATCCATGCGCTCCGTTCAATCTTCCGCCCGACTCATATTTACCACCGGCCGTGGCCCCTGCGCTCCTTCAAATGCTTGACGAGCTTGACGCGCTGCTCCGGCGTCAGCACTTCGGCCGCGTCGAGCAGCGCGGCCGTCATCTTGCGCGAGGCCTCGTCAATGGCTGCAATGCGTTCGCTGCGAAGTTTCTCGGCGGCGGCCCGGTCGATGCCCGGCGCGCCCAGGAGTTCGATAACCTCTTCGCGCGTCTCGCGGAAGTCCCGGAAAGTCGGTCTGATTTCGGCGCGGGCATTGTCGATGATGTCCCAAAGCTTGTCTTCCTGTTCGGGTGTCGCATCGAGCTCGTCGAGGATGCTGCCGATCCGGTGTTCCATAAAGCCACCACCTCCCATATGCGCGTGCATCACATGGCCGCCCATGCCGAAACGGCCCATGCCGAAGCCGAAATCGTCGCTACGCGCGGCTGCAAATCCGACCGCGCTGACGGCGGCGACGGCTGCGAGGCCGCCGATCGCCGCGTGCCGTCCCCATCCTTTCGAAACGGCCTTGCCGGCGCCCGACCCCGACAGGTCCTTGTCTTCGTTTTCCATTGCCAGTCTCCTTTGCTCCGCAGCACCTGCTGCGATGGAGGAAGGTAAGCGGGCAACGTTTCGACCGTTCCGGGCGAATGTAAAGAAATGTAAAGCCGCTCCGCGGCGCCGCAGACTGGGAACGTGACCACGATCTACGGCGATCCGGCACGCTCCGCTGCCGCCTTGCTGACCAGTCTCAACCGATCCAGTTCCAGGCACGCATCAGGGAGCGCTCTATGGACGGGCGGCGGCCCGGTTACGCCGATGACGCCGCGGACCAGGTCCGATACCTCCTGATCCGAAAACCTCTCGCCCATCCTGCGCCGTGCCGCATCGAGGAAGGCTTCGTCGGACTTTGCCAGTCGTAGAGCATGCCTTGGCAGCCCGGCAGCTCTCAGCAGCACGCTCAGCCACTTTCCGTCCCAGGAGGGTGCGCTGGCATAAAGCTGGTGCCCGGCTAGGTCACGGATCATCTCTTCGGCGACGAACGCGACAGAGAGCCCGTCTGCCCGAAGCAGATCCCTCGATATGCCGTGGACTGCCTCGGCCTCGGCGGACCAGTCTGTCCAATCCGGTGCCGGCCGTATCAGATAGGAACGCGAGCGGCCGTCCTCGAAGACCCAGGCGACCTCTATGGGAAAGCTTTTCTTGCTCAGAGACGATGCTTCGAAGTCCAGGAATACGATCATTCGCGGCCACGTTCTTCCAGTGCACCTGCGTAATCTAGGTCAGTTCCGCTCGAGCGACACGTCCCAGCCGACCTCACGCGATATGTCGGAAGCCACGCAGGCCACCACCAGCGCCAATCGAATGGCGCCACACTTGTTACTCCCGCCATCGGCTTTCCGGTGCCAAACTACTTCGTGCCCGACAGCCAGAGAATGGGCCGCGGTCGGGTTTCGCGTCAAAGGGGCGCGCCAATGCACATAGATTGTCAAGCGCACAAACTGGAGGTGCCAAGCCATGACGAAACCAATGCACACGCCACCCGTCGTCTCGCCACAGGCTTGGGAGGCCGCGCGCCAGCAGCTGCTCATCAAGGAAAAGGCCCTGACCCGAGCGCGCGACGCGCTGGCCGCCGAGCGCCGGCGAATGCCGTGGATGGCGGTGGAGAAGGAGTATGCGTTCGAGGGACCAGCGGGCAAGGTCACCCTCGTCGACCTGTTCGATGACCGTCGTCAGCTGATCGTCTATCGCGCTTTCTTCGAACCGGGCGTATTCGGCTGGCCCGACCACGCATGCAGGGGCTGCTCCATGGTGGCCGATCAGGTGGCACACCTCGCCCACCTGAACGCCCGTGACACAACCCTCGTTTTCGTCTCGCGGGCACCCCAGGCGGATATAGCCCGGCTGAAGGCGCGCATGGGCTGGCAGATGCCCTGGTTCACGGTGACAGACAGCTTCGACGCTGACTTTGGAGTGGACGAGTGGCACGGCACGAACGTGTTCTATCGCGACGGCGACCGCGTGTTCCGTACCTATTTCATCAACAATCGCGGCGACGAGCAGATGGGCAGCACGTGGAACTATCTCGACATTACGCCGCTCGGCCGCCAGGAAGTCTGGGAAGACTCACCCGAAGGCTACCCTCAGACGCCCACCTACAAGTGGTGGAACTGGCACGACAGTTACGTCAAAGACGCCGAGCCGGACAAGAAGTGGGTCGAGGTATCGGACGCCGGAGAGGCGGCGTTCCGGAACAAGGACTAGCTCGCGACGAATTTAAGACCGGGTCGACCAGATACTCAGGCAAGCTTGCTGATACCGCATTCCTGTGCTCGCCGCAGGGATCCAGCCAGCCCAAGTCCTTGGGTTAAAGAACTCTTCCCGCGCCGCGGACGCGGCGCTGATCTCCTCTCCTCCCTGTGTCAAGCGCAGAGATGAGAGGCAGGACAGATTGCAGCCCCCCGATGCGGCTGCTAACAGACTGGAAAGGAAGCCGAAATTCGCTGTGACGTTAAGGTCGTGCCGGGGCCCCGCAAGATCAGCCGGGAGCCGGCGAATGATATGTAGCGGAGATGAAGCATGCGATTTTCATCGGACTACGAGCGCCAGATCAACGGCTACGGTCTCATAACAGCGCTCAATGCGACTCTCGGTCGCTATCCCGGTCAGGACGACGAAGACTTGATCGCCGTCATTCCGTGCGATTGGCGTCCCGACCCAAATACCGGCTTTGCAGAGGGGGCACTCCCCCTTTCGGCCCACCCAGGAAGCTTCAAGTCCTGTTAGGCTTACAAATAGTCAAATCATTCGTATAAATCGTCTTTACCAAGGAGGCGGCCGATGCAGAAATTCAGCACCGTCGACCTGCTGCGCAACATCAAGACCGTCACCATGGCGGCCGACCGTCAGCCGGTCGCCATCACGCAGCACCGCAAACCGCGCTACGTTCTCATGACCTACGACGAGTTCGAGGCAATGAAAAGCCGGGCCGATCCCCGGCGGGTCTATGCTGCGGGCGAAGCCCCGAAGGAGCTGGTCGATATCATCCTGCCCGAGCTGGACCGCCTTATCGCAGACGGACCGGACACCGATGGCTGATATCCCTGCCAACGGCTCTATCTTCCGTTATCCGGTATCTCTGGGCGTGGCAACGCGACAAGGGCGAAGCGGAAGGCCGAAAGGCCTGCGAACTTGCCCGGCGTCAGATATCCTTGAGAAGCCGAAGCGCGTCGTAGATTGCTGCATGCGTGTTGCGCGCGGCAACCGCATCGCCGATGCGGAAAAGCTGGAACTTGCCCTCGGGGTTGCGCACGACGGATTGCGGCTGCCCGGCGATCAGCTGGTCGTGCGCGATCTCACCCAGGTTGCTGGAGAAGGGCTTCAGCTCGAAATAGAGTTCGTCGAGCGGGATGGTCCCGTGATTGACGACCACCTGGTCGAACGTCCGCTGTTTGGAGACGCCGCCGTAATCGCTGCCCACATGAGCGATCAGTTGATTGCCGCTCTTCTCGACCGCTTCCAGCCGGTAGGTCACGGTAAAGGTGACATCCAGTTTCTGCAAAGATCGCATGTAGGGCACGAGGTTCATCGCCATGACTTCCGGCGCGAAGGAGCGGTCGGGCGTCATGATTTCGACCCTGGCACCGGAATTGGCGAGAAATTCGGCAGCCTGCAGAGCGGCATGGTCGCCGGCGTCATCGAAGATCAGGACGTTGCTGCCCGGCTTGGCATCGCCCGAAATGATATCCCAGGCAGAGACGACGAGTTCGTTGCCCCTCGACAGCACCTCCGAATGCGGAAGACCGCCTGTGGCGACGATGACGACGTCGGGTTTTTCCGCCTCAATGGTCTCCGCTTCCGCCCATGTATTGAAATGGAAGGTGACGCCCAGCTTTTCGCATTGGCTCATACGCCAGTCGATGATGCTGATCATTTCGCGGCGGCGCGGGCTCTGTGCGGTGAGGCGGATCTGGCCGCCGGGATCGCCGGCCGCCTCGAAAACGACCACTTCGTGGCCACGCTCCCCGGCCACGCGCGCCGCCTCGAGACCGGCGGGGCCGGACCCGATGACGACCACCTTCCTGCGGCGGTCTGCCTTGGCGATCGTGTGCGGCATCGTCAGCTCGCGTCCGGTCGCGGCATTATGGATGCAGTAGGCTGCACCGCCTTGATAGATGCGGTCGAGACAGTAGTTCGCCCCGACGCAGGGGCGAATGTCGTCCTCCCGCCTCTCGATGATCTTGCGGACGATGTGCGGATCGGTCATGTGGGCGCGTGTCATCCCGACCATGTCGACCTTGCCGGATGCGATCGCGTGGCGGGCGGTCGCGACGTCCGGGATCTTCGCGGCGTGGAAGGTTGGGAAGTTCGTGGCTGCGCGTATCTCGCCGGCGAAATCGAGATGCGGCGAATTGGCCATGCCCTGGATCGGGATCACATCCGTCAGGCCGGGGTCGGTATCGATATGGCCGCGGATGACGTTCAGATAGTCGATAAGCCCGCTTTCCTTCAGGCGTCTCGAGATTTCCAGGCCTTCCGCCTTGTCCGTCCCGCCGGGGAGGCATTCATCGGCTGTGTATCGCACGCCCAGGATGAACTCGTCTCCGACCCGCGCCCGGATCGCCCTCAGAACGTCGAAACAGAAGCGCATGCGGTTGTCCAGCGAGCCTCCGTAAGGGCCGTCGAGTTCGTTGGTCAATGGCGAGGCGAACTGGTCGATGAGGTGGCCATAGGCCTCCAGTTCGACGCCGTCCATGCCGCCGGCCTTCATGCGCTCGGCCGCATCGGCGAAATCCTTGATTATCCTTTCGATGTCCCAGTCTTCGATCTTCTTGGGGAAGGCGCGATGCGCCGCTTCGCGGTGATGAGAGGGAGCGACGACCGGAAGCCAATCGCCCTTGTCCCACCGCGTGCGCCGGCCGAGATGCGTGAGTTGGATCATGATCGCCGCCCCCTCCTCGTGCACGGCATCGGTCATCTCTCTTATCCACGGCACGATCTCGTCCCTGTAGGCGAGCAGATTGTTGAAGACCGGCGGGCTGTCCTTCGAGACCGCCGCCGAACCGGCGGTCATCGTCATTGCCACGCCGCCCCGCGCGCGCTCCACCGTATAGGCGCGATAGCGCTCCTTCGGCATGCCGTCCTCCGGATAGGCCGGCTCGTGTGCCGTCACGATGATGCGGTTGCGCAGCGTCAGGTGCTTCAGCTGGTATGGTTGAAGGAGAGGATCGTTCGGCATCTGCGGGGCTCCGGCTTGGATGTGTCGGCAGCGTAGGTGAAAATGTACACATGTGTCAACAAATCAGGCATTGCAGTCACGGCAAGAGACACTGATGTACATTTTTCTTGCGAGGTATCCTTCGATTTGCTAAACAGCGACGATGGAGCAGATCACGAGCGACAGCGGCTGGCGCGGTTCCCCGGATGTCTGGCTTGGAGCGGCCTACGAATCCCTGCTCGAGTCTGGCATCGACGCGGTGAAGATCCAGCCGCTTGCGAAGAAGCTCAATCTTTCGCGGACGAGCTTCTACTGGTTCTTTAAGGACCGCGAGGAACTGCTCGACAGGCTCGTCTCGCGCTGGCGCGAAAAGAATACCGGCAACCTGGTAAGGCAGTCCGAGGCCTATGCGGAGACGATTGCCGAAGCGATGCTCAACGTTTTCGATTGCTGGCTTGATGGCAGCCTGTTCGACTCGCAGTTCGAGTTCGCGGTGCGAAGCTGGGCCCTGCAGTCGCCTGAAATTCTTGCGGAAGTCCAGCGCGCCGATCAGCAGCGGCTCGATGCGCTCACGCGCATGTTCCTGCGGTTCGGGCATGACGAGGCGCGGGCCGATGTGCGTGCGCGCACGATCTATCTCGTGCAGATCGGCTATATCTCGATGCAGACGAAGGAAGATATATCCGTGCGGATGAAGCGTATCCCGGAATATGTCGAGATCTTCACCGGTCAGGTGCCGGAGCAAAGAGAGCTTGACCGCTTCTTCGCCCGGCATGGCTACTCCGGATAGCGCAAGGCGGGGAAACGAGGGGTAAGGAGCGGGATACGCGGCACCCTGCTCTTTCGATAACGCGCCGCCAAAAGAAGAGGGAACAGTGCAATGACGAAGCTGCTTGCATCGACATGTCTGATGCTTGGCCTTATCGCAGGTGCATCGGTATCGAATGCGGCCGAGTGCGGGAGCGTCACTATCGCCAGCATGAACTGGCAGAGTGCCGAGGTCCTCTCCAACCTGGACAAGTTCATTCTCAACGAAGGCTACGGCTGCAGTGCCGAGATCACGATCGGCGACACCGTGCCGACGATCACCTCCATGGCCGAGAAGGGCCAACCCGATATCGCGCCGGAAGCATGGATCGACCTCCTGCCCGATGTCGTCAAGAAGGGCCAGGACGACGGTCGTATCATCACAGTCGGCTCCCCGCTGCCGGACGGCGGCGTCCAGGGATGGTGGATCCCCCAGTATCTCGCCGACGCACACCCTGACATCAAGACGATCGGCGACGCGCTGAAGCAGCCTGAGCTCTTTCCTGCCCCCGAAGACCCCAGCAAGGGCGCGATCCTGAACGGACCGCAGGGCTGGGGCGGCACGGTGGTGACGACGCAGCTTTTCAACGCGTTCGACGGCGAGAAAGCGGGCTTCACCCTGGTTGACACCGGCTCTGCCGCCGGCCTGGATGGCGCCATCGCCAAGGCCTATGAACGCAAGGAGGGTCTTCTTACCTATTACTGGTCTCCGACCGCCCTGCTCGGCAAATACAAGATGGTCAAGCTGGACCCCGGCGTGCCGCACGACGCGGCCGAATGGAAGCGCTGCAACACCGTGGTCGATTGCCCCGACCCCCAGCCGAACGCATGGCCGGTCGATACGATCGTGACGCTGGTCGCCAAGCCCTTCTCCGAGCGGGTCGGCCCCGAGGTCATGGACTATCTGACCAAGCGCTCCTGGAGCAACGATACCGTCAGCCGGCTCATGGCCTGGATGACCGACAATCAGGCCAGTGGTGAAGAAGGTGCGAAGCGCTTCCTCGAAGAGAACGAGGACCTCTGGATCAAGTGGGTCTCGCCTGAGGCCGCCGAGAAGATCAAAGCGGCGCTCTGACGGCCTAGCGCCCTTGCGGCGTGCAACACGCACGCCGCATCCACCTCCGAGAGCAAGGAAATCAACCGGCGGAACAAGTCGGGCGGGCTGTCCATTTGATGTTCATGAAGAACATCATCTTTATCGCAACCGCCCTGTCATTGGGCCTCCACTCGACCGCCAGTGCTCAAGAACTGCAGCCGCAAGCGATCAATAATGCTCCGATTGCCACAATCGGGCCGGAACGGCCGCCGAAGGAACCGCCTCACCCGGATCCCGCCATCATCCATCTCCAGGTTCTCCTGGACCGCGCGGGATCCTCTCCCGGGGTGATCGACGGCTACTACGGCGAGAACGTCTCCAAGGCCGTTGCGGGTTTCGAAGCCATGCACCGTCTTCCCGTCGATGGAAAGCTGGACCCCGAGGTCGTCAGCCGGCTCCCGCAGGACCAGCCTGCCATTCAGTCCTATGTCATCACGGAAGACGACGCCAAGGATCTCGTCGATGCGATCCCCCACGACTATTCCGAGCAGGCCAAGATGGATCATCTCGGCTACACAAGCGTCGAGGAGAGATTGTCCGAGCGGTTTCACATGGACATCGACCTCCTCAAGACGTTGAATCCGGCGTCGTCATTTACCGTCGGGGAGACGGTTTGGGTTGCAAAGCCCGGCGTCGCGAAGGAAGGCGCGGTCAAAAGGATAGAAGTGCGCAAGCGAACGGGGCAAGTTCTGGCATTCGCCGAAGATGGTTCGCCGCTCGCTGCGTATCCCGCCTCCATCGGCAGCGAAGCGTCCCCCTCCCCCACGGGCACCCACAAGGTCAAAGGGGTCGCGCGCATGCCGCCTTACGAATACGACCCCGACGTCAATTTCAAGCAGGGCGGCAACGACAAGGCGCTGACCCTTCCCAAGGGGCCCAATAATCCGGTGGGAACCGTCTGGATCGATCTGACGGAGCCCACCTATGGAATCCATGGGACACCCGAGCCGTCCTTGATCGATAAAGCTCAGTCACACGGCTGCGTTCGCCTGACGAACTGGGACGCGGAGGAACTGGCGGCGATGGTCAAGCCAGGGGTGGTCGCCGAGTTCACCGACTGAATCTTCGCCTCCTCAGACAATTCGAGACCCGGCCGAAGCGATCTGGGAGGAGCCGGATCTCGCATCATTTTTCAAGAGCGTTCGCCCCGCCGGGTGAGCAGCGCTTATGATCGCACCACCCACCCTCTCAGGTGCTGCCCCTGCTACGCAACCGAACGCTCAACGGCTGAGCGACGTCCGGCTCCATTCCGCCCTGGGATTGGTAATAAAGACGGTACCAAGCCGGCTGTTGGTCCGCTCGACCTTTCCATTGTCGAGCACACGGAAGGTTACATCGGGGTCGGACTTGGATCGCGCCGTATCGCCCGGCATGCCGTGACCGGCGACGATTCTGCCGAGCAAAGTCGTTGAAGTCACTCCGTTTCTTGCAAGTGCAGGCGTGCCGATAACGGTAATGAGAACAGCCGCAATGGCGATCGTAGCTTTCATCGTTTTATCCTCGTTGTGACATTGCGTCATCGCAACGGGGATAAGCTAAATCACAAGAATATCTCCTGCCTTTCGCAATCATTACAAATAAGTAAAGTCGTGTCCATCTAATATTATATGACAAGTTAATACTCACATATAAGCGGCACAGATTGCGATATCAACTATTATTGCGAGATCGTTACATAACTGTGACCGCCTCTTTTCGGTGTGACTGAAATGCAACGTTCGGATCGGCAATCATAACCTTACACGGCTGTAAATTTCATGAAAACGTGCTGAGAATCTAGGCGAGCCAATTGGGGCGGCCCCGGCAACGCGGGGAGTCGTTCTATTGAGGTGAAAAATGAAATCGATCCAACTCGCCGCGCTAGCAGCCCTTGCAGCGTCAACTTCCACTTACGCATATGCAGCGGATGCCGTCGTCGCGGCTGAGCCGGAGCCAATGGAATATGTCCGGGTGTGCGATGCATTCGGCAAAGGCTATTTCTATATCCCAGGTACGGAAACTTGCCTCCGTATCAGCGGTTACATCCGCGCCGAAACTAGAGCCGGCGAAGCTCTCGGCCGCGACTCCGATCGTGATGGCTACGGCGATTCCTTTGACGCGCGCTCCCGCGCACTCCTGGGCTTCTCAACCGCTTCGGATACCGAATACGGCGCTTTGAAGACCTATGCTGAAATCCGCTTCGATTACCATGGCGGCTATGGCGGTCCGTACTTCGCCTCCTCGGGCACCGGTTCGACGCCTCAGACGTGGTTCTATTTCGGGTATATCGATTTCGCCGGCTTCCAACTCGGTGCGGGCGAGTCGAACTTCACTGTCTTCGGCGACTATGCGGGCAACGTGATGAGCGACTGGTTCACCAAATACGGACCGTTCCAGACCAACTACATCGCCTACAACTACGATGGGGGCAACGGTCTGACGGGCGTCATTGCCCTCGAAGACGACAACGGCACCGGCAAAGGCTATCTCCCCGACTTCGTACTCGGTGCCGGCTACACGATGGGGCAGTTTGGGATAAAAGTCATAGGCGGCTACGACGAGTCGATGAACGAAGGCGCAATCAAGGCCCGGCTTGACGGCGAGTTCGGAGGCTTCTCCGCCTTCCTGATGGGAGGGTGGAGCACGGACGGTGACCGTAGGGAGGTCAGGGCCCGGTACGGCTCGAACCGCTACGCCACCTGGGAAGGCGACTACGCGATCTGGGGCGGTTTCTCCGCGCCCCTGTCGGAAAAGTCGACATTCAACACGCAGCTCTCTTACGACCAGCGTAAGAATTTTGCCGCCGTCGCGAACGTGGAGTTCGAAATCGTCGAAGACCTCGAGTTTACACCGGAACTCGTTTACACGGATGGTTTCGCACCGGACAAGGGCAGTTCCTGGGGGGGTATGCTTCGCCTCCAACGCAGCTTCTAAACCAAAGACTGGGCGAGTTGCTCGCCCAGTCTTCACCCTGCTGCAGACCGGGCCGCCTCTTCCCCTCAATTACCGTCGCTCGTCCGCCCGATGCGGACCAGCGCCAAATTCGACCGCACGGGAAACGATCGGGAGGCTGCAGCGCGGCGCCAAATCAAAGGTAAATGTGAAGCGGCAGTTCAATAGTTAAGACAGCCAGCTTTCAACGGCTCCACTCGCATATTACAAATTTGTGAACGAAGTTTCTCAGCTTTTATGTCCATAACTGTCGACCAATCATGGAATAGTCCTGCAATGCAGCTTACATGCGGGCCGGCTGCGCAACCGAGAGAGTTGATATGAAAATTCTTCTGCTTGAGGATGACGGAAAAACTGCCTCCTATATTACGACGGGTCTCACGTCCGCGGGACATGCGGTGGACCACGTAACGGATGGCCGTGACGCGTTCGCGCTCGGACTGGACTCCTCCTATGAGGTGATGATCGTCGACAGGATGGTCGCTGGCCTGGACGGGCTTAGTCTGGTCAAGGCGCTGCGGTCAGCCGGTATCCCCGTGCCCGTGTTGTTCCTGACCGCAATGAACGGCATCGATGACAGAGTGGAGGGCCTTGACGCCGGGGCGGACGATTATCTCGTCAAACCCTTTGCATTCTCGGAGCTGATGGCGCGTATCGGCGCACTGAGGCGCCGGCCACCGCTGTCGCAGGAAAAGACCCGTTTGAAAGTCGCCGATCTTGAGATCGATCTTGTGCGTCGCACGGCGGAAAGGGGCGGGCAGTCTATAGAACTACTCCCCCGTGAGTTCTCTTTGCTGGAACTGCTGATGCGCAATGAGGGAAGAATTCTGACCAAAACGATGCTCCTGGAGCGGATCTGGAACTTCAACTTCGATCCGCAAAGCACCGTGGTCGAGACGCACATCAGCCGCCTGCGTGCGAAAATTGACAAGCCGTACAGCAGGCCACTCCTTCACACGTTGCGAGGTGCCGGATACTCGCTTCATGCCAGGCAGTAGTTTTTTTCTCAGGAGCACGGCCCTCAAGCATGCGGCAGTTTACATGCTGCTGTTTACGCTGGCCAATCTGAGCGCCAACGTCATTGCCCACCGCATGGTCCTGAACTTCCTGGACGAGCGCTTGAATGCGAGCGTGCTGGAGAGATTTCGCGAGATCTCGCTGACCTTCGAAGCCGGGGGCATCGATGCAGCCGTGGCAATGATCAAAAACCACGGGCCGGCGATCCGGGGCCAGGAGACTATCTACAATCTAAGAGACGGGGCCGGCAAGCTTTTGGCGGGAAACACGGAGTTTCCTACGCCCGCCAAGGGCTTTTCGGGCCTGCTCCCTTCCCAGGCAGACAAGAACGCAATCGCCTACAAGCTTTATCGCCGGGAGCTCGGCCCCTACGACCTGACGGTGGGCGTCAGCTACAATGACACCGAAAAGCTTACGAGAACCGTGACGACCAGCTTCGCATGGGCGACCGGGATCACGTTTATCCTCGGGATGGGCGGAGCCATTCTGGTCTCGGTGCGCCTGCGTCGACGCGTCAGTCGTCTGATCCAGATCGCGCATGCCATAGGTAACGGCGAGCTGTCGCGAAGGCTGCCAGTATCTCCTCACATGGACGAAATCGACCATTTGTCGACAGAGTTCAACGTCGCCATCGGTCAACTGGAATCAAGCGTGACGGCTCTGAAGCAGGTCACGACCGATATTGCACATGATTTGAAGACTCCCCTCGGCCGCGTTTTCCTGATGCTCGACGAAGTGCTGAATTCTTCCCAGCAGCAGACCCGCCACCCCGCCATCGAAGCCGCCTTGGCGGAACTGTCCAGCGTTTCAGCCACCTTCGACGCCCTCCTGCGGATCGCGCAGATCCAGTCCCGGGACAGGAAAGCAAATTTCCGGCGCATCGACCTGCAAGTCTTGCTCCTGGACGTATTCGATGCATTCAAGCCGATATCCGAGGAGGGAGGATATGGATTGTCGTTGGACTGCCAAGATTCCGGCTTCATCTTCGGCGATGCGGATCTGGTGAAGCAGCTTTGCGTCAATCTTCTCACCAACGCGTTTCGCCACACTCCTCCCGGAACGGCTGTCGAAATCACGCTTTCCCGCGACGCGGAATGGGTGAAGCTGATCGTTTCGGACAATGGCCCGGGCATACCGCCTGCGGAACGGACGAAGGTTTTCCGACGGTTTTACCGGCTCGACAAAACGCGCGGTTCACCGGGAACCGGATTGGGCCTGAGCCTGGTAAGAGCCATTACGGATCTGCATGGCGGGGAGGTCGTCCTGTCCGACAATTCTCCCGGGCTTGTCTGCACAGTGAGCTTTCCGGCCGCAATCTGATCCTCTGCCTGCGGACCGGCCGAGTTTTTCCTGCCACTGAGAATCGTTGTCTAACTTCATCCGGCGGCGCGCGGAACGGTGTTGGTCCGCTGGACGTTTTCGAAACAGCCGCGGAGTTTGAATATTTGTAAACTTGCTGAGCAGCTGGCTCAAAGTGAGCTTGCTAAACCTAACATCGGGATACGGAGAAGGAACCCTGCCAGACCGTTTCCAAATGCCGTCTACCCAAGAGCTGACCTCCTTGGGTAGACGGTGACTGGACTCCAGCACCCCTCATCTGACTGCATTGCCAAGACCACGCGATAAGTGTCCGCATCTCGGGCAATCGCATGGCGCGGCGTCAAAGAGTGAGAGCGTCCGGCCGACGTTTGGCGGCCGATGCTACCGCCACCAAGGCCCCATGCCGACCGCGCCGAGGCAGGCATTGACCAACAAAGCGACGTCGGTGCCGAACCGTTCCATCAGGATGGAGAAGACAATGGGTGCCTTCGCGCCCGCCGCCAGCAGTGCGGCGGCCATTCTTCCCGTTATCGCAGCATAGCCGGCCGATCCGAACAGCCGGAGCGGAAGCGATTCCTGTGCCATGCTGTCGATGCCCGGTCCGAGACCGAGACAGATCGCGAAGACCACAGCCCCGGGGCAACCGGATACCGGAAAGACCGAGGACGACGACACCCGCCAAGACGAGCGTGGCGGACAGGGTTGCAAGCATGGGTGGCAGCAAGTTTGCGCTCAAACCATGTGCAAGTGCCGAGGGAAGCAACCTCAAATCCCCGGATAGCGTAAACCATGGAACGAACGGGCCTGCCGATTGGTTTCACACATCCGATCAGAGATAGATGGAGGCTATAATGAAGGTACTCGCTACCATCCTCACAGCCATTTCCATTGCGGGCCTCGCATCGGGCGCAGCCACAGCCGCCTGCAAAGACGGGGTTTCGACGGACACGACCGCATCCATCAATGCCGACAAGCCCGGCATAGCCAAGGACGGCACCAAGGCGCCGCTGACCGCGGCGGACAATGCCGCCAGCAAGGACGGCCAAACGATGCCCTTGGCAAACCAGCAGGGCGGAGGCGACAAAGACCTCGCTACGTCACAGCAGGACGCCGAAGCTCAGCAGTCAGGCGAGCAGACCGCAGCCGCGAAATCGGACGATTGCGTCGTCGAATGAAGCAGCGGCCACCAGGGCCGGCCGGCCGATGTTTGGCCAGAGCGTTTCCGCGTTTCTCGAAATCGCGGAAACGGCCGGCTCTTTGTTCGCTGCGCACCGACCGGCCGATCTGGTCGAAGCCTGGAGGCGACTGACCGGACGCAGACATCTCCGTCCAACTCGCAATAAAAGCCCGGAAGAAAAAGCCGCGCGCTCCCTTGACCCTGCCATCGTTGGAAGATTCATGCTGTGGCGGTTTCCTAAGGCAAGGGTGTCTCCATGTACAAACTCAACATATCCGACATGACCTGCAGCCACTGCGCCAGCACGGTCGAGAAGGCGGCGAAAGCCGTCGATCCGAAGGCGAACGTGACCGTAGATCTCCAAACGAAAACAGCGTCGATCGACTCCGACATCGGTTCTGCTGCCTTCGCCGCTGCCATTGAAGATGCCGGCTACAAGGTGTCCTTCGGCAACTCCTGCTGCGGCCAGGGCGCCTGAAATTGCCCCTGCGCTGCCCGTCAGACTGGAGGAACCGTGACGATCTTCCGTCCAGGAGCGGGCTGCCGCAACGAGCCGGATCGCTTCCCCTTCTCCCCGGCGGTGAAGCGATCCGGCACATAGGGTTAGGCACCTGAGGCCGAGCGGCGGAAGAAAATTCGTAAGGGCGGTTGACCTTCCCATTGTTGGAAGGATTATGAAGGGTGCAGTTTGGAAAGGACATTCCGATGACTGCACTGCCTCAGATCGACAAATCCACGTCAACTGCGATCGCCACTGACTTCGGCATTGAAGGCATGACCTGCGCGTCCTGCGTCCGACGCGTCGAAATGGCCATCGCGGCGGTGCCGGGCGTCGCCTCTGCGAATGTCAACCTGGCTACGGAGAGAGCAACGGTTCAATTCGATCGGGAACCGGACCCTGCGTCGGTACTCCGTGCGATCGAGAAGGCGGGCTATGCGCCGAAGGTCAGCTCTGAGGAATTCCAGATCGAAGGCATGACCTGTGCCTCCTGTGTTTCCCGCGCAGAGAAGGCGCTGAAGGCCCTTCCCGGTGTTTTGGATGCAGCCGTGAATCTTGCGACGGAGAAGGCGACAGTGCGCCTGATTTCCGGAGCAGTCGACATGCCCGCCCTCGAAGCCGCGGTGCGGGGTGCCGGATACGAGATCAGCAAGGCGAAGCCTGCCGAAGTCTTGCCGGAAGAAGAGGATCATCGCGCGGCAGAGCTCAGGTCTCTCAAATCCGCGGTGACCATCTCGGCGCTGATGACGCTTCCGCTCTTCCTGCTCGAAATGGGATCACACTTTATTCCGCGCGTCCATGAGCTGATCATGGGCACAATCGGCATGCGCAACAATCTCTACCTTCAGTTCGCGCTCGCAACGCTTGTGCTGTTCGGACCGGGACTGCGCTTCTTCAGGAAAGGCGTGCCCAACCTTCTGCGTCGAACGCCCGACATGAACTCGCTGGTCGTCCTCGGGACGAGCGCGGCCTGGGGCTATTCGGTCGTCGCGACCTTCGCCCCCCGAATTCTGCCCTCGGGAACGGCGAATGTGTATTACGAGGCCGCCGCCGTCATCGTCACCCTGGTTCTCGTCGGCCGCTATCTCGAGGCACGGGCGAAGGGCCGCACGAGCCAGGCCATCAAACGGCTCGTCGGGCTGCAGCCGAAGACGGCTTTCGTCTTGCGCAGCGGCGACTTCGTCGAGGCTCAAATCAGCGAGGTCGTTGCCGGCGACGTCATTCGCATCCGGCCCGGCGAGAAAATCCCGGTGGACGGCACGGTCATCGATGGGAGCTCCTATGTCGACGAATCGATGATCACCGGCGAGCCCCTTGCGGTCCAGAAGGAAGCGGAAAGCCCGGTGGTCGGCGGCACGATCAACAGGACCGGGTCCTTCACCTTCAAGGCCACCAAGGTCGGCAGCGAAACGCTGCTTGCGCAGATCATCAAATTGGTCGAAGCCGCCCAAGGTTCGAAGCTGCCGATCCAGGCCCTGGTCGACAGGATTACGGGATGGTTCGTTCCGGCGGTGATTCTGGCCGCGGGGTTGACTTTTGCTGCCTGGTTCGCCCTCGGTCCCTCCCCTGCCCTCTCATTCGCCCTCGTGAATGCTGTGGCGGTCCTGATCATCGCCTGCCCCTGTGCGATGGGCCTGGCGACACCGACCTCGATTATGGTCGGTACCGGCCGCGCCGCCGAACTGGGCATCCTCTTCCGCAAGGGAGAGGCTCTGCAGAGCCTGCGCGATGCCGGTGTAGTCGCGCTCGACAAGACCGGGACTTTGACGAAGGGCCGCCCGGAACTGACGGACCTCGTCGCCGCAGACGGCTTCGAGCCCGACGAAGTACTCTTCCTCGTCGCTAGTCTCGAAATGCTTTCCGAGCACCCGATTGCCGAAGCCATCGTGTCGGCGGCCCGTGCCAAGGGAGTCGCGACGGCTGCCCCCACCGGCTTTGAAGCGACGCCCGGCTTCGGCGTAAGCGGAACTGTGGCCGGGCGCCAGGTGCAGGTCGGCGCCGACCGCGCGCTTGCAAAGAAGGGGATCGACATTTCCGGTTTCGCGGCCGAGGCCGAGCGGCTCGGCGCCAGCGGAAAATCGCCGCTCTATGCGGCGGTCGACGGGCGGCTGGCGGCGATCATCGCAGTGTCGGACCCGGTCAAGGAAACGACGCCCCAGGCGATCAAGTCCCTGCACGAGCTCGGCCTGAAGGTGGCCATGATTACAGGGGACAACCGCCGCACGGCGGAAGCGATCGCCAGAAGGCTCGGCATTGACGAGGTTGTCGCCGAGGTCTTGCCGGAAGGCAAGGTCGAGGCGATCAGAAAGCTTCGACAGGACGGCCGGTCGGTGGCGTTCATCGGCGACGGCATCAATGATGCTCCGGCTCTCGCCGAAGCGGATGTCGGCATCGCCGTCGGGACGGGAACCGACATCGCGATAGAAAGCGCAGACGTCGTGCTGATGTCCGGCGACTTGAACGGCGTTGCGAAGGCGATCGCGCTCAGCAAGGCGACGATTCTGAACATCAAGCAGAATCTGTTCTGGGCATTCGCCTATAACGTCAGTCTCATACCGGTCGCAGCCGGCGTCCTCTACCCCATGAACGGCATCCTGCTCTCGCCGATTTTCGCGGCAGCGGCCATGGCGATGTCGAGCGTTTTCGTCCTCGGCAATGCTTTGCGGCTGAAATCGGCCAACCCTACCTGAAGGCGCAGGCGCGAGGGCGACCGGCCGCGGCCGCAAGCCACGCTCGCAGAGAAGGAGAAACACATGAATATCGGCGAAGCCTCCAAAGCCAGCGGCGTCTCCTCCAAGATGATCCGCTACTACGAACAGATCGGGCTCATCAGTCCCGCCGTTCGAACCGTATCCAGCTATCGGACTTACGGCGACAACGACGTCCATACGCTTCGCTTCGTGCGCCGGGCACGCGATCTGGGATTCTCGGTGGAGCAGATCAAGGAACTGCTTGCCCTCTGGCGCGATCGGTCCAGGGCGAGTTCCGACGTCAAGGCGGTCGCCCTCGAACACATCGCGGAACTGGAACGCAAGATTGCCGCCATCCAGGAAATGACGCGGACGCTAAAGCATCTCGCGGGCCATTGTCACGGCGACGACCGGCCGGACTGCCCGATCATCGAAGAAATCGCGAACGGATCCGCCCCGTTGAATACGGAGGTCAATCCTCGCTTCGGCGTCGCCTCGCTGAAATAGCGTCCAATTCCGGAATGGAGACTTCGATGGAAGATCAAAAACAGCATGGGGATCCACACCACCATCACCACCATAATGCCCAGGACGCGAACCAGGCCCGCACGCAAAAGCACGCGGTCGCTGCTCAGACAGAGGACGCGATCTACACCTGCCCCATGCATCCGCAGGTGAGGCAGCGCGGCCCCGGAAAATGCCCGATCTGCGGCATGGCGCTGGAGCCGGAAATCGTGACCGCCGAAACAGGTCCGAGCCCGGAACTCGCCGACATGCGTCGGCGATTCTGGATCAGCCTCGTCCTCGCGATGCCTGTGCTGATACTGGAGATGGGCGGTCACCTCTTCGATCTTCATATGCTGGTCACACCGCAAACGTCCAACTGGCTGCAGCTTGTCCTTGCCACGCCGGTGGTCCTGTGGGGAGGCTGGCCATTCTTCGACAGGGCATGGCGATCCCTCGTCACGCGACACCTCAACATGTTCACGCTGATCGCCATGGGCACGGGAGCGGCCTGGGTCTACAGCGTCATCGCGACGGCAGCGCCCGGCCTGTTCCCGGCAACGTACCGTTCCGGCGGCGGGGCCGTTGCGGTCTATTTCGAAGCGGCTGCCGTGATTACCGTGCTGGTCCTGCTCGGCCAGGTTCTGGAGCTGCGCGCCCGGGAACAGACGGGCGGCGCCATCAGG
The DNA here is from genome assembly GCF_000427465.1 of Sinorhizobium arboris LMG 14919. Lineage (NCBI taxonomy): Bacteria > Pseudomonadati > Pseudomonadota > Alphaproteobacteria > Hyphomicrobiales > Rhizobiaceae > Sinorhizobium > Sinorhizobium arboris. Next base: position 395,998 of record NZ_ATYB01000008.1, on the reverse strand, counting down.
GCATTGCTCGACCTTGCGCCGAAGACTGCTCGTCGCATCGAAGGTGAAGGGAACGAAGTGGACGTACCGCTGGAAACTGTGGCCGTCGGTGACCGGCTGCGCGTGCGGCCGGGCGAGAAAGTCCCTGTGGACGGCACGCTCATCGAAGGCCGCAGTTCGGTGGACGAGTCGATGATCACAGGCGAATCCATGCCCGTCACCAAAGAAGCCGGCGCCCACCTCATAGGCGGCACGATGAACAAGACAGGTGGCTTCGTCATGGAGGCGGGCAAGGTGGGACGCGATACCATGCTGTCGCGGATCGTGCGGATGGTCGGGGAAGCGCAGCGCTCGCGCGCGCCTATCCAGCGTTTGGCCGACCAAGTCTCCGGCTGGTTCGTCCCAGCCGTCATCGCGATCGCCATCGCCGCCTTCGCCACCTGGATGTGGCTCGGACCGGAGCCGCGGTTTACTCACGGCCTTGTCGCCGCTGTCGCGGTGCTCATCATCGCCTGCCCCTGCGCCCTCGGTCTTGCCACGCCGATGTCGATCATGGTCGGCGTAGGGCGTGGAGCGCGGCTTGGCGTGCTCATCAAGAATGCGGAGGCACTGGAGCGGTTCGAGAAAGTGGACACGCTGGTGGTCGACAAGACAGGAACGCTGACCGAGGGCAAGCCAAGGGTAACGTCGATCGTCGCGACCGACGGCCTGGCCGAGGACGAGCTTCTCCGATTCGCCGCAAGCCTCGAAAAGGCGAGCGAGCATCCGCTAGCAGAAGCAATCGTCGACGCCGCGGCAGAGCGCGGCCTGTCCCTCGGCAAGGCGGAAGATTTCGACAGCCCGGTCGGCAAAGGCGTCACGGGTTCGGTCGACAGCCGGAAGCTGATCATCGGCAGCCACCGGATCATGGAAGAAGAAGGCGTCGACGTGTCGGCTCTCAGGAAAGAGGCCGAACGTCTTCGCGGCGAAGGAGCAACCGTCATCTTCGTGGCCATCGACGGGCGTGTCAGCGGTCTCTTCGCGATTTCCGATCCCATCAAGCCGACGACGCCCGATGCCGTTCGAACGTTGATGAATGAAGGCATTCGGGTCGTCATGCTCACCGGAGACAACAAAACCACCGCCAATGCCGTCGCACGCAAGCTCGGGATCGAAGAGGTCGAGGCCGAAGTGCTTCCGGATCATAAGAGCGAAATCGTTGCGCGCCTGCGTCGTGAGGGCCGAATCGTCGCCATGGCTGGGGACGGGGTTAACGACGCGCCCGCTCTCGCCGCGGCCGATGTCGGCATTGCCATGGGTACCGGGACGGACGTGGCGATCGAAAGCGCAGGCGTGACCCTGCTCAAAGGAGACCTCCAGGGAATCGCGCGGGCACGGCAATTGAGCCATGCAACGATGAAGAACATCCGGCAGAACCTGTTTTTCGCCTTCATATACAACGCTGCGGGAGTCCCGGTCGCCGCAGGCATTCTCTACCCTGTTTTCGGCCTCCTGCTGTCGCCGATCATCGCGGCAGCGGCAATGGCGCTATCATCCGTGAGCGTCATCGCCAATTCGCTGCGGCTGAGGGGCATCCGGATATAGCTGACGCAAGCGCATCAGAAGCCGAGAACGGCTCTGGCGCCGAGGGTAGCCGCGGCAAGGAAGACGTATCGGCCTGTCTTGGCGATGGCGACGAGTATGAGGAAGGACCAAAACGGCTCGCGCAACACGCCGGCGATGACCGTCAAGGCATCGCCGAACAGGGGCATCCAGGAGAGAAGCAGCGTCCAGCGGCCATAACGCCGATACCATCGGCCTGCCCTCTCCAGCGACGCCTCCTTCACCGGGAACCATGGCCTGTCGTGAAAACGATCGATGAACCTCCCGAGGAACCAATTGCACACGGCCCCCAGGATATTGCCGACGCTCGCCACGGCGATAAGTGCCGGAAGGGAGAACTTGCCTGAAGCGAGCAGACCCACCAGCAACGGCTCGGACTGGAACGGCAGGACGGTAGCCGCCCCGAAAGCGACCAGAAAAAGGCCGACGTAGGCTGCAATCATGGGCGTTCAGGTCTCTTCACTGGTCGACACTCTTTCGATCTGGCCCGTTCCATCATGCCACCCATAGTGGCGTGCGCGGCTTCCCTGTGGCCCATGGCTGCCTCAATGCAGCCGCAGGTGCGTATGCGTGGCCCACCTCTGCAAGCACAGCTGGAACTCCGGAACAAGAGCGGCTCTCCGGCAATTGTGCAGGCTGAGAACATCCTTCGTATCGCCGAGGGGCGTCCTGCCGGCGCCGCTCGTTATCGGGAGTTGAGCGATGAAAATTGCGCAGATCGCACCCCTTGCAGAACGCGTCCCGCCGAGGCTTTACGGGGGGACGGAACGAATCGTCCATTGCCTTACCCAGGAACTCGTAAGGCTCGGCCATGACGTGACCCTTTTTGCCAGCGGCGACTCGCTTACGAGCGCCGAACTGGTGCCGTGTTGCGATGTCGCGCTCAGACTCAATCCGAAAGTGAGCGATTTTCTGCCCCATCACATAGCTATGCTGGAAGAGGTCCGCCGCCGCGCGCATGAGTTCGACGTCCTGCATTTTCATATCGAGTTCCTGCATTTTCCGCTGATTAGAGATTTCGCCGACAGGACGGTGACGACACTTCATACACGTCTCGATCTCCCCGATCTGCAGCCCTTCTACCGGGCATTCGCCGATGTTCCCCTGGTTTCGATATCGCAGCACCAGCGAGTACCGATGCCACCGGTCAATTGGAGGGCCACCGTGCCGCATGGACTGGACCCGACGGTCTTGCCGCTCCGGGAAAGGCCATGCGAAGGGTATCTGGCATTTCTCGGGCGCATTGCGCCGGAGAAGGGTCCTGACCGCGCGATCGAAATCGCCGCACGGACCGGCATGCCTCTGAAGATCGCTGCGAAGATCGACGCCCAGGACCGCGCCTATTGGGAAGCGGTCGTCGAACCTCTGATAGCAAGCCATTTCAACGTCGAGTACATCGGCGAGATCGATGAAAGCCAGAAGGCAGACTTTCTCGGCAATGCGGCAGCACTCCTTTTCCCGATCAGCTGGCCGGAGCCTTTCGGACTCGTGATGATCGAGGCAATGGCCTGCGGCTCTCCGGTGCTGGCCTTCCGCTATGGCTCGGCGCCGGAGGTGATCGAAGACGGCGTGTCGGGGATCCTGGTCGACACGGTCGAGCAAGCGGTCGAAAACCTCGATCGCGTCCTGAAACTGGACCGGCGAAAGGTTCGTGAGAGCTTCGAGAAACGTTTCACCAGCGCGCGGATGACGCGTGACTATATCGGTGTCTATCAGAGTTTGCCGGGCGTCCAGAAGCAGGGCGCCTCGACCGAGCAAGACGAACCCAAAAAAGTCGGCCTCGAGGCGGCGTGAGGGACGCGTGAACGACCGATACGATTTTTCGCGTGCTATTTAGCGGACCCGCCTGACGCGAACAATGGAACCGCGTCAGGCGTTATCGATTCATGAAGGCTCGCCCCATGGATGCTGCCCGGTCAGGCGGTCGGCGCGACAGAAAGGACGCTGCATCGATCGGCGCTCTCGCCGATGCGCTCGTCGCCGGCGCGGCCAGGCAGCCGTCTTTATCGCTTGGCGAATTGTTGCTTCTGATAGGCGATCGGAGTTTCGGTGCCGTCCTGGTCCTGGCGGCGGGTGCGAACCTGTCTCCGGTCGGAGTGATTCCGGCGGCGTCCACGGTCCTCGCTGCGGTCGTTGCCTTCGTTTCGCTGCAGATTGTCGCCGGCCTGCGGCATATCTGGATGCCGCGATTTCTGCGTCGGAAGACTCTCTCCCGCCGGGCCGTCGATGTAACGGGCCGGACGATGAAGAAGTGGTCGCGATGGCTGGATCCGTGGCTGACGCGCGGCCTGCGCCGGCTGACCGCAAGGCCATTCGACCGGCTTGCGGGCCTGGTCTGCATCTTTCTGGCGATGCCCGTTCCGCTTCTGGAATTCGTCCCCTTCGTCACGAATGTTCCGATGACGATCATTGCCATATTCGGCCTCGGGCTGTTGGTCAGAAACGGGTTCCTGATGGCGCTCGGCTTCGCTGCAAGTCTCGCCGTGGCCTATTTGGCCTACCGGCTTCTGACGTCCTGACGACCGGTCGCCTAGTTGTCGGTGGCAGACCCTATTCTGGTCCCGGCCGGCAAAACCGCGAGTAGATCAAGATGCAATGGACCGGGGATCGTCCAGGAGCCCGGAGCGTTTTCGAATATGTGGCAGCCGGCTGGCGTTCCGAAATCTCAAGACCTGGAGTACAGCCATGGAAATGACGAACGCGCGTAAACTTGCAACTGAGTACCTGCGCCTCGGCGGCCATCGCCGGGTGGTGATCGACGATAACCAGACGTCGATCAGAAATTGGGAAGAGGAACCCAAGGAGGCGGAGGACTTCTGGAAGAGGAACATCGAAACGCTGCCGCCGCAAATGCAGCGAGAAGTCGAGCTCCTCCTTCCGACGATCAATCGCGCCTGAAGCGCGCCTGGAACCGAATTCGCCATTCGGAATTGTAATCCGTAAACGCGCCTGCGGAAGCGAAGGACATGACTCTTGCTCCAGAGCCGTTGGTGGATTTGGCACCACCCGCTCCATCCGCTTGGTGGACGCAGCACCGTGGCGACACACCCGTCGTGGCGACCGCCATACACAATGGCCATGCCGCTCGCGATGCGGTGCGGCGCATATTCGCGCTATCCGAAAGCGAGCGCCTGCGGGAGGAGGATCCCTTCACAGAATTCCTGATCCGCGACTTCGCCAATCGGATCGTTGTCCACCGCTCGCGGTTCGAAGTCGACATCAATCGCCCCCGCGGCGGCGCCATCTACCTGCGGCCGGAACAGGCCTGGGGTCTTAAAGTATGGAGTGAGGACCCGCCGCAGGCCCTCGTCGACGCATCCCTTTCCATACACGACGAGTACTATCAGATGCTGACATCGTTCCTCGCCGGCATCGAACGGTGCCACGAAAGCTTCGTCGTCCTCGACGTCCACAGCTATAATCATCGCCGTGCCGGACCGGAAGCGGAGCCGACGCTCGCGGCCGAAGCACCGGACATCAACATCGGCACCATCTCGATGGACCGCCGAAAATGGGCCTACGTGGTCGACAGCTTCATGGCCGCGCTGCGCTCCTTCGATTTCCCCGGCGGGCCATTGGACGTGCGCGAGAACGTTGCCTTTCAGGGCCGGGGCGAACAGACCCGCTTCATCCATGAGCGCTTCCCCGACACGGGTTGTGCAATCGCCGTCGAATTCAAGAAAGTCTTCATGGAGGAATGGACCGGCGAGCCGCGCCCCGAAATGCTTGTGGCGTTCAGGAGATTGCTCGCCTCGACGCTGCCGACACTCGTACAGGCGTTGGAGCAGGGTCGATGAAGCCGGCGCGCGCACCTATGGACGCTGAAGCCAATCATCCTCACTGGCTGGCAGAGGCGCTGGCGGCAATCTCGGCGGACAGGGCCGTGCGCAAGGAGTTCGAGGGCGGCGGACGCCTCCACATCGACCGAGCCCTGCCCTTTCTCTGCGTGCACTTGTCCCCAAGTGGCGATGCGCCTGTTGCGCGCGAAGTCGTCCGCGCGAACGCCTCCCACCTGCTCGCGCCGGACGCCACCGCGGCGATGCCTGTCGTCACCGCCGTCGGAGAACTGCTCGAGCGTCGCTTCGGCGCCTTCATGGTCCTTGAGATAGGCGAACTCGCCGAGGATGACCTCCTGACCGACAAGGCTCCTTTGCTGCCACCCTTCAAGGTCGACGTGATGGCAGGTAGCGAGCCAAGTATCCGGACCGCAGCAATGGCCTTCGTCGATGCCGTCGAGGCAATCCAAGCCAAATTCCGCACGCCACGGGTAGAGCTTCGAGAACGGCCGCAGGATTTTGGATGGAAGGGAGAAGCGCTCGAACTGCCATTTGCCTTGATGCGGGTTCGTTTCGCGCCGATCTACCGGCAGCGCGACTCCGGCCGGATCTTCCCGGAAGTGCGCGAGCGTCTGATCGCCGGCATCTTCGATGCCGCTCTGCACGCTTTCGCGGCCTTTGCCCGGTCGACGGGCAGCCTCGAAGTTCCGACCCATCGCGCGCTCGGCAGGCAGGCCTTCATCGATGCGGTGGAGCGCACCGACCGCAGCATCGACGAGGTTGCTTCGAGTTTCGATTTTCTTCTCGCCGTCACGCCGATAAATGCGGAAGCCGCCTGGAGCGAATTTGCGGCAAGCGCCTTCGCGCGTGCGCCCCGTTTCCTCTATCGGCCCTTGCTCATCGACATCGCAGAGGCAAAGAAGAAGCTCTTCTCGATCCCCTTCGAGCATCTCGAAGACCCGGTGCTCTACCAACTCTACCGTGAAAAGCAGCAGGAACTCGATCTGCAGCTGACGATGCTCGCGGCCCGTGAAACGACGAAGTTCGTCGAGTTCGGTCGGGCACTTTACGGTCCGGTCGAGCCGAGTCTTGTACGTGCGGCCGAAGAGATTCTCGCCCGCAGCCGGAACGTCGCCGTCGCCCCACAGACACCCACGACCGCACCCCATGCCGACAGCCGAATTGTCGAAAGCCGGGCGCGCGAGATGATCGCCGCATATGCCCGGCGCTATGCGGGCTTCGATGCGCTGGTAGAGGTGCGGGACGACCTTCCTGCCGGATTGCTCGTTTCAGGAAGGCGGCTGCTGATCGCGCGCAGCACGATCATGGAGCCCGGTCGCGTCGAACCGATTCTCAGCCATGAGATCGGCGTTCACCTCCTGACCTATTTTAACGGATCGGCACAGGGCCTTCGCCTGTTTCGCTCGGGTCTTGCCGGGTATGAAGGAATGCAGGAGGGTCTTGCGGTCTTCGCGGAGTATCTTTCGGGAGGAATGACGCGCGAGCGGCTGCGTCTCCTTGCCGCTCGTGTGCTCGCCTGCGCCGCCATGATCGATGGGGCGTCATTGCCGGAGGTCTACCGCCGGCTCGTCCACGACCACGGCTTCTCAGGTGCGGACGCCTTCAACGTGGCCTTGCGCGTTTATCGCGGCGGTGGTCTCGTCAAGGACGCGATCTACCTGCGGGGCCTCCTGCAGCTGCTCGATCATCTCGCCGCCGGAGGCGCGCTCGAGCCCTTCTGGATGGGCAAGATCGCCGCTTCCCATTTTTCCGTCATGCAGGAACTGCACGCTCGTGGGCTGCTCGGCGGCCCGGCTGTTCGCCCGATATTTCTCGGTGGCCCGGAAGCGCCGTCGCGGCTTGCCAGAGCGCGCGAGCGGCTGGCTCCACTCGATATGCTGTGGCAATAGGAGCGGCCCATATGCGCATGGCATTTTTCGTCAACTCCATCGAAGGCGAAGCCCCCTATTATACGACGACATGGCTGGCGCTAGCCGCGCTCGCGCGCGGTCATGAGGTCTGCTACGTAACCCCGGGCGATTTCGTGTTGCGCCCTGACGACACCCTGATGATCCGCGCAACGACCCTGAAAGGCACGAAGCCGAAGAAACCGGAGACACTGCTCACAGCGCTCAAGAGCGGGCAGGCAAAGATCAGCACGCTCGATCTGCGCGAGATGCAGGTGCTTTTTCTGCGCAACGATCCCTCCGAAGACGCGGACACGCGGCCTTGGGCCGTCTATGTCGGCACGAATTTCGGACGGCTCGCCGCCGCGCGCGGCGTTCTCGTGGTAAACGACCCGGACGGCTTGTCGCTGGCGCAGAACAAGCTCTATTTTCAGGAATTTCCCGAAATCGTCCGGCCCACGAGCCTGATCTCGAGGAGCATCGAGGAAATCCGCAGCTTCATCGAGCAGCACCCGGGAGGGGCTATTCTGAAGCCCCTGCAAGGGTCCGGCGGCAAGAACGTGTTCAAGATCAATTCCAAGGACGAGGCTAATCTCAACCAGATCTTCGAAGTCGCCAGCGGCGGCGGTTACCTGATCGCACAGAACTATATTCCCGACGCGGTTGCCGGCGATATCCGTCTCTTCCTGTTGAACGGCAAGCCGCTCAAGCGTGACGGCGTCTACGCCGCCTTCCGGCGTGTTCCCGCCAAAGGCGACCTTCGCTCGAACATGCATGCGAGCGGCACGCCCGAAGCCGCCACCGTCACGCCCGAGATACTCGAGATCGCGGAACGGCTTCGTCCAAAGCTCATCGAAGACGGCATGTTTCTAGTCGGGCTCGATATCGTCGGTGACAAGGTGCTGGAAGCCAACGTCTTCACGCCGGGCGGCCTTCCTGAGATTGCAGCGCTCTACGGTGTGGACTTCAGCGAAGACATCGTCATCGCGCTCGAAAATAAGGTGCGAATCCAGGAGCTATACCGCGGGGCCGTTCCGAACCGCACATTGGCGGTCCTTTGAGGGCGCCGGCATGCTCTCGGGAGCTCAGGCACCGCGCGATCTGTGGGCTAATCCACCGGAGCATCCGGGATGCCGACAAAAGTGAGTTTACAAAAGTAATATAGTATGATTTTTTCTCGATCAGCTGCATGGAAGAGCAGCTTTCTTTGGGAGGAAATCATGAAAATCGTGAAGGCACTCGCGAGTGCAACGATTCTTGCTGCCTGCACTTTCGGCAGCGCTTCGGCCGCCGACCTCGTCGTCGGCTTTTCTCAGATCGGATCGGAATCCGGCTGGCGTGCAGCCGAAACGACGCTGACGAAGCAGCAGGCGGAAGAGCGCGGCATCGACCTCAAATTTGCCGACGCGCAGCAGAAGCAGGAAAATCAGATCAAGGCGATCCGTTCTTTCATCGCCCAGGGCGTGGACGCCATTCTCCTTGCACCGGTCGTCGCGACCGGCTGGGATGAAGTTCTGGAGGAGGCCAAGGACGCGGAGATTCCGGTCATCCTGCTCGATCGCACCGTCGACGCCCCCGAGGATCTTTATCTGACGGCCGTCACCTCCGATCTGGTCCACGAAGGCAGCGTTGCCGGCAAGTGGCTTGTCGACACCGTTGCGGGCAAGCCTTGCAACGTCGTCGAACTCCAGGGCACGACCGGCTCCTCGCCGGCGATCGACCGTAAGAAGGGTTTCGAGCAGGCGCTCTCCGGCAACGACAATCTTAAGATCGTCCGTAGCCAGACCGGCGACTTCACCAGGACGAAGGGCAAGGAGGTGATGGAAAGCTTCCTGAAGGCCGAGGACGGTGGCAAGAACATCTGTGCCCTCTATGCCCATAACGACGACATGGCGGTGGGCGCGATTCAGGCGATCAAGGAAGCCGGCTTGAAGCCGGGCAACGATATTCTCGTCGTCTCGATCGACGCCGTTCCGGATATCTTCCAGGCGATGGCTGCCGGCGAAGCCAATGCGACGGTCGAGCTCACGCCGAACATGGCAGGCCCTGCCTTCGATGCGCTTGCCGCCTATCTCAAGGACGGCAAGGCGCCGCCGAAGTGGATCCAGACGGAATCGAAGCTCTATACCCAGGCCGACGATCCGATGAAGGTCTATGAAGAGAAGAAGGGCCTCGGCTACTGATCTCTTCCAGCGCATCGGCCCGAAAGTCGGCGCCGATCCTCGGAAAGCCGATGCGCAGACCAATGAGCTTGAGCGTCGTGCGTCCAAATGGACGAACGACGCTCTAGAGCCCTTGACCGCAGCCGCGGGCCTTCCATCGCACGGACGCGCCCGCTCGCTTCTCGGGCGGCACTCCAGAGACGGCACCCATGCAGACCAGCAGCGACAACATCCTCTCGGCCATCCGGATCGAAAAGGGCTTTCCCGGTACGAAGGCGCTCGACAGGGTGGACTTTCATCTGCGGCGCGGCGAGATCCACGCACTGCTTGGCGAGAACGGCGCCGGCAAATCTACGCTCATCAAATGCCTGACGGGCGCCTATCGCCGCGATGGCGGCAGCATCCTGCTGGATGGGGCCGAAATTGACCCGCGCGACACGTTCGATGCCCAGGGACTGGGCATCGGGACCGTGTACCAGGAAGTCAATCTGCTGCCGAACCTCACCGTTGCCGAGAACCTCTTTCTCGGCCGGCAGCCGCGCCGTTTCGGCATGGTGGACACACGCGCCATGAATCGCAATGCGCGGGAACTGCTCGCTGAATACGAACTCGACGTCGACGTCACCCGCGACCTCGCGAGCTATTCCGTAGCGATCCAGCAGGTCGTCGCCATTGCCCGGGCCGTGAATCTTTCCGGCAAGGTTCTGATCCTGGACGAGCCGACCGCTAGCCTCGACGCGCACGAGGTGGAGATGCTCTTCCGCATCGTACGGCGCCTCAAGGAGCGCGGGCTGGGCATCATCTTCATCACCCACTTCCTCGAGCAGGTCTACGCGATCTCCGATCGCATCACCGTGCTGCGGAACGGGCAGTTGGTCGGAACGCGCGAGGCGGCCGATCTGGACCGACGCGAACTGATCGCAATGATGATCGGCCGGGAACTGGCGACAGAAATCCACTCCAGCCATTCCAACGCGGTCGAGGGCGAGCAACGCTACAGCTTTCGAAACTATGGCCGCCGCGGAAAGATCGACCCCTTCGATCTCGATGTCCGCGCCGGCGAAGTCGTCGGCATGGCGGGCCTGCTCGGGTCGGGGCGGACGGAAACCGCCGAAATCCTCTTCGGCGCCCATCGCGCCGACAGCGGTACCGCTGCAGTCGAGGGCCGGACCGTCGATCTTTCCTCGCCGCGTGCAGCCATCCGGCAGAAGTTCGGCTTCTGCCCGGAGGATCGCAAGACCGCCGGCATCGTCGGTGACCTGTCCGTGCGAGAGAACATCGTGCTTGCCCTGCAGGCAAGGCGCGGCTGGACCCGGCCGATCTCGCGCGCGGAGCAGAACCGGCTCGCAGACCATTACATCCGCGCGCTCGATATCCGCACTGCCGATCGCGAGAAACCGATCAAGCTGCTTTCCGGCGGCAACCAGCAAAAGGCCATTCTGGCGCGTTGGTTGGCCACCGAACCGGAACTGCTTATCCTCGACGAGCCGACGCGCGGCATCGACGTCGGCGCGCATGCGGAAATCATCAGGCTCATCGAAAGTCTGCGCGAAAAGGGCATGTCGCTCATCGTCATCTCATCGGAAATAGAGGAACTCGTCGCCTACAGCACGCGCGTAATCGTCCTTCGTGACCGCGCCCACGTCGCTGAGCTCGAGGGAAGCCAAATCACCGCACATCGGATCGTCGAAGCGATCGCTGCGACCAACGGGAGGAAAGCGTCGTGATACCGATCATGCGCAGCTATGCCGGCCGGCTGCTGCCGCAGCTCATCGCGCTTGTGACCATTGTCATAGCAATTTCAATTATCTTTCCCGGTTTTCTCAACCTGCAGATTCAGAACGGCCGTCTCTATGGCAGCCTGATCGACATTCTCAATCGCGGCGCGCCCGTGATTCTTCTGTCGATCGGGATGACTATAGTCATCGCCACCAAGGGGATCGATCTTTCGGTCGGCGCGGTGATGGCGATCTGCGGCGCGGTTGCCGCTTCACTGATCACGTCCGGGCATTCGCTTACCGAGACCCTCCTCGTTACGCTCGCGGTAGGCATTCTCTGCGGCATCTGGAACGGGATCCTCGTCGCGGTGCTCGACATACAGCCGATCATTGCAACGCTCGTGTTGATGGTGGCCGGACGCGGCATAGCCCAGCTCATCACCGAGGGGACCATTCTCACCTTCAACGACCCCGGCCTGATCTTCATTGGCAGCGGCTCGTTTGCCGGCCTGCCCATGCCGATCGTGATCTGGCTGGTCTTCGGTTTGCTCGTCGCGCTTCTCGTTCGGCGGACGGCGCTCGGCATGCTGATCGAAGCGATCGGCATCAACCGGCAGGCCAGCACGCTCTCGGGCGTTCTCACGCCCGTCCTTCTCGTGGCGGCTTATGTGCTTTCAGGCCTCTGCGCCGCGATCGCCGGGATCATCGCCGCCGCCGATATCCGCGGTGCCGACGCCAACAATGCCGGGCTTTGGCTGGAGCTCGACGCCATCCTGGCGGTGGTCGTCGGCGGAACATCGCTGCTCGGCGGCCGCTTCAGCATTGCTGCGTCGGTTCTGGGCGCCATCATCATCCAGGCGATAAACACCGGCATTCTGCTGTCAGGCTTCCCGCCCGAGTTCAATCTCATCATCAAAGCGGCGATCATCATCTTCATCCTGGTGCTACAGTCACCGCGCTTCCGCACGGGGGTCTCGTTTCTGAGCATCCCGAAGGCAGCCGGAAAGCCGACCGAGCGAGAAGCGAAATGAAGCAGAAATATCTTCCACTTACTGCGACGATTTTCATCTTCGTCTTAAGTTACGCACTTTGCGTCGCGCAATACCCGAACATGCTCTCCACCCGCGTGATCGGAAACCTTCTGACCGACAACGCCTTCCTCGGCATCGCCGCCGTCGGCATGACCTTCGTTATCCTCTCCGGCGGCATCGACCTCTCGATCGGGGCAGTGATCGCATTTGCCGGTGTCTTTCTTGCCGTCGTGCTGGAGCACGGCGGCATGCATCCGCTCGTCGCCTTCGCGCTGCTGCTGGCCATCACAACCCTGTTCGGAGCCCTGATGGGGGCAATCATCCATTATCTCGAAATGCCGGCATTCATCGTCACGCTCGCCGGCATGTTTCTCGCCCGCGGCATGGCCTTCGTGCTGTCGATCGACTCCATTCCGATCAAGCATCCCTTCTACGCGACATTGAAGAGCCTCTACTTCAAGTTACCCGGCGGTGGGCGCATCACCCTCATCGGCGGCTTGATGCTCTTCGTCTTCGCGATCGGCATTCTCATTGCCCACCGAACCCGCTTCGGCACGAATATCTACGCGCTCGGCGGCGGCACGGCGACGGCGAAGCTGATGGGCGTTCCGGTTGCCGCCACGACGATCAGGATCTATGCGCTATCCGGGCTGCTCGCCGGGCTCTCAGGCATCGTCTTCTCACTCTATACCTCCGCGGGATATTCGCTGGCCGCCGTCGGTGTAGAACTGGACGCCATCACGGCCGTCGTCATCGGCGGGACATTGCTCACCGGCGGATCCGGGTTCGTAGCCGGAACACTCGTCGGCATCCTTATCCAGGGTCTCATCCAGACCTACATCACCTTCGACGGTACGCTCTCGAGCTGGTGGACGAAGATCCTTATCGGGTTACTGCTCTTCGCCTTCATCCTGCTGCAGAAGGGAATCATTCACCTGTCGCGCCCCGAACGGCAGCGGGCGTAGCCGCGGGGACCGGGCACGATGCCGGGGACCTTCGGGAACCAGCGCGGAAAGCGCACGAGCCACCGGCTCGTCGTTGACGGGCTCGGCCAGGCGGTCATCGGTGGCGAGTTTGCGGTCGGCGACACGCTGCCCGGCGACGCGGACCTTGCCGCGCGCTTCAATGTGTCGCGCACCGTGCTGCGCGAAGCGATGAAGACACTCGCCGCCAAAGGCCTCGTGGTCGCGCGCGCCCGCATCGGCACGCGGGTGCTGCCACGGGCGCAATGGAACCTCTTCGACAGCGACGTGCTCACCTGGCATTTCGGTGCCGGTGTCGATGAGGATTTCCTGCGTCATGTGAGCGAAGTACGATTGGCGCTGGAACCCTACGCGGCGGCACTGGCCGCGCGCCGCGCCAGCGACGTGGATATCGCCCGGATGATGCGACTCGCCGTCGCGATGGGAGATGCCGGCCACACTCCCCACACCCTGGCGCACGCCGATCTCGAGTTCCACCTTCGCCTCCTGGAGGCATCTCTCAACCCGTTCATGCGGACAGTCGGCAGCCTGATCGAGGCGGCGCTGATGGGCGTTTTTCAGCTTACCAGCCCGACGGCCGACGAAACGGAAATCGACCGCGTCGCGATCGCGCATATCCGTATTGTCGAAGAAATCCGGCGCCGCAACGAGGAAGGTGCCCGCAGCGCCATGGAGCACGTGATCCGGGTGGGGCAGGAGCGGCTGATCATGAACTTGAGGGGGCGTGAGAGTTAGCGATGGCCCCTCATCCGCCTGCCGGCACCTTCTCCCCGCAGGCGGGGAGAAGGGAGAAGCGGCACCAACTGAACCCCGCGTTCACCGCCCGCTCGAGGGAGCGAGCGGGCACGGCATATCCCTTCTCCCCGCCTGCGGGGAGAAGGTGGCGGCAGCCGGTTGAGAGGCGGCTCGCGACGGAAACGGCGCATTCGAGGGCCTTGTTTCCGCTTCTACGCGCGCCCCCGTTTCCGTATCGAAGAGATGCAATTGTTTCGGGTCTATCGCCAGACCGATAAGCTCACCGCCCGATGCACCGGAGCGTCCGGTCTCCACGACCATAAGTTCCGGCTGTGTCGCAGATGTGATGTAGGTTGCCGACCCGGTCGACTCCACGACACCGACGGGAATGTCGAATGCGCCCTGCCCCGCACCGACGACGCCGATATGTTCCGGCCGGATGCCGACCGTGACCGACGTCCCCGGCGCCACCGGGTCGATCAGCGAGAGCCTCGCCTTCGTGGCGCCGAGGTCCAGAGACAGGTGCGTGCCATCATCCTCCACGGCCGCCGGAATGAAGTTCATCGCCGGCGAGCCGATGAACCCGGCAACGAAGCGGTTGGCCGGTCTGTCGTAGAGATCGAGCGGTCGTCCTTGTTGCTCGATGACGCCATCGCGCATCACGACGACGTGGTCTGCCATGGTCATCGCCTCGATCTGATCGTGCGTCACATAGACGGAGGTCGCCCCCAGCCGATCATGCAGCGCGCGGATCTCCTTGCGCATATGCACGCGCAACGCCGCGTCGAGATTGGACAGGGGCTCGTCGAAAAGGAAGGCCTTGGGATGACGGATGATGGCACGGCTCATCGCGACCCGCTGGCGTTGCCCGCCGGAGAGTTCGCGCGGGTAGCGCTTCATCAGATGCGAAAGGCCGGTGGTCGTCGCCACTTCGGCCGCCGCCTTCAATGCTTCGGCCTTTTTCACGCCGCGGATGCGCAGGCTGTATGTCAGATTCTCCTCCACCGTCATGTGGGGATAGAGCGCATAGGACTGGAACACCATCGCGACGTCGCGCTTGCGCGGCGGAACGTCGTTCATCCGCGCCCCGGCGATCTTCATCTCGCCGGCCGAGATCTTCTCGAGCCCGGCCAGCGACCGGAGCAATGTCGACTTGCCGCACCCGGAAGGCCCGACCAGGGCGACGAAGGTCCCCTCCTCAATCGCGAGATCGATGTTCTTGAGTGCGTGGTAGGAACCGTAGAACTTGTTGACGCCGTTGAGCTCGATCTGAAGGGTCATTTGAGGGCTCCTGAAGTGAGGCCGGACACGATGCGGCGCTGCAAGAGGATGAATGCGGCAAGGATGGGCGTCACATAAATCGTGGCATAGGCCATGATATTGTTCCATTCATTGGTGTTCGGTCCCATGAAGGTATTCAGGCCGACGCTTGCGGGCTGCAACTCGACGGCCTGGATCATCGACTTGGAATAGACGAATTCACCGAAGGCCTGCATGAAGATCAGGATCGCGCTGACGAGAATGCCGTTACGTGCGAGCGGCAGCACGATGTTGAAGAAGGCGCCGATGCGCGAATTGCCGTCGACGAGGGCTGCCTCTTCGAGCTCCATCGGCACGCTCATGAAGGTGGCGCGGACGAGGACCACGAAGAAGGGCATGCTTTTGGCAGCGATCGCCAGGATCACCGCAAGGCGCGGCGTGTCGAGGAGGCCCACTTGGGAGAAGCCCACGAAAATCGGCGTCACCATCAGGGAGGCGGGCAGCACCTGCAGCATGAGGATGAGAAACAGGCCGATATCCACCCACACGTTGCGATAGCGCGCGAGCACATAGGCGCAACCGACGCCGAGTACGGCGATCAGCGCCACCGAGCCGAAAGCGATGACCAGCGAATTCCAGAGATACCGCCCCATGTTCCGGCTCTCCCAGACAAAGGCGTAAATGCTCCATTGCGGCTCGCTCGGCCAGAATTTCGGCGGGGTCGCGAACATCGCCGAACCGGTCTTCAGGGCGGTGATGTACATCCAGTAGAGCGGGAAGAGGTAGATGGCGGCGAGCACCAGCGCGACAGCCAGCATCAACCGGTTGCGGAAAGTGTCACTCATCCTCTGACCTCGTGGCGCGTTGAGCGGACGTAGACGACGGAGGCGAACATCACGAAGACGATCATGATCACCGAGATCGTCGCGCCTTTGGCGAAATCGTACTGGCGGAAGGAAAGGTCCCAGGCCCAGTATTGCGTGACATTGGATGTATTGTTCGGTCCTCCGGACGTGATGGCGGCGAAGAGGTCGAACTGCTGCAGGGTGAAGATGAGCCCCAGAGCGACGATGGCGCCGATCGTCGAACGCATCATCGGCAGAGTGATCGTCCAGAAGCGCTGGAGCGCATTAGCACCGTCGAGTTCGGCCGCTTCGTACAGGTCCTTGGGAATACCCGACAGGCCGACCGAAAGCAGGATCATGTTGAAAGACGTGCCGAGCCAGACATTAGCAATGATGACCGCCCAGAGCGAATAGTCCGGGTCGGAACGCCAGAAGATGTTGCCGGAAATCACGCCTGTTTCCCGCAACAGGAAATTAAGCACCCCGAAGTCGCCGGAAAGAATCCAGTTCCAGATGGCGCCGACCACCAGTCCAGGCATGACCCAGGAGACAAGGAAGAGCCCCCTCAACCATGACGCCCCCGGAAAATTGACCCAGAAGAACAGTGCCAGGCCGAAGCCTATGAGGAACTGTCCGGCAATCGAGGCGGTCACGAATATCGCGGTATTGAGAAGGATGGGCCAGGTTTCTGGCTGGGAGAAAAGATCGATGTAATTCTTCAAGCCCACGAACGGCCGCCAAAAGCTGCCGAGGCTGAACATGTCGACTTCCTGGAAGCTCATAACGACGTTGTAGACGAGCGGCAGACCGGAAAGGACGAACAGGAATGCGAGCGGCAAGCTCACAAGGCCGATATCGAAGCCCCTGCCGTCCGTTATGCTCGATAGAATTCTCTTCATTGGCGATCACCTGTCCCTCTGGCCGAGTCTTGCGTGGCCTATGCAGCGGCGACCCCGGCCGAAGCCGGAGATCGCCTCTCTCGGGAGAAAATGCTGGGCGGATCGGTCGCGACAACCCGCCCGTGAATTCCGCCTGCCGTCAAACGGCGCGGGCTCAGCCGAGAACCGCCTTGATCTTCTCGGCAGCCTGGTCGAGCGCTTCCTTGGAGCTCATCTGCCCCGTAAGCGCCGCCTGGATGGCGTCCTGTATCGCCTTGGAGATTTTGGGCCATGCCGGGTGGGGCCCGCGGGGCTTCGCATATTTCAGCTGCTCCACGAAGACCTGGAGGGCCGCATCCTTTTTCGGCTCTCCGGTCGCCGGAATGGCAATGTCGGAGCGCGGCGGCAGCTGCCCGAAATCCTTGAACATCCGGTCATCCTGAGAGACGAAATATTCGAGAACCTTGAAAGCCTCTTCCGGATGCTCTGTATTCGCGAAGACCGCCCAATTGAAATCGCCCATGGCCGAAGAGCGTTCAGCGCCGAGTTCCGGGACGGGCAGCAGCGCTACGCCCCAATCGAACTTCGCTTCCTGGAGCATACGGTCGATTTCCCAGGGGCCGGAGATCGCCATGGCGGCGTTGCCGGAATTGAAGGTCCCGGTGGCGTCCCATTGGCTGCGCGTCAGCGTGTCCGGGGAGGCCAGCTTCTCGTCGATGATCGTTTTCCAGACGTCGAGCGCCTTGACCGCGCCTTCGGCGTTGATGTTGTCATAACCGCCGCCCGCCATCTGCGCCCAGGGAAGAAACTGGAATGTCCCCTCCTCGTTGGCTTTGGCCGAAAAGGTGATGCCATAGACGTTCTGGGCCGGGTCGGTCAGCTTGCGCGCCGCCTCGACGAGTTCGTCCCAGGTTTGCGGAGGCTTGTCCGGGTCCAGGCCCTTCGCCTTGAACATGTCCTTGTTGTAGTAAAGGGCGATCGTGTTGGTCGCCTTCGGGACACCGTAATATTTGCCGTCCCAGGACACCGAGGCGAGAGGACCCTTGAAGTAGTTTTCCGGCTTGACGACCGAGGACTTTGCGATCATCTCGCTCAAGTCGAGAAATACACCCCGGGACGCAAAGAGTGCGTGCTCGGGATTGTCGACCGCAATGATATCCGGCGCCTGTCCCGTCGAATAGGCGCGCATCGCTTCGCTGACCACGTCGTCGAACTGAATTTGCCGATATTCTACTTTAATACCAGTGTTCAGCTTGTTAAAATCTTTTATCAAGTTTGGTGCCGGCTGAATGTCCCGGTCGAGCGACCAGACATTGATCGTGACATCCTCGGCGCTTGCCGAAAGGGCCGGCAAGGAAACACTGGCAAGGGCGAGTGCGCCCAGCATTACATATTTGCGGATACCCATGGACTCCTCCTCTTTCGGGTTTCCCGCAGCCGGCGCCCCCCGTGCCGGCCGTCGGGCATGCGTCAGGCCGGATCGGCGACGAAGTCGCCGCCGCGGCAACCTTTCAGGTAATTCAGCGCGTGCACCTGGCCCGTCATTTCCAGCGCATCGCGATAAACCGGGTCATGCCACCCTTCGATATCGATCGAACCCGACCAGCCGGCGAGCCGCAATTCTGAGATGATGTCGGTCCAGTTGCTGTCACCGAACCCGGGCGTGCGCATGAAGACGAACTTTTCCTTGCCGAAGATGCCGTGCTCGCGGATGACGTCCCAGCGGATCGTCGCGTCCTTGCCGTGCACATGGAAGATCTTGTGCGCCCATTTGCGGATCTGCGGCAGCGGGTCGATCAGATAGACCATCTGGTGGCAGGGCTCCCATTCCAGACCGATGTTATCGTCGGGCGTCTCGTTGAAGATCAGTTCCCAGGCGTCCGGATTGTGAGCGATATTCCAGTCGCCCGTCGCCCAGTTTCCGTCCATGGCGCAATTCTCGAAGGCGATCCTCACGCCCTTGTCGGCGGCGCGCTGGGCGAGCTCACGCCAGATCTTGCGGTAGCGCGGCAGGCTATCGGTCAGCGGCCGGTTGCGGATGCGTCCGGTAAAGCCGGCGACGCATGTCGCGCCGAAATGATGGGCGTTGTCGATGCAGTCCTTCCAGCCCTGCAAGCTCTGGAGGTCGATGTCGGTCTCCTCCAACGGATTACCGAACATGCCGAGAGTCGAGATCGTGATGTCACGGTCACCGATCGCCTCGCGGCAGCGCTTGCCGAGCTCGGCAAGATCCTGGCCGTTGGTGGTCTGCCAGAAGAACGGTTCGAAGCTTTCGAAGCCCAGATCGGCGATCTCGCCGATACGCTTCGCGGCTTCGCCTTTTGTGGCGCTGACCATTGTGCCGACGCGGATGGATTTGGCTGGATTGCTCATCAGATGCCTCACTTCAGATTGTCACGCGCTGCCGGGTGCGGGCGCTTTCGATCGCCGCAAACACCATGGCAAGGCTGTTGATATTGTCGTCGCCCGCCGTCTCCGGCCTCTTGCCGGAGCGGACCGCCGTGACGAAATCGGCGATGACGCTGGCATGTCCGTGCGTTTCACGCGGATCCGCAGGCTCGGGAACGTCGATCGGCGCGAGCGGACGGAAGAAGCCTTCGCTGCCGGCGACCCGCTTCGCGCTCAGCGCCTCGGCGCCATCCCAGAGCAGCGTGCCTTTGGTGCCGATGATGCGCCATTCGCTTTCCCAGCTCGTATTGGCGCCCTCTGCACACCAGGATCCGCGATAGGTGAAGGTCACATCGTCGGAAAGCTCGAATATCGCCGTGGCGGCTGCGCCGTGCGCGTACCAGGAGCCCTGCGGATTTTCCTCATGGCAGTAAACGGCAAGCGGGGTCTTGTCGGCAATGAACCGGGCGGCATCGAAGGTGTGGATCGCCATGTCGAGGAGCAGAACATGCTCCATCTCTTCGCGAAAACCACCGAAATGCGCGCCGATGAAAAAGTCGCAATGGATGGCAGTCAGGTCGCCGATTGCGCCGCTTTCGATGAAGCGGCGGATGCGGCGGATGCCCGAGATGAAGCGGCGGTTCTGAACGACCGCGTGAAGCTTGCCCGTGCTGCTGGCGAGTTCGATCAACTCGCGGCCGGCCTCCAGCGAGGCGGCCATGGGCTTTTCACTCAGCACGTGACAGCCGTGCCTGAGCGCAGTCGCGACCACGTCACGACGGGCGGCGGGAACGACGATGTCGAAGAGAATGTCCGGTGCCGTTTCGATCAATACCGCATCGAGATCCGCACCGATAGCCGCGTCTGCGATATCGAACTCCGCCGCGAGCGCACGAGCGAACTCGGGATTCACGTCGACGAGCCCGACGATCCGTATTGTCGACTGGAGCTCGGGGTCCGCGGCGATCGCCTTGAGCCAGCCTTTGGCCATAGCTCCGCACCCGCACAGAACTGCGCGCAAAATCACTATTCTCCTCCCACAGCATTCGTTTCCGGCTTGTCTCAGTCGCCGTAAACGTTTACGGAACTATGCGGACTTTCCGAAACATGTCAATAGGGTTTCGGAAAGCGCGACCGGGATGAAGACGAAGCGAGCCGCTTGTGCCCGCCTGCCCGGTTCAGTTTCGAGAAATCGATCGCCCTTGACTGCGGGTCGATGCGAGTGGATCGGCCGGTGGCGAGGAGGGAGAGCGCTTCGCATGAAGGGAATTCGGCGCCTGGCGCAACATCTCGATATTTCGATCGGAACGGTCTCGCGTGCACTGAACGGCCGTCCCGATGTCAATGAGGAGACACGCAGGCGCGTCCTCGAAGCCGCTGAGAGGCTTGGTTATGTGCCCAACCAGTCGGGCCGAAGCCTGAGACAGGGCACCACCAACATCATCGGCTTCATGATGCAGACCGGAACGGAGATCACCGGGCAGGGAGACACGTTCTTCATGAGCGTCTTCGACGGCGTGCAGGCGGTTTTCGCCAGACACAGGCTCGACCTCGTAGCCCTGCTCTGCTCGTCGGAGGAGGATCCGACCGATTACCTGCGCCGTGTCGTCGCGCGGGGTTTTGCCGACGGCCTGATCCTTTCGGCAACCCGGCGGCACGATCCGCGCATAGAGTTTCTGGCCGAACGCAACATTCCCTTCGTCACCCTCGGCCGAAGCCTGACGGATGCCGGCCGCCCCTGGCTTGACCTCGATTTCGAGGGAATGGCGCAAACCGCGGTCGACCGCCTTGTCGCGCGCGGACATCGCCGGATCGCGGTCACCCGCCCGCACGACGATGCCAACCTCGGTTACGTCTTCGTCGACCGCTGCCGCCAAGCGCTTGCCGCGCACGGTCTTGCCTTGGAGGAGGAGTTGATTTTCCGGTCGACTCCGAACGAGACCGGCGGCTATCAGATCGCGCGCGAGCTCCTGGCCCTCAAGGATCGGCCGACGGCAGCCCTGCTCGTCAATGAGACGATTGCCGTCGGTTTCTACCAAGGCCTCTCCGAAGCGGGCGTCAGGCCGGGTCGGGACATTGCGGTGATCGGGCGCTATAGCCCGCATGCGCATTTTCTTTCGCCGCCGCTCACCTGCTTCCGCCTGTCACTGCGCGACCTCGGCATTGCGCTTGCGGAGACGCTCCTTTCGACGATGCCGGCCTTCAAGGACCATTACCCGCAGGCGCTGACAAACGCGGTCTGGCCGATGGAACTCGTCGAAGGGGA
Source organism: Sinorhizobium arboris LMG 14919 (assembly GCF_000427465.1). NCBI lineage: Bacteria > Pseudomonadati > Pseudomonadota > Alphaproteobacteria > Hyphomicrobiales > Rhizobiaceae > Sinorhizobium > Sinorhizobium arboris. The sequence continues at coordinate 374,468 of NZ_ATYB01000008.1, read as the reverse complement.
AAGCGACGGGCTTCTCGTCAATGGCGACGAAAGTCGCGGCTGACATAAGTCCCGCCGCGTTGGATCATTTTACCGATCCGCAGGTTTGAAGCTTGCTGCATGATTCCTTAAATCGGAGCCGATTGCCGGGCAAACTCATGGAGCACGCAAGCCGCTACGCGGGTTTTTGCGCTTGGACGCACGGCCACCGTAGCGAACCTGCCGGCTGCAGTCCGGATTGGTGACTGCTCCTGAAAGGAGACCCCATGCGCGGATTTTTCTTCCTTCTCGCCGGGCTGTCCACGACGACGGCCTTCGCCCACGACGCTCCCAGTGGTTGGCAATATCCGAGCGCCTGCTGTTCGACGATGGATTGCCGCCAGGTCGCGCAGACCGACATCAGCGAACGACCGCAAGGCTATATCGTCAGAGCCACTGGCGAAGTTCTGCCCTATGCCGACAGCAGGGTCCGCATGTCGCCTGACGGCGAGTACCACTGGTGCTCCGCGGCGGGCAAAGCCTATGGGAAGACGATCTGCCTGTTCGTACCCCCCAGAGCTTATTGAATGAACGACGCGGTGAGGACGGCATTTTTCCTCATCCGCTCCAGAACCGCGCCCCGTTGAGGAGCGCAGCACTCGTTCTTGCGTCCGTTCGGCTCAGACCAGTCTAGCGTGCGCCCGCCGATACGGGCGTGCTCACCAGCGTCGTCAGGATACGGTGCGCGGCCTTCACGCGAGCAGGGATCGGGTAGTTCTTGTTCGCCAGCATCACGATGCCGATGCGCGACGCCGGGACGAAGGCTGCATAGGCGCCGAAGCCGTTGGTCGAGCCGGTCTTGTTGACCCACACGCTTTTCTGCGGCGGCGACGGTGGAACGAGCTTCGTGACCTTGTGCGGCTTGAGGGCCATCTGGCTGGAATTGCCGGCAAGCAGATCGTCGAGCCTCGCCGGATAGGGATACATCTCCCAGCCGAGCCCCTGCGTCATGACGCCGACCTTGAAATATCCGGTGTGGGTTCCGGCGATGGCGCGCCGCAAAGTCTCGTCCAGGCGCGTGCCATCCATGTTCGCCTCGACAAAGCGGATCAAATCGGCGGCGGTGGTCTTCACACCATAGGCCTCCGAGTCGAGAACGCCCGGCGTCACCCGGACCGGCTTGCCGGCTTTCGAATAGCCATAAGCATAGTCGCCCAGCCGGTCCTGCGGAACCGTTATGAAACTGCTCGTCAGGCCGAATGCGGGGAATATCGTCCCTTCCATCAGGTCGGCGAAAGGCTGGCCCATGCTCTTGGCCGCGAGATGGCCGAAGAGGCCGATGCTCGGGTTCGAGTAGAGCCTGTGCGTGCCGGCGGCGTAAGTCGGGCGCCAGCCTTTGTAGTAGTCGATCACGCTCTCCTGATTGGTGACGGAAACGGGAAACTGCAAAGGCAATCCGCCAGCGGTATAGGTCCCCAGATCGAGAAGGCTGATTTCGTCGAAAGGCGTTCCGGCGAGCGCGGGTAGATACTTGCTGGCTGGATCGGACAGGCCCAGCTCCCCACGCGCTTCGGCATAGGATGCGAGCGTCGCGGTGAAGGTCTTGCTGATCGAGCCGATCTCGAACATCGTATCGTTGGTGACCTTCTGCCCGTCCGCCTTCGACGCCAAACCATAATTGAAGATGTACCGCTTTCCATGAACGGTGATCGCGACTGCAATTCCCGGAACGCCGTTCTCCTTCATCAAGGGCCGGATCGTCTCGTCCACTACGCGTGCAAGCTGTTCATCATCGAATCGGTCGGTGGCATGCGCGCCGGCCCCGCAGCAGAGCATGGCAGCAGCAATCATTGCGGTTGTCGTGGCGGAAGTCTTTTTCATAACGGTTGTTTTGACCTCGTTTTCGTGAGTCCAGGAACCCTGCCGAATGCGGGTGCAGCCGTTCATCAGCCCGATTGCATCGATGCGGCGGCATGTGTCGGGCGCTTGCAACCGGAAGAAGCGAACGGACGGAACATGCATATGGGCCCTGTGCGCCTTTCGCAAACGACAAGATCTTGCGTGAGCCATTAGAAGAACTTGGGCATCGCACTGTGTTGACCGCCTCCGGGCCCGGCTTGTCGGGGCCAAGAACGCGCGCCAACTGAGCCTGGCACCGTGATCTAGAAGTAGATCGTCATGACGATGTCCTGGTCGAAATCGCCGAAACCCTTGCCGAAGATATTGAGCCCGCCGGGGTTCTCCGCCTTCTCGTCGATGCCGATGCGAAAACGGATCGAATGGTGATCCGGAATGCCGAGGGAATTAATCGTCTGCGTCGACACCATCGCGCCGTCGATCCAGGTGCCACGGTCGTCGATGGTCCAGGTTTTGAGCTTGCCGTATTGCGACCCGCTGAGTTTCCACCAGGCGGGCGAATACATGCCACGACGGTCGCCGTAATCGCCGGGCGAGGTCCAGTAGCCGGCCTTGATGCCGTTGATCCAGATGGAGATGTCGGATGGCCAGTTGGCGTTGGTAGCCGGCGTCTCGGAGCTCAGTTCGGCGGAGAACTCGATCTTGCGGACCGGCCTCCCCGTGACCTTGGCATTGTTCGGAAACTTGTATTCGACATAGCCGCGCGTGAACCAGAGGAGTGCGGCCTGCATGCGCTGCGGATCGAGAAAAACTTCCTGGACGTCGAGCATGCCTATGACATTGTTCACCGAGCAGAGCCCGCAGGGCGCCTCCACCTCGAATTCGGTGAAAAGGCCGATCGGCATGCTGACGGTGACCACGTCGTCTGAAAGATTGGTGCGGTCATCGAAACGGATGAGGATCTCGCCGTAAATACTGGAACAGATCTTCTGGTTGCCTTTGGTCGCCTTCATCGTGTGCGTCTGGATGAGGCCGGCCCTCTCGAGCGACTTGAGGTTGGTTGCGGTCGTCGATTGCGGCAGGCCCATATGGGACGCGATCTCGTTGACGTTCAGAGGCCCCCTCAGACGCAGAAGGTTGAGGATCTCGATGCGCGTGGCCGAGCCCAATGCCTGCACGACGTCGGCATCCTTGATCGGGTCTACTGTAAGAAGCTTCGTCTCCATACTCTGCCACTGCCGCTCCGGCTCATGCGCTGGGGGTGATCTGCGCTGATAACACGCCACTCCGCCAATTGTCGCATTGTTTCGATTCAGGAATCTCCGATCCGCGGCGGCCGAGACCGCCGAGGATCGCCGGCTTACCCCTTGATCCCGGATGAAAGCATCAGCGCCTGCGTCACCCTCTTCTGGAAGAGCAGATAGGCGAGCGCGACCGGCATTGCCGCGAGAATGGCGACCGCCATGTCGCGCGCATATTTCACGCCGAACGCATCGTCGACCTGCGTGATACCGACCGTCACCGTCATCATGTCCTCCGAATTCGTCACGAGGAACGGCCAGAGAAAGGCGTTCCAGGCCATGATGTAGGTGATGATCGCCAGCGCCGTCGTAATCCCCCAATTGAGCGGAAGGTATAGCCGGAACAGGATTTGGAAGTCGCCGCAGCCGTCGAGCTTCGCCGCCTCGCGCAGCTCCTTCGGAACGGAATCGAAGAACTGCTTATAGACGATCACGACGACCGGGACGATGAGTTGCGGCAGGATGATTCCCCCCCAGCTGTTGATCAGGCCGAAACGGTACATCAGCACGAACTGAGAGACGACTAGGGCCTGGGAGGGAACCATGAAACTCGCGAGAATGATCCCATAAAGGAGCCGACGGCCCGGAAAGACGATCTGCGACAGCGCATAGGCGCACATGACGCTGATCAGGATCACGACCACGGTGACCGTGATCGAGGTGACGAGCGAGTTCACGTACCAGGTTGCCAGGTTGGTCTCGAACAGGGCGAAATAATAGGCCGAGAAGTTGAAGACGTCCGGAATGAAGGTCGTCTTGCTGATGACCTCATGTTCCGGCTTCATCGACGTCACGGCCGCCCAGTAGAGGGGAAAGGCCCACATGCACGCGACGCACAGGGTAAGAAGCAGAAGAAGGATGTTGCCGATGGATTTCCGTTGCATCGCTCAGCGCCCCCTCACGCGCAGAAGCTGGTACTGAAGCACCGATACGGTCACGATGATCAGGAACAGGAAGACCGCCACGGCCGAGCCGAGCCCGCCGTGGTTGAGGCGGAAGGCCTCACGATAAACGAGCTGAAGCAGGACGTAGGTCGAGTTGAAGGGGCCGCCCTCCGTCATCAGGTAGACCTGATCGAAAATCTTGAGCTGGAGGATGAGTTGCAGCGTCAGGACGAGCGCTGTGACCGGCCATATCAAAGGCCATGTAATGCGCTTGAAGCACTGCCAGCGCGTGGCGCCGTCGAGCATTGCCGCCTCGTAATAGTCGGCCGGGATGTTGCGCAAACCCGCAATGAAAAGAAGAAGATTGAAGCCGTTGGTCCACCAGACGGTGACGAGGGCCACCATGGGCATTGCCCATAGCGGGTCGCGGAAGACACTGATGCGCCTGCCGGTGACGAATTCGATGATATGTTGCGCAATGCCGAATTGCTGGTCGAGCACCCACTCCCAGATCTGCGTGACCACCGAGACCGGCAGGATATAGGGCAGGAAGAACAGCACCAGGATGAGACTCTGCAACCAGCCCCTGAGGCGCACGACCATCAGCGCCAGACCGAGACCGATCAGCGTGTTCGGTATGACGGTGAGCACGACGAAGTAACCGGTGTTCCACACCGATGTGAAGAACAGTTTCTGATTGAGCAGCTTCAGATAGTTGTCGAAGCCGACCCACTCGCCTTCGCCGACCAGCGGCGCGTTGGTAAAGCTCAAGGCGAACATCTTGTAGACGGGATAGGCGAAGACCGTCAGATACGTGATCACGAATGGCGTGATCATCAGAACCGCGGTCAGCGTCTTGCTCCGTCTCTCGCTCGTCATCACCGAAACAATCCTCCCCATTGCAGAAATGTGCGGACCCGGCCGGCGCGGCGGCCGGCCGGGTCGTTCGTCACGCGTTACATCTGGCTCTTCAGTTCTTCACGCATCTGCTCGATGGCATCCGCGGGGTCGAGCTGGCCATTCAGGGCCGGGACGATGAAGTTCTGCGTCGCCTCGTATATCGGTCCGGCAACGCCTGCCAGCGGCGAGACGGGATCGAAGACCGCAGTGTCGGCGAGCTTGACATAGGTCGAATTCGGCTGCATGCCCTTGAATTCGGCGCTCTCGGTAACCGGCTTATAGGCCGGAATGTGTCCGGCGCCGGCCCAGGAGATGCTGTGTTCGTTCAACCAGGCAATGATCTGGAGAACGGCCTTCAACTTCTCTGGCGAGATCGGCCTTTCTTCGCTGTTCGGAACGGCAAAGGCGTGAGAATCCGCCCAGGTCGCAGGCTGCCCCATCAGAACCGGGATCTGGATTGCACCCCATTCGAAGCCGAGATTGTTGTTCTTCTCGAGGTCGACCATAGTCGGCACTTCCCACACGCCGTTGATGTGCATGGCGGCCTTGCCGGAGGTGAAGAGAGCGATCGAAGCCTCATAGGATATGAGCTCCGGCGAATAGCCCGACGATACCCAGTTCGCCATCGTCGAAAGCGCTTTGACGCCGGCCTCGCCCGGCAGGATCTCGTCGCCTTCGATGAACTTGGCGCCCTGCTGCGAAAGAAGCGTGTAGAATACGCGCCACATCGAGCCGCCTTCGTCCGTGTGCAGCGAAAGCGGATATTGGACCTTGCCGCTCGCCTTGATCTTCTCGAGCGCGCCGTTGAAGTTGTCCAGACCGTCCAGGCCCTTCGGCAGTCCGTCGTCTCCGAGCAGGCCCGCCTCCCTCAGAACGTTCTTGTTGTAGTAGAGCACAACCGAGTGCACGTCGAAGGGAACGCCATAGACCTTGCCGTCTGCAGAAGCCGAATTCCAGCTCGCTTCGACATAGTTCTCCTTCTTGATGCCGGCTGCCTCGAGTTCTTCCGGTGCCAGCGGCCGCAGAACGCCCGAGGGAATAGCGAGCGGGAAGCGCGACAGATGATAGGTCATGATATCGGGCTGCTGGCCGACTGCGGCCGCCGTCTGGACCTTGCTGTAGAAGGGCACGCCCCATTCGAGCGTGGTCGCGTTGATGCGGATGTCCGGGTGCGTGTCGTTGAATTCCTTGATGAGCGCTTTCATGCGGACGCCGTCGCCGCCGCCCAGGAAGTCCCACCAGGTAATGTCCGTCTGTGCATGGGCAACTGCCGAAGGCAGGATCGCCAGCGCACCCGCAAGGGCAAGTCTCAGTAGCTTCTTCACGTCTCTCTCCTCCTGTTTTGAAGTTCAAGTCCAAAGGCTTGCGCGGCATCGCTCCTCGTCCGGACGTCCTCCCATCCGGACCGGCCGTCAACGGAGCCGCGCGCCGCTCCCGTCAAAAGCGAACATCTCCTCGGGTGCCAAGGTCAGGCGGACCGCCTGCTTGGGCTGCGGCCGTTCATCGCCGCGGCACTCGATCGTCATTTCTTCACCCCCCGCCGTGAGGGCATGCAGATATCCGGTCCCGCCGAGTTCCTCGATGAACTCCGCCGTCACGTCCAACCCGACGCCTCCTTCCCGTTGGCCAAGCGTGATGTGCTCCGGCCTGACTCCGACGAAAATCTCTTCGCCCGCAGCCAGAGCCGCCCGTGCCGGGATTTCGAACGGAATTCCGGGGGCGTCGTGGAACTCGATCGTGAGCCTGGCGCCGCTGCCGGGGACGACCCGGGCCTTCAGGAAATTCATCCCCGGCGAGCCGATGAAGCCGGCGACGAACATGTTGTCCGGATCGCGATAGAGCTCGAGAGGCGCCCCTGTTTGCTGAACCACGCCCGCCTTCAGCACCACGATCCGGTCGGCCAACGTCATCGCTTCCACCTGGTCGTGGGTGACGTAGACCATGGTCGCTCCGATCTGGCGGTGCAGGCGGGCGATCTCCATGCGCATCTTGACCCGCAATTCGGCATCGAGATTCGAAAGCGGCTCGTCGAAAAGGAAGACCCGAGGCTCACGCACGATCGCGCGCCCGATCGCCACACGCTGGCGCTGGCCACCGGAAAGCTGGCTCGGCTTATGGTTCAGGTAGTCCGAGAGGCGAAGGATTTCCGCTGCTGACTTGACCTTCTGTTCGATCTCCGCCTTGGGCCGCCGGGCAATGGAGAGGCTGAACGCCATATTGTCGAAGACGGAGAGATGCGGATAAAGGGCATAGGACTGGAAGACCATCGCGACGCCGCGCTTGGAGGGCTCCCTGTGGGTGACGTCCTCGGCATCGATCCTGATTTCGCCGCCGGTCGTTTCCTCGAGCCCTGCGATCATGCGCAACAGCGTCGACTTCCCGCAGCCAGACGGTCCGACGAAGACAGCGAACTCGCCCTGCCCTATTTCGATATCGACATCATGGATCACCTTCACGGCGCCGAATGACTTGCTGACGCCGGTCAATTTGATTCCGGACATTGAACCTCCCCGATCGTGAATTCAGGCCCGGGCGTCACCCGGCCGCCCGGGCCCGAACGGTTTATGCAGAAGCGACGGACAAAAGAATGAAGTGGTAAGAGCGCGGCGGCAGCGAACCGACCAGCGTCCCCGTGTCATCGATGGCGAGTTCCTTGCCCGCCTTGGGAACGATGCGGTTCTGATCCTCTACCGAGTTGCGCGCCTTCAGGTCGTCGCTCGAGAGCATCTGGTGCTCGACGATCTTCGCCCCCTTGAAGCCCTGCAGGTCGACGGCAAGGCCGAGCGGCTCGTCCAGGCCGCGGTTGATCGCGAAGACGGCGATCGACTTGCCGTCTTCATGCAGCACCGCCGACAGATCGAGGTAGGGCACGTCCTGCGCCACCTCGCAATCATAGGTGGGCCCGGACTGCACGACGGTGAGTGCCGTGCCGCGCCCGTATTTGGAGGCATATTGCAGCGGATAGTAGATCGACTGACGCCAGGCGGGACCGCCGGCCTTGGTGAGGATCGGCGCGATGACATTGACGAGCTGGGCCATGCAGGCGATCTTGACCCGGTCCGATCTCCGGATGAAGACGTTCAGCAGAGAGCCGACAAAGATCGCGTCCTCGAGATTGTAGTGTTCTTCGAGCAGCGGCGGGGCTTCCGGCCAATCCCAACTGGCGATCCGCTCGCCGTCCTCCTTGCGGTCGTGATACCAGACATTCCACTCGTCGAAGCAGATCTTGACGTCGCGCTTCGACCGCTTCTTCGCCTTGATGTAGTCGATCACGCCGCCGATCGTGACGATGTAGCGATCCAGCTCGATCGCCTTGGCATAATAGTTGAGGGTGTCCTGCTCCTCGTTGCCGAAATATTTATGCAGCGAGATGTAGTCGACGCTGTCATAGCTGGCGTCGAGAACCGTCGCCTCCCATTCCGGATAGGTCTTCATCTTGTCGTTCGAGGAGCCGCAGACGACGGTCTCCAGGGTCTTGTCGAAATATTTGAAAGCCTTGCTCACCTCGTTGGCGAGTTGGCCGTATTCGGCCGCGCTCTTATGGCCGACCTGCCAAGGTCCGTCCATCTCGTTGCCGAGGCACCAGATGCGCACATTGTGCGGCTCCTTGTAGCCATGCTTGGCGCGCAGATCGCTCCAATAGGTGCCGCCGGGGTGGTTGCAGTATTCGAGGAAATTGCGCGCATCGTCGAGGCCGCGCGAACCGAGATTCATCGCCAGCATCATCTCGGTGCCGGCGAGTTTTGCCCAATCGGCAAATTCATTGACGCCGACCTGATTGGTCTCGCGCGTGCGCCAGGCGAGATCGAGGCGTACCGGACGCTCTTCGCGCGGCCCGATACCGTCCTCCCAGCGATAGGCTGAAACGAAGTTGCCGCCGGGATAGCGGACGATCGGCATATCGAGGCCGCGGACCATATCCAAAACGTCGGTTCGAAAGCCGTCCTTATCCGCCTTTTCGTGCCCCGGCTCGTAGATCCCCGTATAGACGGCGCGGCCCATGTGCTCCAGGAACGAGCCGTAGACCCGCTTGTCAACGGACGAGATGGTATATTCCCGGTTGAGGGTGGCTTTCGCTCGCATCGTGTTTCCTCGTTTATTGAAGTCGATTTTGGATGAAGCTAGATTGTATGATTTTTTATTTCAAGAGTTTTGTTTTATATCAAAGTTTCAGATACGGTGTGCCTTCGGCCCGATGTCGATGCAGCCCATAACGGCGGCGTTCTGAAGCGCAGGACGCCTGCCGGGGACCGGCGGAACGTTCCTCCGGCTCACCGATTAGGCAGCAAAATGGCGCCGGCGATTGTGCGCAGATGCCGCCGCTGTCATGATGAACGGCGCATCCCTGGCGCGCATCAGAACCGGACGGAGCAAATCGCCCATGGCCTGGTCCTTCAGCATCGGAACGATCGCCGGCACGGCAATCCGCGTGCATGTGACCTTCGCGCTGCTTTTGATCTGGATATGGCTGATGCACTACCGAATCGGCGGGACTCAGGCCGCCATGGAAGGTATCGCCTTCATCGTCGCCGTCTTCGCCTGCGTCGTGCTCCACGAGTTCGGCCACATCGCCGCGGCACGCCGTTTCGGAATCAAGACGCCGGACATCACACTGCTGCCGATCGGCGGCGTCGCCCGGCTCGAACGCATGCCGGAAGAGCCCGGCCAGGAATTCGTGATCGCCATCGCCGGCCCACTGGTCAATGTGGCCATTGCCGCGGTGCTCATCGCCATTCTCGGCGGTTCGGCGGGCATGGAGCAGATCGCCGGCGTCGAAGATCCACAACGCGGCTTCCTGGCAAGGCTCGCCGGCGTCAACGTCTTCCTCGTGCTCTTCAATATGATTCCCGCTTTTCCGATGGACGGCGGCCGTGTGTTGCGGGCCGCGCTCGCCTCGCGGCTCACCTGGTCGCGCGCGACCCAGATTGCAGCGACCATCGGACAGGGGCTCGCCTTCGTCTTCGGCTTCGTCGGCCTGTTCTACAATCCGCTGCTGATCTTCATCGCCATCTTCGTCTATCTGGCCGCGACAGCCGAAGCGCAGAACGCCCAGATCCGCGAGATCTCCGGGAGCGTGATGATCTCGGATGTGATGATTACCGAGTTCGCGAGCCTCGAACGCTCGGCCACGATCGACGACGCCATCGACACACTGCTTGCCACCACACAGCGTGAATTCCCTGTGGTAGATATCTCGGGCCACTTCGAGGGCCTTTTGACGCGCGACGACATGATCCGTACCCTCAAGGAGAAAGGACCGGCGACATCGGTGGTCGCCGCGATGCGCCACAACGTACCGACGATCCACCACCGCAAGCGCCTGGAGGAAAGCCTCCGGCTCATGCAGGAGTCCCATTCGCCGGCGGTCGCTGTCGTTGACGGTTCGAATCGCCTCGTCGGATTGATGACGCATGAAACGATCGGCGAGATGATGATGGTGCGTGCGGCCGCTCCCGCCCGCTTCCGGTTCGGCCACCTGCGACAGACCGGCAGCCGAGGTTGATCCGAACGCGGGAACCGAATCGGCGTTATGGAGTTCGGTCCACAACCCTACGGCGCCGCGCGTTGTCGTAGGGGCGCAACGTCGGTACCTGCAGCAGTCGGATCGGTTCATGCTCGTGACGGTAGAAGTTCTCACGATTGTCCTGGCCGCGATCGCAACGGCCTTGGCCCTTGCTCACGCTCTCGAATTGCCCGGTAAGTTGCGATTGCCGAAAGAACAATATCTTGCGGTGCAGGCAATCTATTATCCGGGTTTCACAATCGGAGGCGCAGCAGAGCCGGCGGCTCTGCTTCTGACCGCCGCTCTCCTCATCCTCATCCCGATCGGGACGGCAGCTTTCTGGCTGACCGCAACCGCATTCGTCGGCCTGCTGGCCATGCATGCGGCATACTGGATCCTGACACACCCCGTGAACAACTTCTGGCTCAAGGATACGCAGCTGGGAGGAACAAGTACGCGCTTTTTTGCTCTCGGCAAGTCTGCCGCTCCTGAAAACGGGGACTGGACCGCCCTGCGGGATCGCTGGGAGCGATCCCATGTCGTGCGGGCCGCCCTCGGCCTCGTGAGCCTCGTTCTCCTTGCCACGGCGATAGCTCTCTGAGCGGGGGCCTCGGGCCCGATAGAGCAGTCACTCCCGCGTACGCTCGGCTCGAACGAAACAATCAGGGAGAGACCATGTCCTCGCACTACGGCAGATACGCCCTCAATCTCCTGATCAGTCTCGTGATCATGTATCTCGTGATGTTCACGATGATCAATGGTCCCGACGACTTCTACAACAACCTCAATATGTTCTACATGGCCATAATGATGGTCGCGCCCATGGGTATGCTGATGCTGCTCATGATGGGCTCGATGTATTCGAACACAAAGTTGAACGTCGGACTTCATATCGCATTTGCGATCCTATTTCTTGTCGCCTTTGCATTCATGCGGATGCAGGTCCTCATCGGCGACGAGCAGTTTCTGCGTTCGATGATTCCGCACCATTCAGGCGCCATACTGATGTGCCGGGAAGCGTCACTTACCGACCGAGAGATCGCCTCGCTGTGCGACCGCATCATCCAATCGCAAAGGCAGGAGATCTCCGAGATGAATAGAATTCTATCGCGCTACTGAAGCCCTTTGCGGCATCGACACTAAGAGCACTGCGCTATGTGCCACCACCGAGGCGCGGTGCCAGCAGGGCGATCGAAATCGACCCGAGGCCGAGGGCCTTCAACGCCGCGACGGCCATGTGGCCCGTCTCCCATCTGAGGCGTACCGCTTCGAAGTCCGGCGGTATCGGACCCGGTTTCCAGGTGGCCAGGATCGCGTTCGCCGGCGCGACGAGCGCGAACCATGCCGCCAGCCCCGCGGCGAACAGAACTGCGCCGGCGAGCGCGAACCAGAAAGCCGGTCTCTCATTGGCGAGCAGATAGGAAAGAAGACACGCCGCCAGTATCGTGGTCACGTCAAGCGGTGCGCCGACCTTCGCGAACAGCGCGAACTGCCCGTTGAAGACGGTTGCCTCCCGCCAGAGTTCCGGCGTCCAGACGAACAGCCGGGGCGGTGCCTCCAGAACATGGGCAAAGGAGGGACCGAGGCTGAGGGCGGCGAGCATCAGCGATACCAGGCCTGTAAGATAGAGAGACATTACCTCGCCTTTACGCATGTCATCGGCAGCCTGACTACAACTTTTGGCGGTGGGCAAGTGTTCCAGGAAAAGCAGAGACCATTCCGCTCTCGCCGTTGTCACGGAATGTTGTTGGTCCCAGACGCATTGCAGCCGCGGTTTTTCCGATATGATCCGCCGAAGAACGGAGATCGGCCCATGCCTGCGAAGATGCCCTGCGCCCTGTTTGCCGGGGTCCTGTTCCTTCTCCTGCCCGCCCAGGGCTTCGGCCTCGACCTGCCGCGCTCGGGTCATCCGATATTCGATCGCGTCGTCACGCTTGTGGCGGACAACTTTCATGATCCCTCCGCACTCGGCGGGTTCGATGCGGCGGTGCGGCGGGAACTCGAGGGTGGCGATCGGCTGAACGCGAAGAGCACGACGCCCCAGGTCGATGCTGCGGTCGAGAGAATCCTCGCGAGCCTTGACGCGTCGCACACGGCACGCTTCAAGCAGGATTCGATCGCCTATTACGAACTTGCAGACATATTCCGTTTCGCGATCCGCAAGGATATGAAGCGGCTGTTCCCGCCGGATGGCCGGGCCAGCTATCCCGGCATCGGCATGGTCACCCGGACGGAAAACGGTCTGCTCTTCGTGAGCGACGTCTATGACGGCTCGCCTGCGGACAAGGCCGGCATCCGCGTCGGCGACGAGGTTCTTTCGGTCGATGGCGCGCCATATCGCGAAATCGAGTCGTTCCGCGAAAGGATCGGGAAAACGGTGGACATCAACCTGCGCCGTCGCGCGGGTACCGCACCCTTCACGGCCACAGTCTCGGTCGAGCGGCTGCGGCCGTTGTCCACCTTTGAAAAGGCGATCGAAAACAGCGTGGATGTCAGCGAGAGCGAGGGGCGGCGCATCGGTTATCTGCGCCTTTGGACGCTGTCCAGTCCCGACGGTCTCGATATCGCGGCTCGGGAACTTGCCACAGGCAGCCTCAAGGACGCAGACGGTATCGTCGTAGATCTGCGCGGCCGCTGGGGCGGCGGTCCGCCCGACGCGGCGGAACTTTTCGTCGGCGACACGCCGAATTTCAGACTGGTCCCGCGCAGCGGCAAGGACATGCTCGCCAATGTACGCTGGCGCCGCCCGGTCGTGGCCATCATCGACGAGGGATCGAGAAGCGGCCTCGAACTCTTCGCCTATGCGCTGAAGGCCAACGGAATTCCGCTCGTCGGGACGCGCACGGCCGGCGCGCTTCTCGCCGGCCGCGCCTATCTCCTGCCGGACGACAGCCTTCTGGAGCTCGCGGTTTCCGATGCGGTGATCGATGACGGGGTGCGACTGGAGGGACGCGGGGTCGAGCCGGACGTCACGGTGCCGTTTCCCCTGCCCTATGCCGACGGACGCGACCCGCAGCGGGATGCCGCCATGGAAGAGATGCGGCGCATCCTCGTCAAAGGCTGAGCCGGCCGTCTTTGATCCGGACCGCGTCGCGCCTGTCCTTCCCTCAGTTATTCGCTTTGCCTGAAATTCCGGATCCGGTCGAAAAGCACTGCAAGCACGATAGCGCCGCCGATGAAGGTGCCTTGCCAGAAGGCGTTGATACCGAGCAGGCCGAGGCTGTTGCGGATCACCTCGATCAGTGCGGCTCCGATCAAAGCGCCGGAAGCCGTGCCGGCCCCGCCCGCAAGATTGGCGCCGCCGATCACGGCAGCGGCGATGACCTGAAGTTCCATTCCGGCGCCGATATTGGTGGTCACCGCGCCGAGCCAGCCGGTCTGGACGATCCCGGCGATCCCGGCCGCGAGCGCCGAGATCATGTATACGGCAACCTTGATCCTTCTTACCGGAACGCCGGTGAGCGTCGCCGCATGCTCGTTGCCGCCGATGGCGAAGACGTAGCGGCCGAACCTCGTCCAGCGCAATACGAAGCCGGTGAGGAGCGCCAGGACGATCATGTACAGTACCGGATTGGCGATTCCGAAGAACCAGGCGCCGCCGCCAAGCGCCAGCAGCGTGTCGTGGTCCGGCCCGAACTCGAAGACGACGGTATTATTGGACGCGACCATCGCCAGACTGCGCGCGATCGAGAGCATGCCGAGCGTGATCACGAAAGGCGGAAATCCGAGATAGGCGATCATGACGCCGTTGAATGCACCGGCCACCAGCGCCGTGCCGATCGAAGCGGCGATGCCCACTTCGATGCCGTAGCCGGCATGCATGACGACGGCCAGCACCATGCTGCACAAGCAGAGGACCGACCCCACCGACAGATCGATGCCGCCGGTGATGATGACCAGGGTCATGCCGAGCGCAATGATGGCGACGAAGGTGAAATTGCGGGTGATGTTGTACAGGTTTTTGGCCGTTGCGAAGGAGTCGGTGGTGGCCGACAGGAAGACGCAGGCGAGAATGACGGCGACCAGGACCCAGAATGCCTGGCTGGCCAAAAGGAAAGAGACCCATCCCCGGTCCCTCTGTCCGACTGCCCGATCGAGGGTAATTGCCATGGTCGACCTTCGCTTTCTCTCCGAATGGTTCACACCTGTTCGATGGCGCCGGTGATCAGCCCCGTCACCTCTTCCGGCGAGCTCGCCGCGATCGGCTTGTCGGCAACCTTCCTGCCCCGCCGCATCACGATGACCCGGTCGGCGACGGTAAAGACGTCCGGCATGCGATGGCTGATCAGCACGACGGCAATGCCGCGATCGCGCAGTTCGCGGATCAGGTTCAGCACCTCGGCTACCTGCCGCACAGAAATCGCCGCCGTCGGCTCGTCCATGAGCACGATCTTGGCCTCTGAAAGCATCGTACGCGCGATTGCGACCGCCTGCCGCTGACCGCCCGACATCTGCCTGACGAAGTCGCGCGGCGGCGTCTCCGACTTCAACTCCTTGAAGATCTCGCCGGCGCGGCGGTACATGGCCCTGTAGTCGAGTATACGAAACGGTCCGATACCGCGTCTGATCTCCCGTCCGAGGAAGACGTTCGCCGCGGCCGTGAGATTGTCGCAGAGCGCCAGGTCCTGATAGACGATTTCGATGCCGTGCTGCCGCGCCTCCAAGGGGCGATGCAGGACGAGTTCGGCGTCATCGAGCCGGATCGTGCCATGGCTCGGCCGAAAGTTGCCGGCAATCATCTTGACCAGAGTCGATTTGCCGGCTCCGTTGTCGCCCATTAGCCCGACCACCTCGCCACGGTGGAGCGAGAGTGACACGTCGCTGACCGCTTGAATGGCGCCGAAATGTTTGGAAATGTTGACGAGTTCGAGAACTGCCACAGCGATCTAGCCTCCCGAAGCAGCGGGCTGCTTCCCTCGATCGCTCACCCGCCCTCGCGCTCTCCCGGCAAGACGACCGTTCCCATTTACGCAAATGCGCGGAAATGCGTCAATCAATTGTCTTACAAATTGCTCCGTACATACGCCGAAACTCATATAGTCATACAAATTGTCGTTGACGCGCCGTTCGCGCGGATATTAGCTAATATCGGGAGGAGAGCATGCTGATCCTTGCCCCCGGGGGCAACGGGCAGGATCAGGCGGCACCTCATCGCGGCGCTGCTTGATGATCCGCGCGCGACCCGGCCGCTCTTCAATGCCTCGACGGATCGACGGCCGGCTGCCCGAAGCCGCCGCCTGCCCGAAGTTCTCATGATCTAAGGCGCGGGCACACGCGTGTCCGCTTGTTTCAAGGGAGGAAGGAATGAGGAAGGCACTTTTGCTTGCCGTTGCCGCTCTGGCACTCAGCGCCGGAACGGTCATGGCCCAGAAGAAACAGCTCGTTATCGTGGTGAAGGGGTTGGACAATCCATTCTTCGAAGCAATCAACCAGGGTTGCCAGAAGTGGAACAAGGAGAATGCGGACTCCGAATACGAATGCTTCTACACCGGTCCGGCCTCGACTTCCGACGAGGCAGGCGAGGCGCAGATCGTCCAGGACATGCTGGGCAAGGCCGAAACCGCCGCGATCGCCATCTCGCCCTCCAATGCGAAGCTCATCGCCCAAACGCTGAAGACCGCCAATCCGTCGGTTCCGGTCATGACCGTGGATGCGGACCTCGCAGCCGAGGATTCTGCTCTGCGTCAAACCTATCTCGGGACCGACAACTACCTGATGGGTTTTCGCATCGGCGAATACATCAAGAAGGCCAAGCCCGATGGCGGCAAGATCTGCACCATCGAAGGCAATCCCGGCGCCGACAACATTCTACGCCGCGCTCAAGGCATGCGGGACGCTCTGACCGGTCAGAAGGATCTGGCGGAGCTCAAGGGCGAAGGCGGCTGGACCGAAGTGGCAGGTTGCCCGGTCTTCACGAATGACGACGGCGCCAGGGGCGTGCAGGCGATGACCGACATCCTCGCCGCCAATCCCGATCTCGATGCTTTCGGGATCATGGGCGGATGGCCGCTGTTCGGCGCGCCACAACCCTATCGCGACCTCTTCAGGCCGATGGCCGACAAAATCGCCAAGGACGAATTCGTCATCGGCGCTGCCGATACGATCGGCGAGGAGGTCGCCATCGCCAGGGAGGGATTGGTCACCGCTCTGGTCGGGCAGCGGCCATTCGAAATGGGCTACAAGGCCCCGCAGGTCATGCTGGACCTGATCGCCGGCAAACCGGTCGAGGACCCGGTCTTCACCGGCCTTGACGAGTGCACCAAGGAGACCGCGGATACCTGCATCCAGAAATAGCCGGTCAAGGGCCGGGAGCGTGCCGCGCGCGGCGCCGCAGGCTGCCGGCCCTTGAACTCCGTGGTTCAGATCTGCCAGTCCGCGTCGAGCGAATAGGCCTTGATGTAGTCGATCTTCATTTCGGACCCGTCGGCGAGCCCGTCACTTGGTGTGCCGGCGATGCCGCCGACGGCCAGGTTGACGAGCATGTACATGGGGTCGTGCATGTCGGAGGGTGTATCGGCGCGCGCGATCGCTGCATCGTCGAAATACCAGACGATCTCCTCTTCCGTCCAAAGCACCCCATATGTGTGAAAGCCGCTCGCATCGGCAACTTTCACTGCGTTTTCGACACTGGTCCTCGAGCCGGTCTCGTTGGAATGCACCGTAGTGATCACGGTGTTCGAATCCTGTCCGCGCATCTCCACGACATCGAGCTCCGGCGGCCAGGAACCGTCGGCGGGAAGCAGCCAGAAGGCCGGCCAGACGCCCTGGTCGTCCGGCATGTCCGCACGTATTTCGAAGTAGCCGTAGGTCTGGGCGAAGGACGAGTAGGTCGTCAGCATCCCCGACGTGTAATCATAGCCGTTGATTTCGGCCTGTAACGCCTCCGACGCCGGAGCTGCCGTGATCGTCAGCACGCCGTTGTTGACGGAAAAGGGATTGGCGGCGGCGGTCGGCTCGTAACTCGGATTGATATACCATTGCTGTTCGCCGTTGCTGGAGAGCGTCGCTCCCTTTTCCGGAGCCCACCAGTATTTGGCGTCCCAGATGCCGCTCGTGCCGTTCCGGAGCTGGAGCGTATTGAACTCGTCCGAGAAAGTCTGAGACAGGACGGAGCGGTCCAGACTTAGCCTGAACTGCTGGGCCTGCAGCTCGTCGGCCGTGGTGTTGGCGAATACCAGGCTTTCGCCGTCGGCTAGATGAAGCCTGAGATCGGCACCCTCCTGAGCCAAGTTGGACCGAACTTGCTGGAACGACGTGAAGCCGTAGCCGTCGAGGCGTACGATGTCATCGTCGTTGAAATCGATGATCAGGTCGCTCCCATTGCCCCGCGCAAAGACGAAGGTGTCGGCGCCGCCAGCGCCGATCAGGACGTCGTTGCCGCCGCGGCCGTCGAGCGTTTGCGTACCCGAGCCGCCCGTTATGATGTTGTCGCTATCGTTGCCGAATGCAAATCGGCCGTTTCCGGTGACCGTGAGGTTCTCGAAATTTTCCGGCAGCGTGTAGCTCATCCACGTACTTATCGTGTCCACGCCCTCGCCGGCCGCCTCGAAGGCCCGGTTGATCGACGAATAAAGATAATAGATGTCGTCGCCGGTGCCGCCGATCATGGTGACGTTCACGGAGCCGTCGCCCCACATGGAATCGTTGCCGGCGGTGCCATGGAGCGCGGGGCCCGACCCGGTGGCGGAAAACCAAGCCGTCGAACTCCCGCTGTAGTAAAGCGGCTTTCCAACGGCGTTCATTACGGATCTGCTCATCTAAATTTCTCCAGTTTGATGGTCGGTTTCCTCCGCTCACCCCGGCGCTGCGCGCCTCCTCAGGCCCAATCTAGACGGGGCTGTCGTTTTGATAACCCCCAAGAGTTGGGGGGCTGGTCGGGGAACAAAGCAGCGGTGGTTGCGTTCTTGGAGGTTGGCGGGCGGCTGCGGAGGGAACATGCACGGCGCAGAAATTCTACCCAAAACGACGATTGACGATGTCACGTCTCCGGACGCGCCCGACTATCGGGCCGTGCTCGACGCCATCGCGGTGCCCGTTTACGCAACCGACGCCAAGGGGATCGTCACCTATTGTAATGCTGCGGCTGCAGCCGTTGCGGGACGCAAGCCGGAGCTCGGCAAGGATCGTTGGTGCATCAGCTGGCAGCTGAGACGGCCGGACGGCACGCTGCTTCCGCACGATCAGTGCCCGATGGCGCGCGCATTAAAGGAAGGAAGGCCTGTCAGGGGGGAGGAAGTGGTGGCGTTTCGCCCGGACGGCGGCTCGGTCCCGCTTCTCCCTTATCCGACGCCGCTCTTCGACGAAGCGGGCGCATTGACCGGCGCCGTCAATGTCCTCGTGGACCTAAGCGGAACAAAGGACATGGAGCGGAGTTCCCGCTATCTCGCCGCGATCGTCGAATCTTCGGACGATGCCATCGTCGCGAAGGACCTCGACGGCATCATCACCAGCTGGAACCGCGGCGCGGAACGGCTATTCGGCTATTCGGCCGATGAGGCTGTCGGCAGGTCGATCACCATTCTCATACCGCCGGACCGCCTGAGCGAGGAACCCGGCATCCTCGAGCGCATCCGCAAAGGCGAAAAGGTCGATCACTTCGAGACGAAACGCCGGCGCAAGGACGGAACTCTGGTGGACATTTCGCTCACCGTGTCGCCCGTCAGAGACGGCACGGGCCGCATCATCGGCGCCTCCAAGGTCGCGCGGGACATCACCGAGACCAAACGCGCTGCAGCGGCATTGGCGGTGCGTTTTCGCGAGCAAGCGGCGCTGTATGACCTCACCGAAAGATTGCAGCGGGCGAAACAGATCGAAGATGTCTACGAGGCGGCGCTGGACGCCATCCAGGACGCCTTGAATTGCGATCGCGCCTCCATTCTGCTGTTCGACGCCTCCAAGACCATGCGTTTCGTGGCTTCGCGCGGTCTTTCAGAGGATTATCGGCGAGCTGTCGACGGGCACTCCCCCTGGGCTTTTGGAGCGAACGAACCCGAGCCGATCCTTCTCGATAATGTCGACGACGCTGACATCTCCCGAGAACTGAAGGAGATCATTGCCGGCGAAGGTATAGGCTCCCTCGGCTTCTTTCCGCTCGTAGCGGAAGGAAAGCTGATCGGCAAGTTCATGACCTACTACGACCGGCCACACCGCCTGGCGGAAACCGAAATCGGCGTGGGGCATACCATCGCGCGGCAACTCGGATCCAGCATCCAGCGCATGAGGGCCGAATATGCGCGGCGCCAGGCGGAGGAGCAGTTGCGCCGCAACGAGGCAAACGAAAGGGCGCGCGCGGCCGAGTTGGCTGCGATCATGGAGGCGGTACCCGCTTTGATCTGGATTGCACGCACGCCTGATTGCCGCGTCATAACCGGCAACAAGAGTTCCTATGAGATTCTACGGCTGCCACAGGACAGCAACCTGTCGTTGTCGGCGCCTGCCGGCGAGCACCCCACGAACTTCCGCGTTTTCTCCGAGGGCCGCGCACTGTCGCCGGAGGAGCTGCCCGTACAAAGGGCCGCTCGCGGTGAAGAAGTGCGGAATTTCGAGGAGGAAGTGCGCTTCGACGACGGAAGCTCCCGCTACATCTTCGGGAACGCCACACCGCTGCGCGATGTCATGGGCGAAGTCATCGGCGCGGTCGCCGCGTCGGTCGACATAACCGAACGGAAACAGACCGAGGAGGCCCTTCAGGAAAGCGAGCGGCGCCTGCAGCTTGCGCTCGATGCCGGGCATATGGGCGCCTGGGAGTGGAATCTCGATACCGGTGAGGTGATCTGGTCGCCCGGGCTCGAAGCGCTTCACCGGCTGGAGCCGAATACATTTGGTGGAACTCTGGCGGATTTCAAGCGCGGCGTTCACCCGGAAGACCTCCCGTTGATCGAGAGCGCCATGGCGAAAGCGGTCGAGACGCACGGAGACTACCACGTCGTCTATCGAGCCCGGCTGGCCGACGGAGCGGTCCGTTGGATGGAGGCCTTCGCACAATTTTCTCCACGCCACGGCACGAAGCTGAGGCGATTGACCGGCGTCTGCATGGACATCACCGAACGCAGGGAGGCCGAAGTGCAGCGCAATCTCCTCGTAGCCGAGCTCAGTCACCGCGTGAAGAACACGCTGGCAATCGTCGGTTCGATCGCGCGCCAGACCTTCTCGACCAACCCGGACGCAAACGCGGCGTACCGTTCCTTCAATGCACGCATCAGGGCGCTCGCACAGACGCATACGCGCCTGGCGGAGGCAAGCTGGTCCGGGGTTTCCCTGGACACCGTGCTGTTCGACGAACTGGCGCCCTATCATGACGACAGCAGGGCGAACGTGACCTTGGCGGGGCCGCCGGCGATGTTGCCGCCCAAACATGCGCTCACGCTCGGCATGGCGGCGCACGAACTCGCAACCAACGCCGCAAAGCATGGGGCACTCTCCGGAAAGAGCGGCAAGGTCGATATCGAATGGATGATAGATGCGGCAAGCGGACGGCTTCGCATTTTCTGGAAGGAAACGGGCGGACCGGCCGTTGTCGAGCCCAAGCACAATGGCTTCGGTCGTTTGCTGCTGGAGCGGGTCCTCGCCTCGGATCTTGGTGGTGAAGTGCATCTCGAGTTCGCGCCGCAGGGGCTGGTATGCACGATTGACGTGCCCTATCCGCGCGGAGCTCGGGAATGAACCACGGCGACCGGTGCCGGGTGCTCGTCGTCGAGGACGAGTTTCTTGTCGCACTGCAGATTGAAGCTGATCTCGTCGCTGCCGGCTACTCGGTGATCGGCCCGTTCACGAGCCTCGCTCAGTCGATCTCCGCCGCCCGCGAGCATCCCTTCGACATTGCGACCCTCGATCTCAATCTTCGCGGCGAGTTCGCCTATCCGCTTGTCGACGAACTCATCGATCGTAAGGTGCCTGTCCTGCTATTGACCGGCTATACGGCATTCGACTTACCCGAACGCTTTCGCGCCCTGCCTCGTCTGTCAAAACCCTTTGACGGAATGCAGCTGATCCAGAAGATCAACGGACTTTATCCAGTCTCGTGACGGATCGGCCGGCGTTTAAGCCGGCCGATCCGGGATCATGAACGGGTGTCGATGTCGACCGGCTGGGCGGAATGTGCCGGAACCGCGCACCCTCTCTGCCGCCGATCTCACATTTCCGTCGGCAGAAAATGGGAAAGCGGCACCTGCAGAGCGCCCGCGACGCGCTTGAGCTTTGCCGGACTGAAGTCCGTGCCATTTTCGATGTCGTTGATTTCGACGACGGCGAGGCCACAGGTGACCGCGAGATCCTCGATGCTATAGCCGACCGCTTCGCGCGCGGCCTTGACGCGAGCGGCGATGTCGCCGTGCGGCATCGGAGCGGCTTCCTTGTCGCCAATATTGGAGGGTGAAATAGACATAAATGTCTCCTTCTCTTGGCATGAAAATTCTTACGAATTTTGCTGTTGAGTACGGGTCGACACGCGTCACTACATGGCCTTGAACACGGTTCAAGGGCAACACGCAGCAGATAAAAGTGCTACAGCGACCTTTGCGCTGGGACGCGCGGCGCTGCAGGACGGCGGTAACGTTTTATGTCATAGCTGTAACATGGACAAGCCGAAATCGCACTTGGGCGCGGCCGGCCGACCGCCGAGATGACGGTTTCAGCACCGCAGGTTGCGATACCGCGATTCGACGATCAGGCCGAGAATCGTGATCAACATCCACTGGCGGCGAGCCGAGGACCGGCCAAGATAACGGTTAGGCCCAGAAGATCACAAAAGTTTACTGGAAGGCTGGGGCGGACCCGCCAAGTACTTCCCCATGCGGTGGCTGTAAAAAAATCTCGAATACATTCAAAGGGTCGCTGGTCATGGCGGCATGTTCATCGATCCCGTTCCGGGCGGCGGACGGGACCGCGGCTGCTCGGAACGGGCCAGAATCCGGTTTTCAGCCGCCGCCGTTGTCCATACATTGAGCGCATGGGGACTTCTAATTTAGCTGCATCACAGATTTTAAACGGCATATTTACTTCGTACCGACTGCTGCTCGGCACTGATTTGGGGCTTGGCGACGGCAGTGCCGGACTTTCCGGACCTCCATCGGGTGGATTGCCGCCGCCGATCATGAAACTTGGCGCTGCAATATGGCGCGCGCCGTGGCCGGCCAATTGTTTAAGCCGCAACGCCCACCGCAGTCAAAAAGTCCCGGATCTGTCAGTTCGCGCTTCGTGCGGGTCAATTGGCCCCGTGTATCGACCGTCGGATTAGGTTGGGCCGCGATGCGCGCCGAGGGAAGGAATTGGAGATGACGAAACAAATCGGCAACGAAACGGGGGCTCGAACGCTCACCGCGCCACCGGAAAGCGCCGGCATCTGGCAGCAGTTCGAGATGATGCGGCACGCCTTCGTCGACTCGCCGGTTCTGAGGCCGATCCTGTGGCTGACGGCCGGCAGTTTCACCATAATTGTCGTCACCGCCATTGGGCAGATCATTCTCAACCGCTGGTACAGACCCTTCTTCGACGCGATCGAGCGGCGCGACCTCAACAGTTTCTTCTACCAACTCATGCTTTTCGTCGTCCTCGCCGGCGTCCTGCTGGTGTTCAACGTCGCCCAGCAGTGGCTCAACCAGATGGTGCGGCTGAAGCTGCGCGAAGGATTGACATTGGACCTGATCGGCGAATGGATGCGGCCTCGGCGCGCCTTTCGACTGGCCAGTGCCGGCACGATCGGTGTAAATCCGGATCAGCGCATGCAGGAGGATGCCGGCCACCTCGCCGATCTCACGACCAGCCTTGGCTTCGGACTTGTGCAGTCGTCGATCCTGCTTATTTCATTCGTCGGCGTCCTCTGGTCTCTTTCAGCCGGCTTTGCCTTCCAGATCGGCGAACGATCGCTGGAAATTCCGGGCTATATGGTGTGGGCCGCGATCCTCTACGCTGGCTCTGCGTCGTGGCTGAGCTGGCTCGTCGGACGCCGGCTGATCGGCTTGAACGGCGAACGCTATGCCCGCGAGGCCGATCTACGCTTCTCGATGATGCATGCCAACGAGCATATCGACGGTATCTCGCTTGCGGGCGGCGAGGCCGGGGAGCGCCGGCGCCTGCAACTCGACCTCTCCTCCGTGCTCGGCGCCACGCGCAACATATTCCGAGCCGAAATCAATCTTGCCTGGGTTCAGGACGGCTACGGTTGGCTCACGGTCGTCGCACCCATTCTCGTCGCGGCGCCGGTATATTTCGCAGGGAACATCAGCTTCGGCGGCCTTATGATGGCGGTTGGGGCGTTCAATCAGGTGCACTCGTCTCTGAAATGGTTCGTCGCCAATGTCAGCGCGATCACGGATTGGCGGGCAACACTCCTTCGCGTTGCCGCCTTCCGCCGCGCGCTCATTACGGCAGACACCCTGCATGGCGAAGAAAAGCGCATCGAATTCGTCGAAAACGACCGCGCCACCATGACGTTCGACAATCTGGAGGTAACGTCTCCCTCGGGGCGGACCAGGCTCGCCGAGTGCCATATCGAGATCGCCCCCGGCCAGAGGGTCAATATCGTCGGCGACCCACGCGCCGGGAAGACGCTGCTCTTCCGGGCACTCGCCGGGCTCTGGCCCTGGGGAAGCGGCCGCGTGGGAATGCCGGCCGGCGAAGCCGTGGCCTTCATTCCCCGCGCGCCTTATTTCCCCCGCGGCCGCCTGCGCGACGCCCTTGCCTACCCGCACGCCGACAGCTTCCCGGATGAAGTGCTCGTGACCGCGCTTTCGAAGGTCGGACTCGACCATCTAACGACGTCGCTGGATCGCGAGGCGCGCTGGGAACGGGAGCTCGGCGACGACGACCAGCGCCTGCTGGCTTTCGCTCGGCTCATCGTGCAGAAGCCCCGCTGGGTGGTCATCGACGAAGCGCTCGAGACCATGGACGGCGATGCCTTGAAACGGGTGCTTTCGATCTTCGAGGCCGACCTGCGGGAATCGGCGGTCATCAAGATCGGCCGCACGCAGCGAAACGGTGTGCTGTTCTCCCGGGTGATTCACCTTGTCAAGGATGCCGAAGCTCCGGCCCTGAAGCCGGTACGCCTCGGCGGAGGCATTTCCGAGTTGGAAGTGGCGGCACGCAGTGCGCCTTGAGATCTCACACGCCCCGCCTGTTGCCCCAGATGAGAACATGGAGTTGCGGCAGGACCCGCGCCTCGAACCATCTGTCGGCGACGACCCTGTCCACCAACCAGCGCATCCGTTCCATCACGCCGTCGATATCGAGCGGTGCGTCGTGGTCATCGGGCGGCGGCGGCATGTGGTTGCCGGGTTGCAGATAGACGGGCAGATGGGGATGGCGCGCAGCGGCCGCCCTTGCATAGGCATAGTCGGCCTCGTCGAAGACCACGAACTTCAGTACCGTCTGCGGCTTGCCTGCAGCCATTCCGAGGCAGGCGTCGAAGGCCTCCCAATCGGTGTCCATCCGGCTCGAGGGCGGTTTCGGACTGAGCACCAGCACGTCGAGAGCGGCGAACCAGTCGCGGGCGACCGAACCCTGCGTTTCCAGGGCGAAACGATAGCCCTGCTCATGGCCGCGGCCGATCAGGTCGCCGAACGGCTGGATGGCCGGGTTACCGCCCGAAAGAGAAACCATCACCGCCTCGCCGCGGGACAGCCGGACAATTTCCTGCCAGACCTCCTCCGTCGACATCGCCTGCCATTCATTGCGGTAGCGGCTCTCGACCGCGTGCAGGCTATCGCACCATGAACAGCGGTAGTCGCAGCCCCCGCTGCGGACGAATACCGTCGGAAGGCCGATCAGCACACCCTCGCCCTGGATCGTCGGTCCGAAGATTTCGCTGACGCGAATCTCGTTGGATCGGGCGTGGATCATGGCCGGTATTCCGCCCAGGTCTTCGCCGTCTCACTGACGCGGACGGCTGTCGTCTCGGGCAGCCGGGCCTTGCACCACTCGTAAAAATGCTGTGCCAGGCATTCCGCCGTCACCCGATCATGCCCGAGCACGTCGTTCAAATGGCGATGGTCGAATGACTCGTCGATATAATGCTTCAGCGGCGCAAGCTCGTGATAGTCGCGCACGAACCCATGCTCGTTCAGCGTCTGGCCGGAAAGCTCGACCTCGACGATGTAGTTGTGCCCATGCAGGCGCGCGCATTGATGCTCGGGCGGCAGGCTCTTCAACTGATGCGACGCGGAGAAATGGAATTCCTTGGTGATGCGGAACATCATTACGCCTCCCCGCCAACGATGGAGCCGGTCACCCCGACCCAGAAGTCCGGATCGTCGTATTCCGTCGGGTCGATGACACCGGCGAGGTGAAAGGCTTCACGCCGTTCGACACAGGTGCCGCAGCGCCCGCAATGGCGAGCACCGCCCCTGTAGCAGGACCATGTCTCGGCAAACGGCGTATCGTGCCGGGCGCCGTCCGCGACGATGTCCGCCTTCGCAACGTTTACATAGGGGGCATAGAGCTCCACATCCGCATATCCATCGAGCGCATGGTTCTGCATCGCCTGAAAAGCGTCGATGAAACCCGGCCGGCAGTCGGGATAGATGAAATGGTCGCCGCCATGCACGGCGGCCGCGACCGCATCCGCCTTGCGGGCGGCAGCGACGCCGAAGGCGATGGCAAGCATGATGGCGTTACGGTTCGGCACCACCGTCGTCTTCATCGTCTCTTCGGCATAGTGGCCGTCCGGCACCTCCAAATCATCGGTCAGTGCCGAGCCGGTAAGATGCCGGCCGATCTCGCGGATGTCGATGATCTGATGCGGGACGCCGAGGCGCCTGGCGCAGGCAGCGGCGAAATCCAGCTCCTTGCGGTGCCGCTGGCCGTAATCGAACGAGAGGAGGCCGATAAGCTCTTGTTCCGCCGCGACCTTGTGCGCAAGCGAAACGGAATCCAATCCGCCGGAGCAGATTACAATTGTCTTCATTCCAGGTGTCCTTGTTTTGACCGGGTAGGCTGCGACCGGAGTGTTACCTGCGCGCCTTTTAGGCCAAGGAGGACGGTTTGTGAAGGCTGGCCGGCCAGCCGCAGCATTTTTCGTTGAACCATGCTGCAGTCGACCGGCCGTATGCTTGCGCTGTAGCCTCATCCCTCGCTGAGAATGAGACCTTTCGTCAGTTCCAACGCCTGCCTTTCGAAGAGACCGCGGTAGATGCCGCCCTTGACGCGGATGAGCGCCCCGTGATCGCCCTCTTCCGCTATGCGGCCGCGATCGAAGACCAGCAGGCGGTCAAGGGCGCGCACCGTGGAAAGCCGGTGTGCGACCACGAGCGTGGTGCGCCCCGTCATAAGCCGCTCCATCGCCTGCTGGATCAGCACCTCGGATTCCGAATCGAGGCTCGACGTCGCCTCGTCCAGAATGAGTATCGGCGCATCCGCCAGAAAAGCGCGGGCGATCGCCACGCGCTGGCGCTCGCCGCCGGAGAGCTTCACGCCGCGTTCGCCGACCAGCGTCCCGTAACCCTTCGGCAAGGCGGCGATGAAATCGTGAGCGCTCGCAAGCCTCGCTGCATCTTCGATCTCTCGCTGCGTCGCCCCCGGTCGTGCATAAGCGATATTCTCGGCAAGCGAGCGGTGAAACAGGATCGGCTCCTGCTGCACGATGGCGATCTGCTGGCGCAGCGACGCCTGCGTGAAATCGGCGATATTCTGCCCGTCGATACGGATCTCGCCGGCCTTCACGTCATGAAGGCGCTGGATCAGCTTGATGAACGTCGTTTTGCCCGAACCGGAATGCCCGACGAGACCGACGCGCTCGCCCGCTGCGATGTTGACCGAGAAGCCCTCATAGAGGGGTGCGCGATGCGCCCCGTAATGGAAGGTCACATCGCGGAACTCTATCTCGCCCGCGGTGATGCGGATGGGCTTTGCTCCCGGCCGATCCTCGACACCGAGCGGCTGCCCGTGAATGGCGACGAGCTCCTCCATATCGTTGATCGAGCGCTGCAGGTTGCGGATATGCATGCCCACCTCCCGCAGATAGCCCTGCAGGATGAAGAACGAGGTGAGCACGAAGGTAATGTCGCCCGCCGTCGCCTGGCCTCTCGCCCACAGGAGGAGTGCGAAGCCGACCACGGCCGCGCGCAGGAAGAGCAGCATTGACCCTTGGGCCGTGCCGTTGAGCGTGCCGCGCGACCAGGTCCGGCGTGTCCGGTTCTCCCATTTGCCGAGAACCCTGGCGAGGCGCGCATCCTCGCGGCCTTCCGCACCGAAAGCCTTGACGACCGTGTTGCAGCTGACCGCATCGGCGAGCGCGCCGCCAAGGCGTGTGTCCCAGCTGTTGGCAAGGCTCGCCATCGGAGCCACATAGCCGAGCGACAGGGAAACGGTAACGACGATGAAGGCGATCGAGCCGAGGCCGATGATCACTCCCATCATCGGCCAGTACCAGGCCATCAGTGCCGTTGAGCCAACCAGCATTACGACGGAGGGGAAAAGTGCGACGAGGAGCGTGTCGTTCAGGAGATCGAGCGCCCACATGCCGCGCGTTACCTTGCGAACGGTCGAACCGGCAAAGCTGTTGGCGTGCCAATCGCTGGAGAACCGCTGGATGTGATGAAAGGCGGCCGCGGCGATATCGGACATCATCTTCAGCGTGAGGCTGACGATGCCCATGAAGGTCATGTGCCTGAGGATGATCGCACCGAACGACAGGGCCATCAGCATCATGAAGGCCGCCATCGCCCCATTCCAGGCCACCTCGTCGCTCGCCGCACCGGAAATGACGGCGTCAACCAGCCGGCCCGAGTAAAGCGGCGTGAGCACATCGGCAAGCGTCGAAAGCAGCACGGTGGACAGGAGAACGGCAAGCCGCACCGGCTGCCTCTTCCAATGGGCCCAGGAGAATCGGAAAACGGTGCGGAAGGCGCGGTTGCGCGCCGTGAAACGGGTAAATGCCATAGGTGTTGCCCGGTGACGAGCGCACCGGCCTCAATATCTGAAAAGCATGAAATGCCGTCGGGGAAGGGTCAGAACGGCATCAGCGGATCGCCGGCTTCTGAAAAGAAGCGGTGGGGCGATGACAAATCCTGTTTGCTGCGAAGAAGCGCGAAGCTTGCGTCACAGGGTCAGGATCGTGGATCCGCCCCGTAGGGAGAAGAAAATGCCTGCATCGTAACCTCCCTAATCTGATTGCCGGAGGACTGCTTATAGTTGAGGTTGCCGTGGACGCCAAGCGCCAATATTGTATTTCTCTGCAGGCAGAACCTGGATGCTGCAAGTTTGCAACAGTTTGCCGAATCACGCCGCTTCATGCGCGGATGGCACGCGGCATCCAAGATCGAACGTCGGTTCTCTTCGCGCTCCCCGCCGCGAAGCTGTTGAAAAAGCCGCGATTTTGCAGAACCTTCATAATCTGTTGGAAATTTCGCCGCTATTCATTGCGAAGCCTGCCCAGTCGAATTTCAGAAAATCATCTTAGAGGTTGCCCGTGCAGAACAACAACATTCTCGTGGTCGGCGGCGCCGGCTATATCGGCTCGCATACCTGCCTCCAGTTGGCGGCAAAGGGTTACCAACCCGTCGTTTACGACAACCTCTCCAACGGCCACGAGGAATTCGTCAAATGGGGCGTTCTCGAGAAGGGCGATATCCGTGACAGGCAGCGTCTTGACGAGGTTCTCGCACGGCACAAGCCGCGGGCGATCCTGCACTTCGCGGCGATGATCGAGGTGGGCGAATCGGTCAAGGACCCGGCCGCCTTCTATGACAACAACGTCATCGGCACGCTGACCCTTTTGTCGGCGGCGCTTGCCGCGGGCATCGATGCCTTCGTTTTCTCATCGACGTGCGCGACCTACGGACTGCCGGACAGCGTACCGATGGACGAGAGCCATAAGCAGGCGCCGATCAATCCCTATGGCCGCACCAAGTGGATCTGCGAACAGGCGCTGAAGGACTACGACCTCTACAAGGGCCTGCGCTCCGTCATCTTGCGCTACTTCAATGCCGCCGGCGCCGACTTCGAGGGCCGTATCGGCGAATGGCATGAGCCGGAGACCCATGCAATCCCGCTCGCGATCGATGCGGCACTTGGGCGGCGACAGGGTTTCAAGGTCTTCGGGACCGACTACGACACGCGCGACGGAACGTGCGTGCGGGACTATATCCACGTCCTCGATCTGGCGGATGCCCATGTCCGCGCGGTCGACTATCTCCTGGAGGGCGGCGAGAGCGTCGCGCTCAATCTCGGGACAGGCACTGGGACCACGGTGAAGGAACTGCTGAACGCGATCGAACACGTGGCCAAGCGACCGTTCAACGTCGGTTATGCCGAGCGGCGCGAAGGCGACTCGACCACGCTTGTCGCCAACAACGACAAGGCGCGTCAGGTTCTGGGCTGGGAGCCGCAATACGATCTCGCAGCGATTACCGAATCGGCATGGAACTGGCATTCGCGCAGAAATCAGGGCGGCTGACTTTCCCGACCAGCGACCGTGGCTGTCCGAACGACGGGCAGCCCGGTCTCTATCCGGACCGTTCAGACTTTTCCTGGCGGCACTCTATTCGGCCGCCCGGCCTGCCAGACCTGCCGTGATTCGCCGGGCGCGACCGCGCCGCAGCAACGGGCGCTCGAGCATCATGTAGGCCGCGACGCCTATGAGCGTTCCCGAAAGGACCGCCGCAAACATCGTTGCAGGTGCCCCGAGGCCGACCGCCAGACCCATCTTGACCACAACCGAAATCGCAAAAGTGTGCCAGAGATAGATCGAATAGGAGGCGTCGCCGAGCAGGCCCGGCAGCGACAGTGCCCGCACGCAGCCGTTCGCCTCCAGCGAAAGCACGCCGATGACGAGCAGCACCGCCAGCGGTCCGGTCGTCATTTCGTCGAATGAAAGACCGAGCACACCGATGAGAGCGAAGCCGCCGAGCGAGCAGGCGACCAGCGAGGAACCGACGGCGAGCGGTGGCACCCTGCCCTTCAACCAGAACTCGCCGATGATCATGCCGGCGACGAATTCCAGAATGACCGGCCGCGTATAGGTCAGCATCACCGCATTGTCGAAGGCGACCAGGCGGCCCGCGATCACCAACACAAGGAACAGCCCCGTGACGACGGGCAGCCGCCAGTTGCGCGGAATGAACAGAGAGCCGGCGAAGACCGCGTAGAACAGCATCTCGAAGTTGAGCGTCCAGCCCTGCACGAGCACAGGCCAAATCTCTCCACTGCTCGGCGAGCGCGCGGGCACGAAGAACAGCGACGCCAGAACATGTTCCAGCGTCAGCACCAGGTTGGGGAACAGACCCGCCAGTGCCCCCGCGACCATCACCGCGGTCGCGAGCCAATAGACCGGCACGATGCGACGGGCACGATCGGCGATGAATTCCACGGGTGTCACGGACCGGCGATCGCTGATGACCCACATGATGAATCCGCTGATGACGAAGAAGACATCGACTCCGGCGGCTCCGATCGTGAAATGATGGCTGGTCTTTTCCGCCGCATGAAAGAGCACGACTGCGATTGCCGCCGCCGCGCGGAGATATTGAATGCCGTAGATCGTCTTCAACGGCTGTCTCCCGGCCGCGGCATCATCGGGCCGAAAGAGCGCCCGTAGGGCGCCGGATGGAATCCTGCCGGCCAGAGCAGCGTCGCTGCCCGCCGGCGACGCGGGATCGTCAGTTTGCCGGCGGTGAAGTACAGGAGGAAGGATCCGACGTGATAGGGGGTGAGAATGTCGATCTCGACGAAGGCACGAACGAAGAGCAGCGCGCCGACACCGAAGAGTACCATCGACTCCGGATCGCGATCCTCCGAAAGCAGGCGCTTCAACTGTCCGAAAAACGCTATGACCAGCACCATGGTAAGCAGGATCAGGCCGATCAGGCCCGTCTCGACGACGGCTTCGATGAAGGTATTGTGGAAATGAAACCCGGCGCGCGAACCGATATAGAACTCCTCCCATAGCCGCTCGGCCTCGGAGAAACCCTGCACCCAATAGGCCTGATAGCCGACGCCGACGAGTGGCGACGCCTTCGCCGCCTCGATGCCCTGCTGCCAGAGATAGGTGCGCCCGGTGAGCGTCGAGTCTTTGCCGAAGGCGCCCAGGATCAGATCGATGCCGCCGGCATAGATCATGGCGACGGCGGCGACGCCGCCGAACACCGCTGCGGCAATGAAGAGGATCTTCCGGCTCGCGGGACGCAAGGCCGTGATCGCCCGCATTCCGAGGCAAAGGCCTATGACGGCCGCAGTCGTCAACACGGAAGTTGCCGATTGCGACGTGAGCAGGCAATAGGCGGCAAGCAATCCGGCGACCCCGGCCGCGCCCATCCAAAGGCCCCTTTCGCCGAGTACAAAGACGGCGGCGAAGGCGAAATAGATGCCGAGCGAGGCGTAGAAGCCCAACTGGTTCTTCGACGCGAATGCCCCAACGAAGCTGTAGGTGCCGTCCAGCGGATCGTAATGATAGGTACCGAAGAGCAGCGAATAGAGGAGCACGATTGCGGCGCCCGCAATCATGCCGCGCGTCATCGTGCGGATGTCGATCGTGCGCATTGCGATGAGCGCGCAGACGACATGGCTCAGATACTGTATTCCGGTGCGCAGCGACAAGGAAGGGGCCGCCGACCAGAAGATCGTAATGCAGGCGAAGATGGTGAAGGCGAATATCCAGAGATAGCTGGCGTAGTTGCCGAGAACCTTGCGGTAGTCCACGAGGACGAGCGGCAGCCACAGGCCATAATAGGCGAGGATAGAAACCTGTCCGAAGCGCGCCGAATAGGCAAAGACGAAGAGCGACAAGGCCAGGGCGAAGATGCCGTAGACTTCATTCGCTCCAGGTCTGACAAGGCTCGCCTTGGATATCCTCATGCCTGCCTCACCGCATTGCCAGTGCAGTATTCACCTTGATGACATCGCCGGGCAGCACGGGTGTGTTCTCGTCGGCGGCGATCTCGGTCGGCTTGCCGTCCTTTTCGCGAATGATCGAATAGGTAATCTCGGCGGCCTGCTCTTCGAGCTGGGCCGCATCCGCCGACTGCAGCAGCGCCTCGGTCATGAGATCCCGACTGGTGCCGAGCTTCAACGTCAGCGTGTCCAGCTCGGCTTCGGTGTTCTGCAGTTCCTGAGCAAGCTGAGCATCCCAGTCGTTGCGGAGGTTCGTTTCGTCCTGCGCCGCCTTGCTCGCATCCTGCTTTGCCTTGAGGGATGCGGTGTCGATGTCCAGCAGCGACGCCTGAACGTCCGCGACCCGCTGTTCGAGGGACAGTTTGCGCTGGCTGAGCGCCAGCCCTTTCTCGGCAAGGCTGTCGACCTTGTCGCGATCCTCGGTGGCAAGCTCGAGCTGGCGGGCCTGCGTTTCGGCTTTCTTTGCGAGTGCTTCAATCTCGCTCTGGAGAAGGGATCTCAGATCGGCGAGCGCATCGAGCTGACGCTTCTGGCGCTTGTCACGCGATTCCATGAGCGCGGTCTCGCTGGCAAGCAGTTTGTCGGCGTCCGGGGCGTTCTTGAGCTCTTCAGGCATGGTGATCTTGTCGCGCTTGCCGATTTCGGCCTGCAGCCGCGCGCGGCGAATGAGCAACCGGCTGCGCTCCGCGACCTGCACCGCGGATTCTCCGCTTGCATTAATGTAGTCGCGCGCGAATCGCTGGCCGTTCTCCGCCCGCCTCAGCCCCCCGCCCAGACTGACGGCCTTCAAGACCGTCAAGTTGGGTGCATAGGGATATTCCCCGGGTGTCTGCACCTCGCCGGAAAGATAGACCGGGCGATATTGGGCCATTTCCACCGACGCGGAGGGTCGATCCCTGAGGCCGAACAACTTCTGCATCTTTATACCGATCTCTTCGGCGACTTCCGCCGTCGTTTTACCGGAGACCGGCAGATCGCCGACAAAGGGCAGGGACAGGGTGCCCGTTGCACCTACCGTGTAGTCGCCGCTGACGGCCGACCAGTCGCGAACCGCCCCTTCGGCCGTTTGCCACTCGGCTACCCGAATCCGGAGCTTGTCCATGACGCCGAGCCGGTATTCTTCCGCCCGCGCAAACGACGCCCCTGAAACGGCAAGTGCCGCAAGGAGCGTCAGACAGGTAAAACAAGAAGCCATGCGGGAACCAGCGGATTTCCCTGATCGTCTATTCCATTGCATTTGTGGATATTTCCGTTGCTTGACGTGCCGGACCGGCGCCAAGGTTTCAGTAGCTGCCGCGGGAGAGGCAGACAGCAGGAATCGTCTTGAAGACGATGACAAGGTCGGCGAGAAGCGACCAGTTCTGAACATACTGCGTGTCGAAAGCGACGCGCGTTGCGTAGGACACGTCGTTGCGGCCGCTGATCTGCCAGAGACCGGTCAGACCCGGACGCGAGCGCAGATAAAAGACGGCTGCCGAATCATAGAGTTCAAGTTCGTCTTCGACCACCGGACGCGGGCCGACGACGCTCATTTCACCGCGAATGATATTGAGGAGCTGCGGCAGCTCGTCGAGACTGAGCTTTCGCAGGACGGCCCCGACAACGGTCACGCGCGGATCGTTCTGAAGCTTGCGGGTTTTGCGCCATTCCTCATAGGCGTCGGGATTGGCCTTGAAGAAGTCTTCGAGGACCTGATCTCCCTCCTCCATCATCGTACGGAATTTAAGGCACTTGAAGGACTGGCCGTTGTGACCGATTCGGCGGTGCCCATAAAAAACGCTGCCGCCGTCCGAGAATTTGACGAGGGCCATTATGAGCAGAAAGAGCGGGCTGAAGAGAAGGAGGGCCACGGAGGCGGCAAGTATGTCGAAACTGCGTTTTGCCATGCCCCCGATCGGTCGGACTGCCCCGGTTTCCTCGGGGATAAAGAACGGCGAACTGGCCGAGCGAGTCGCGGACTTCATAGAGATGACTCCATTTACGTTGGCGATTGTCGGTCCCTTGGGACGCGTGCTCATCTAACGTGAGTGTATGGTCAGAATTTGTTTTTTGAAGGCGGAAAGATGGCAGCCTTCCGCCGCCCTTCCCGGAGGCGCTTCAGGCCGGCGGCCATCGCGAAATATTACGAAGAGTTAATTTTTGGGAGCAGAAATTAAGGTTAGGATAGTTCTCTGTGGCACTGCATACCCGAAACATCGTCACGGGCTAATTATTTCGGATTATAAAGTATTGTTAATAGACGGATCATTCTGCACCTGCAGGACCCTCGACAAGCTGCGCGCGAAATTGACGCGCGGCAACTTTCCCCATTTTTTTTGCATCGCAACATTTTATTGCGCCGCACAGTTGCTCGGGCTTCCCGACCGAAGACGTGTAACAAAAGTTGATTGGCGAAAGACCCGGACACAGCCCGAAGCGGCGACACTCGAGGCAGCTTTCCCAAACCACCCCGGCAATTTTAAGGGGCTTCAGCCGCGTGGAACAGCCCGGCGAAACGGGAACTTATCGCTGGCCGTACCCGTTTCAATCGTGCGGAATGGAGCCAATGCTTAAAGATGGCGGAAAGATTTCCCATGTATGCTCGACTGCAACAAAGTAGCGTTTCCCGGTTGAAGAGAAAAGCTGGCGCTAATATAGTGGCCGGGCAGGAGGAGAGGGCAACAACTCTTATGAGGCTTCCAAACGCAGACCCGAAGGCAGGTTAGCGCCATGTTCGCACCGCGTGTTTTTGTGAGCATGATCGGCGCTTTGACGGCTTTTGCCGTTGCAACCTATTACCTCAACGGATCGCTTGCCTCGACGGCAATTCAGACTCTGATCTGTGCGGTCCTCATGCAGGTCGGCTACTTCGTCGCCGTTCTGTTCCTGGTATGGAAAGAGGCGCGCGAGCGCCGCAGGATTTCTTCGCAGAAGCCGTTCGTGACGGCGGAAGCCGCCAATGACGAGAAGCAACCCGGGAAGGTCTCGCTGCGCAGACTGAACCGGCCTCATCATTTCAACTCCTGATCGGGCAGGGATTTGCACGGCGCCTGCCGCCTCTTCGCACCTGCAAAAAATTTCGTCGTCTGACGCGTTTGCGACACGATCGCGCGGCATGGTCCCGGCAAGCCGCGCCCCGAGAGCACGGCTTGGATGCTGTAGAACCTTGACCACTGCATGTCTCCAACCGGAGCTATCCGTTTCAGGAAACATGCGGAAGCGCCTGCTTGATCCGGGCGCAGCCGATGACTCGCTGGAGGCCCACATGACCGCAGCCATGCCGACGAACGTCTGCATCATCATTGCCGCGAAGAACGCCGCCGACACCATTTCCCGCGCGGTCGCCTCGGCGCTTGCAGAGCCGGAGGCGGCAGAAGTCGTCGTCATCGATGACGGCTCGACCGATGACAGTGCTGCCGTAGCGCGCAGTGCCGATGACGGCACGGGGCGGCTGAATGTCGTTCGCTTCGATGAGAACCGCGGCCCCGCGTCGGCGCGCAATCATGCGATCGCGATCTCGCGTTCTCCGCTTATCGGCGTCCTCGACGCCGATGACTTCTTTTTCCCCGGCCGCCTGCGCCAATTGCTTTCACAGGACGGCTGGGACTTCATCGCCGACAATATCGCCTTCATCGATGCTGCGCAGGCGGCAACCGCACATGGCAGGATCGACCGCTTCGCCCCTGCCCCTCGCCTCATCGATCTCGTCGGCTTCGTCGAAGGAAACATCTCACGGCGCGGCGTGCGGCGCGGTGAGATCGGCTTTCTGAAGCCGTTGATGCGGCGCGCCTTCCTCGACCAGCACGGCCTGCGGTACAACGAGACCCTGCGTCTTGGTGAAGATTACGATCTTTACGCTCGCGCGCTCGCGAAAGGCGCACGCTACAAGATCATCCACAGCTGTGGCTATGCCGCCGTCGTCCGCGGCAATTCGCTCAGCGGCAGTCACCGCACGATCGACCTCAAGCGCCTGTTCGAGGCCGATCGTGCAATTCTCGCCGGGAGCCGGCTACGCGGCGACGCCGAGGCAGCGGTCCGCCGCCACGAGCGCCACATTCGCGACCGCTACGAACTGCGGCATTTTCTCGATCTCAAGAAAGAGCAGGGCTTTGCCAGCGCAATCGGCTATGCCCTCTCCCACCCGTCGGCACTGCCGGCGATCGTGAGCGGAATCCTTGCCGACAAGGCCGAGCGCTTTCGCCCGTCGCGCTCGCCGGCGCCTCTCGCTCTCGGTGGAAAGGGCGACGTGCGCTACCTGCTCGAAGCTTTTGCCGTAGAGCGGCAGGATGAGCTGCCGAACCATCTCCCTTAGAGATAGTCCCGGCGAATCCCGTCGAGCACCGTGCGGAAACGCTCCTTGCGTTCTGCCAGGGCACTGTCCTTGCTCAATTGCGGCACCGCCCGACTTGCCTGCCACAGCGCCAACGTCGCCGGCGCGGCGAGCGCTCGCTTGGCGGCGGCGCGCAATGAGGTCTGACGTGGCGCACGATCGGCGACGGCCAGATCCCCATCGATCTGCCGCCGGTTCGGATCCTCCGGCGGCGGTTCCTTGGGCTGGAAATCCATGCCCCAGAAACGCGCGCCCTTGATCATCGCCTCCGCCCGCGTCGACACCGGTACCCGCCGCGGCCGATAGTCGACATCGAGGGTCTGGGCCCAGTCGTTCCATTTGAAGCTGTTGATGCTGTTCGACGTGCTGACCGCGGTCCAGGGGACGCGGAACGCGTCGGCCAGGATGGCGCCATGCATGGATTCGGCGACGATCAGCTCGGATTGGCCAATCTTTCGAATGACGTCCTTGGCCTCACCGCGCGGGTCGATGTAATTGAGGCCGACGGCGTCGCAGATCGCAGGCCACAATCCGGCGATCGCCGACTCCCAGTGCGGAACGAAGCTCCGCTTGTATTTCTTTTCGAGGTTCTGAAACTCCGGGAGTTCGGCGACCATCACCGCAGGATCGATGATGCCGAGCTCAGGAGCCACTCCGACCTTCGCAGCTGTCAGGGGCCCGCGAACCGCGCGGATATCCCACTCCCTACGGTCGCTCATGTCGGGTAGCGTGCCGTAGCCGAACCCGCTGCCGATGACGATCTTGTGCGTACCCTCGGGCAGCAGTGCGCGGTTCAAGACCGTTCCCACCCCGACGAGCAGCGTCTCGGGGTGCACCTCGCGAAAACCGGGCAGCAGGAAATCCCAAAGCCAAAGGTTGAGATCGTCACCAAAATTTCCGTGCTGGGATTCCCAATAGTACGGCTTCATGACCGTCTCCGTTTGCAATTGTGAGGCGACCAGACAAGCGCTGCGGCGGATGTCGTCGCTTGGTTCCGGGTTCCGTCAGCGCAGGCGGCGCTTACCCGATCGGGGTCGAAGGAGGTTAGCGGGACAGTTTTCCAACCGCCAGCCCGGCGGCGCTGCCGAGCAATCGCGGGTCTCGCAAGAGCCAGCGGGCAAGAAGATCGAATTGCGGCAGTTTCCTCCGCTTTATCCGGCGTGCCTGGCTCCAGAGCGCCTGCCGGCGCGCCGTATGCTTGTAGGATCGGATCGCCGCCATCGCATTGGGCCTGTTACGGTACCGGCCTTCCAGCGTGTCGAGTGCGACCCAGGTGTTGAACTGCTGCTTCAGGAATTGAGGCGAGTCGTTGTCGATTGAATGGAAGATGTTGAGGCCTTCGCCGCGCACCGCGCCCGCCTCATCGCAAAGAACCACGCGTTTGGCTGCAAGAACGCAATCGCAGAAGAAGA
Source organism: Sinorhizobium arboris LMG 14919 (assembly GCF_000427465.1). Classification (NCBI taxonomy): domain Bacteria; kingdom Pseudomonadati; phylum Pseudomonadota; class Alphaproteobacteria; order Hyphomicrobiales; family Rhizobiaceae; genus Sinorhizobium; species Sinorhizobium arboris. The sequence continues at coordinate 336,525 of NZ_ATYB01000008.1, read as the reverse complement.
GCACATCCTCGGCCGCAAGCTTGAGCGCGGCTTCGAAACGCACCGTTTCGAAGAGCCTGCGTCCGACGACCATGCAGGACAAGTGGAGGAAGCTCCAATCCTTCAGCATGACATCCTGGAGCTCCGGGAGCTCGACGACAAGCGGGCTTTCCGCCAGGCGTGTGACCTTCTCGCTCTTTTCGAGATCCGCGACCCCGAAATGATAGTAGAAGGCGTCGCCGCCGGTGATCGATGCCCAGTAGCAGTCGGCTTCGAAACGCGTCATGCTTCGATAGGCGTTCGACAGATGATCCGGCGTCCAGACATCGTCGGAATCCAGGAAGGCGACGAAGTCGCTGTCGGCGGGAACATTGTCGAGGCCGGTATTGCGCGCGCCACCCGGCCCGCCGTTGAGCTGACGGATGACGGTGATGCGCTCCCTTTCCTCCTGTGCGAGCCCGGCGAGCTCGTCCGCTATAGGATAGGGGGACTCATCGTCGACCACGAGCACGTGGAAATCCGAGAACGTCTGAGCAAAAACGGACGCCAGCGCGCGCCGGAGAATTCCTGCTTCCTTCTGGTAGTACGGAATGACAACTGTGAGCTTCGCCATCTTTTCGCCCCTGCGGTTTCTCTAAAAAGAGTCTGCGTGGTCTCCTCCCACCGGGTCGCGGCCTATATCTAGAGCTGTCCTTTGCCCATCCTCCGTCAAAGGACCTTCACGGAATCCTCGCCAATGACTCCAACCGTTAACGCAAAGACAGTGACGCGCAACGTCGGCTGGAGCGTTCTCTCCAAGACAGGGACATTCGGGCTTAAATTTGTCACGGTGCCGATTCTGGCCCGCATTCTGTCTCCCGAGGAATTCGGCGCCGTTGCTGTTGCGCTCACCGTAGTGCAGTTCCTCGCCATGATCGGCGGCGCCGGCCTTACCTCCGCACTCGTCATTCAGAAGGAAGAGGAAATGGAAACCGTTCATTCGGTTTTCTGGGCAAACCTCGCGATCGCGCTCATGATGGCGCTCGGATTATTCGTGTTTGCCGAGCCCCTGGCCACGCTGCTCGGCGCGCCGGAGGCTGCCTACCTGCTCAGGATCATGAGCCTGTTGATCCCGCTGCAGCTTGGCGGCGACGTCGCCTATTCGCTGCTTGTGCGCAGGATGAATTTTCGCAAGGACGCCGTCTGGAGCATGATCTCCGAATCGCTCGGCGCCGTGATCGCAGTCCTTCTGGCCCTGCTCGGTTTCGGCATCTGGTCGCTGATCGCCCAGCTTTTCGTATCGGCGCTGGTGCGCCTGTCCGGCCTCTATGCCGTTTCCCACTATACGCCGCGCTTCGTATTCTCGCTGCAGCGCGTTCTGGCCCTCAGCCGCTTCAGTTTCGGCATGATGGGTTCCGAGATTGCGAACTTCATCACGTTCCAATCCCCGATGGTCGTCATATCCCGATATCTGGGGCTCTCCGACGCTGGCGCCTATTCGGCGGCGAACCGATTCGCGAGCATTCCGAATCAGGTCGTTCTCTCCGCCGTCATGGGCGTGTTGTTCCCGACTTTCGGTCAGATGATGCATGATCGCGCGCGGCGCTCGCAGGCGCTGATGCTCAGCACCCAGGTGACCACCGTTCTGCTGGCGCCGATGATGTTCGGTCTCTGGGCGCTGGCCGAGCCCGCAATGCTCGTTCTTTTCGGAAGCCAATGGGCCTTTGCCTGGCCGGTCCTCGGTCTTCTCGCACTGTCGAAAGGAATTCTCACCCCCTGCAGCACCTTCATTCCGTATCTGAAGGGCGTCGGCCACGGAACCGTCCTGTTCTGGTGGGCGCTGATTCGCGCGGCTGCGACAACCGCGGCGGTTGCCTACGGCGCCAGAGACGGCTCCCTGGTCGAGGCGATGATCTGGTTGTGCATCGTCAATGCCGCAACGCTTGTCGGCTACTCCTGGGTGGTGTTTCGCGCCGACGGTACGCCGTTTCTCAAGGGCTTGTTCCTATCCAGCCGGCCGATGATCGCGGCGCTGCTGATGGCGCTCGTCGTCCGCTTTCTGCTCGAGCATTTCGGCGCTCACGTGCCGCATGCCGTTTCGCAACTGATCGTCGGGGCGGCTATCGGCGGCGTGATCTACACGGTTCTGATACTCCTGACGGAGCGACTGCTGTTGCGGAGGCTTCTGGAAATGGCGCGGGCGCGCAAGTCGAAGTCGGCTCTCGTGGGGGCCGCCGAGTAGGAGACCCGCCAGACTGCAGAGGGAATGGATCGGGTCAGCCCGGCCTTTTTGTCGCCGCCAAACAGCGGCGGACGGGAACGGTTTGCCGCACGCCGCGTTACCGCATCGAAGGCAACAACACGGATGTTCGAGATGAAAGGCATTATCCTTTGGCTGATGGGCGTTCCCCTCATCGTCATCATCCTGCTCTACATGTTCGTCTTTTGAGCGCGTCCCAGCGCGAATCATCCGCTCGGCGAGCGAAGCGCCGCGCGACGGCCTGCGCCCAAGCATGTTGATATGCACGTCCCGGTCGTATTCACCCACAGTTTTGAAGGATGTGAATGGCATCCACCTGGGTTAGCCTGTTCGGGTTATCGGGCTGAACAGGGATGGGCATGACCGTCACCAGAAGCGCTGCAAATCTCTCCGGCAGGCGCGCGCCTTGGCGCTCGGCGGGACTGGCCTCAGCCAGTGCGCGTTCGATCGGCGCCGCGCTGGCGGCACTTGTCGTGACGCATACTGCCGATGCCGCGGATCCCCTCATTGGCCAGGCCCTGGTGATCGACGGCGATACTATTGAAATTGCGGGCGAACGCGTCCAACTTAACAGTGTGGACGCGCCGGAAGAGTGGCAAGTCTGCCTCGATGAAAGAGGAGCAGATTACCGGTGCGGCAAGGAATCGGCCTCGGCCCTGAAAGCGTTTCTGTCGGAATCCGGCCCGACCCGTTGCGAGTTTGTGGGACGCGATCGCTACGGCCGCTTTGTCGGGACCTGCTTCCGGGCCGACGGCGAGGACGTGAACCGCTGGCTGATCGAGACCGGAAACGCCGTCGATCGGGACACGGACAGCACAGGCCTCTACGCTTCCGCTCAGGAGACCGCCAAGTCGAACGGTGCCGGAATCTGGCGCGCCCAACCCGAACACGCCTGCGCTGCGCGCGCCGGCAATGTAAACCGAAAGCCGAGTTGCTGAAGGCTGCAAACGAGAGTCGATGATTTTAGAATTCTGGATCCTGTGTGCCATTGTTACCGCCGTTGTCGCGGCGGTTAGGGGCGGTCATAGTCTGCTCTGGCTGCTCATCGGCTGCATACTCGGGCCGATCGGCGTTCTTGCGGCGATTTTTGTGCCTTCACTGAAATCGAAAGACCCGAAGGTCGCGGCAATACGCCAGACCGAGGTCGAAGAGCTTGCGAAACCGCTTCGCGAAAGCGACACCAAGACCGTTTCTGCAAAGCCAAAAGATCACTAGATCATCTTCATGCGAAGTCGGGCACAGGGTTCCCTTGGGACCTGAGCCGAGAGTCCAGCGACGAGCCACCGAAACGCGAAACGGGCAACTTGCGCAGCCCCCTGCTTTCATCGGATCCTATTGCAGGGAATATGCACGCGATCCGGCGGCCGTCGCCTCCAGCCAGAACGCATGCCTCCCTCTTGCACCCGGCCGCGAATCTCGCCCACCTCGATGCAGGCCCGCCCGGCTGGATACGCCCCAACCTTGCCGCATTTCGCCCGGTGCCTGCCTAAATCGGCGTCCCTCCTTCGAGGAAAAGAGCGCCCGCGCTAAAAATTCACAATAGCGACATTCAACCGCCGATTGCCCCAAACTTCTGCGGGGGACGATTTCTGCAACGTGCCGCGAAACCGGGATTTATCAAGGAAACAGCCTTCAGACGGGCTGCCGTCTTTTTCGCGGAAGCTCGCCGCTTAGGTGCACTGCAGCATGTCTCTGTGCACTTTTCTGCTGCAACGCCATATTTTTTCTTCGGGAGTGCCCTAGTTTCTCTCCCTGCGGGCTGAGGTCTGCTCTGTTGAAACGGCTGCCGCAAGGCGCTGCCCGATAGGGAGTGACTGATATCGTGAGTATGGACGCGAATGTCTCGGCACGCATCAACCTGATGCGCATTCTGCTGATCTCCGGCATCGTATTTGTGCACGTTCCCTACAATCCGCAGTGGAGTCCCTTTCTGGGCAACTACGGCATGCTGGACTGGCTGCGCGTCTTTCTCGGCGAAAGCCTGTTCCGCATCGGTGTTCCCTGCCTCAGCGCAATCTCCGGCTATCTTCTTTTCCGGCGGGGCCTTGCCGGTTTCGACTATTGGAAGACGCTGAAGTCCAAGACGCGGACCGTTCTCCTGCCGTTCCTTATCTGGAGCGGCTCCTTCTTTCTGGTGGTTTACGCCGTCCAACACCAGGGCCTGGGCTTCGGCTACCTGCCGGATACGATCAATGCGACACCGCGCCAGTGGCTGAGCATGGCCTTTGCGATCGAGGCACCGCCCGTCAACCTGCCACTGTATTTCCTGCGCGACCTTATGCTCTGTATCCTGCTGTCGCCGCTTCTCGCCCTGCTGGTAAGCCGTTATCCGCGCGTGACCCTGCTTGCTCTGCTCGCCTATGCGATATTGCCGCTGCCCAACGGGATCTTTCTCAAGAAGTCCATCGTGTTCGGCTTCTCGGTCGGAATCTATGCGAGCCTGCATGGCGTGAACATCAAAATGCTAGATCGCCTCGCCGCACCGATCGCGGCTGGATTCCTGGCAATCGCGGTCGTAATCGCCGTCGGTCTCTACTACACCGGTCCGGATTTTCCGCTCTGGCTCGACACGGCACTCCGCCTGAGTTCGATCGCGGGCATTATCGGCTCCTGGGCGATGTCGGAACTGCTTATCCGTTCGCGTCTCGGCGAAAGACTGGGGCGCGGGAGCGGGCTGAGCTTCTGGATCTTCTGCGGCCACTATCCGTTGCTCGTCCTGTTCTGGATGATCTGGAACCGTACCGGACTCAGCTATTATCCGCTCTTCTACTTCACGGCGCCGTTCATCGCCATTGCGATCCTCGTCGTGTCCCACAACCTCGTACAGCGCTTGGCGCCGGACCTCCTCGCAGTGCTTACCGGCAGCCGAACAGGCGCGAAACGAATGGCCATGCAGCATCAGCAAGGCGCGCAGGCAGGCTATTCGCCCCAGCAAAGGTAATGACCATGACTATCGATCACCGTAGACGCATCGCCCGTCTCGCCTTCATCGCAATGCTCCCTCTCGCCGGTTTCGCGGGCGCGGCGGCGGCGCAGGAAGGCGCCAACGGCACCTCGTTCAAGGACGATTTCGACACCCTCGACACCGGCATCTGGTTCGTTTCGGATGGATGGAACAATGGCGGGCACCAGAATTGCACCTGGTCGAAGAAGCAGGTGAAGACCGTTGACGGCGTTCTGGAACTGACCTTCGAGGAAAGGAAGGTAAAGGAGCGTAACTTCGCCTGCGGGGAAATCCAGACACGCAAGCGTTTCGGCTACGGCACGTACGAGGCCCGGATCAAGGCGGCCGACGGTTCGGGCCTGAACTCGGCCTTCTTCACTTATATCGGACCGGCCGACAAGAAGCCGCACGACGAGATCGATTTCGAAGTTCTCGGAAAGAACACGGCGAAAGTACAGATCAACCAGTATGTGTCGGCAACGGGCGGCAACGAATTTCTCGCCGATGTCCCGGGTGGCGCCAACCAGGGCTTCAACGATTATGCCTTCGTCTGGGAAAAGAACCGCATCCGCTATTACGTCAACGGCGAACTGGTTCACGAAGTGACCGATCCGGCGAAGATCCCGGTAAACGCCCAGAAGATCTTCTTCAGCCTCTGGGGTACGGACACGCTCACCGACTGGATGGGCACCTTCTCCTACAAGGAGCCCACAAAGCTCCAGGTCGATCGCGTCGCCTTCACGGCTGCCGGCGACGAGTGCCAGTTCGCCGAGTCGGTCGCCTGCCAACTGGAGAGGGCGCAATCCGAATGATGGCCGGAACTGAGTAATTTATCCATTTTGTTGCAGTGCACAAAGAATTGAACTAAGCTCGGCCCCGGGCTGGGCAGGAAAACGGACGTTTTCATGCTGCAGATACTCTATCTCGCACAGGATCTTGCCGATCCCGCAGTGCGCCGGAGAACCCTCACGCTCGTCGCGGGCGGCGCACGCGTGACGCTCGCCGGCTTCCGCCGCGGCGGCAATCCGCTGGCCGCCATCGAAGGCGTCGAGCCGATCGAACTCGGAACCACCGCCGACGGCCGTTTCGCTCAGCGAATCGGTGCCGTCGCTCGCGCCTGCTTGTCGCTGCGACGCCGGTTCGGCCATGTCCGCAAACCGGATGTCATCATCGCGCGCAATCTGGAGATGCTTGCCGTGGCGCAGAGAGCAGTCGCGCTCTTCGGCGGCGCGGTTCCCATCGTCTACGAATGCCTCGACATCCACCGCCTCATGCTGCGAACCGATATCGTCGGGCAGATGCTGCGCGCGGCCGAAAGCCAGCTCGGCAAGGATGCGCGCCTGTTGATCACCAGTTCCCCCGCCTTCATCGAGCATTATTTCCGGCCCCTTTCCGGTATCGGGGCTCCGCCGATGCTGCTGGAAAACAAGGTGCTCGAAATCGACGGCACGGTCGAGCAGCGGACCGCCCCAACGGCCGAATGCCCGCCGCCCGGCTCGCCCTGGAAGATCGGCTGGTTCGGAGCGCTGCGCTGCCGCAGGTCGCTCGCCCTTCTCGCCGAATTCACGCGCAAGATGGAGGGCCGCTTCGAGATCGTTCTGCGCGGCAGGCCCGCCTATTCCGAATTCGACGATTTCGACGGCTTCGTCCGGAACGAGCCCTTCATGCGGTTCGAAGGCGCCTACCGCAATCCCGAAGACTTGGCAGAAATCTACGGCGAGGTTCATTTCACCTGGGCGATCGACTTCTTCGAGGAGGGCCAGAATTCTGCCTGGCTGCTGCCGAACCGGCTCTACGAGGGCTGCCGCCACGGCCGAATTCCGATCGCCGCGAAAGGGACGGAGACCGCCCGTTTCCTGTCCGTGCGAGGTATCGGCGTCACTCTCGAGGAAGCCGATGCCGAGAGTCTCGCCAGAGTTCTCGGTTCGCTGACGCCAAATTGTTATGCCGACGCCGCAGAGCGCGTCAGCCGCTGCAATTCCGGGTCCTGGGTGTTCAACCGCGCCGATTGCGAAGCTCTGGTGCGGCAACTGGCTGCGCTCACCCTCGAGGCACCGAAGACGGTTCCCGTAGTCGCGATGGCGGGTTCCCGCCACAACGAAGGTGGATTTCTATGAGCTCAGATGAACGGACGTCCACGTCGAGTCTTATCGTCATACCCTGCCTCAACGAGGCCTCGCATATCGAGGCGCTGATCGAAAGGCTGCGCCCGTCACTCACACCGTTGAACGCACGGGTGGTCATTGCCGACGGCGGCAGCACCGACGGAACGCGGGAGATCGCCCGGCGCCTTGCCGCTGAGGATCCACGGGTGCTCTTCCTCGACAATCCGAAGCGCATACAGAGCGCAGCGGTCAATCGCGCCGTCGCCGAACTCGGCTCCGGCAGCGACTACCTCATCCGCATCGACGCGCACGGAACCTATCCGGACGACTATTGCGAGCGGCTCGTCGAGGACGCTTTGGCGACAGGAGCGGACTCGATCGTGGTCGCCATGCAGACCGTCGGTTTCAGCACCTTCCAGAAGGCAACGGCCTTCGCCCAGAACTCGAAGCTCGGCAATGGCGGTTCGAAGCACCGAACCGGTGCCGTCGGCCACTGGGCCGAGCACGGTCATCATGCCTTGATGCGCATCGAAGCCTTCAGGGCCGTCGGCGGCTATGACGAGAGCTTCAGCCACAACGAGGATGCCGAACTCGACTATCGTCTCGGAAAAGCGGGCTATCGGATCTGGATGACCGACAAGACGAGCATGGTCTATTATCCTCGTGCCAAGCTCGTCCCGCTGTTTTGGCAATATTTCGGCTACGGCCGCGGACGGGCAAAGAACTTTCTCAAACATCGCGCAATGCCCGCGCTCAGGCAGATGCTGCCGCTTGCGGTGGCGCCCATCGCTTTCGGAGCGCTTCTCGCGATCGTCAACTGGATGGCCGTGGTGCCAGTGGGAGTTTGGGCTGCCGCATGCCTCGGCTACGGCGTCTGGATGGCTCTCGGCCAGCGTAATCCTTACGGCCCCCTCGCCGCCGTTGCAGCCATGGTCATGCATTTTGCCTGGTCGGCCGGCTTCTGGCGGGAACTCCTCGACTTCCGCCGCAGGGTGGCCTGATGCCGAACGTAACTCTTCACATCGATATCGGCGTCTGCACGTACCGCCGGCCGGAGCTTGGCGAGACGCTTCGCTCGCTGGCTGCGATCAACGTGCCGGCGCGCGCCAGGTTGCGCGTGATCGTCGCCGACAACGACGCGGAACCGAGCGCCAGGGCTCTGGTAGAAGGACTTCGGCCGCAGATGCCGTTCGATATCCTCTACGTTCACTGCCCTCACTCGAATATCTCGATCGCCCGCAATTGCTGTCTCGACAACAGCACCGGCGACTTCCTCGCCTTCCTCGATGACGACGAGACCGTGTCGGGCGACTGGCTGCTCCGCCTTCTTGAAACGGCGCGCATCACGGGAGCCGCCGCCGTGCTCGGTCCCGTCAGGGCACACTACGGACCTACGGCCCCCGGCTGGATGCGCAGCGGCGATTTCCACTCGACACTGCCGGTCTGGGTCAAGGGAGAGATCCGCACCGGATACACCTGCAATGCGCTGCTCAAGCGCGACGCACCATCGCTCTTCGGCCGGCGCTTCAAGCTGTCACTCGGTAAGAGCGGCGGCGAGGACACGGATTTCTTCACCGGGATGCACCAAGCCGGCGGGACGATCGCCTTTTCGCCGGAGGCATGGGTCCATGAACCGGTACCGGAAAGCAGGGCCTCCCTTGCCTGGCTCGCAAAGCGGCGCTTCCGCTCCGGGCAGACACATGGTCGCCTTCTGTCCGAAAAAGCGAATGGATTCCGCCGGGCCGGAAATATCGCCCTTGCCGGCGCCAAATCCGGCTTTTGCGCAGCTGCCGCGGTTTTCTGCTTTCCCTCCGCCGCGAGACGATACCGCTTTGTGCTGCGCGCCATGCTACATGCCGGCGTTATCAGCGGCTTGCTGGGGCTTAAGGAAATCGAGCAATACGGAGTTCGCGAGGTGACCTCGGCATGAGCGCCCCGGCGATCGACAAGGCCCCCGACGTCACGTTCGTCGTCGCCGCGTATAATGCCGCGGATACGATCGTGCGTGCAATCGAAAGCGCATTGGCGCAGGAAGGTGTGACCGTCGAGGTCGTCGTCGTGGACGATTGTTCGGCGGACGCGACGCCGGCGCTCGTGGCAGCGATCCCGGATTCGCGCATCCGGCTGATCGCCCTTGACCGCAACCGCGGTCCAGGTGGTGCGCGCAACGCCGGTATCGAGGCGGCACGCGGCCGGTGGGTCGCCGTTCTCGATTCGGACGATACGGTTCGGCCCGACCGACTGAGGAGGATGATAGACAGAGCGAACGAGACGGGCGCACAGATCGCCGTCGACAATCTGGACGTGGTCTCGCTCGACGGGCGCCGTCTCACGATGTTCTCCGAAGCGGACCTCACCCGCCTGCAGCAGCTCACTCTTCCCGCCTTCATCGCATCCAATGTGCTCTTTCGATCCGAGCACAATTTCGGCTACATGAAACCGATCTTCGAGCGCCGCTTCCTGGAACACCAGCAGCTTCGCTTCGACGAGACGCTGCGCATCGGCGAGGACTACATCCTGCTCGCATCGGCCCTCGCCTGTGGCGGGCGTTGCGCGGTCGAGCCATCCGCCGGCTATATCTACCATATCCGCGAGGGATCCATCTCGCGTGTGCTGAGGCTCGATCATATCGACGCGATGATCGCCGCCGACGAGGCGTTCCTGCGCCGCTACACGCTCGACGGCCAGGCGCAGAAAATGCAACGCCGGCGCATGCGCGGCTTCCGCCAAGCCCGCTCGTTTCTGGTCCTCGTAGAACAGCTGAAAAAGAGATCGTTGGCCGATGCGCTCAAGACCGCGCTGGCCGACCCCCTCGCGCTCCGGCATCTCAGCATGCCGATCGCTGCCCGATTGCGCCGCGTTGTCGCGCGTGTCGTGCATAAATCCTCCCATTCCGTCCCTCACGCCGCCCCCGTGACGGCGACGGCTGAACGATCCCCGCTGGGCAACGACCCTCAATAAGCAAAGGATGATACAATGGACCGTGCCAGGACCGTCAGAAAAGCCGTTATCCCTGTTGCAGGAAACGGAACCAGGTTCCTTCCCGCGACAAAGGCAGTGCCCAAGGAGATGTTGACGATCGTCGACCGGCCCGTCGTTCAATATGCCGTGGACGAGGCCCGCCAGGCCGGAATCGAACACATCGTCTTCGTCACCAGCCGCAACAAGCAGGTGATCGAAGATCATTTCGATGACGCACCGGAGCTCATCTCTTCGCTTTCGCGTTCGGGCAAGAGCGCGCAGATTTCCGAACTCGAGGCCATGCTGCCGGCAGCCGGCTCTGTCAGCTTTACCCGCCAGCAGGCCCCCCTTGGCCTCGGGCACGCGGTGTGGTGCGCGCGCGACCTGATCGGCGACGAGCCCTTCGCGCTGCTGCTGCCGGACATGGTCTCCTTCGGCGCGCGCGGTTGCGTGGCCGGCCTCATGGACCTCTATCACGAGGTCGGCGGCAACGTCGTCGGCGTCGAGCAATGCGCTCCCGAGGAAGCCTCGAAATACGGCATTGTCGGCAAGGGCGAGACGGTCCGGCACGGTTTCTCCGTGACCGAAATGGTCGAAAAGCCCGCCGCCGGAAAGGCGCCGTCCAACTATTATCTCAACGGGCGCTACATCCTTCAGCCGGAAATCTTCTCGATCCTGGCTCACCAGCCGCGCGGCGCCGGCAACGAGATCCAGTTGACGGACGGGATGCTGACGCTTTCGCAATCCCAGTCCTTCCACGCGCATCCCTATGAGGGCCGTACCTTCGACTGCGGTTCGAAGCAGGGCTTCATCGAAGCCAATGTCGCCTTCGCGCTTGCTCGTACCGATATCGGCGATGCCGTTTTCGAGACCGTTCGCGACATGGTTCTGTCTCACGAAAGCCGCATCCGGGCGGCATAAGCGACGGTTACGGGCAGTCCTGCAGGACTGCCCGTACAAGGACCGGAGAAAAAGATGAACAGAACGGCCCCCATGAAACAAAGAAGCGTTCCATTGAGCAGCATCATGCCCAGCGAAGAACAGTCGGACGGCTTTATCGACCTCGACCGGCTTGTCGCCGCCGTCTATCGCCGTGCCCGGCTTGTGGCCGCATTCGTCGTGCTCTTCATTGCGCTTGGAGCCGTTTATCTTCTTTTTGCCACACCCTATTACACGTCGATGACGCAGATCCTTCTCGATGAGAATCTGTCCAAATACGCCGAAGAAGAGCCTACCCCGGTAAACAGCCAGATGCTCGATACGCAGATTGCGAGTGCGGTCGAGATTCTGAAATCAGGCGAACTGGCGCTGCGCGTTGTCGACAAGCTCAAGCTTGCTGAAAACGACACCATCCTCAATCCGCCGCGCTCCCCGGTCGACATCGTCAAGGAATGGCTGAAGACGGCAACCGGGCTCTTTTCGGGTGGCCCCGAAGTCACGCCGGAGGCGGCGCGCAACGGGCGGCGGCAGAAGGCTGCCGCGATCATACAGCAATCGCTCGCAGTCGAGCGTGTTTCGCGAAGCTCGGTCGTGGCCGTGGCCTTTCGATCGAGCGATCCTGTGCTTGCGGCGACCATCGCCCGTGGATACGCCAATGCCTATCTGACCGACCAGTTGAACGCCAATTTCGAGGCGACCGAGCGCGCATCCGTCTGGCTGCAGGAACGGCTTACGGATCTGCAGCAGCGCTCGCAGGCCGCGGCGCTTGAGGTCGCACATTTCAGGGCCGAGAACGGCCTGACGGCTGCGCGCGGCGAGTTGATGTCCGAGCAGCAAATGGCCGACCTCAACAGCCAGCTCATCGTCGCCCAGGCGGACACTGCAAGCGCGTCGGCTCGCTACAACCAGTATAAGTCGATCGTGGATCAGGGTCCGGAAAACGCGGTGAAGAACGCCACCATTTCCGCGAAGGAGGGCGACAACTCGGTCATCCGCGACCTGAGGACGCGCTATCTTGCCGTCGGCAAGCGCGAGCGGGAAGTCTCCGACAACTTCGGCGCCGACCACCCGCAAGCGGTGTCGCTCCGCACGGAGCAGGAGGATGTCGCGCGGCAGATCTACCAGGAACTGCAGCAGCTCACTGCAAGCTACAGGAATGAATACGAGGTCGCCCAGTCGCGCGAGGAATCGCTCAGGAAGAGCATCCAGGGCATTGCCGGCAAGACCTCCGACGCGAGCGAGCAACTCGTGCAATTGAGGGAGCTCGAACAAAAGGCGGCGGCTCTGAAGACGCTCTATGAGTCGTATCTCGGCCGCTACGAACAGGCGACGCAGCAGCAATCCTTCCCGATCGCGAAGGCACGGGTCATCTCCGAGGCTGGCGTGCCGGTGTCGCCGTCGAGCCCCAAGAAAACCATGACCCTCGCTCTTTCGGCCGTGCTCGGCATGATGGTGGGCGGCGCTTACGCGGCGTTCCTCGAATTCCGCGAACGGACATTCCGTCTGGAGGGTGACGTGCGCTCGATCCTCGGCCATCGCTCGCTCGGCTACGTCCCGCTTCTTGGAACGCGCATGAAGAAGAAAGCGCAACTTGTCCATGCGCATTTCGGTTCGGTGAAGAGACCCGACGAAGCGGTGGACAGTACGATGCCGTTTCAACGCCTTTCGCGCATCGTCGTGGATGCGCCGCGGTCCACCTTCGCGGAGACATTCCGCAACGCCAAGCTTGCCTGCGACCAGATGCTGTCCGGCAGCGAGAGCCGCGTGATCGCCATAGCATCCGCCCTTCCGGATGAGGGAAAATCGATCGTTGCTGCAAACTTCGCCGCACTTCTGGCGGCAAGCGGCAAGCGGACCCTGCTCATCGATGCCGATATACGCAAGCCGGGACTGACGCAGATGATCACGCCCGCCCCCCGCACCGGTCTCGTCGAAACTCTGACCGGAGAAGCAAGCTGGCCCGCCGGTATCAAGGTAGACCAGCGCACCAAGCTCGCTATCCTTCCAGCCGGTGGCGCTTCGCATCAACGACATCAGAGCAACGAACTGCTCGCCTCCCCGGCCATGGCGAACCTCATCGAAAACGCGCGCAACGCCTTCGACTATGTCGTGGTCGATCTTGCTGCGCTCGCACCTGTCGTCGACGCCAAGGCCTTCGCGCCGCTGGCCGACGGCATCCTGTTCGTAGTCGAGTGGGGCATGACGCCTTCGCGGCTCGTACGCGATCTGCTCAACTCGGAACCGCTGATCAACTCGAAGGTGCTGGGCGTCATCCTCAACAAGACGGATATGAACGAGCTCGGCAAATACAGCGACTTCGACGGGGCGGAGAAATACCGTCACCGCTACGGCAAGTATTACATCGAGAATACGGTCACGGAAAACACCGCCGCTTGAGGCAAACGCGGCCGCGCCGCTTGTGGGCGCGGCCATTCGCTCCGTACCGTCAGGCCTTGCGGCGATCGAGACCCATGATCCAACCGGCTGCCATCAATGCAATGACCGCCGTCAGGGCCATGAGTGCCAGCGCATAGAAGAGCGAAAACTCGATCAGCGACGGCAGGATCGAAAGAGCACGCCGCGCCCTGCTTGGCGACCGCCGCCAATCCGGCAGGTCGTCACGGTTGAAAGCCTCAAGCCGGCGGATAAGAAAGTGCATATCGCGAGAACCGATTGCCAATCGCAGCCATGTTGAAAGCATGTTGCTGAAGAACAGTGGCTAGAGCGAGGCACCTGGAGCACTTCCAGAAAAAGTGTGTAACGGTTTGCCGTTGGAAGATAGGTCCTATCAAAGTCTTAGACCCTGATGCCGCCTTACTCCTCCCACCACCGATGGAAGTGATGGACGGGTCCGCGACCCTGCCCGATCTCCAGGCGATCGGCTGCGGAAATTGCGGCATGCAGATAGGACTTCGCAGCGCTCACCGCTTCAACCAGCGGCATGCCTTTCGCAAGGCCCGCGGCAATGGCTGCCGAAAGCGTGCAGCCGGTGCCGTGGTCGTTGCGCGTCTCGATCCGCGCAGCGGGTAGGCGGACAAGAGTATCTCCGTCGAAGAAGAGGTCCGTGGCCTCCGGATTCTCCAGGTGCCCGCCCTTGACCAGAACCGAGTGTGCGCCTGCCCGCAGGATCGCTTCCGCCTGGCGCGCCATTTCGGCCTCGTCCTCGGCGACCGCGCGCCCCGTCATGAGCGCGGCCTCCGCAAGATTGGGTGTAACGACGAGCGCCAGCGGCAATAGCTCTTCGATGAGCGCCGCGACGGCATCCGGGCGAAGCAGCGCATCGCCGGAAGTCGCCACCATGACCGGATCCACGACGGCCCGTTTCCCGAACCGGCGCAGTCCGTCGGCAATGGCGGCGATGGTTTCCCGACGCGAGACCATGCCGATCTTGACGGCGCTCACGTCGAGGTCGGAGAAAACCGCGTCTATCTGCGCGGACACGATTTCGGCGGAAACATCCTCGACGGCCGTCACACCCCTGGTGTTCTGGGCCGTGATTGCGGTGATGACGCTGGCGCCGTAGACGCCGAGCGCCGAAAAGCTTTTGAGGTCCGCCTGGATGCCGGCTCCGCCGCCCGAGTCCGAGCCGGCGATGGTGAGGGCAATCGCCGTCATGCGCCGCCCTCCTTCGCACGGATGATGCTTGCGTTGGGTAGTGCGGCAATGGACGTCATCGATCGATCTCCAGACGGGCTCATCACGGAGATCCAGGAAAGGCGATGAAAAGGCGAACTTGCCGCTGGCGGCCTTCTTCCGTTCCTACGCCGGCATGACCCGGATCAGGTTCAAGGGTCCGGCTCAACGCCATCTCAGCACCGTCTGGTGCTCCCCTCGGAATGCGTCATCTATGCGGCTGCGGCAGGGCGATGTCAACGCGTCCGCGAAAGACTTGTAAGACCTTTCCTTTTACGCCGGCCGGCAAAAAATATCGCGCCGATTGACAAGCTATGATGCTGTCATTCCTCCTGCCGCCGTCAATCGTTCGTTTCCTCCTCGAAAACGGCGACGATTGCGCTATTCTTAGCGAAATTTTTTGAGCTGAAAGGGAACAAGCCATGAGCCTGCGCATCAATGACACCGCCCCTGATTTCACCGCCGAGACGACACGGGGTCCGATCAATTTCCATGAATGGATCGGCGACGGCTGGGCTGTCCTCTTCTCCCATCCCAAGAATTTCACCCCGGTCTGCACGACGGAACTCGGCGCCATGGCCGGAATCGAACCGGAGTTTCGCAAGCGCGGCGTCAAAATCATCGGCATCTCCGTCGATCCGGTCGAAAGCCATACCAAATGGAAGAACGACATCAAGATCGCGACCGGCTTCGACGTCGATTATCCGCTGATCGGCGACCGCGATCTGAAGGTGGCAAAGCTTTACGACATGCTGCCGGCCGGCGCCGGAGACACGTCCGAGGGCCGCACCCCGGCGGACAACGCCACCGTGCGTTCGGTCTACGTCATCGGTCCCGACAAGAAGATCAAGCTGATCCTCACCTATCCGATGACAACCGGCCGTAACTTCAACGAGATCCTGCGCGCGATCGACTCGATCCAGCTCACTGCCAAGCATCAGGTTGCGACGCCCGCCAATTGGCAGCAGGGCGAGGACGTCATCATCACGGCGGCAGTTTCCAACGAGGACGCCATTCAGCGTTTCGGCTCTTTCGACACCGTGCTCCCGTATCTCCGGAAGACGAAACAGCCAACGGCATAGGATGCCGCGAGACCTCGGCCAGGTCCTTTGAGCGCGCTAAACAATGAGGTTTTGCGCGCCCTTATTGTATCTTCTTGATGCATCTCATTAGCAGCGGCAGAGCAGGACCATGCCGCCTCAATCCGCTTTGACGGCGGAGATGATTTCCGCCAGGACCCCATGCAAGGCGTCGCGATAGCCGTTGCGTGCCGAGGGGCCGCTTTCATCCGACGTCATAACCACAGTCAGGTTCAGGGACGGCACGATATAGAGCATCTGGCCGCCATAGCCCCATGCGTAATACACATCCTCGTCGCCGATCCGGCGCGTGAACCAGCCATACCCATAGCCGTCGCCGGTAAAGCGGGACTCCGTGCGCGGCCGCCAGGAAAGCTCGACCCAATCGGCCGGGACGACCTGCAGTCCGTCTGCGGTGCGGCCCCGGTTGCGGTAGAGTTCGCCGAAGGCAAGCAGCGATCGCGCGCTCATCGCCATCTGGTTGCCGCCGAGATAGATGCCCTGGGGATCGCGATCCCATGACCCGATTCGGAAACCCTCGACCGGACCAAGCCATTCGCGTGCTAGCGCCAGTGTCGGCTTGCCGCCCACTTTGGTCAGTATTGCCGAGAGCAGATGCGTCGAGGCGGTCGAATAGAGCATCCGGCCTCCGGGCTCGTCGTCGAAAGGCTGTGCCAGCGCGAAACGGACCCAGTTGCGGCTCGAAACCCAGCGTCCGTAATTCGGTCCCGACATCCGCCCCAGTCCCGCCTGCATCGACAGGAGGTTGCCGATGGTAATGTCGTTGATCCGCGGGTCGGCCTGCGACGGAAGATCCTCCTTCAGGAGCGGCGCGATCTTCTGCTCCGGGCCGTCGAGCAGACCCTTGCCGATCGCGATGCCCACAAGGGCGGACACGATCGATTTCGATGCCGACTTGATGTTGGCCGACTCCGAGGGCGTGTGGCCGCGATACCCGTTCTCGGCGATCGTCTCCCCGTCCCTGGCGACGATGACGGTCTTCAGCGGCTTCAGGTCGTCCCTCGTCGCCAGTCTCGTCAGCAAGGTGGTGACGGCCGACTGATCCTGCCCGGCTGCCGCCGAGTGGAAACCGAAGAGCGCAAGGAACGCAATAACGAGCATAGTCATGCGTTCGACCTAGGGCGAATGGGACGACAAGTCATCAAGTGCAATCCAGGCTCACGACGATGTGACCTCGCCGAAAGGTCGGCTACGTCGAAGCTCCGGGGTTCATTCCGTCCAGATCGCAACATCGACGGGTTTCAGCGTGCGTCCCCCCACATAGAACTCGGCCGCGGCGCCCGCGGGTACCTCCGCGGCGACCCGGCCGAAATTGAAGGCGAAACGGAGATTGCCGCGGCGCGTTACGCGAAGATCGCCGAGATCGGGCAGGCTTTCCAGCCCAGCCCAGCCGAGCGCATCCCCGATCACCTTGTTGAGCAATGCGCCATTGGCCGCAACCGCCAGATAGCGTGCCTTATCGTTGCCGACGAGCGCCGGCGCGCCGTTGCGATACTCCCCGTCGAAGCTTGCGAGAACGGTCTCCTTCGTCCTGACCGTCTCGCGCCAGCCGCCCGCCTCATAGGCCTCATTGCCATAGAGAACGGTCTCGCTGTGAAACTCCGGCAGCGATTCGACCCGTGTGACGCTGATATCGATGAGCTTCGCCAGAGGCCCTGGCGGCAGCCTTTCGGGAATATGCATCTCCTTCGTCTTGCTGCCGCTGCGCGCACCGAAGACCACCTTGGCTTGCGACCCCGCGAGCCGCTCGACGAAAGTCTCCTCGGCGATCACGAGATCCGGCGCAAGGATCAGCTTATATCCGTCGATATCGGAGTGCTGGCCTATGAAATCCACATCGACGCCGAGACGCGCCGCCGTCGAATACCAATCGAGCGCAACCGCCGAGCCGGAGTAGCTCCGCCCCTGGGGCAGAACGCGTGTCGCCCAGCGCGATTCGTAGTCGAGAAGGATCGCGACCTGTGCTTTGCCGCGCACCTCTCCCGCGGGCAGGCGCTTCATCTCCGCGACGACCTCGGCCACTTCAAGATAGCCCTGATCCGCCTCGCTGTTTGGAAGAAGGAGGCCCGCGTGGAACTGCTCCTGCGCGAACGGTGCCTGACGCCAGCGGAAATAGGAGACCACGTCCGCCCCGTGGGCGTAGGCGAGCCACGTCCAGAGCCGGACCATGCCGTCGGCCGGCGCCTGGTTGTGCGCCGCCCAGTTCACCGGCCCCGGCTGCTGCTCCATGACCCAGATGCGGCCGCGGCCGACGGCGCGGTAGAGATCGTGGTTGAAGGCCGGCTGGTCGGGGTCCCCGACCCGGAGATAATGCTCCTTGTCCTTCGCTGCGAGGCGTCCGTTGAGCAGGCCGCCCATCGGATAGACGTCCCAGGAGGCGATGTCGATGTCCTCGCCCACCCTGTAATGATCGAAATCGGTGTTCTGCGACATGAAGTTGTGCGTCACCGGACGGCCGGGCGAATGCGCCCGGAGGATGTCGACCTGGGCCTTGTTGAAGCTCTTCACCTGATCGGAAGAGAAGCGGATAAAATCCACCCCATGGGTCGGGCTTGGCTCCTCCACGAGATTGTTCGGCAGATCGATTTCCTCGAAGCTGTTGTAGCTCATCGACCAGAACGACGTGCCCCAGGCGCGGTTCAGTTCCTCGATCGAACCATAGCGCTCGGCCAGCCACAGTCGGAACGCCCTGACCGCTTCGGCGGAATAGCTGTAGATCGTATCATGGTCGCCATATTCGTTGTCCGTCTGCCAGGCATGGACATAGATGTGTTCGCCATAGCGGCGCGCCATCGCTTCGGTGATGCGCGCCGCCTCGGAGCGGTAACGCCGGCTCGAGAAGCAATAGTGCCGTCGCGCGCCGAAATTGCGCACCGCCCCCGTGGCGTCCACCGGCAGGATCTCGGGGTAGCGGTCCACGAGCCATTTCGGCGGAGCCGCCGTCGGCGTGCCGAGGATGACCTTGAGGCCGGCCTTGCCCAGGACGTCGATCGCCTCGTCCAGCCATTCCCAATGAAATTCGCCCGGCCGCGGCTCTATCTTCGCCCAGGCGAATTCGCCTATGCGAACCCAGGAGAGCCCAAGCTCGACCATTCGCCGGGCGTCTTCCGCCCATTTCCCGCGCGGCCATTGTTCCGGGTAGTAGCACACGCCGAGTTCAAGCCGGTCAGGCGTCCGAAAGTCGGAGTTGAAGTGATTGGGGCTCGTCAGCGGCATGTGCAAGGTAAAGTCCTTTGTCGTATTCCGATTGTCGGCGGAGAAACCGTCGCGGCATCGCGTTCCAGTGGCTGATGTAAACGTTTATATCGAGAGCCGAAGCGTTGCGGCGTACCGGCCGGTCATCTTCCCGGCCTCAGCCGGTCGTCCGAGCGCTCGATGAGATCCGGCATCAGGAGCGTCTGCAGGGCCTCGGGCGGCTCTCCCTCCATCCGCCGCAGGATGAACTTGCCGAGCAGCGCGCTCGGCTCGCCGATCGGCAGGTAGTAGCTCGTGATCGGCGGTGCGAAATACTGGCTGACGTTAAGGTCGTCGGTCGCATTGATGACGGCGTCACGCCCATGCACCAGCCCGCGCGCGTGGAAGCCGGAAAAGGCGCCGAGCGCGGTGGCTTCGTTGGCACAGATATAGGCGGTGGGCGGATCGGCAAGCGCAGACATTGTGACAACATTCTCCCGGCCGAAGGCGGGCGTAAGCCGACCATGAGCGACGAGCGCGGGATCGTAGGGCAGGCCTGCCTTTTCGAGCGCGTTGCGGTAGCTTTCCAGACGGACGACGCCGTAGGTGAACTGCTCTTTCGGATTGAGCAGCGCGATGCGCCTGTGGCCGCGTTCGATCAGCCGCGCCATGGACAGGCGGATCATCTGTGCGTTGTCGGCGTCGACATAGGCGTGCGGTGCATTGTGGATGCTCATGCCGTAGGTCACGAAGGGGAAATCCGCCTCCTGCATCAAGCGGATACGCGGATCGTCGGCGCGCGTGCCCGAGATGATGATGCCGTCGGCTTTCTTCATTGAAACGATCTGCCTGATCGTTTCCTGGCTTTCCTCGAAGTCGCGCACCGCGTAGAGCGAGACGCGATAGGGGCTTTCTTCCAGCGCCCAGGAAATACCGCTGAGGAGCTGCGCATATTCCACGCCCTCCCATTCGTTTTCCTTCGGGCCCGGCGCCGTCATGATGGCGGCAACCTGATAGGTCTTGCCGGTGCGCAGCTGCACGCCGTGAAGATTGAGCTCGTAGCCCACGCGCTCGGCGGCATCGAGCACGATGGCCCTGGTCTCCGGGCGAACCTGCGGAGAATGCTTCAGAGCCTTGGAGACCGTCGCAATCGACAGTCCCGTTTCCCGTGCTATCGTCTTTATGGTCGGTCGCTGCATGTGGGCTTCAACTCTTCACCGGTTTTTCGTCGCGGAGGGATTGCGCCAGCAGCAGATAGACCGCGGACGTCCAGGCGAATGCCCGGTCCCGAAGGCCCCTGCCCGAGCACGCGTCGAAGTTTTCGGCCATACCGTGTGCATTGGCAAGTGCACAGAACTTCTGCGCGATTTCCCGCGCCAATGCACCCTCCCCCTGGCGGCGCAGCCCATCCCACAGGAGATAGGTCGTCGGCGCCCAGACGGGTCCGCGCCAGTAGCCATCGTCCTCGTAAAAGGGGCTGCGGGGGCTCTCCGTCGCCGGGCCCCAATCGGTGATAAATGCGCCCTCGGTCAGCCGGGCGACGAGCTTCCGGCACACTGCCGCCGGCAGACGGGGCCCCAGCAGCAGCGGCATGAACTGAATCAGGCTCTCCCCGGGAAGAATTCGTTCCGGATCGGCGGCGAGGCGCGCGGCAAAAGTATTACCGGTCCAAAGCCTGCCGATGAGGAGCGCTTGAAGTTCGTCTGCTGTGCGCAACCATCGGGCCGCTTTCTCCGCATCATCCTCCAGCAGCTCGGCAAGCGCCTCGCAGGCCAGTATGAGGAAGACCGGAAGGTCGGGTGACAGAACCGGACCGCCCTCGGCAAAGAAACTTGCATTATCCCAGCCGCTGTCATTGCCATGGAAGTAGCTCGGCAGCACGCCGTCGCCGCTGCGGCCGTGGGTCAGCCAGTAGGAGACCTGCCTGCCGATCGCATCGCGAAGATAGGTCCGGCGTTCCGGCGTCAGGAAACGGGGATTTTGGCGCGCCATGCAGGATACAGCCCAGCCGTGAACGGGGGGCTTGGTGAAGGCGAAGAGCGCTTCGCGGTCGTTCACGTAGTCCGGCAGCAGGCCGGACGCGTGCTGATGATCGAAGATCGCTGCGAACTGGTCGAAGGCGAGCTCTTCGTCGAAGGCGGCCACGCCGAGTGCCGAGAAGGCATTGTCCCAGCTCCAGATATTGATCATGGCGTTTTTCGACATGTAGATCGCCGCCCGGGTCAGCATGCCTTCGGCCGGCACGGTATTCGCCCAGAGGAGATAGGCCGCGAGCCGCTGCGCTTCCTCCTGTCCGGGGACACCCGCCGGGATCGATCGATACCAGTCGCCGAACTCGGCTGTGACGGCTGCGTGTGCCTTCTCGAAGCTGTCAGGCTCTTTCGGCGGAGGGAGGGTGCGAAAGAAATCGACGCTGCCCTCGAATGTCCCCTCGCCCGAGAGCGTAAAGGAAACATCGGTGGACCGGTCCCTGTCCCATTTACCGGAAACGGCGAGGTCACCAAGTCGGGGCCGCGGAATGAATTTCACATTCTCACCCGCTGCCACGAGGCACCATTCGCCGCCGGGCGTGCGGTAGACATAATCGTAGCGCGATCCTTCGACATGGAAACGCACGCCGGCCTTTTCGCCGCGAATGTGCAACCGTTCGCCGTCTCCGATGACCAAGCGGACGATGCCTTCGCCGATCCGCGCGACAAGCTGGTCCGGCGACAGTTCGAAGCGCGCTGCCGCCGGTCGGCCTTGCCCGTCCAGGAACTCGACACGACACAGCCGTCCAAGCGAAGGACGCTCGTCGCCGCCGCTGACGCGCCTGATATAAAGCGCACGCTCGCCGTCGCGCCCGGGAACACGCATCGTCGACAGCGTCAGGAAGCGCCCCCTTCGGCTGAAAGGGACATGGTCGATATCGAACAGCATCGCCTACCCCTTAACCGAAGAGCCGACGGCTCCATCCATGATATAGCGCTGCGCCAGGAAGAAGAGGGCGAGCGGCGGCAGGCAGAGGATGACGGTGATCGCCGCGATGGAGGTGACGTCGATCTCGTGCAGGCCCTTGAACATCGAAAGCCCGAGGGTGAGCGTGTATTTCGACTGATCGTTGAGGAAGATCAATGGCCCGAGATAGTCGTTCCACGCATTCATGAAATGGAAGGTACCGACCAGTACCAGGGCCGGCAGCACCAGAGGCAGATGGATGCGCCAGTAGATGTCGAAGCTGTTCGCCCCGTCCATGCGGGCTGCTTCGTCGATCTCCATGGGTATCGTCATGATATATTGGCGAAGCAGGAACACGAAGAAGGCGTCGGCGAAATAGGCGGGCACGATCAGGGGTTTGAGCGTGTTGATCCAGCCCAGCATGTTGAACTCCATGTAGAGCGGAATCATCTTCACGTCCCAGGGTATCATCATGGTCGCGAGCAGCAGCACGAACAGGGCGTCGCGTCCGGGAAACCGGAAGCGGGCGAAGCCGAAGGCGACGAGCGAACTCGACAGAAGCTGTCCGATCGTCGAAAGGACGACGACGATCAGCGAGTTCGAGAGATAGGTGCCGAAGGGCTGCTTGTTCCAGGCGGCTGCAAAATTCTCCCAGTGCCACGCGGATGGCCAAAGCACCGGTGGGAACCGATATAGCTCCGCCGTGCTTTTGACCGCCGTCATGAAGGTCCAGTAGAATGGCGCGATGAACAGGGCCGACAGCAGGATCAGCGCCGCATAGAGGACGGTCTTACGCATCGCGGTCTCCATCGACCGGCCGGACCTCGCCCTCGTAATAGACCCATGCGGCGGACCAGCGCATGACGACGAGGCTGAGTGTCAGCACGATCACGAACATCACCCAGGAGCCCGCGGCGGCATAGCCCATGTCGAAATATTTGAAGGCGTTGTCGTAGATGTACATGGCAAAGAAATAGGTGGAGCCGAGAGGGCCGCCCTTCGTCAGCAGAAGGGCTATCGTCAGCTGCTGAAATGCGGAGATGATCGAGGTAATGAAGGTGAAGATCAGCATCGGCCCGAGCATCGGCAGCGTGATGAACAGCATCTGCGCCCAACCCGGGACGCCCGAGACGGTGGCGGCCTCATAGAGCTCTTTCGGAATGGCCTTGAGACCGGTCAGAAGGATCAGCATCGTGCCGCCGAGGCCCCAGAGGCTTGCGACGATGATGGCGACGAGGGCGAGATTGGGATCGCCCAGCCAGTTCGGCCCATCGATGCCCACGAGCGACAGCATGAAGTTCAACAGCCCGTATTCCCTGCTGTAGATCCAGCTCCAGATCGTCACAAGCGCAACGCCCGAGATCACGCTCGGCAAATAGAACACCGTGCGAAAGAAGCCGCTGGCGAAAGTCGCATGGTGCAGCAACAGCGCCAGCAGAAACGACATGACGATGTTGAACGGCACGTAGATCGCCGCGAACTTCACCGTGATCCAGAGGCTCTCCCGGAATTGCGGGTCCTCCATGAACATGGAGCGGTAATTGTCGAGTCCCACGAAGGTGCGCTCGCCGACGACGGGCCAGTCGAAAAAACTCATCGTCAGCGAGAAACAGAGCGGGCCGAGGGTGAAGAAGAGGAACCCCAATATCCATGGGGAGATGAACAGGAAGGGCGCAAGATGCCGTCCGGCGTTCGCACGCTTGCGCCGAACGACCTCCACCTTCGGTCCAGCATGGGCAGCCATGTCCATCCCCCGCACTCCTTACCTCAGCAGGCGCTTGGAGCGCTTGACCGCATCGTCGAGATGGGCCTGGGCATTGCCCTGGTCGATCATCGTCGCCTCGATGGCACGCGCCAGATTGTCCTGGATCTTGCCCCAGTTGACGTTCTTCAGATAGGCATGCCTTTCGGTGTTGGAGGTGGCGAGGATATCGAAGAAGGGTTTATAGACCGGGTCCGTCGTCATGCCTTTCTCCTCGGCCACACTCTTGCGCACCGGCAGGTCGTTGACGCGCATCGCGACCGACTCCGGCGAGGAGAAGAATCTCACGAATTCCCAGGCGAGGTCGGGATGTGCGGCATCCTTGGCGATGGAGATCGCCGAAACGCCGAGTGCCGAATGGGCGGGGCGGTCGCCGAATTTCGGCAGCGGTGCGACGCCATAGCTGAAGCCGGCGGCATCGATCTCTGCCTTGTCCCACATGGCACTCTGGAACATGGCGATCTTGCCGCCCTGGAACAGCGTGTCGCCCCCCGTTTCGTCCCCGAGGTGCAGCGTCACGGCTTCCTCTTTCCTGGCCATGTCGGCGAACATGCCCAGCACCGCGGCGGCCGCGTCGCTGTTCATGTAGCCGTCGATCTCCTTGCCGTCGTCCGAGATGTATTTCGTGCCGTTCGACCAGAGGAACTGCTCGAAATCATAGGGGTCCGGCTTGGCGTCGACGGCGAACCCGTAGACCTTGCCGGCCTCGTCGCGGAACTTGGCGGCCTTGGCGCGCAGATCGTCCCACGTCCAGCCCTCCTTCGGCTCTTCGACACCCGCCTTTGCGAACATGTCCTTGTTGTAGAAGACCACCTGGGTAGTGAAACCCGAGGGCATGCCATAGGTCTTGCCCTCGATACGCGTCGTGTTCATCAGGCCTTGCGGAAAATCGTCCGGCTTGATCTCGGCCGAATCGCGCGCGATCAGCTCATCGAGCTGCATCAGCGACGTGTAGTATTGCGGGAAGTTCCACATATACATGACATCGGGCGGATTGCCCGCGCCGAAGGCTGCGACGAGCTTCTGATCGTAACCCTCGGCATAGGGCTCGACCTGAACCTTCACACCCGGGTGCTTCTCTTCGAATTTCTTGGCGATCGCCTGCTGGATTGCGAGGCTCTCGCCGGTGTCCCAGGTCGCGAAACGCAACACCTCCTCTGCGCGCGCAGTCGCCGCGCCGGCGACCGACAGGGCCAAAAGCGATCCGATTACCGTCGTTTTCATATCAGGCATGTCTCTCCTCCAAAACCGGCGCACGCGCGCCCATTGCCTTCCCGTTACCGATAAGTGCCTTGGTCTCCGGATCGAGCCGCCTCGCGATCGCCGTGCCTTCGGCATCGAACAGATGGCAGTGCTCGGAAGGAAGGCGGAGATGAACCTGATCTCGGCTCGCGACCGGATGGGTTCCGCGCACTACGGCGGTCAGATCACCACCGCCCTCGATACGGATGTGGACGTGGCTTTCGGTGCCGAGCCGTTCGACGAGCCTTACGGTACCGGCGAGATGCGCCTCCTCCGGCGAGGTCAGTTCGAGTTTGTCGGGACGAATTCCGAGAGTGACGGGGCGGCTTCGGCCGAGGGGCGCGGAGGAAGGCGTATCGAGCGTCACCGGCCGTGACAAGCCGCCGCCGGCAAGCGTCACGCCGGCCGCGCCCTGCTCCGCGACGCCCACCGAGAGGAAGTTCATGCGCGGCGAACCGATAAAGCCTGCGACAAAGAGATTTGCCGGACGGTAGAACAGTTCGAGCGGCGTGCCGAACTGGCTGACGCGCCCCTTGTCGAGGACGACGACGCGATCGGCGAGCGTCATCGCCTCAACCTGGTCGTGCGTCACATAGATCATAGTCACGCCGAGGCGTTCGTGCAGCGCGGCAAGTTCGACGCGCATCGTCACCCTGAGACCGGCATCGAGATTGGAAAGGGGCTCGTCGAGGAGGAAGAGCTTCGGCTCGCGCACGATCGCCCGGCCGATCGCCACGCGCTGGCGCTGACCGCCGGACAGCTGGCGAGGCTTGCGATCCAGAAGCTCGCCGATTCTCAGAATTTCCGCCGCATTGTTTACGCGCCGATCGATCTCGGCGCGCTTCATGCCGTTCAGCGCAAGGCCGAACGAAAGGTTCTTGCGCACGTTCATGTGCGGATAAAGCGCGTAATTCTGGAACACCATGGCGATGTCGCGCCTGGCGGACGGCAGATCGGTGATATCGCGTTCGCCGAGGCGGATCGATCCGTCATCGAGACTCTCAAGCCCGGCAATCGAGCGCAGAAGCGTGCTCTTGCCGCATCCGGACGGCCCCAGGAAGCAGACGAACTCCCCGTCGGCGATGTCCAGATCGATGCCCTTCAGAATCTCGAGTGAGCCGAAAGCCTTGCGAAGGTTGTCGATGCGAATTGCGGCCAAACTCTCCTCCCGGCAGGCGGCCGATCAACCGCTTGCCCACCAGTTTGTTAAACGTTTTTATTACGGATAAAAACGTTTAACTTAATTGTAAAGGGAAAACTTCCGTCAGGCGACTTCTACCTGCGCCAGCACTGCGTCGGGCATCGAGGAAACGGTCCCAATCGTCCGCTGAAGGACGCAGGCGGCGTGATCTTCGCGGAAAATCGAAGACGGCTGCCTTCGGTCTTGCGATGCCGCGCTTGATAACGCCCGAAAAGTCATGAGCATTGCGCTCCAGGCACTGCACTACCGCGCGGCCTTCGGAATCGGTGCAAAACCGCAGGCGTCGCGCAGACGGGCGACGGCGAACGATCTCGCTCGCCGTCATCGTTCGACTCGCGTCACCACGATACCATTCTTCCGTCGAAGGCCCGGAAGCTGCCGCTCTCGGCGAGCCGGGCCCTTTCGATGACCGTTCTCAGGCCTGCGGCACTTTCCGCAACCGGCACGTTGGCCTGAGGACCGCCCATATCGGTTCTGACCCAGCCGGGGTGGAGCGACAGCACGGTGACACCGTACGGGCGCAGGTCCTGGGCGAGCTTGACCGTTGCCATGTTCAGCGCCGCTTTCGAGCAGCGATAGGCATAGTCCCCTTCGTCGTCGTCGAGCGTGCCCTCGGCAAGCGATCCGGCGCGGCTGCTGATATTGGCGACGATCCGATCGCCGCCGGCCAGGAGATTGCGGAGCAGCGCCCGCACGATCAGGATCGGCGCCAGGGCATTGACGCGCATGACCTCTAGGAAATCCTCGGCTTCGACGGCCGACAGTCCGCCTGTGCCGCCGCGGATTCCGGCATTGTTGATGAGGACGTCGATCGGCCGCTCGCCGAGGCTTTCGGCAAGCGCCGCCACGGACCTCGCGTCCGTAACGTCGAGTATCCGCCGCTCGATGCCGTTTTCCCCGTTCCTTGCCGAAGGTTGGCGGCCGCAGGCGATCACCCGCCAGCCGGCGGCTGCATATTGCCGTCCAAGTTCCTGACCAAGGCCCCGCGATGCGCCGGTGATCAGCACCGTGCGCGGACCTTCCTCCCCTCTCTTATCGATGCTTGATGTCATATTTCCGCTCGATCATGTTAATCAGGCTCGCCGCCGCGAGCGTCAGGAAGATGTAGAAGATGGCTGCCGAGTTATAGGGCGCAAAGGGCAGGAAGCTCGCCGACTGGAACTCGCGCATGCGCTGGGTGATGTCGCGGATCGACAGGATCGACAGGAGTGACGTGTCCTTGAGGATCGCGATCAGCTCGTTGCCGAGCGGCGGAATGATGATCCGGAACGCCTGCGGGAGGACCACCAGCCGCGCCGTCTGCCACCGGTTGAGCCCGATGCTGCGGGCCGCTTCGATCTGACCGATCGGGATAGCGTTGATGCCCGAGCGGAAGATTTCCGCCAGATAGGCGGAATAGGCAAGCGCCATGGCGACGATGCCGCGCATCAGGTTCGGCGGATCGAGCACGCCTTGCGTCGCATCCTTCAGCGCCCCGCTTAAGGGCAGGCCGACATAGAGAACGATCACCAGCATCGGAATGCCGCGGATCGTATCGACGACGAATTCCGAGCCGATCGCCAGAGGATGACGCCGGTGCAGATGGCCGCCGAAAGTGAGCAGACCGAGGATGATTGCCAGAACGGCGAAAGTGATTCCTGCGGCCCGGTCGCGATCGTTCAAAGCCGCCGTTTCCCAAAGGAGCGGCAAGCCGCCAGGTGCCGCTGCCGCTGGCAGAAGCGCCGCCGTCACCTCGTTCTTCTCCATCGCCGCGATGGCCTCGGTCGGGCCCAGAAAGGTTCGCACCGCCGCCTCTTCACCGGGCGCGCCCGGATATTGGCCAAAGCGCACCGCGCCGATGAGGCCGGACGGCGTGTTGCTGACGATCGCGACCCTGCCGTCAAGACGCCCCGCAAGCACATAGGCCGTGGGAGGCTGCAACAGGAACCAGGCGGCGGCGAGTGCCAGAGCGAGCGTCGCGAGCGCGAAGATGAGGCTGGTGCGCACCGTATAATGCAACTGAAGCAATCCGACCCAGAGGAGTCCGATGATCGCTGCGAGAAGATAGGCGGCAATGGCTGCACGAACCGTCGTCGCCACGCCGGCGGCAAAGGCGATATGCGCAAAGAAGAGGATGAACAGGAGTCCCGCACCGTTGACGGCGCCGATGCTCCACGCTCCTGCGCGGCGCAGGAGGCTTTCCGGCGCAGATGCCTTGCCGGCACCGAAGAAAAGCATGAAGCCGATCAGCGTAAGCGCGAAATAGGCCGGAAGAAGAACGGCCTCGATGCCGCGCAGGGTCGTATCCGCGGCATCCGTCAGTTGCCGAGGGCTAAGCCCCTTCACGACGAGATCGGACGTGGAGGAATCGACGGCATTGGCGAGGACCGACGCAAGGTAGGGATGAACGGCGTCGCTCAGAAGCATGATGGCCGCTGAAGCGAGATTGATCGATGCCGCAGCAAGCGACAGCCGCGGCCGCGGCGCCTTGGCTCGGGAGAAGACGAGAACGGCGACACCCGAGCCAAAGGCGACGAGCAGCGCAATGAAGCCCGGCACGAAGGCGGACGAGCCGTTCTCGACTCCGAGAATGGCTCTCAGCGAACGCTGGTAGTCTCCGGAGGAGGCGAAAAGATAGATGATGAACGGCAGCGCTGTCAGAATGATCAGATTGCTGGGCCGCACGCTTCTCAGGAACGACATTCATCCCTCCGGGGATCCTGCGCAGAACTTCGGCCCCGGAGCGCAGACCGCTCCCCGGGGTGCTCGGATGAGGTTACTTCACGCCCCAGTATTTGTTGACGAGCTGACCCAGCGTGCCGTCGTCGCGGATCATCTTCAGTCCTTCGTTGAAGGCAGCGACATTGGCATCGCCCTTGCGGAAGACGAGGCCGAGCGGATCGGATTCGAGGTCCCGGATCGCGACCACGAGTTCGCCGACGAACTCGCGTTCGTAAGCGGCAGCATTGGCCCCGTTGATGACGACGCCGTCGACGTCTTTGTTCTTGAGCGCGATGATCGCGGCGCTGAAGCTGTCATAGGCGACGACGTTTTCCTTGCCGACCACCCCTTCCGCGACCTGTGCATCGGTGGTGTTGGCCTGGGCGGAGAGCTTCTTGCCCTTCGACTTGAAGTCCTCCAGCGACACGCCCTGGTCCTCGACCCGCATCAGCACCGCCTGGCTGTTGACGATGTAGGAATCGGAGAAGTCCATGGCCTTCTTGCGTTCCTCGGTAATCGACACGCCCGAGGCAACGAGATCGAAGTTGCCCTGATCGAGCGCTGCGAAAATGCCGTCCCAACCGGTGGTCACGAATTCCGCCTGACAATTGATCTTGGCGCAGATCGCATTTACCACATCGATATCGAAACCGACGATCTGGCCGGTCGCGGGATCGATGCTCTCCATCGGCGGAGAGGTCGTGTCCGAGCCGACCTTCAGCAGCTTCCCGCCGAGATCGGCGGCCGAGGCGCCGCCCGAGACGAGGGCCGCTATCGTGAGTGCAATCATCAATTTTTTCACGTTGTTCTCCTCCGTTGTGAAAGTTGTTTCTCAAGCACTTTGAGGTAGCCGCCCGCCGAGATTGTCGGGCTGTCTTTCGATCAGCGCCGGCCTGAAAACCTGTTTCAACGCCCGGGCATCCTCCCCCGCCATTCGCCGCAGCAGGAACTCCCCAAGGGTTCGCCCGAGAACCTCGATGGGCTGATAGAAGGTGGTGATCGGCGGGGTGAAATAGGCGCTGACATTGATGTCGTCATAGGCGACCACGTCGACATCGACGCCGATCCGCCGTCCGCGCGAGCCCAGGCCCGAAAGCACGCCGAGCGTGGTCGGTCGCAATCGAATAGCCCGTAGCCTCGGCCAAAGCCTTGATCCCTGGCCGTGCGCGCGGCACTTGCGTGTTTTCCATGATCGGCCTCCCGACGAAAGCCGTATCAGCTGATAAAAACGATTTCAACGAAAATATAAACGTTTTTATTCCGTGTTCGCATGAGTACATGCGATTGGCGGAATATGTCGGCGGACGGAATTGAGGATAATGCCTGCGCCAGGATGCACGATGGCGCAACAGGCTGCCCAAAACGAGCTCATGTCGATTGCGACGACGCCGGCAAGCGGAAGCTCGTTTTCTTCGATTTCTGTTCTCTACTTCTCGGTCTTGCCGGCGAAATCCGCCGGGTTCTTGTATTTCACCGTTTGCAGATGCTCGCAGTAGAGCACCAGTTCACCCTCGTTCTTGAAGACCTGGTAGCTGGCGCGAACGAGCCCGAGGTCTTTGTAGCGTGGTGCTTTTTCCATGTTGGTCCTGATCGTGTAGATCGTGTCGCCAATGAAGACCGGCTTTATGAACCGCAGCCTGTCGTAGCCATAGGAGAAGGCATTGACGCAGTTGGTCGCGACGAGGCCGAGACCGGCCGAGAACACGAAGGCGCCGGCAACGAGGCGACGGCCGAAAATGCCTTCCCGCTCCGCAAACATCTGATCCTGGACATAAGGATGGATGTCGACGACCAGGGTATTGAAGAGGTGGCTATCGCTCTCGCCGATCGTCCGGCGTAACGACCGGATGCGCTGACCGACGGGCCAATCCTCGTAGAACCAGTTTTCGGCGTTCCAGACCGGCAAAGCGGCATGGTCTTCCGGCATGTCGGCGGGACGTGTCGAAGAAACTCCGACAGTGGGCGTGAACTCATCCATGATCAGTACCTGCGTAAGAAGGCCGGGACTACCGGAGCCGTTTCCGACCTCTGCGCCACCATGGCGCAGAGATCGTATTTCGTCGCGCTATTGGACCGCGCTCGTCCCATAGACCAGGTTCGGCAGCCAAAGCGACAACTGCGGGAACGTGCTCAGCATGACGAGAATGACCATCATCATCGCCAAGTAAGGCAGCACCTCGCGGGCATAGGCCATCATCGGTACCTTCAGCACCATGGACGAAATATACATCAGTCCCCCGACCGGCGGCGTGATGCCGGCGATGGTCAGGTTCGTGATGAAAACGACGCCGAAATGCACACGGTCGATACCGACACCGTCGATGATCGGGATCAGCATCGGCGTAAGGATGATCAGTGCCGCCGACCCCTCGATCGCCGTGCCGATGACGATCAGCAGGACGTTGATGAGGAGCAGCATCAGGAGCGGATTGTCGGTGGCTTCGCCGAGCCAACCGGACATGGCCTGCGGCACCTGCTCCCAGGCGAGATAGAAACCGAGGGCTGCCGCCGCGCAGATCATGATCATCACCACGGCCGAATCGCGAACGGCCTCGGCAAGAACCTCCGGGATCTGGCGGAAGGTGAACTCGCGGTAACCGAACACCGCGACGAAGAGCACATAGACGACGACCACCGCACCGGCTTCGGTGGTGGTGAAGAGACCGTATCGCGTACCGGCGAAGATCACCACCGGGATCGACAGCGCCCAGAGCCCGTCGATCAGCGCCCGGATGCCCTCTGCGCGGGTGGCGCGCTCCTTGCGCAACGGCTCGTAGCCACGCTTGCGGGCGATGAAATAGGTGGTGACCATGAGCCCCGTCGCCAGCACGAGACCAGGCATCACACCCGCCGCGAAGAGCCGGCCGATGGACGTCTCCGCCAGAAAGCCATAGACGATAAGGCCGATCGACGGCGGAATGAGGCTCGTGATGATCGCTGCCGACGATGTGATGACCGCGGCGAAGGCGCGGCTGTAGCCCCGTTGCGACATCTCGATGCCGAGCGTCTTGGCGAGCATCGCCGCATCGGCATTGGCAGATGCGGTCAGTCCGCCGAGCAAGGTGCCGAGCACGGTGCACATCTGCGCCAGCGCGCCCGTCATGTGGCCGACCAGCACGTCTGCGAGCGCCAAAAGACGCCGGGTGATGCCTGACGCATTCATGATGCAGCCGGCAAGAACGAACAGGGGCAGCGCCAACAGGGAAACTGATTGACTGCCCTCCGCCATTTCCTGCGCGAAATTGGCGAGCGGGATCATGTCCATATTGATGAGGAAGAAGGCGAATGCTCCGATCGCCATGGCCCAGGTGATCGGCGTCGACAGCAAAAGCAGGACGACGACGAGAAGCGAGGGACCGGCCAGATGGAACAGGGTCATATCAGCGATTCCAAATTGCGATGCGGACGGATGGCCCAGGGTCTCTCGACGATCAGATGCTGGACGAACATCCCGGCTGAAGCGAGCGCCAGAGGCGCATAGGACAGGCTGCGCGACAGATCGAGTGCGATCGTATGCACATTGCGGGAGGTCCAGGCCTGCCAGGCAAAGAGGATGGTCATGACGATGAAGAAGAGCGCAAGCAGCACATAGTTGAACCAGGCGACGGCTTTCCGCCAGCTGTCCGGGAGAGCCGCAACGAGCACGTCGATTGCTGCGTGCGTGCCGAGGCGGACGCCGGCGACGGCACCGAAGAAGACCAGATAGGCGAAGGCCATCATCGCCAGTTCATAGGTCCAGGCGGCCGGCTGCGGGAAGACATATCGGCTGACGACCCCCCAGAGGATCGAAAAGACGATGACGAGGAGCGCTGCGACGCCAATAGCCTCATCGGCGCGGCGCAGGCTGATGAGAGGAATCGTCTCCTCCGGCGAGCGTGAGATTTCCATGGTGTCTCGAACTTCCGAGGGGCTGAACCGAACCCGCTTCGATCAGCACCCGTTGGCATTGCGCCGCGACCGCGCCGGCAAAGACGCGGTCGCGTCGATCCTGTTACTCTGCCATCGCTTTTTGCACTTGATCGTAGATGCCGGGGGTGATGTTCGGCACCTTGTCATAGGCGGCACGCGAGGCCTCGATGAACGCCGGGACGTCGACATCGGTGACGATCTCGACGCCGGAGTCGGCGAGCTGCTTTGCATAGGCACCGTCCGTTTCCAGCGTCATCTGCGTCAGTTCCCTGGCAATGGTCTCCCCTTCCTCCAGGAGGATCTTCTGCAGGTCTTCGGGCAGGCTGTCGAAGAACTGGCTGGAGGCCACTCAGGCCGTGAACATGATCTGGTGACCGGTCTTCGAAATGACCTTGCGGGTCTCGTTCAGCTTCGCCCCTGCGATCGAGCCGAATGGGCCCTCGGCCGCGTCGACGACGCCGGTCTGAAGCGCATTGTAAACGTCGCCCCACGGCAATTCCGTCGGCCTGGCGCCGTAATTGCCGAAGGTCGCCATCATGATCGGCGAAGAGGGCACGCGAATGGTGACGCCGGCCAGGTCCGCCGGCGAGCGGACCGGTTTGTTGGCGATGATATGCCGGTAGCCGAAGAGACCGTTCGGCATGATGATCTTGATGCCCCGCGCCTCCAGCTTACCGGAAAGGTCTCTGTAGAAATCCGAAGCGAAGAGACGGTCCGTCGCCGCCAGATCCGGATAGACATAGGGACCGGCGAGGATCGAGAGATCCGGAACGAACTGGCCGAGCTGACCGTAATCGGTGGCGCTGAGCAGGCTTGCGCCGCTCATTACCATCTCGTTGACTTTTTTTTGCGCACCGAGCTGATCGCCCGTCATGACGGTAATGGCGATGCGTCCGCCGGAACGCTCACCAACACGCTCGGCATAGGTTTTCATGGCTTTGATGATCGGCTCGTTCGGATTCACCTGCGAGGTCGAAAACCGCAGGCTGTATTCCTGCGCGTTGGCCATGCCGCAGAGAGACAATGCAGCCATTGCAGCCGCAGCGATCAAGGTCTTCATGCTGTCCTCCCTTTTCCGGACTCCGCCTCCGGACTTTCACAAGTTTGAATAATATATTCACAAATGAACGAATGGCGTCAAGCGGTGGCGGCTCGATTCCCGCCCAGAAAACCGCGCACACCTTCCTGATCCCGCTCTAGGAGCACTGCGCGAAGCGCCGGGGAGGCTCGTGGCTGGACCCCGGGGTCAAGTCCGGGTCAAGCCCGAGGATGGCGAATGTTGATGATCTGCATTGCGCGCGGTTAGAGCAGCCGCACCATTATCGGAACGCCGCTTCTCGCCACTCTTGGGTCGCACCGGTTGCCGGCCCCACGACTCCTCCGTCGTCCTCCTCGGGCTTGACCCGAGGACCCGCGCGTAAGTCGTCAAAAGATGGAGTGTTCAGCCGCGAAACGTATAGTCTTCGATCGATTGCGGCTTCATCTCGATCGAAAAGCCGGGCCGCTCGGGCGGCATGTAAGCGGCGTTCTCGATCACGCACGGATCCAGGAAGTGTTCGTGCAAGTGGTCGACATATTCGATCACCCGCCCGTCTTTGGTACCGGAAACGGCAACGTAATCGATCATGGAAAGGTGTTGCACATATTCGCAGAGGCCGACGCCGCCGGCATGCGGCCAGACGGGCAATCCGTATTTGGCGGCGATCAGGAGCACCGCCAGCACCTCGTTCAGCCCGCCCATGCGGCAGGAATCGATCTGCACGATGTCGATCGCGCCCTCGGCGATGAACTGTTTGAACATGATCCGGTTCTGGCACATCTCTCCGGTCGCGACTTTGACCGGCGCGATCGCTTCGCGGATCTTGCGGTGCCCGGCAACATCGTCCGGGCTCGTCGGTTCCTCGATGAAGAAGGGCTTGGCGAAGGCTAGCTTTCGCACCCAATCGATCGCCTCGCCCACTTCCCAGACCTGGTTCGCGTCGATCATCAGATACCTGTCGGGACCGATCACTTCGCGGGCGATCTTCAGCCGGCGGATGTCGTCGTCGAGGTCACGCCCGACCTTCATCTTGATGTGGTTGAAGCCTGCGTCGACCGCCTCCTGCGCAAGCCGCCGGAGCTTTTCGTCGTCATAGCCGAGCCAGCCGGCAGAAGTCGTGTAGCAGGGGTAGCCATCCTTCTCGAGCGTGGCAATGCGATCAGCCTTGCCGGGCTCGGCCCGCCGCAGGATCTCGACCGCCTCGTCCCGGGTGAGAACATCCGTCAAGTAGCGGTAGTCGACGATGTCGGCGATCTCTTCCGCCGGCATCTCGGCGACGAGACGCCACACGGGCTTGCCGGCCTCCTTTGCGAGGAGATCCCAGACGGCGTTGACGATGGCACCGGTCGCAAGATGAATCGCACCCTTCTCGGGGCCGATCCAGCGCAACTGGCTGTCGCTCGTCAGGTGCCGCCAGAAGCGGCCGGGATGTTTCACGATCTCCTCAAGGTCCTGACCGACGACGAGATGCCGCATGGCCTCGATCGCCATGCAGCAGATGTCGTTGCCGCGCCCGATGGTGAAGGTGAGGCCGTGACCCGCCAGCCCCGGTCGATCCGTGTCGAGGATGACGTAAGCCGCCGAATAGTCCGGATCCGGGTTCATGGCATCCGAACCGTCGAGGCTCGCCGAGGTCGGAAAGCGAAGGTCGAAGACGCGAAGGTCGGTGATGCGGGTCATGTTTTGCTCCAATAGACCTGCAGCGCCGCGCGCCCTTTCGGACGCGCGAAGATCGCTGTGGCACTTCGATACTGCTTTTTCCGCCCTTCAGTCGGATAGGACCGAAGGAACCGTTCGATCAGCTCAGGCGTCGGCGCGAACGCGCTGCTTCTGGCTGCCGAGGCCCTCTATGCCAAGTTCGACGACGTCGCCGGCCTTCAGATAGCGCGGCGGCTTCATGCCCATGCCGACGCCCGGCGGCGTGCCGGTCGAGATGATATCACCGGGGCGCAGCGACATGAACTGCGAGAGATAAGAGACGAGATAGGCGGCGCCGTAGACCATCGTCTTGGTCGAGCCGTCCTGCATCGTCTCGCCGTTGACCTTCAGCCACATTGCGAGATTCTGCGGGTCCGCCACCTCGTCCTTGGTGACGAGCCACGGTCCGGTCGGTCCGAAGGTGTCGCAGGACTTGCCCTTCGTCCACTGACCGTGACGCTCCGTCTGGAAAGCGCGCTCGGAGACATCGTGGACCGTGCAATAGCCGGCGACGTAGTCGAGTGCCTCGGCGTCGCTCACATATTTGGCGGTCTTTCCGATCACGATGCCGAGTTCCACTTCCCAGTCGGTCTTTTCCGAACCGCGCGGCAGGACCAGATCGTCGTTCGGCCCGACGATCGCGGAGGTCGCCTTCATGAAGATGATCGGCTCCGGCGGCACGGTCGCGCCCGTCTCGGCGGCGTGATCGGAATAGTTGAGGCCGATGCAGATGAACTTGCCGGTACCGCCGACGCAGGGCCCAAGCCTCGGATTACCGGACACGGCAGGCAGCACCCCGACATCGAGCTTCGCGAGTTCGTCAAGCTTGCTGGGGTCGAGCGCGTCGGCGGAGAGATCGGGCACGTGGCCGGAAAGATCGCGGATGATGCCGTCGGATCCGAGAAGACCCGGCTTTTCCTGGCCCGGTTCGCCGTAACGAAGAAATTTCATGTGCTTTTCCCTGATTGAACGTTCAAATGGTCCAGCCGCCGTCAATGGCGTAGGCTTGGCCGGAGGTGTAGGTGGCGCCGGCGAGATAGACGGCAAGGTCGGCGATCTCTTCGGGCGTGCCGAGACGGCCCATCGGCTGGCGGGAGATGAAGGCCGCACGCGCCGTTTCGTAGTCTCCCTGTGCCCGCATGCGGCTTTCGAGTGACGGACTTTCGACCGTTCCCGGGCAGATCGCATTACAGCGAATGCCGTCGCCCACATAATCCGCGGCAACGGCTTTCGTCAGCCCGATGACGGCTGCCTTGGTCACCCCATAGGCGAAGCGGTTCGGCACGCCTTTGATGCTGGAGGCCACCGAGGCCATATTGATGATCGATCCGTCCTTGCGTGCGATCATCCCGGGCAGCACCGCGCGGATGGTGCGGATCATCGACTTGACGTTGAGGTCGAAGGCGAAATCGAGGTCCGCGTCCTTCATCGCGAGCACCGAGCCTGCATGCACGAAGCCGGCACAATTGAAGAGCACGTCCACCGGGCCGATCTCTGCGACCAGCGCCTCGACCGCAGTGGTGTCGAGGACATCGAGCCGATGGGTGCTGATGCCGGCCTCACCATCAAGGCTGGCAAGAGCATCCGTGTTGATATCCGTCGCGTGGACCTTAGCGCCTTCCCTTGCGAAGGCGAGTGCGGTTGCGCGTCCGATCCCCTGCGCCGCGGCTGTAACGAGGACGACCTTTCCGGCAAGCTTCGCTGTCATTGGATGGATCCCTCAAATTTGCGTTCGACGATTAGAATGTGATCGGCGGCAAGAACGACCTCGCCGCGCTGGTTGATGACCTCGCACCGCTCGATGACCCGGCCGGCCCTCGGGCGCTTCGGATCGTCTTCCTTGGCGGCGATGGTGACGCGGGTGCGGATCGTATCGCCGATATGGACGGGGCGGACGAATCGCAGACGGTCGTAACCGTAAGAGAAGGCGACGGGGTTGATCAAGGAGGCGGTGAGCCCGACACCGATCGAGAAGATCATCGTGCCGTGGGCAATGCGCTGACCGCCGGGGAGCGTTTTGGCAAACTCCGCGTCCATGTGGTGCGGGAAGAAATCACCCGTATGCCCGGCATGCACGACGAAGTCCGTTTCCGTAATCGTGCGCCCGCTCGTCAGCCGCACATGGCCCTGTTCGTAGTCCTCGTAATAGATCGTCTGCTCGCTCATTTCACTTTTCCAATGGAAGCGCTGCGATCGGCGTTGCCGGCCGCGCGCTCGATTGATAGGCGGCCTCCACCAGTGCCATCGTCCGCCATGCGTCCTCGATCGAACCTATGAGTTCATCATTCTCGCCACAGGCATGGCGTTGCAGATTGGCCATCCGGTTGGCGAAAGCATCGGGAAACCAGGAACCTTCGAGCGGCACCTGAATCCAGTCGGCACCTCCGGCCGGGCGAATCCACAGCTCGTCCGGCTCGCCGCGCGGGTAGTCGAGATTGACGCCGAGCTTGACATAGGCGGCACCCTTTGTCCCGCAGATGCGGAATTCACAGGCCTGGAACTTCCGCCCGAAATCGTGGTCGTGATTGACGGAAAGCACGCAGCGCACGGCACCGCCGTAATCGAGGATCGCGGCGGTGCGGGTCTGCGCCACATCGTGGTTCGGATGGCCGATCGTCTTGGCGTGAACACCCTGCGGGTCGCCTAGGAGACTGCGCACGAGGTCCAGATAGTGGATCGAATGCATCGCGATCTCGATGCGCGGCAGTCCCTTCAGGAACGGCCACAGCCCCCAGGGCGTCGCAAGCGCCAGCCAGGCGTCGAAATCGACCACCTCGCCGAGATGGCCCCTGGCGATGGCATCCTTGAGCGCCAGCATCATCGGCGCGAAGCGGAGCTGAAAGTTCGCCGCCGCCCTGATGTTCCGCTCACGGCAGATTTCGAGAATCCCGGTCGCCGCCGCAAGATCGCTGCCCATCGGCTTCTGTATCAGCGCAAAGGAGCCCTTCGGCAGCTTCGAGAGGATCGAGGCGTGCGCGGCCGGCGGCGTCGCGAGATCGAAGATCGCGTTCTCCGCGGAAAGGGCCTCGCCTTCGCTCGTAAACGCCCTGACATCCCAATGCCGCGCGAGCGCCGCCGCCTTCTCCGAATCCGGATCGAAGATGCCGGCCACCGGGAAGCCAGCGTTCCTGTAGGCCGGAAGATGGGCATCGCCGACGATGCTGCCCGCACCGAAGATGACGATGGGCCGTGGCGTAACCGGCTTCGGCCACCATTGCCGCAGCGACGAGGGATCGAAGGTCTCAGTCATGATGAAAGACTTCCTCCATCATCGCCCACCACTCGCCTTGCCTGCGGCGTTCGAGCGGCTTCTGGCAGGGCATGCACACCGACCACCATTCCTGGTTCTTCGGATGTGCCGCCATTTTCGCCATGTCGGCTTCGAAATCCTCCCCGACATATTCCCAGTAGCCGAAGAGAAGATTTTCCGGCTCCTTCAGGAAGATCGAGTAGTTGGTGATGTTGCACGCGCTGATCAGCGCGAGAATCTCCGGCCAGACGGCCGCATGCAGCCGCTTGTATTCCGCCACTTTCGACGGTTCGAGCCCGATCACCATTCCCATTCTCTGCATGACCGTTCCCTTCTACCGGCGGAACTCGCGGGTGAACTCGGCAACCGAGCGCGCCCGGACCGCTTCCCAGTCCCAGGCGATACCGATGCCCGGATCGGAAGGCGCGACCGCCCTGCCTTCCCGGATCTCCATGCCCTTCTGCGTCAGGTCGTCGAGCTGCGGAATGTATTCGACATATTTCCCGTTGGGCACCGCGCAAACGAGGCTCACATGCAGTTCCATCAGGAAATGCGGGCAGACGGGAATGTCGAAAGCTTCCGCCGCATGGGCCACTTTCAGCCAGGGAGTGATGCCGCCGATCCGCGCCACGTCCACCTGGACGATCGAGCAGGCGCCCTTCTGCATATATTCGCGGAAGTGGCGGATCGAATAGATGGATTCGCCGACGGCGATCGGCGTCGGCGTCGACCGCGTCAGGCGGATGTGGCCGTCGAGATCGTCGGCCGGCAGCGGTTCCTCGATCCAGGCGAGATCGAGTTCGCGGAGCCGGGCGGCCCGGCGGATCGCCTCGTCGACGGTAAAACCCTGGTTGCAATCCGTCATGATTTCGAAACCGTCGCCAAGGGCTGCGCGCATGGCTGAGAGCCTGTCGTAATCCTCCGCCCCGCTCGGCTTGCCGATCTTGACCTTAGATCCGGAGAAGCCCTTGGCCTTCGCCTGCAATGCGTCGTCTACGAGAGCCTGCTTTTCGATGTGCAGCCAGCCGCCCTCGGTGGTGTAAAGCGGGCAACTTTCCTTCGCGCCGCCCGCCAGTTTCCAGAGCGGCAGCTTCTGCTTTTTCGCCCGCAGGTCCCATAGCGCCGTGTCGACGGCGGCGAGCGCCAGGGCCGTGATGGCGCCGATGGTCGTCGCATGCGTCGCAAACTCCATCCTGTGCCAAAGCGCCTCTATGCAGTCCGCATCTTCCCCGAGCAGGATCGGAACCAGATGATCGGAGAGCAGCCGCATGACGGAGGATCCGCCGGTGCCGATCGTGTAGCTGTAACCGGTGCCGGTCGCCCCGTCGGCATCCGTGATCGTGACGATCGGCGTTTCCTGGCTCACGAAGCTCTGGATGGCGTCGGTCCGCTTGACCTTCGGCGGAAGATCCACCATCCGCAGTTCTATTTTCTCGATCCTCGCCATGTCAGCCTGCCAAAGCCTTTCCGGTCTCGCCGTCGAAGAGATGCGCCCGGGACAGATCGAAGCTCATGGGCACTGCCTCGCCCGGACGCAGCGGCCGAGGGTTGAGCATGCGCGAGACCCAATCCCGACCGTTGAACCGCGTGAAGACCAGGGTTTCGTTGCCGAGCGGTTCGGTGATCGTGACCGGAAGCTCGATCTCGTGGACGGCGTCCGGATCGCCGGCATGAAGGCCGTGGCCGGAAGGATAGACATCGTCCGGCCTCAGCCCGAAGGTCACCTTCTGGCCCTCCCGAACCGAGGAACGGAAGCGCGGCGGAAGCGGCAGTGCCGCGCCGCTCGCAAAGGCGAGCTTTCCGTCCGTCAGGACCGCCTCCTCCATGTTCATCGGCGGCGAGCCGATGAAGCCCGCGACGAACTTGGTCGCCGGGCGGCGGAAGACATCCTCCGGCGTGCCCACCTGCTCGATATGCCCGTCGCGCATGATGACGATGCGGTCGGAGAGCGTCATCGCCTCCACCTGATCGTGCGTGACGTAGATCATCGTCGCCTGCATGCGGGCATGCAGCTTCTTGATCTCGGTGCGCACCTGGGTCCTGAGCTTCGCGTCGAGATTCGAAAGCGGCTCGTCGAAGAGAAAGACATCCGGCTGCCGCACGATGGCGCGCCCCATGGCGACGCGCTGGCGCTGGCCGCCCGACAATTGCGAAGGACGGCGTTCGAGAAGATGGCCGAGATCGAGGATCGCCGCTGCCTCGGCAACGCGGCTCTTGATTTCGTCCGCGGGGCGGCCGGCGATCTTCAGCGAGAAGCCCATATTCTCGGCAACCGTCATATGCGGGTAGAGTGCATAGGACTGAAAGACCATCGAGATGTTGCGCGCCCTCGGCGGCAGGTCATTGACCTTCCACCCGCCGATCTCGATCGCGCCGCCGCTGACCTCCTCGAGCCCTGCGATCATGCGCAGCGTCGTGGACTTGCCGCAGCCAGAAGGTCCGACGAGCGCGATGAATTCGCGATCCTTCACTTCGAGATCGATGCCGTGCACGACCTCCAGAGCGCCGTAGCGCTTGACGAGTTTTTTGAGCGTAACGGGCGCCATGAACGATTATCCTTTCACCGCGCCGAAGGTCAGACCCGAGACGAGGTGCTTCTGAATGATGAAGGTGAGGGTCAACGCCGGAACGATCATGAGGACCGCAAGCGCGCACATGCCGCGCCAGTCGATGGTGAATTCGGCGGTATAGTCGAGGAGACCCACGGGCAAGGTCTTGGAATTGACGGAGCGGGTAATCTGCGAGGCGAGCGCATATTCGTTCCAGGACGTCAGGAAAGCGAAGATACCGGCCGATGCAATGCCCGGGCCGGCGAGCGGAAACTCCACCTGCCAGAAGGCCTGCCAAGGCGTGCAGCCGTCGATCTGCGCGGCTTCCGCGAGGTCTTTCGGGACCTGGCGGAAGAATCCGTCGATCAACCAGATCGTGAAGGGAACGTTGAGCGCGACATAGGTGAGGATCAGCGAGAAATGCGTATCGATGATGCCGGTTCGCGCATAAAGCATGAAGAGCGGCAGCGACAGCGCGATGCCCGGCACTGCGCGCGTCAGCATGAAGCCGAGGAAGATCGCCGACTTCGCCTTGAACCGGTAGCGCGCGAAGGCATAGCCGCCGGAAAGACCGATCGCCAGCGCGACGACGGTGGAGGTGACCGATACGATGAGCGAATTGCGGAAATAATCCCAGACCGGAACGCCCCCCTGTCCGGCGCCCGAAAACATCGCCCGGTAGGCGTCGAGCGAGAGCGTCTCCGGAATCCAGACCGGCGGCTTCGCCATGATCTCGACCGTGGGTCGCAGCGACGAAAGCACGATCCAGAGGCCCGGCAGGCAGATGACCAGCATGGCGAGAAAGAGCCCGACCAGGTGCGCGACCTTCAGCAGCCGCCGCCGCAGGCGATGAGACGCGTTCGTATCCATTACCACTCGGCTCCGATCTGCTGGCGCGCCGCGGCGAGCTTGCGGAAGAAATAGACGGTGAAGACGATCGACAGCAGGATGGCGACATAGGCCATCGCGTTGGCCATCCCCATGCGGGCGTCGCCATAGGCGGTGCGTCCGACAAGCGTCCAGAGCAGTTCGGTGCGCTTGGCCGGGCCGCCATCCGTCATGATCTTGACGATGTCGTAGGCGCGCGCGACATCGAGCGAACGGATCGTCATCGCGATGAAGGCGAAGGGCATCAGATAGGGCCAGGTGACGTAGCGGAAGGTCTGCCAGGGCGTGCAGCCGTCGACATGGGCTGCTTCGACCGGATCCTTGGGCATGGCAAGCAGCCCCGCCAGAATGAGGATCGCGAAGACCGCAGTCGACGACCAGACCTCCGCCACGATGATCGAAAAGAGCGCAAGATTGCCGTCGATCAGCCAGGGGATGGCGCGGTCGGTGAGGCCCAGCGACTGCAGCGCATTGTTGACGAAGCCTATATTGTCGTTGAAAAGGAACTTGAACTGGAAGCCCACGAGCACCGGCGAGAACATCATCGGAAACATCATCGCCGTTCGCAGCGCCCGCTGGCCGTAAGTCGCCTTGTTGACGAGCAGCGCCAGACCAAGACCGAGCAACAGCTCGGCGTTGAGAGCGACGGTGAGCAGGAGCACCGTCCGGCCGAACGCGACCCAGAATTCGGCATTGGTGAGCACGTTCACATAATTCCGAAAACCGATGAAGACCCAAAGCGAGTCCGGC
Source organism: Sinorhizobium arboris LMG 14919 (assembly GCF_000427465.1). Taxonomy (NCBI): domain Bacteria; kingdom Pseudomonadati; phylum Pseudomonadota; class Alphaproteobacteria; order Hyphomicrobiales; family Rhizobiaceae; genus Sinorhizobium; species Sinorhizobium arboris. The sequence continues at coordinate 293,526 of NZ_ATYB01000008.1, read as the reverse complement.
TTCGTCAGACGGAACGGCGTGAAGCTCGAATAGAGCGAAAAGATGAGCGGCAGCACGATGAAGACTGCCAGGACGATGAAGGCCGGAAGCAGCAGAAGCGTGGGTGCCGACAGTTTCGAGAGCTTCATCGGAGATCCTGGAAAGGGTTCACATGCGTGGCGGCGCCGAAACGGTCCGGCGCCGCCTTTCGATCGGGATCAGAGCTTGCCGGCGTCTTCCAGGATGCCGGTCGCCTTTTCGGCGGCGGCGTCGAGCGCTTCCCTGGACGTCTTGTCGCCGAGGATCGCCGCCTGCAGCTCCGGATAGACTGCGTTGGAGATCTCGATCCACTCAGCCGTCTGGGGCACCGGGAAAGCATGCTTTGCCGCTTCCTGGAACGCCTGCAGGACCTCGGTCTTGTAGGCGTCGCCTTCAGCGGCCTTGATGTTGTAGTCCCAGACGGCGCTTCGCGTCGGCAGCGGGCCGGCGGCGGATTCGAGCTTCTGGCTGTCCTCGTTGGTCAGCCACCAGACGAGCGAGGCGGCCGCCTCCTTGTCGGCGCAGGACTCGGTCACCGAGAAGCCGTGATGCCCGGACCAGCCGGTGCGCCTGCCGGAGGAGCCGGCCGGCTGAACCTTGACGCCGACATTGCCGGCGACTTTCGACGACTTCGGATCGTTGAAGAAGGATGCCCAGCCAGGCCAGTCTAGATTGACCGCGATCGAGCCCGAGGCGAAGCCCTGTCCGAGATCGTCCCAGAGGTAGTTGGTGGTGCCCGGCGGTACCGCCTTGTCCTTGTAGAGCTTGACGAACCATTCCAGCGCGCGCACGCCCGCTTCCGAATTGAAGGCCGGGCGGCCGTCCTTGTCGAGATACTCCCCGCCCTCGGCGACCAGCATTTCGTAGAAGCGGCCGTTGATCGCTTCCTCCTTGCCGGCGAACTGGGTGCCGTAGAAATTCGGTGGAGCGGCGAAGAATTCCGCCTGGTCGCTCACCTGAGCCCAGGTGTCCGGCGGCGCGAGATCATAGCCGTATTTGGCCTTGAATTCGGTCTTCTTCGCCTCGTCCTGATACAGGCTCTTCTGGAAGTAGAGGGCGGAGACGTCGAACTGCGCCCGCGGCAGCATGACGAGCTTGCCGTCGAGCGTCGAGGCGTCGATTACGGCCGGCACGAACTTGGCCACTTCCTCGGCAGGGACGAGGCCGAAAAGATCGGCGTAGATGTCCGGATATTGCGGCGCGAAGGAGGAATGGTTCGAGCCGACGCACCAGGTGAGTCCGCCGGTGGCGATGTCGGACTTGATCTCCTTGTCGAGTTCGAAGTGGTTCTTCTTTGACAGAATATTGACCTTGGCGCCGGTCGCCTTCTCCCATTCGCCGATGCGCTCGTAAAGCTTTTCGTATTGCTGTCCACCGATCAGCTTGGCCTCGATGGTCACGCCCTCGAACTTGCCAGGCAGGTCCGCGGCATTGGCCGCCCCCATTGCGCAAGCAAGCATGATCACTCCGGCCGATACGCCGGAAAGCAGCCTGTTCATTGTATCTCCTCCGCTGAACACGCCCTTCTCCAGGAGCATGAGTCCTCATCCGTGAGAAACTAATTCATATACAAACGATAAATTTATGGATGGTCAAGGGGCATTCCCTTCCGCATTCCGCTTTTCATGCGTATATGGAGAGGAATATTCATCTGGGAGAAACGCGGATGGACAATGAAGAGTCCGACAAGTATCGCGCGCCGGCACTCGACAAGGGCCTGGACATACTGGAGCTGCTTGCCAGCGTCGACGGCGGCCTTACGCAGGCGGAGATTTCGAAGAGGCTGAACCGCAGCCCGAACGAGTTCTACCGCATGCTCGACAGGCTCGTGCGCCGCGGCTACGTAACCCGTATCGACGGCGATCTCTACTCGCTGACCCTGAAGCTCTTCGGCCTGGCGCAGTTGCATGCGCCCGTGCGCCGGCTCGCTTCCTTCGCCACGCCGCTGATGCGTGAGCTCGCCCAGCGGTCGAAGCAGGCCAACCAGCTCGCCGTCTTCGACCGCGGCTCGGCGGTCGTGATCGCCCAGCAGGAGGCGCCGGACTATTGGGGCATTTCGATCCGGGTAGGCTCGCATATCAGCCTGTTCGACACCGGATCGGGCCACGTGCTGCTTGCATTCCGTTCGCCGGAGGAACGGGAAATGATGATCTCCGAACATGTGCGCAGCAGGGACGAGATCAATCTCACTCCGGAATTCTACGCCCGTCTCGACCAGATCCGCGAGCGCGGCTACGAGATGATGGCAAGTGCCCAGACCGCCGGTGTCTACAACCTCTCCGCCCCGATCCTGGGGCCTGACGGACGCAGCATCGCAGCGCTCACCTGCCCCTATATTTCCCTGGTCAACAATCCTTCGGCTCCTGATATCACCGAGACCATATCGCTCCTGCTCAAGACCGCGTCGCAGCTTTCGGCGCTCGCCGGTGCCGATGTCGCGCAGGGTTGATCCGCGCCGGAAAGACCGACTTCTTGTTTGAACGAAGAGGAGGAGCAGCCTTGATCATCGACACGCATCTGCATCTGATCGACAAATCCGCGCTCAGCTATCCGTGGCTCGCCGGCGTTCCCGCGCTCGATCGCGATTTTCTCTATTCCACCTATGCGGCGGAGGCGAAACGCGTCGGCATCGCCGCCTCGCTGCATATGGAAGTAGACGTCGACCCCGCCGAGATCGAACTCGAAACGCGCGAGGTCGCGCGTCTTGCGGGTGAGCCCGGAAGCCTCCTCAAGGGCGCGATCGCGGCTTGCCGTCCGGAAGAGGAAGGCTTCGCCGCCTATCTCGAGCGGCAGGAAGAGAACGCCTTCGTCAAGGGTTTCAGGCGGGTGCTGCACGTCGTTGCCGACGACCTCTCGGAGCAGCCCCGCTTCCGCGAAAACGTCAAGCGGCTCTCGGGCACCCGCTTCACCTTCGATCTTTGCGTCCTGCCGCATCAGATTCCGAAAGCGATTGCGCTCGCCGACCTCGCACCCGACGTCCGGTTCATTCTCGATCATTGCGGCGTTCCGGACATAAAGAGCCACGCGGAGCACCCCTGGCGCGACCATATGACCGAGATCGCCCGCCGCCCGAACGTCGTCGCCAAGATCTCCGGAGTGATCGCCTATGCGGAGGAAGACTGGGCGCTCGCTTCCATCCGCCCCTATGTCGAGCACACGATTTCTGTTTTCGGATGGGACCGCGTGGTCTGGGGCAGCGACTGGCCGGTCTGCACGCTTGGCGGCAATCTCTCGACCTGGGTCGCGGCCACCCAGGCCCTCATCGAAGGCTGCAGTCCCGAGGAGCGGAGGAAGCTGCTCTCCGGCAATGCGCGGCGGATCTGGAATCTGGTCTGACAGTGCTTCCAGCCTCGTCCCTGCGCTCGTCACAGGAACGAGGGTGTGCCGGATGCGCCGTCACGATGCGTCGCGTTGCCGTTCCAGCGTTTCGAAGTGTTCGGCGATCTCCTTGCCCGTTGCGATCCAGACGTCGCCTTTTGCCTGGACGTGACGGAGGAAGTCGCGAAGGAGGTGCCAGCGCATCGGACGGCCGGACACCTGCGGGTGCAGGACGAGCGTCGTGACGCCGCCCCAGGCATGGGTGGCCTCGAATTCGTCGATCCAGAGTGCGAGGACGGCTTCGCGGCCGAAGAGCGGCCGCGCGCTCGAGCGGCTGGACATGCCGAAATTCCAGTCGTCGAATGCGAAATTGACCGGGATCTCCACCGGGCCCGGCACACCGTCCGCCGACGCGTGCCGGTAGGGCAGGATATCGTCCCGGAACGAACTCGAATAGCGAATTCCCGATCTGGCAAGATAGGCGATAAGCTCGGGAAAGTTTTCTCCCGAGGGTGCGCGATAGCCGACAGGACGGATGCCGAATGCCCGCTGCAGTGCCTCGAAGCCGCGGTCGATCTCCTCGAATGTCTCTTCCAGCCGGTCGCGATCCGGCATCTTGTGAAGATACCCATGGTGACCGATCTCGTGTCCGGCCGCGACAATCTTCTCGCAGGCCTCGGGATGGGCGAGCGCCGTCCACCCGGGCGTGAAGAATGTCGCCCTCAGCGCCAGTTCCGCCATCAGGTCGACGATCCTGCCGATGCCGACGCGCGCGTCGTAGCCGCCATGGGAGGTGGTCACCATCCGGTCGACATTCGAAGGGTTGTTGCCGATCCATGCGGTTTCGGCATCCACGTCGAAGCCGATGAAGACGGCGCTCTTGGCGCCGTTCGGCCAGGTCATCGCCGGCGTTTGCGGCGCCGGATTGAGCGGACGCGGCGTCAGGTCGTAGGTCATGGCGAAATCCTCAGCAAAAGACGGGGCGCTTGTCGCCGTTGCCGGCGAGCAGCGGCTCGAGAGCGCGGCAATCCTCGAGATGTTCGAGCCCGGCGAGCATCCGCCAGAGCCGGTCCGCCTGCTCCATTTCGATGCTCATCGCCGTGAGCTCTCCGAACTTGGCGCGGATGGCGGCGGGCCGCATCGGCCTTTCGGCGGAGCCGGTCGCACGGGGCACCATTCGTGACAGGCGGGCGCCGTCCTTGAAGAGAAGCGTGACGACCGGCTCGTCGAGCGGCTGCATCCCTTCGTCTACCGTCAGCAGCATGCGGTCCATGACGGCGCGCAGGCGGGGATCGGCACGCCGGTCGGCCGCATAGGCCCGGAGCCCGGCCGTCAGCAGCACGCAGCGTGCCGCAAGCGCGTAGGGCAGGCTCATCTGCGTCGGCGCCATGGCGCCGCTCTCCCGGGCGCCGCACATGCCCATCAGCATGGCGCTCAGCCGCACCTCGATCCTGTCGATCTCGGCTGCATCGCGGTCCGTTTCCGAAAGCAGGTCGTCCAGCGCATCGATCGCCGAATGGGCGCCCCGGCAGGAGGCGTAAGGCTTGAGGACCGCACGCATCACCTTCCAGCCCTCTCCGAGTCCGTCGCATAGCTTCTGCGGCTCGCAGACATCCCTGTTGAACGCCCGGAAAAAGCCGCCCCAGACGTCGTCGAAGACCTTGGAGGGGCCGGCAAGGCCCTCCCCTGCCAACCGCGCCGCGAGCAGGCCGCCTTCGGCCGCGCGGCCCGCATGGATCTTCTTCGCCTGCGATCCGTCGTGGATGAAGGCCCAGAGACCGGAGGAGAAGCTGGTGGCGAGCGTGACCGCATCGCGCGTGGCAAGATCGTCGAAACCGCGAAGCCTGGCAACGGCCGCCGCTGCCGCAAGCGTGCCGCAGGTACCGGTGGAATGCCAGCCGAGGCCGTTGTGGCTGTCGTATCCGCCCGCCGCTTCGAGGACGCGCCGGCCGGCCTCGTAACCCGCAACCACGCTGACGATGAGTTCCCTGCCCGTCACGGGTTGATTCGCCTCGGCAATGGCAGCCAGAACGGCGGGAACGACGACGGCGCCCGAATGGTCGCAGCCGCCGGAATCGTCGAGTTCGAGAGCATGGGCCGCAACCCCGTTTATGAACGCGGCATCACGCGCTGCGGCGCAATTGCCGGTGCCCCAGATCGGCGCGCTGCCCGATGCGCCGGCGGCCTGGCGGGCGATGCGGGCTTCCGCCGAGCGCGCGCCCGCCAGGGCCGCGCCGATCGTGTCCGCGATGTGGATCTTCGTCTTTTCGACGACGTCGGCGGGAAGCGCCTCGAACCGAAGGGCTGAAAGAAAGGATGCCAGCCTGTCGACCGGCGCGTCGGCAGCAACGCGGGGCATGGAACTGCTCATGTCTTGTCGGGAATCGGTCGGCGGCGGCGCCTGTTGCGCCCCCGGCCTATTCGGCGGGGCCGCGGCGCGGCAATTACTTCACCGCTTCGCCATTGACGTAGATGCCGTCGAGCAAGGTGCCCTCGAGGCCGTATCTGGCGAAAATCTCCTTATATTCCCCTGATTCCATGAGGGCCTTCAACGCTGCGGCATAGGCGTCGCGCAGTTCCGTGTCCTTCTTGGCGAAGCCGATGCCCTGGTACACCGTGGTGAAGGGCTCGCCCACGACGGCGTAGGTGTCCTTCTCGAGATCCATCAGATAGGGCAGTGTTTCGGAACCCTGGACCGCCGCGTCGAGCCGGCCCTGCTTCAGCTGGGCGCGGGCGTCGGCGGAGCCTTCCGTGCCGACGACCTTGATGGCCGGCAGACCCTTGGCTTCGCAATTGGCGGCACTCCATTTCGCCGTCTCGTCCGGGAAGGAGGTGCGGCGGCTCATGCCGACGGTCTTGCCGCAGAAATCGGTGAGCGTCTTGAACTCGTCCTTGCGGGCAAAGGACGTGTAGAACTGCGCGCCGGATTTCATGTAATCGATGAAGTCGAGCGTGTCGCGGCGCTTCGGGAGATCGCTCATGCCGCTGTGGATAAGGTCGACGCGGCCGGTCTGAAGCGACGAGATCATCTGCTCGAAGCCGATGTTCGACCACTCGACCGTGGTGCCGAGCTCTTTGGCAAGCGCAACGCCGAGATCGATGTCGACACCCTTAAGTTCGTTGGTAGCCGGATCGACATATTCCATCGGCGGATAGTTCGGCTGGTTGGCGACGACGACCTTGCCGGCCGACTTCACGCGCTCGGGCAGGCCGGCGGCATTGGCAGAGGTTGCGGCGAGGCATGCGACCGTGAGCGCTGCGATGTGCTTGTTCATGTGGTTCCCCATTTGTCCTGGTTCGAGCCGGCGGCCACTTCTGCCGCTGTTCTCCTGTTCCTCAGCTGTGAACGGCTTTGATGAACTCCGCCGTTCGGGCACTTTTCGGGGTGCTGAGAACCTCCGATGCCAAGCCTGTTTCGACCACCTTGCCGGTCTCCATGAAGGTCACGGTGTTTGCCACGTTGCGGGCGAAGCCCAGCTCATGGGTGACGACGATCATCGTCATGCCGGAAGCGGCAAGGTCCCGCATCACGTCGAGCACTTCCGACACGAGCTCCGGGTCGAGCGCCGATGTCGGTTCGTCGAAGAGGATGAGATCCGGCCGCATGCCCATGGCGCGGGCGATCGCGACGCGCTGCTGCTGGCCCCCGGAAAGCTCCGAAGGATAATGGTTCGCCTTATCCGCGAGGCCCACCCGCTCCAGCAATGCCGCGGCCCTGTCGCGCGCTTCCTTCACCGGCTCGCCGAGCACCTGCACCGGCCCCTCGATGATGTTTTCCAGGGCGGTCATGTGCGGGAACAGGTTGAAGCGCTGGAACACCATGCCGATCCGCCGCCGCTGCCGCGAGATTTCCGCATCGCTGATCTCGTAGAGATTGTCGCCGTCGCGGCGGTAGCCGATCAGTTCGTCTTTGACCCAGATCGCTCCGCCGTCCATGCGTTCCAGGAGATTGATGCAGCGCAGAAGCGTGCTCTTGCCCGAACCCGAAGGACCGATGATGCAGCTCACCTCTCCGCGGGCGACGTCCAGGCTGACCTTGTCGAGAGCGCGGAACGTGCCGTAGTTCTTCGTGACGTCGATAGCCTTGACGAGAATATCCTGGTTCATGACCGACCTCACATGGACGAGCGGATCGACTTCGAACCGCGGCCGAAATAGCGCTCGATATAGTGCTGCCCTATCGAGAGCACGGAGACGACCAGCAGGTACCAGAAGCTTGCGACCAGCAGCAGTTCGAGTACGCGGGTGTTGGCGAAATAGATGATCTGCGCATTGTGGAGGATCTCGGAATACTGGATGACGCTTGCGAGCGACGTCAGCTTCACCATGCCGATCACCTCGTTGCCGACCGGCGGCACCATGACGCGCATCGCCTGCGGCAGGACGATACGGCGCAGCATCATCATCTGCGTCATGCCGATCGTGCGCGCAGCCTCGTATTGGCCGGCGTCGACGGACAGAAGCCCGCTTCGCACCACTTCCGAAGTATAGGCGCCCTGCGATATGCCGAGCCCGAGTACGGCGGCGACGAAGGGCGTCATGACGTCGACGGTCCTGAACTCGAACAGTCCCGGAATGCCGAGCGTCGGGAAGATCAGCGCGAGATTGAACCACAGCATCAGCTGCAGCAGCGCCGGGGCGCCGCGAAAGACCCAGACATAGCCGACGGCGATCGACGACAGCACTGGATTGCCCGATATCCGCATGATGGCGACAACGACGCCGAGGACGATGCCGAGCCCCATGGCGGCAACGGTCATCAGCAGGGTGTTGTAGAGGCCGGCGAGGATGGCGGGCGCGAAGAGAAAATCGCGGACATAGCTCCATTCGATCTGCCCGACGCTGAAGGCCCGCACGAGGCCCGCAAGCAGCAGGAGCACGACGCCCGCTGCGATCATCCTCCCGATATGGCGCTTCGGCACCAGTTTCAGGTGGGCGACCTCGTATTTGGAATCCGCAGGCTGAGTTGCGAGGCTTGCCACATTCATCGGCGTCGCGCCTCCTCTGCGCCGTTCTTGGCTCCCGCAAAGGCCGTGCCGCCGATCGGGCCGCCGGCAAAGGCGCGGCATTCGGCGAGCGCCGTTTCGAAGCGGGCAATCTGCTCGCGAACCCGCTCCGGCGCGGTTGCACCGTAGCCGTTTCTGCTCGCAAGCGCCTTTTCGAGCGCGAGTGCCGCCAGCATCTCCGGCTGAAGCCGCGGATCGATCCGCGGCAGGTCCTCCGCCGTCAGGCCGGCAAGGTCGTGTCCGCGCTCTTCGCAATAGCGCACCACTGCGCCGGTGATCTCGTGCGCTTCCGCGAAAGGCACGTTCCGGCCCACCAGCCAGTCGGCCACTTCGGTCGCGAGCGTAAAACCCTTCGGCGCCTCCTCGCGCAGCTTCTCCACGTCGAATTCCAGCGTTCCCACCATGCCGGCGAAGGCGGGCAGGATCAGTTCGAGAACGTCGATCGTCTCGAACAGGCTGCGCTTGTCCTCGGCGAGATCGCGGTTATAGGCGAGCGGCATCGCCTTCATGGTCGCGAGGAAACCGGCGATGTTGCCGATCAGCGTGCCCGACATGCCGCGCGTCAGTTCGGCGACGTCGGGGTTCTTCTTCTGCGGCATGATCGAGGAGCCGGTGGAATAGGAATCATGCAGCCGCACCCAGCTGAACTGCTTGGAACTCCACAGGCAGATTTCCTCCGCAAGCCGCGAAAGATCCACCGCCACCAGCGAGCAGATGAAGAGGAATTCGGCGACGTGATCGCGCGCGGCGACCGCATCGATGGAGTTCTCGCAAGCGGCCGAATAGCCGAGATCGATGGCGGAGAGATCGGGGCGGCGCGCAATGCCGGATCCGGCCAGCGCGGCCGCCCCCAGAGGCGAGCGGTCGAAGCGGCGGTCCCAGTCGGCAAAGCGCTGCAGGTCGCGCAGCAGCGACTGCGCGTGCGCCATGAGGTGGTGGCCGAGCACGACCGGCTGGGCCGGCTGAAGATGGGTAAAGCCGGGCATCACGGTTTCCGCATGGCGGGATGCCTGCTCCGTCAGGGCTTCTTCGATGGCGATGACGCCCCGGCAAAGCTCCCGCGCCATGCGCCGGAGATAAAGGCGCGTATTGTTTGCCGTCTGGTCGTTGCGCGACCGCCCGGCGCGAAGCTTGCCGCCGAGCGCGCCGAGGCGCGCCATCAACAGGCGTTCGAGAAAGGTATGCAGATCCTCGTCGGCCGCAATCGGCTCCTCGCGGCCGGCACCGACATCGGCCTCGATGCCTTCCAGGGCCGCGCGTATCGCGGAGAACTCACTCTCGTCCAGGACGCCGGCCCGCTTCAGTTCGCAAGCATGGGCGCGAGAACCTGCAATATCTTCCCTGTAAAGCCGAAAGTAAGATCGCGGCGCGCGGGACAGGTTTGCAAGCGCTTCCGACGGTCCGGACTTGAATCGTCCACCCCAAAGCTGAGTGGGCTCAGTCATCTTCGTTCCCTTTATTTGTACATTCTTTCGGAGAAGCTCCCACGGGTCGCATGCCCCGGCAAGCGAAGTTATTTCACCAGACTATGACAAAAACGACTAGCCTTGCTCCGGGCACTTATTTAGGGTCTGCGCAAGGAACGGGGCGGAGCGGAAGCGCATCGGCTGAACATGGCGGAGGGATTTTCATGGCTTCGGGACGGCGGCGCTTGCCTTCGACGACCGCGCTTCAGGTGCTGCTCGCGGTGGCCGAGAGGGGATCGACGAGCGCCGCCGCCGAAAGCACGTCGCTGTCGCAGAGCGCCGTCAGCAAGCAATTGCTTGCGCTCGAAGACCTGATCGGCAGCCCCGCCTTCGTCCGGACGCCGCGCGGAATGATCCCGACGGAAGCAGGCACGATCTATATCGAACAGGCGCGCACCGCATTGAAGGCGATGGAGGACGCCGCCCTTCGCGTCGCCCGCCTGAAACCGGGCCCGCGGGTCCTCAGATTGCAGGTGCCGCCCATTTTCGGGGACCGGTGGCTGCTGCCGCGCTTCCTTCGCTTTACCGAGCAGCACCCGGAGATCGAGGTGCAGTTCACGACCTTCGTGTCTCCGACCCAGTCCCAGACGCCCGATGCGATATTCCGCTTCCTGAGCCAACCGCTGCCAGAAGAGGAGACCAGCTATCTGTTCGGGCGAGAGGTCCTTGCCGTCAGCGCTCCTTCCTATTGGGAGAAGAACGGCACTCCGGAGACGATCGAGGACCTCGCCGACGGCATCATGCTGGAGCACCCGCAGACGCCGCTGCACTGGAATTATTTCGCCAAGGGTCACGGCAGGGACGACCTCGCGGTGCGGCACACCACGCGCTTCGGCTATTATACGATGGTGATCCGGGCAGCACTTGCCGGACAGGGAATGGCTTTGATCCCGCGCGGCCTGATCCTCGATGACCTTGCGGCGGGAAAGCTCGTCAATCCGAACGGCTTCGGCTATCGAAGCGACTACGGCTACTGGTTCGCAAAACCGCGAGACATCGCGCCGAGCGCTTCCATGCGGACCTTCGAGGCATGGCTGATGGCGGAAGCGGAAGGCATGGGCGACTGAGGACGGCAGGCCGGGCGGTGGCGCGCCGGCTCAGCCCGACAGCCGCGCGAGGGCCTCCCCGTCGAGCCGGAAGAAGAGCTTGTCCGGTTTGCGTGCACCGCCCAGCTCTTCATAGAAGGAGAGGAGCCGCGTGTTTTCGGCCTCCGCGGTCCAATCGATGCGCGAGAGCCCGCGCTCCTTCGCCAGGCTGGCGAGCTCCCGCATCAAAGCGCGTCCGAGGCCGCGGCCCCGCTGCGTTCCGCTGACGTAGAGTTCCTTCAGAAAGATGCCCGGCTGCAGGCCCGGCCCGGGATAGATCGCCGAGAAGGCGGCGAAACCGAGCACCGACCCATGCTCCTCGGCGACGAGGATCTCCGCGCCCGGCGGCATGGCTTCAAGCCCCGCGATGATCTCGGCGCGCGGCGGACAGGCCACGCGGTAATGCGCCTGCATTTCCTCCATGAGGGCCGCAAGTGCGGGGAAGGCGGCGTCATTGGCCTGCAGCAGGCGGATCGGCGTCAACTTCATTCCCTCAGCTCGAGCGCGCCGCCACCCAGTTGTGCCAGTCTTCCTCGCTGCCGTTGAAGACGTTGAGGTCGATGCGCCCGTCGACGCCGTGCGACAGGCCCGAACCCGAATATTGCCAGAAGACCCATTTGCGTCCGGGATAGACCTTGGACGGATGGGCCGCAACCGAGCGCAGCCAGAAGGGATGGTTGGGGAACGCGCCCTGCAGATTGTCGCGGTAGAAATCCGGGGCGGTATAGATGATCGGGCGCTGGCCGTAGTGGCGCTCCAGCTTGTCCATGAAGACCTGCATCTTTTCCCGCACCCGCTCGGGCGAGGGACGCCGCTTGCAGCTCGACTCGCCGTTCCACTCGACGTCGATGACGGGCGGAAGCGCGGTCGGATCCCGGGGGACGTTGCGGATGAACCAGTCCGCCTGCTCGCCGGCCGTGCGGCACCAGTAGAAGAAGTGGTAGGCGCCGCGTTTCAGGCCGGCTTCGTCGGCCCGGCGCCAGTTCTTCTTGAACATGGGATCGAGATGGTCGCCGCCGTCGGTCGCCTTGATATAGGCGAAATTGGCGCCTTGCGTGCGCAGTTTCGGCCAGTTGATTTCGCCCTGCCAGCGCGAAACGTCGACGCCGTGAACGGCGAGTTTGCGCGGCGAGCGGGTACCGAAATTGATCGGATGGGCATCGCGGAAGCTGTGGCTGTAGACGCGGGAGCGGCCGCGCGGCTCGCGCGCGGGATTTTCAGGAGCGAGCATCGCAATGGGTCGCTCGGTCGGAACCGGCATGCCCACCGCCCTTTCCGCCGGCATGAAGGCCTGCGGCTGCGGAACGGTTCCCGCCCAGGCGAGCGCCTCCGGCTGCGGATCCGCCGGCACGGCGGCAGCACTGACCTCCGTTGAAGGAACCGGGCTTGCCGGACGGACGACGGAGCTCGTCGTCTCCCGCGACGGCCGGCTCCCGCCGAAGCCGCAGCTCGATAGAACCAGGCACGTTATGACGATCGCTGAGACAGCCGAAAAAGGACGCATGAGGACCCGCACGCAATACAAAAGCCGACGGCAAACGCGCCGTCAGGACCCACTGACGAGACTTGCTAACGGGAAATTACCAAGAAAGATTGAATCCAATCTTTACGCGGGCAGAGTTGCCAGGCGGCTTTTGAAATTCTGTCGTCAAGATTGCCCCTCACCCTAACCCTCTCCCCGGATACGGGGAGAGGGGACTTTGGAGGCTGCCGCGGGTCCCTTCTCCCCGCCTGCGGGGAGAAGGTGCCGGCAGGCGGATGAGGGGCAATTCGCCCTCAGCGAAAACTCGCAAGAAACAGCCGGTTGAGCTCTTCGACCACGAGCCTCGGCCTCTCCCGGCGCATCAGGCCTTCGTTCAGGCGATCCGAGCCCGCCTGCTGAAAGCTCATGTAGCCGTCGTGGCGTGGCCGGAGCCAGGCGCCCTCGAGCGTCGCTCGCGTCGCGCGGTAGAAATCATGGGTCGCCGCATTGACGGTGCCGTCCTGCCAGGCGTCCCCATGGCCGGGCTGGCCGCCGGATGCCGCATAGAGGCCGCGCTGCACGCCGCCGCTCGCCACCCAATAGGCGAAGTCGATCGCCCCTCCCGGCGCTTGCGAAAAGGCCGAGACGGCGATGCCCGTCCCGCCGAGCGCCGAGCCGACGGGCCCCGCGGCGCCCACGGTCGGGAAATCGCCGAAGCGCACGAGCGCCGGGCGAAAGCCGGCGATGGAATAGCTGACATAGCCGTAGATGAGCGGAGCGCACAGGGCGGGCGAGGCCTCGGCCGCCATCGCCTCGAGAACCGCGATCGGGTCCATCCCGAAGCATGCCGGGTCGATCAGGGCGGAGATTTCCTGCAGCAGATCGACTGCCATGGCGCCGGTTTCGGCATCGACGAGATCGCCCTTCCCGCCGCTGCGGCAGGGCCGGCCGAGATTGCCGCAGAGGGTGTAGAAGCTCATCAGCGAATGCGGCGGCCTGAGCGGCAGGAGGACGCCGCCGCTGCGCGCGAGCGCGAGCATATCCCGCCAGGCGTGGAGGCGTTCCGTCCGGTCCGGCCGCCAGGCCTGAACCTGGGTCGCGGCGTCGATCGGAAAGGCCCATTGGCGTTCGTTCCACGCATAGCTGCGATAGGACGGGCCGACGCTTGCCGCCGAGAGCGCCTGCCGCTCCGCCTCGCGGCCCGTCACGTCAAGCGGCAGCAGGCAATTTTCGCCGGTGATCTGCCCCACATGCGGATGGTCGATGACGATCAGGTCATAGCTCCTTGCCAGGGTCTCGACCGGGAAGGTCTCGAAATCCTGCAGCGACCGCTTCTCCCACCGGATCTCGACGCCCGTCTTTTCCCGCCAGGACTGCGAGCAGGCCACCATCGGATCATAGCCGCGCGGGTGGTTCCAGGTCATGCCCTTGAGGACCATGCTCATAGGCCGAACTCCTCCCTGATCGAACGGTCATGCTCGCCGATGCGGGGCGCGGCGCGCTCGACGCGCGGCCGGCGGCCGTTAATCCTGAGCGGCGAGCGCGTGGTGGTGATCGACACGTTGTCTTCGCGCACCACCGTCTGCAGCATGTCGAGCACCTGGAAACCTTCGCTTTCCAGGAGCTCGTTCCAGTCGAGCACGCGCGCGCACCAGATATCGGCCGGCTCCAGCACCGCCAGCCACTCGCCCACGCTGCGCAGCGCGATTCGCGCGGCAATCAGCGCCTTGATGCGGTCGCGCTCGGTGAACCACGAGGACGGGTCGTCGCGATAGGGGGCGAGTTCGCCGATCTCGAGCAGGTCCGCAAGCTTCGGGATCGGCGTCATGGCGATCGCGAGATAGCCGTCGCTCGCCGCGTAAACGCCGTAGGGCGCGGCGAGATAGGCATGAGCGCTGCGGAACGCCGACCGCTTCGGCAGGCGGCCGCCGTCATTGAGATGCGTGGTCAATACCTCGAACTGGAAATCGACAAGCGCCTCCAGCAGGCTCGTTTCGACGAGGCTTCCCTTGCCGGAAATGCCCCGCCGCACCAGCGCCGCGAGAATTCCTTGGGCGGCGGCGGCGCCGGCCAGCATGTCGCCGATGGCGAGCCCGAAGGGAACCGGCCCCTGCCCTTCGTCGCCGTTCAGCCACATGACACCCGAGCGCGCCTGCGCCAGAAGATCCTGGCCGGGGCGCTTCACCCAGGGGCCCTCCTCGCCATAACCGCTGATCGAGGCATAGACGATGCGCGGATTGATTTCCCTGACCGCCTCGTAATCCAGCCCCAGCCTTTCGATGACGCCCGGCCGGAAGTTCTGGATCACGACATCGGCCTGCGCGAGAAGCCGCTTCAGCGCGGCAAGATCGGCCTCGTTCTTGAGGTCTATCGCAAGGCTTTCCTTGGCGCGGTTGATCGCGTGGAAAATGGTCGAATCGCCGCCGATCTCGGTGTCGCTCAGATAAAGCCGGCGGGAAAGATCGCCGCCATCCGGCCGCTCGATCTTGATGACCCGCGCGCCGAGATCCATCAGCCGCAGCGAACAATAGGGGCCGGAAAGAAACTGGCTCATATCGACGACGACCAGCCCGGAAAGCGGCAGTTCGGATTCTGTTGTCATGCGTGGTTACTCTTCCCTCATGCAGCGGCAACGGATGCGGACGGCCATCCGCCCTGGACCCGGCGAAGCCCGATCTTCTTCTTATTTGAATACTTAATTCACATATAGGTGAGTTTGACAAGCCGCCAGCGCGCCGCATCCGCAACACGGGCTCGGGAAATGCAGCTGCCCGCCCGCGTCAACGACGCCAAAGGGCTGGCGATATCGGGGCCGGACATGTAGAAGACGCGCTGGCGCCGTCGACAGGCGTCCGGAACGGCGGACAACGGGAAATGCGATGAAACCTCACGCCGGCGAGGGCTCACGGGAGAGGGATTTCGATGACGGCGCTGCGCCTATGCGGCCCCGGACGACCTTTGCCGTCAATATCATCGGATGGAAGAGAGAGTCTTTCGAGCGATATTTTCCCGACAGGCACTTCCGCTTCCTCCCCATGAATCTCGGCGAGCGCGAATTCGAGCGCGTCTGGAAGCCGCGGATCCTGGCCGAGCACGACCCCGAAATTCTCGCCTGGGGCCCGGAGCTTCCGGGCGCAGTGGAGGCGCTGGCAAAAGCGCGGAACATTCCCGTCACCTTCATCGAGGACGGCTTCCTTCGCTCGGCCCGTCCGAGCGCCAGTCGCACGCCTCCCCTCTCCCTGGCGCTCGACGGCAGGGCGCTTTATTTCGACTGCCGCCATCCCTCCGACCTCGAAGTGCTGCTGAAGACCTACGACTTCGATGCGGACGCGGCCCTGGCGGAGCGGGCGCGCGCCGGCATCGCGCTTCTCACCGAAAGCGGCATCAGCAAATATAACGGCGCGCGCCGGCGCACCGCCGAGGAGGTCTATGGCGAGAAGACGCGCAGGCGGGTGCTGGTCGTCGGCCAGGTGGAGGACGACGCTTCGATCCGCTACGGCTGTCTTACCCGCATGACCAACAACGACCTGGTGCGGCTCGCGGCCTCGGAGCAGGCGGACGCCCAGATCCTCTACAAGCCGCATCCGGACGTGCTGAGCCGCGCCCGCCCGGCAAGGTCCGACCCCGCCGAAGTGGCGCATCTTTGCGAGCTGGTGACCGAGAGTCTGCCGCTGGCCGAGGCGCTGCGCACCGTCGACCACGTCTATACGATCACCTCGCTTGCGGGCTTCGAGGCGCTCATTCGCGGCATTCCAGTCACCACGGCCGGCTGTCCCTTCTATTCCGGATGGGGACTGACGGACGACCGCCAGCCGAACCCGCGCCGCGGCCGGCGCCTGAGCATCGAAGCGCTTTTCGCCGGCGCCTATCTGCTTTATCCTCGCTACTTCGATCCTGATACAGGAGCGCAGACCTCATTCGAAGCGACCGTGACCGCGATCAGAAGACAGCTCGACGAGCCGCAGGGCCTTCGCCCGCGCCGGCCGCAATGGCGCGCCTGGGGCCCTTACGGCCTTCTCGGCTGGCGCCATCTGCTGACCGCCTTCGTCACACCGGCGATCCGCAGGATCGGCAGTGACCGCGATGTCGAAGACTTCAGGTCCGACCCGATCCGCTTCTTCCGTAACCTGTCCGAGCGGAAATACCGCATCATCGGCCGCATCCTCTATCCGTTCGGTTGACTGACATGGGCTATCTCACCACCCATTTCCGCGTCGTCGGCGCCCTTCTGGTCCGCGAAATGGCGACGCGATTCGGCTCCAAGCCCGGCGGCTATGTCTGGGCGCTGCTCGACCCGGCGGCCCATATCCTGCTGATGACGGTCATCTTCCGGGCGATCGCCCGAGCGCCGGCGCTCGGCACGAGCTTCGCGTTGTTCTTCGCGACAGGCTATATCGCCTTCCAGTTCTACCAGGCGATGACGGGCTACCTGAACGCCGCGGTCAAGGCCAACAAGGCGCTGCTCAGCTACCCGAATGTCGCGCCGATCGACACGATCGTCGCCCGCTTCATCCTGCAGATGGGCACGACCTCCCTCGTCGCCTTCATCGTGCTCGGCACGATCGTCGCCAGCATGCGGGTCGACACGGATATCCACTGGCCCTCGATTCTCGAGGCGATCGGGCTCGCCTGTCTCTTCGGCCTGGGCGTGGCCATGGTCAATTGCGTGCTGTTTCTAAAATATCCGCTCTACGAGCAGGTCTTCGGCATCGTCAACCGACCGCTCTTCCTGATCTCAGGCGTCTTCTTCCTGCCCGATTCGATCCCCGCGCCATATCGCGATCTCGTGCTCATCAATCCGCTCGTCCACATCGTTATGGGCTTCCGCCAGGGCTTCTATCCGGAGTATCGCGCAGTGGGCCTTAACATGAACTATGTCTACGGAATCGCATTTCTGACATTGTTTGCCGGAATGTTGATCTTCACCCTTTCCAGAAAGACGCTGAGAAACGAATGATCCGGTTCGAGCAGGCGACGAAATACGCCCGCACCAAGGGCATCAAGAAGCCGATCATCGAGGATGCATCGCTGACGCTGAACCGCGGCAAGAGCGTCGGCCTTCTCGGCCGCAACGGCGCCGGAAAATCGACGCTGCTGCGGCTGATCGCCGGCGCCATCAAGCTCGACAAGGGCCGAATCATCCGCCGCGGCAAGATCTCCTGGCCGCTCGGCTTTGCCGGCAGCTTTCAGCCTTCGATGACGGGCGAACAGAATGTGCGTTTCGTCGCCCGGATCTACGGCGTTGATTCGGAGAAATTGATCGCCTATGTCGAGGATTTTGCCGAGCTCGGCCCTTTTTTCAAGGCGCCGGTCGGCACCTATTCCTCCGGCATGAAAGCGCGTCTCGCCTTCGGCTTGAGCATGGGCGTCAACTTCGACTATTATCTGGTCGACGAAATCACCGCCGTTGGTGACTCAAATTTTAAGAAAAAGTGCCAAGCTGTCTTCGAGACCAGGCTACAGGATTCTGACGTGGTCATGGTCTCGCACAGCACCGGGACGATCCGCGATTATTGCGATTGCGGCGTGGTGCTGGAAAAAGGCAAGATGACCTATTATGAGAATGTCGAAGACGCGATCCGCGCGCACGACAAGAATATGAGGGAAAATTAATGGCAGTCAGGAACGACGCGGCGGTGAACGGAGCCGACTCCGCTCAAGCTGATAAAATAGCCGCGGCTGCCAAGGGCGATGCCAAAAGCAAGGGAATTGCCATATTAGAGGGCTTGCTCGCACGAGAGAGCGCCCCCGTCATCCCGCTTCGCGAACGGCAGGACAGAATCTTGCCGGCCAACAAGCCCGACTTCAGGCCAAAATGGCTGACGAAACTGGCGTTTCGTCACACTATCATCGCGGCATCTTTCCTCGGTCTCGTCGCTCTGCCGGCGACTCTCGCCTCGCTCTACATGGCGTTCATCGCCGCCGACCAGTATCACAGCACGGCCTCCTTCGCCGTCCGCAGCATCGAAGGCGGCGTTTCCAGCGACATCCTCGGCATGTTCACCCAGGCTTCCGGCGGCAGCACCGTTTCGGACAGTTATATCCTGATGGACTATATCCTGAGCGAGCGTATGGCCGCCGACGCGGACCGGCGTTTCAAGCTGGAAGAGGTCTACGCCACCCGCGGGCTCGACTATTTCTACGGCATCGGCTCCGACCTTCCGATCGAGGACAAGCTTGCCTATTGGCGCGATATGGTGAAGGTCAGTTTCGACCATGCCTCCGGCATTATGCAGGTGACCGTCAAGGCCTTCGAGCCGAAACAGGCGCAGGAGATTGCGCAATTCATCGTCGATCAGAGCGACAGCCTCGTGAACAGCCTCTCACTTTCGGCGCGCAATGACGTCCTGCGCGGCGCGCAGGACGAGGTGCTAGCCGGCGAAGCGCGGCTTTCGAAGGCTCGCGCGGGGCTGCGCGAGTATCGTGACAAGTCCCAGGAAATCAGCCCGGAAGAAGGCGCGAAGCTTGCGGTTCAGCTGATCGGCAGCCTGGAAGGAGAGCTGACGAAGCTCAACGCCGATCTCGCCACCGCGAAAAGCCAGATGAGCGAGGACACGCCGCGTATCCGCGTACTCAAGGCCCGCATCGAAAGCCTGGAACAGCAGCTTGCCGTGGAGCGGCAGCGTTTGGGTGCAGGCGAAAAGGGCACGTCGGCTGCTGACGATCCAAACGCCCCGGACGTCGCTGGCCGGATCGCTGAGTTCGAGGAATTGGAGACTGAACGCGAATTCGCCGAGCGTGCCTATACGGCGGCGTTGGGCTCGCTTGAGAAGGCCCGTATCGACGCGAACAATCGCCAGCGGTATCTCGCTCTTTTCATAGAGCCTACGCTATCGCAGATGGCGCAATATCCCGCTCGGTTGTTGAACTCCCTTTTATTGGCGCTCGGTCTGCTGTTTGCCTGGGGAATCGGCGTGATGAGTTATTACAACATTCGGGACCGGGCCTAAGTACCTCGATTGATCGTTCAATCTGAACGTTGGTGGCAATTGCAATGTTGCGCTTCGGAGCGCGGACACTCGCAAGCTCTTCAACCCCGGATTCGACGGTGGAATCCATCGGACATCCAAGGCTCGATCAAACCGCAGCCACCGAATGCCAGTCTCGGCGCCGGACCCCGTGAGTTCGAGACGGATTGCCAATGAGTACGAACGCTTCGTAGCCGGTCCATCACGGGGACTGGTGTCTGTGAGGGAACGCTTCGGGGTGTTATAACGTGTTATGGTAAAACATCTCGGAAGGCGTTATTTCCTGCAAAGATTTTTGACGGCGGGGGCGGCGCTCCCGTTGATAGCTTCAGCCCAAGACCTGTCAGGGGAAGGCCCCGATCAACCGGTTGAGCAGCTCAACCTCACCTACATTAAAGACTACGGTTCGGACGCGATCTCGCTTCGAAAATTCCGCAAAACCCGTGTTGACCCTTCGAATTGGTCCAGCACGCTGCAAGCTGCGGCCGATAGCGGTGAACCCACCATCCGAGTGCACGCTGATGCACCGGTCACCTTTGCCGATCAGTGGTCCATTAATGAGGACGGACAAAAATGGGTTGGCGATGGTGAAGACAACAGCTCATTGCTTAAGCGGACAACCATTGTGGACGAGGCGGCCATAGTTGTCCGGGGGGAGCGCAATGGTATGCGAAATATCGGCATTCAATGCGACAGTTTTGCAGGAATGAGTGAGGCAAATATTGGAGTGCATTTGATCAAGCCAGACGGCGGCCGCGCTGATCAAGACTTCACGTTTCGTGATGGGTATGTTTCCGGATTTTACTACCTTGCGAAGAACCGGGGGCGAGGATGTTCATTTATCGGTTCACTTTTGACCAGAGCACGATACTGCATCGACTTTGATTGGCCTGCCGAGGCCGACTATGTCAAAGGCGGCGGAGATAACGCGAGCAGTGCCACTGGCTTTCGCCGCCTGCTCGTGGACGGATGCGAGTTCCACGCTATCCAGGTCGCGGGCGTTCGCAACAGAGGTGCTAACGCAAGCAATGCTCATCTGATTGTCCGCAACTGCTATTCGAACATTGGGGACGGCATTTTCGTCGGGTCCCTTGGTGACGGTTCTGTCATTGAAAACTGTACAGTCACGCATGCAAACACCATCGCATTCCAGATAGATGGCGGCGCTAACTACACTATACGCAATAATAGCGTGAGCGGCACGCGCGCAACAATCCGAAGCGTAGAACCGATGAGCTTCATGACGATGACCGGGCACAACAGAGGTTTCGTCATTAACGGCTTTCACGGAACGTATTGTCGAGGTCATGGCATCGACCTGCACAGCGGTGATTTCCAGGGAGTCATTCGCAACGTTGATTTGCAAGAAATCGGGTCAGCAGGCGCTTTAACTTACAGTGGTGTAAATGTGGTTGGAACTGGCGCGGACACCGAAATTCTTGCTGATGGGGTGAGCCTGCGGAATGCTTTTTCGGGACAGGCAATCATAAACATGGCAACTGTTGGCTCAGTTCTTAAGTTTCACGGTATCGTCCCGCTCGGAGCACCAACACCTGCAACTGGTGGCGCCGGTACAAGAACGGCGGTTTAGTCTCGCAATCGCGGTCACTAGGGATTACCAAAAGCTCCTCTGAATCCGCGAACCTGATTGACGCTCACCCTCTCCCAAGTCACTCACCAGCCATGAGGCTTCCCTCCGGCGGGCACCGCCTTGCGGAGTTCCGTGTCTCCCGCGAGTCTGCGCACTCAAGAGTGGACTTAAGAGTGCATTGTCCGATTCATGGACATACAGTTTTGCTGACGGGACCAGAGCGGCGTCGGCGACGGTCGTTGCGAGATGAAAGATCGCGCGCGGATACTGGCGGAGGCTTTCGCGCCGGGCGTGGAGGTTTCCGAAGTCGCACGCCGCTTCGAGGACCTACGTTGGCTGAACGGTCCCGACTTGCCGCTACGGTACCGTTTGCCCATAAAGAATTACAGTTCTCCCTTCCACTCCCTATAAGGGTAGGTATTCTGCCCAATGGAAAATGGAAAAACCGCCGAAGCTGGACTATTTTGAAAAGGTCTCCTCTCCCAATCACGAGAGAGGAGATGCCCGGTGTTTAAGCGATCGTATTCAAAAGCGCTACATCAATGGTAGCGATTAAGCGTTCTTCAATGACGGCCAATTTAAAGTAGAAAATAGTCCTTCGTCAGCGCCACAGCACCGTCGAGATGGATCGCCAAGTCCGCCTTCTTGTCCCCGTTCACGTCCGCATAGACGTAGGTGTCGGACGCTTGCTTCACATAGCGGAGCTCTCCGGCCTTCCCCTGAAAGGCTGTGGTACCAATAAAGGTGAACGCTTGGTTGCCCGAGGCATTCACATTGGCGTCGATCGTGGCGAGATCAATCCTGTCGCCGCCACTCGGCGCAAAATCGAAGATTGTGTCGACCTGGGATCCAGCGGAATCAGACACGGCTTTGAAGATGAACCGATCGGCACCGATCCCGCCCCAAAGTCGATCAGCGCCAGCGCCACCAACGAGTGCATCATTGCCACCCGCGCCAGCGATAGAATCGTTGCCATTACCTCCTGTGATGACGTTTCCAGCCGAATTGCCGTAAAGGCGATCGCTGTAACCCGTGCCGAATAGATGCTCGATCGAAACGTAGTAGTCACCAGAGGCGTCATTGGTGTTTGCATAGCGATTGGCAAGATTGGCCACCACCCCGGACCGAGAGGTCGCATACGATGCAGTGTCGCTACCCTCCCCGCCATCTATATAGTCACGCCCGGCTCCGCCTATGATCGTATCCTTACCATCGTAGCCGTAGAGCAAATCGTTTCCACCGTTGCCGTTGACCACGTCATTACCATTGAAGCCTGCGAGGGCGTCCGCGAGATTACCACCGACAAGCGTGTCGTTACCGTTCAGGGCATTGAAAATGACTTGCTCATCGTCGCCGGCATACCAAGTATCTGCTGCCGCGACAATATCAGCGACAGCAATGTTACCGCCCTGGAAGATTACAAGCTGCTGACCGTTGTAATAGCCGGCATACGAGGTGATGATGCCGGCATAAGGTACTCCATAAGCATCGTATTGAATCCCCGTACCACGGAATTCTTCGCTTGTGCCATCTGAATAGTTGATCCGGAACAGGGTCGATGTCCCAACATAGGACGTCCCGTAGTAGAGCTGGCTGAAATCGAAGCTCCATTGATCAAAGCCATAGTTTGATGCGACCGTTAATCTTGCCATTGTCTGCTCCAGTGTGCACTGATCGCCGTGTATAGAGCACTTGTAAGTTGCAGGCAATGCGCTTCTCATCGTCCTCGCCATCCCGTTAGGAGTAAGAGCGAGTGCTTTAGATGTGCCGTAAGCGCGTAGACTACCCCACGTAATTTCAAGACCGCTGAGCGCGCGTTCTGAGCATGAGTTATGCGGAGAAACCGATGAGCGACAATGTGAATCATCATTCGAGGACCTGACAGCCGAGCCGGCGCAGTCTCGACGCAAGCCACGCCACTGGTCGGAGAGAACGCGCGGTTTGTCGCGGAGGCGCTCTCGCCCTGGTGCCAATATATTGGCGATTTGTGCGGTCTCAGGAACTGGACCCGTCGCAACTCTATACGTAGCACAGTAAGGCGCTTCCATTGACGGAGGAACCGAGCGCGCCACTCAAGTTTACGCGATGCGCCTGCCGCTAACGATGAACAGGTTTCCGTGCTCTCGAGGAGGTTGACTGACCTTTCGGAAATCCAGAGCGAACTCGGCAGTGCCGCCGGGTACAAGCCGAAGCGGGCAGGCCCATCAGCGATTTCAGACCGTCAACACTTGTTCGAGGGACAGCAAACTGCTTATGGTAATGTCGCATGCTTCAGAACGAGTACCGATCCAAACTGTAAAGAACGACTTGATGGCTGTTATTGATGTTATCAGAGACCTTGAGGAGGCGCAGGAGCCAAGCCGCAAGTTGGATGTAGCCTTGGCGATGCTGATTGGCTACAAACGGAAAGTCGAAAACGTCAGGGACCCAAATTCTGGGGAGCAGACGAGGCGCGTTCTCTGGTTGCACCCCGGCGGTCAAGATCCCGGTCGCGTACCACGCTATACCGCCGTGATTGATGACGCATGCGCATTTGCCCAGATGGTAGCGCCAGACCTTGCCGGGGGTGTGAGTTGGGACAGTCGCGGTGGCTACGCAAAAATTGGTGACGGGCCGTATTGCTCTGCCGCTAGCCCAGCAATCGCCCTCTGTATAGCAGCTTTGAAAATACTACAATCTGGAGATACTGACGGCTAATTGAGGTCGCCAACCAGACGATCGCGCACGCTTGGTCAACACGGCTCCCAAACCGTGAACCCCGCTCGCCTGTCTTCGCGATCGCACAAACACCGCACTTCAAACAAACCGGCGTGTAGATCGTAAAAGCCTAGGCAGGAGCGATATGGACCAAATACGGAACTGCGTCCAGCAAAGCCTTTCTGCACAGCGGCACTTCCAACTCCGACTAAGGTTGTGCATATACGCTAAAGTGAGGGTTCATCGTGAGGATTCCAACGAGTGCTAGCAAAGACTAAAAACACTCTTCCGCCCTGGATCAGTTCTGAGCTTCGGTTCGGAGAGCGACTCGACGAGATGATTGTCGTGCTCTCTCAGAAGAAAAGCTTTGCCTTCTACAAGACTGAGTTTCACTCCACCGTCCTGCATCTCGCAGACCAAAAAGACACATATTTCACCCTCGGAGCCGCTGAGACTTCAGGCGCTATCGTAGCGATTGCGGCGGAACTTGCCGTAGCACGAGTGCTTTTTATTGGGTGTTCAAAGGGTGGCTTTGGCGCCCTGCTGATGGCAGCACTATGCTCGACCAAGGACAGACACCGGCGGTATTCAAGTCTGTGCTTTGGGCCGCAGACGCGAATCTTCCCTGAGAATCCACGGGTGCGCTTTCCAAGCTACAAGAAGTTGCTGGAGGTGGCATCGGCCGATAGGAGCATCGCAGAGGATTTAGCTCGCTATGGTGATGTAACACACGTCCCCTCAACCACGAGCGCGACCATCATCTTTGGCAATCTTAACGCGAACGACCGGTCAGAAGCAGAGAGCGTGTCCGGCGAGAGCGTTTCGCTAGTCCGGCTTCCGCTGCAAACACACTCAGTCGTCCTACCATTCTTAGTTGACAACACAGACAAAGCCGCTGTGTCCGATGTAGTCGATAGTCTGACGCGTGCAGCGGGGAAGCAAGCGGATCTTCAAAGCTCCATGCGATCGAATGCAATCGTGGACGAAATATTGATGCTGCCCCGAACAAAAAGTCTAGCTGCGCTATGTCAGGAGGCGATTTCCGGCGCTTCCGGTCTCCGGGTCTTTAACCAAGAGGCACAAGGACTTGATACACCGGGCGGAAAGGGCTCGTCGACCTGTGCAGACACGTCTCGGACCGCCCGGGTGGACATTGGAAAAGGACGAGCAATGAAGAAGGCCCTATGGGTTACGTGTGGCGTTCGTGGTAATGCCGGAGATGCCCTTCTATACCAGGTTACTCGGAAGTTGTTCGATGGTCTTGTGGACCTCGATTTTCGCTTCGTGCACGAACCAGTCTACATCCGCGACGGACAAGACGCGCCAGATAACGTAATCATCGGTCCCGGCGGGATGTTCGTCCAAACGAATTCATCCAGACACCTGCACCAGAAAATCGCCAAGCAGTGGGATCAATTCCAGAACTCCAAGTTCTTTCTTTGGTCGACGGGGATCCTCGCGAAACCAACCGATGAAGAACTCAATGCAGTGCGCCGGGTCACAGCACGCGCGCCGAAGATTATTGTTCGCGCAACACGGGAAGCCGACTTTATCCGCGGGGTGGACCCCTCGACTGAACCCGAGTGGTCTCCCTGCGTATCACTTTTCACTGACACTCTGCTCGACATCAAGCCGCGAAAACGCGACCTCGTAGTGGTGAACCTCGACGAGTTCCTCTTCAACGAGGCGAACTTCCAAGACCACCCCCTTCGACGATTCAAGGCCTATGCCGAGGCCGAAGGCCTGGAAGTGCGCTCAATGATCAATGCTGCCGGTGACTCAAATCGGATGCTGCTGGAGCTGTTTCCACCCATTGAAATTGACATGCCTTATTTCGGTGATCTGCTGCAGGCGGAACTTACGGGGAAGGAGTTCAATTACGAATTTAACGAGGCACTGTCGAAGCACCCGTCATTCGGTGAGCGATACTGCGATAGCCGCTTTGCGTTCGGGAAGCGCTTGCACGGCTGGTTGCCGTTCCTCGCTTTCGACACGCCTGCTGCGTTCATCGGAATGCCTGAGCGGCGCGGGATGCCGGTGGACTATTTTGGGTCGAACGAATTCCTCTGCAACGTACCACGCAATCCAAAAATGACGCGGGGACAACTAGACGACATGGCAAATGCTATGATCGGCAAACTTAATTTCTTCATCCATAACGAGGATCGCCTAGTCGCCTCGATTGCGGAAAAGCGCGCGGTGCTCGGCGACAAACTGCGTGCCCAGGCTGCGGAGTTCGCCGCCACCCTCACCTAAATACTGGCCTTGCCCCGTGGTGCGCAGCCGAAATGGCTCCGCACCACAACGCGCCCCTACCGCGCAGATGACAGCAACCCAAAACCGCTGGTGCGAACTCAAAGCTGGATAAAACTTGGGGGCAAGGTCACTTATTCTATCCAGATAGCTAGCCGACCCATCCCACCAAATCCCTTTTCCTGCTGCTGCGTGAAGGGCGCGCCTCACCTAGGCGCAGAGTTTTTCAATCAAGTCGAAATTCTGCTTTTTGAAATTCTGGATGGAGAAACACCGATTGAAGACCTCGACATTAAGCTCTTTCAATCGCGAAATATTCTCAACTCCAAAGACCTCATTGTTGGGAAACTTCATATCCTCAGCAAAGAGGACGTTGCCTTCCTTATTGAAGTCTACGTTCCCGCCAATTCTCGAAAGCACAATCGCGCACTTGTTTTTCATCGCCTCGAGCGTGGCAAAATCGAAAATCGAAATTCTGTGGAGCATGATGTAAACGTCAGATGCGTGCAGCACGTTCATCACTTGCTTGTGTGGGATCTTCGGAAGGTACGTAAACTCGAACTTCTCGTACCCATCGGCGAGTTTGTTCGCTCGCAGAAGAAGCTCTTCCCGCATGACACCATCTCCGATGCAAATCCACCGGACGGGCGTTTTCGCATGCGGAAGCATTCTGTCAAAGAAATCCAAGACTTGGTCTTGGCCTTTTGCCAACGTCAACGTCCCAATGCTCGTGAAGGTAATGCCATCGAAGGCTGGCAAACTTCTTCCGATTGAAAGGTCGGGACGCGCGGCCCCAGGGAGAATAGTGTTGTAGACACTTGGGCCGACGCAAACTTCGTCGCGGTTGCATCCCCTGAATTCGTCGTCGAAGTACATGTCTCTAGCGCCATCACTCGGGAACACCACATATTTTGCTCCCTTCATAGCCACGCCTTCAATTGCCTTCAACTTCTCAATAAATGCTGGCGACAGCTCATGGCCGAAGTTCCGCATCTGCGTGACGAACGACCCTTGGAAATGCCAATCAAGTACATAACTCCTGCCGGCTAAAGCAAGACCATACGCACAACCCAAGTCATGGGCAAAAAAGTGCGCGTACTCGCCAGTCTTACACTGATCGAGCGCAAAACTCCCTCCGCTGACGATGTCGGCATACCAGTCCGTATAAGACTTACTCCCTCGAAAATTGTACTTGATCAAACGATCGTCGAAGTATGGACCCAATACCGCCTTTTGCAGCGCCAACACTCCGCCCGGCCCCCCTGTAGCACCCTTGTTGGGGCGGTAGGCCAAGGCCGAAATATGCTTTCCCGGCACGTTAGCTTTTCTTATCGCCGTCGCCTGCCGTTGTAATCGTCGCAATGAACGGTCAAAGAGCACGTTGAACAACCAACCACAACGCTTATTTCGGATGTCGAACGTTGCTTTTTTTTGTGCCCACTTCAGAAGGTTGTAGTAGGACAGCGGATGAAAAGGATGTGTCAGCACCGAGAGCAGTCGATACTCCAAGGCTTTGCTGTACTCGGATTTTCTCTCCCAAAGCTTGGCGTAGCCAAAGAGTGCTTCTACCGACAATGGCCTTGCGCGGGCGATCCTGAAGACATCAGCCTCCTTATCAGGAATAGTGGGGTTGAGCTTACGCGACACAGGGCTTACAAGCTTAGAAATTAGAATTCGGTACGCCTCCAGCCGGCCAGGATGCAACAGTAATCCTTGCCACGCCGACTTCATTGCGCGGGTGTAATTCTGTTCCCTGAGAGCGTGGGCCAATCTGAGCTTAGAGTTGAACGGGTTTCTCTGAATCTTTTCTTCGATAGTTCGGAGAGTCAGTTTGGTCAGGCTCTGTATATCGTTGCCAGGCCGCTTGGGGGCGTAAATCCTCTTCAGGAGGTGGTGCTGAGGAGGAAAGGACCTGAACACCTCAGCCGCAACTTCCGCAGGACTATCACCGTTCTCTTCCAATCTCGCTAGCAGCGACCGCAGCGTCGGAACGACCACAGCGCAAAAGTTGCGTGCGTTGCCGAAATCGCCATTCCCAGGCAAAAGTTTCTCCAGATCGTACTCGTCAATTGTGAAGGCTGGGATTTGATAGAGGGCGGGTATGCTTACCAGCGCGGATGAAGCATACGAGACCGCAGCGCACCAGTGGTGGGAAGAAGCAATTCTTTCCACCGGTACATTCGGTGCGTCGATTATATGAAACTGCTGACCGGCAAATGCCTCTTCCAGGAGTTCGCTGATAACGCCCGTATCTCGCGGGTGCTTTACAAAATGAACCGAGAATCCAAACAGTAGAAGCGACGAAATTGAAGCAAGATAATGCTCTAACAGCTGGTCGACTGACATGTCGGCCCGTGCGAATTGACCTATAAACAAGACCTTATTCGGGTCGTGGGGCTCTGCAACCCTCAATCCCTCAGCTGCAATTCGGTCAATGGCCTCTTTGACGTAGGTGACCTCAGGGATGATCACAGGCACACCATGAGCGTCAAAATCGAAGAGTGGCTGCAGTCCCATGAAATTAAAGCTAACGTATCCTTGAAGCCTGGATAGAAAGTACCTTTCCCTGTCGTTTAATTTCAGTTTGCTGTGGTGTCTAAAATACGAATTGAGCCCCTCTTCGATGCAATACGCACTCGCTTTAGCGTAAACCTCCATCAGCAAACGAGACTTCGGGGAGAAAAGATGTGGCACAATGATTTCGTCGTATTCCTCGTCTCCAAGAATCTCCAACAGCAGGCGTGTGCACTCTGCATCCGATTTTTCTTTTAGGTCTCCAAAGGTAAAGTTCTCTGGCGTGGAGTTTTCGTAAATGCAGTAGTTGATGCAGTGAACCCCGGAGAAGTCCCAAAACTTGCTGCAAAACTCATTGAAGGAGTCGAGATAGGACTGGTCGCACACATGGGACATGTGCACGAGAGTATCGTCGTAGTGATGGAGGTCACCACGGCTCTTCAAATACGCGACAGTCAGGATCGTTGACCATTTCCCGGTGGCGAGAATCAGACGCTTCATACTTCAGTTCCCTAAGACGAGCAAAATCGACCTGCAGTTGCATGTCCGCTACGCGGTCATCGGTGAGCGGCACACCTATTTGCAGCTTTGACTTTCTGCAAGTGCGAGGAAATCACACCTTTGCGCAGAACGGTTCCATTTTGGAACCCGCATCTAAATGGCGCAGGTACCTTTCGGCTGTATCCAAAGCCTCTCGAATCGTCACATCCATGTCCAGGTAGCGGTATGTACCAAGACGGCCGACAAACGTGACATTCGATTCTCGAGCAGCGCGATCGATATATCTGCCGAGAAGTGACTTCTCTTCCGCCATGCGGATTGGGTAGTACGGTATATCCTGAGCCCCGCAAGATCGTGAATACTCGCGATAGCAGACACTCTGTTCATGCGTCTCCCAAGGCGAAAAATGCTTGTGTTCTGTAATCCGAGTGTAGGGAACATCAACATCAGCATAGTTCATCACCGCGCAGCCCTGATAATCGCCGTCGTAGCGAAAAAGCTCGAAATCAAGAGTGCGGTAACCCAAGCGCCCGAGCTCATATTCAAAATAACCGTCGAGAGGACCGGAGTAGAAAATATGATCAAAGGCCGGAGCGTCAGAGTGCCGAAAGCGGCGGTTAAGCATGAGCGTAATTCTCTCGTGCCGCAGAATTTTTTCAACCATATGGGTATAGCCGTGTCGCGGCATCCCCTGGAAGCGATGAAAGAAATAGTTATCGTCGTAATTAAAACGGACAGGGAGCCTTTTCAAAATGCTCGCAGGAAGATCCTTTGGCTCACAACCCCATTGCTTAACCGTATAACCCTTCAGGAATGCCTCGTAGAGATCGCGACCGACGAACCGTAGGGCTTGCTCTTCGAACGTTTTTGGCTCCTCGATCGACCGGTCAGCCAGAGTTTCGATGAATTCTCTCGCTTCATCCGGCCTCAGCACCTTTCCAAAAAACTGATTTATGGTGTGAAGATTAATCGGCAACAGATACACACTGCCCCC
This sequence comes from Sinorhizobium arboris LMG 14919, assembly GCF_000427465.1. Classification (NCBI taxonomy): domain Bacteria; kingdom Pseudomonadati; phylum Pseudomonadota; class Alphaproteobacteria; order Hyphomicrobiales; family Rhizobiaceae; genus Sinorhizobium; species Sinorhizobium arboris. The sequence continues at coordinate 263,653 of NZ_ATYB01000008.1, read as the reverse complement.
AGAGGTCGTCTTCACTCGATTCACGAACGGAACAAACTCTTCGAAACTATTCACATAGTTCCAAACTTCTTGATCATCCGTGTGGAAAATGTGGGGCCCGTATACGTGCATCATCACGCCAGACCCGGCATCCCTTTCTGTGTGACAATTCCCGGCGATGTGATTGCGTTCATCGATGATGGTGACATCGTGCCCCGCCTCTGCAAGCTTTCGACCAATCACCGAACCGGAAAGACCAGCGCCAACCATCAGAATTTTTTTTGTCACTCTCGACCTCTCAAAAGACGAAAATCCCCGCCCCCCTAACATCGATCGGCATCAAAAGCGAGTTCAGAGGCTGTTGATTTGTCACCCGATGTGGCATTTGAAGGATCTTCTTTCGGAACTGGATGGCCTCCAAGGCGCGCAGTCGTCCCTGTCACATCGTGCCCTCGGACGCCAATCGCCGTGCATCGAATCTATTGCACAGATCCTATTCTCTCCCAAAAAGCGCTGACTTGGCGAGTTTTCGTGCCAGTCTGTGGAGCACCATCTGTGCTCCTTTCGCCTGCCGGCCCGCCGCTGCTCGACTGAGAACGTTAGATGGGCCGTTTCGCCGCACGAGATACTCCCGTAGTTCCGGCGACATTTCAGCACGCAACGGCCTTTGAACCAACGGCAGGCGTTCAAGTCGCGCGAGACCCACAGCCTCGGCAATTAGCTCGTCGATTGTCCGATTGGGGTCACCCACATACCGCGAGCGCCACTTGGCGTTTGGCTTCTCCTGAAACGGAAATTCAAGCTCGGCAAACGTCCTGATCAACCCAGAACCGTAGAAATATTGAAGTCCGTAGTCATCATACGCCCCGAAGTCGCCGATGATCGCTGTCGGAATGTCTGCATGGATGGCCTCGGCGGCAACAGTCGAGCAAACGGTAAGGCAGTGGGAAGCTCCCGAGAGGAGCGTCGAGGCTTTTTCTGAAGTCAGTGACAAGTTGCCCGGCCAGCCGCCTTGACGCTTGGCGGCAGCCTTGAGCAGTGATTCGACCGGATATCCCGAGCGGTGCAATGTCGCGTCGTTGCCCGTCGTGCGCGGCTTAATTACGAAATCGGTTCGCGGGAAGCGCTTCGCCAAGAAAATAAGCTGTTCGGCCAGAAACTCGCGCTCGGCTTCGTTGCGCGGGATTACCGCCTGCTCAAAGAAGACGACGGGACCGGTTTCCGTTGTCAGCTGTCTGCTCACTGGTTCCAGAAGCGCACCAACGCCAAAGACGCGCGCATTGCTGCCGTCAACGTCGAAGGCACTGCACATTGTCTGGTAGGCCTCCACATCGGCTTCGCAGTTCAGCCAGAGCAGGTCACTTGCGGTGCGCATCGAAAAACCGTCATAGGCATAGCGCAGTACCAGCCCCGGATAGGCGGAAATCACCAAGGGCCGCTTGCTGCCGAGCGGGATCAGATGGTGCATCAGACGGCGCGTGGAAAGGCCTTCCAAACAGGAAAGCACGATGTCATAGGCGGCAATCTCGCCGGAGCCGCAAAATGACTCGATATCGATCCAGCAAACCTTTGCCCCAAGGCCACTACGCTGCACCTGGCTGTCACTGATTTGCTTATGACGCCGCGCCTGGACAAGCGCGAATTCCACCTCGCAGCCCTCGCGCTCGAAATGCGGCGCGATCAGGCGCGCGATGTTGAGAAAGGAATCGTAGGAGGCGAGCGCCAACACGCGCATTGGTTCAGCCAATCAGATCGTTCGAGACCAGATACTCGCTCAGTTCCCGCAGAGCGCCGTTGCCGCCGGACCTCTGCAGCACCATCGTGGAGATCGCCTTCGCTTCCGGATGGGCATCCGAAGGGGCGAAGCTCATACCACACACCTTCATGCAGTCGAGATCATTGATGTCGTTCCCGACATAAGCAATCTCCGCCCATTCCAGCCGCTGCTCCGTACGCCAAGCGTCAAGCGCCGGAAGCTTGTCGCGAATATGGTGCAGCACGTCCATCTGGAGCTTTGCTGCACGCATCTTGACCACCGGGTTTTGCTCGCGGGAAAGGATAAGCATTTTGAGGCCGCGATGCCTTAGCATTTCAATGCCCATGCCGTCGCTGCGGCTGCAACGTACGGCCTCGCTGCCGTCCTGGTTGACGATCACGCGATCGTCCGTATGCACGCCATCAAAATCCGTGATAAGCGCCTTGATCCTTTTAAGCTGGGGCAAGCGGTGCGGGTCCCGCAGGCGGGCATAGGCCTCGGCAACCGTCCAGTCTTCTGCGGTGTCGACCTCGATCGGCGGCATCTCTACGGGCACAAGCACCGTCTTGCCGCAGAAACGATTCCCTTGCGCCAGGAACTCCGGAACACGCATCGCATAGATTGCGCCGGTCTCCCGGTAGCGCGGCGTCATATCCTGCCGGCGCTGGCGAGGTTTCGTATGATCATGGGTAATGCCGGCCGCCGTACCGTCATCCGCAATCTGCCAAATGAAGCCGTGGTCCTCGATCGCACTGAAAGCGCTTGCTGCCTCTTCCTCAAGGAGCTTCGACACCACGGCGTCGATCTGCTCCGATGTGGTGAAGGGCGACGTGCACTGGAGGAAGACGAGAACGTCGGGCATCTTGCCCTTTATTCTCTCAACCTCATGAAGTGTGTGAATCAGCGCCGACTCCGAGCTGGCGGTCGGGCCGGAGATTTCGGCGGGACGGCTGATGCCTGTGGCGCCAAAAGACGCGGCGACTCCGAGAATCTCCGAGGAATCCGACGATACGTAGACATCCGATACGAATGCCGAGTTGACGGCTGCAAGTACAGCGCGCCCCACTAGAGGCACGCCGTTCAAAGGCTTGATGTTCTTGCCGGGGAGACCAACGGAACCTCCCCGAGCAGGAATGACGGCGATAACCTTCATTTAGGAAACTTGCCTGATCTGAGCACCGTGCTTTTCTTCGCGCCACTTCAGCTTGTCGCGTTGGACGAGTTCGACGTCCAGCATTTCCTTGTCTTTGTAGGCGACAGCCTGGCGGACGTTCTTGAGGTCCCGGCACAGGCGGCGCAGGCCATCGGGCTCCAGGCTCGCCGCGTGGTCGGTTCCCTTCCAGGTACGGTCGAGCGTGAAGTGACGCTCGACATATTCGAACTCGCCCTTGCCGTAGATGTTGCGGCCGATGATGCCGGCCGTCATTGCCGCGACATCGGCAGCGATGCCGAGGTGGTGGCCGGAGAAGCCGATGGACTTGACCTTATCGCCATACCGCTCCTGCAAACGATTGATCTCGAGCACGCAAATGTCTGGGAAAGCAACCGGATATCCCGAAGTGCAGGCATAAAGCACGAGGTCCTTTGCACGACCGCGCTCTTCATAGAATTTCACGAGACGGTCCGTCTCGTCATGCGTGGTCATGCCGGTCGAAACATGGATTTCACCGTCATAATTTTTGCAGAGGAAATCCTGGAGGATATAGTGCTGGTTCGTGGCCGAAGGCAGTTTGATAAGGTTCGGCTTCAGCGCTGCGATTTCCTGGGCAGAAGTCAGGTCCCACACGGAGGTCGAATAATCGATCCCCATCGCCCGGCACTCCTCCTGCAGTTCCTTATGCTGGCCGACCGAAAACTCCAGAAACTCGCGGTGTTCGCCATAGGTCTTGCCGTAGGAATTTGCAGGCACCGGATGCGGGCGGTCATATTCTTCCGGCGTCAGCAGCTCGCGGTTGTGCCGCTTTTGGAACTTCGCAACATGCGCTCCGCAAACCTTGGCCGCCACCCGGATCAATTCCTTGGCAGTATCCATGCTGCCCATGTGGTTGCAGCCGATTTCGGCGATAACCTTGATTTCCTTGGTTTCAGTCATAAATGCTTCCCTCTTTATCGACGTCACACCCGTCGACATCAATCGGAGGAGCGCTTCATCGCACCCCAGTTCCAGACACCCGCACAATCTCAGGTGTCAAAATGCTCCGGCTGTCCTTAGACATTCCTTTCCGCAAAGGCAATCGACCAAGTAGGCGAAATTGGGAGCAAGCGTCGCAATTGGCCGCCAGTCACCAAGGGTTCTACGTCCCTGTTGCAGGCGTGCGACAGCACACGTCTTGGCTTAGCTCCGAGATTACCGATTCCAAGCTCGTGGAACCACCAGTCGCCGGATCGAAGTAGCGCGAGCGCAACAGATACGCCGCCGAAAAAACGGCGGGCACCGTGAGCCTCCTCACCCGCCGCGCGCACTTCTGGCGGTCATCCGTCACACCCCAACCGGCATAAAACGGCATCCCATAACACGTCACCAGAATGCCGCGGAGCAGTGCCTCGAAGCCCATCAGCGAGGTTATCGTGTAGACGTGGTCGATCCCCTCCAAAGCGTCGGCGGGCGCGATATCCTCTTTCAATATCTCGCAAATGTCCGCCACCTCGGCCGGATTCGACACACCCGTGCGGGTACCGTGCAGAACTTCCGGATGCGGCTTGTAGATGATCTGCGCATCCGGATTTTCCACCGCGGCGAGGCGCACGACATCGTTGTTGGTCACCGGCCGGTCACAGCCGAAAGCGATCGAGGCGTCGGTTTCCACCTGTCCGATCACCAGCACGCGACGCCTCGTTTTAGGTCCAAACAGGATGTCGAGGCTCACGCGCTTGCCTAGGTTGTACTTGCTGACGCGCAGATCGAGCAGCATGCGGATGCACCTGTCCGCGCGCTCCATCAGCGCCTTGTCGGCGGCGAAGTCATAAGTCTGCAGCGTCAGTTCCAGGTCCGAGGGACTGCGCGCATCGTAATGCAGCGTCCGGGAGTCGATGATAAGCGAGGCCGGTGGCGATCTCTGGGCCCCGAGCGAGACGGAACGGACGAATCCGTCCTCGACGTGATAGAAGGGAATGCCGAAGCGGCGGCAGAACGATTTCAGGAACGGCGGATATTTGGAGCCCCAGACATAGACTTCAGGGCTGCGGCAGAGAAGCAGTCGAAGCGGCCAACCCTGGAGAAGCATGTCGCGTGGCTTGCGGCTCACCACCCTGCAGTCCCGGTCGGGAAACCAGCGGGGAACGTAGTCTTTCCAAGGCTTGAAGCCGAAGAAGATTGCCGGCCGGCGCGAGCCGCTCAAAGTCTGTCCTCCCGTATCTCCCGCGTCGAGGTTGTCAGCAGCAGCAGCCCTGCCACAAAACAGACGAGCGCGAATTCGATCACATAGCCCTTGTCCAGCAAATCGGCTCGGTACTCCGGGTAGATACTTTCTCGGAACCACATGATGACATGCACCAGAGGGTTGTGGAGGAGGAAATCGCGGAAGGGGTTCGGCAGCGATTCCGGCAGGAAGAAGACGCCTGATATCATGAAGAGCGGCCGGTTGACGATGCCGAAGATCTGTTCGTAAAGCGGGAAACGGGCGAACATCACGATGTTGATCGTCCCGATGCCGAGACCCAGCAGGGCGGCGGCGCCGGCGGCCTCGATCATGCCGGCGATGTTCATCGGCTGGCTGACGCCGCCGAGTTCGAGGATCATCATCAGGATGAGGATCGTCACCAGCGTATCGGTCATCAGCTGCAGGATGAAGCGCGAGACGATCGCATCGAAGGGGGTGACGATGGGGTAGGAGAAAAGCGCCCTGTTGGCCTTCACCGTGCCGGCCATGAAGCCGGACATGCGCTGATAGAAGGCGAAGGGCAGATAGCCGCTGGCGAAGAACAGCGGAAAGCTCAGGCCGAGCGCCGGCATCCTGGCGATCGCCTGGAAGATCAGCGTCATCAGTGCGACATGGGCCACCGGGTCGAAGATCGCCCAGAGATAGCCCCCCGGCTTCGAGCCGAAGCGCGTGGACATTTCGCGCACGATGAGCGCCGCCGTCACTCGCAGATGCTGCTGGATGAGATTCACGTCCGACCTCAAGTGTACTGCCATGGATGAGTGATGCTGCCCCTCATCCGCCTGCCGGCACCTTCTCCCCGCGGGCGGGGAGAAGGGACTCGCGGCATGCTTCCAGTCCCCTCGCCCCGCCTGCGGGCAGAGATTGGGGTAAGGGGCGGCGCCCGCATCTTGCCGCCATATTCCACAAACCGTTCTTGCTGGCAAATCTTTGGCGCTCTGCCTCACCAGACAAAAAAGACCGCCTCGATCCTATTCGATCAAGGCGGCCAGGCGGCCCCACTGGGAGGTGAGCTCGTCTTGCGCTTGCCGAGCCTGGCGCGAGGTGCGGGCGGAAAGCCGCGCGCGCCTTTCCTCATCCCGCACTTTGCCCGTCTTCGAGTTCGCTCAGGAAAGCGCTCAACTCCTTCTCCTCAATACCGACAAGATGGCCTTTTTCCGGATAGGCGCCGGAACGGACGTCGAAAGCGAATTCGGAAAAGGCGGCGATGCGCTCCTGCTGCAGGCGGTCATATTCGGCGGCAAAGTTGCGATAGGTCTTGGCGTGCCGCGGATAATGGCCACGGTGGGCGCCGAGCACGTCCTCGGCGAAGAGATATTGCGCGTCGCAGCCCGTCCCCGCCCCCATCGACAGCATCAGCATCGAGCTGCGCGCGCTGATCGCGGCGGCGACTTCGCCGGGCACCACCTCGATCTCGGCGGCAAAGGCGCCCGCCTCTTCCAGCGCCTTGGTCTGGCGCCAGATCTCGAGCGCGCCTGCGGCCGTCTTGCCGACGGCGCGAAAGCCGCCGGTCCAGGTGGCCTTGGAAGGGATCAGCCCGACATGGCCGCAGACGGGAATGCCCTCCTCGCGCATGCGCCGCACGGTCGAAAGGCTGGCGGCGCAGTAGACCGCGTCGCCGCCCGCCTTCAGCGCCTGAAAGGCGGCGCGGATATAATCGTCGGCGGTGACATGGTCGCCATATTCGAGGCCGGGAAAGGCGAAGACGGAAGGGGCCGCCTCGCGAAATTCGGGGCCGAGCAGCGCCGGCGGGACGGAGACGAGGTCGATGCGCGCCTTCTCCGCGGCCTCGGCCTCTTCCAGCGTCACGACCCGGAGCATGGTGAGCTGCCGCTTTCCTTTCATCGACAGGAGATCGGCAACGGTCGGGCGGCGGTGTCTCATCGGTTTCTCCGGCAGAGCGCTTTCAGGAAAGCTCTGCGGCGGTTCAGGCCGCCAGCAGCTTCTTGAGTCTGGTTTCGGGTGAGGCAAGCGCCAGCGGATCCGGTATTGCGCCTGCGGCGATCAGCATTTCGGCAAGGCGGATATCGCGGGCGACGGCATTGCCGGGGCCGATGCCGCTTGCGGCGATCAGCCGTCCCCCGCCGTCCAGGTGAAAGAGAATGAAGGCCCCCTCCTCCATGTCGCGCCGGACGGTCGTTTCCGCGCCCTCGGCAAGCCCCGCGATCTGCAGCGTGAACTCGTATTGATCCGACCAGAACCACGGCACGCTGGCCACGGTTTCTCCCGCGCCCATCAGATTGGCCGCGGCAAGCGCGCCCTGGTCCTGGGCATTGCGCCAGGCCTCCAGCCGCACCCGCCGGCCGCCGTAATGCGGCAGAGGGAAGGAGCAGCAGTCGCCGGCGGCGTAGATGTCGGGGTCCGAGGTGCAGAGCCTCTCGTCGACGGCAATGCCGTTTTCGATCGCAAGCCCCGCCGCCTCCGCAAGTTCGGTGTTCGGCACCGCGCCGATGCCGACGACGATCAGATCGGCCTCGATGCTGTGGCCGCCGGAGAGCATCAGACGTGCGCCGTCGCCGCCCTCCTCGATCGCCGCGATCTGCGCGCCGCAGATGATCTCCACCCCTTCGCGCCTGTGCCGCTCGGCGACGACGGCGGCAACCTCCTCCGGCACCCCGCGGGAGAGAACGCGCGTCTGGCCTTCGACAAGCACGACTTCGGCGCCGAGCCTGCGCGCGGTGGCGGCAAGCTCGAGACCGATGAAGCCGCCGCCGACGACGGCGAGCCTTGCACCTGATGTAAGGGCAGCGCGGATCGCAAGCGCGTCGGCATGCGTTCTGAGCATGCGGATACGCCCGGCACTCTCCGGCACGCCCGGGAAGGCGCGCGGCCGGGCACCGGTGGCAAGAAGCAGGCGGTCATAATCGAGGGATCGTCCGTCCGAGAGCGTGACGGCTTTCCGCGCGCGGTCGATGCTTCCAGCCGTCGCGCCGGTCAGGACCGCAATCCGCGCTTCATCATAGCGCTCGGCGCTGGCTACGAATTTCGGCAGCGAGGCCTCTGCGAGGCCGTCCTTCGAAAGCGGCGGCCGCTCATAGGGAAGGTGCGGCTCGGCGCCGATCAGCGTGATCTCGCCGCCGAAGCCCTTTTCCCGGAGGGCAAAAGCCGCCCGCGCGCCGCATTCGCCGGCGCCGACGATAAGGATATGGGTCATGCTCTCTCCTCCCATTCTGCCTCTTCCCGCGGGAGCATTTCGCCCCACCGGAATCATGCCCCTCATCCGCCTGCCGGCACCTTCTCCCCGTCCATACGGGGAGAAGGGACAAGCCGAGGGCGCTGACGTTTCCCTCTTCGCGAGCCGCGAGTCCCCTTCTCCCCGCCTGCGGGGAGAAGGTGCCGGCAGGCGGATGAGGGGCAACCCCGCCGGGCGCTCAACCCCCCTAGGAAAGCCCGATGAACACGCTCCCCGCCTCCACCTTGACCGGATAGGTCCTGAGGTTGACGCAGACGGGGGCGCCCCTGGCCTGGCCGGTCTTGTAGTTGAAGCGGCCGTTATGTTTCGGACATTCGATGATGTCGCCCATCACCAGGCCGTCGGCGAGGTGGATCTGCTCGTGCGTGCAGAGCCCGTCGGTCGCGAAATATTCGTCGTCCGGGCTGCGATAGACGGCAAAGGTGCGTCCCTCGTGATCGAAACGGACGACGTCTTCCTCGTCGATCTCTTCGGCCGCACAAACCTCCACCCAGTTCGAGCTCATTTCTTCCTCCATTCGATGGTTGCTGCGATCGCCCGCGCCGCCTCACTCCGCGGCAGGGACGAGCCGGTCGTTGTGGAACTCTTCGCGATAGGGCTTTGCCGTCGGCGGCAATTCGCGCTTCAGGAAGTAATCCTCGTTGCGCAGCTGCCGCAGGAATGCCGGGATCATTTCGCGGTAGCCGTCGAGGATCGAAGGATTGGCCGCCGGCAGGTCGTGCCTGATCATGGCGTGCAGCCTCGGCAGCGCGTGATAGGGCACCATCGGGAACATGTGGTGCTCCACGTGGTAGTTCATGTTCCAGTAGATGAAGCGGCTCACCGGATTCATGTAGACAGTGCGGCTGTTCAGCCGATGGTCAGTCACGTTGTCGGCAAGGCCGCCATGCTGCAGCAGCCCGGTCAGCACGTGATGCCAGGCGCCGTAAAGCCGCGGCAGGCCGATGAGCATCAAGGGCAGGATCGAGCCGAGATAGAGCGCAAACCCGATCGTCGCCAGATAGATGGCGAGCCAGATGCGGGCGACGCGGATGGCCTTCGGCTGCTCCATTTCCGGAATGAAAGTCTTCTCCGCGGCGCTGATCACGCCGAAGGCGTTCCTGACCATGTCGATCATGGCATGCCAGACGTCGATGATGCCGAAGAAATTGAGGACGAGACGCAGGAGGTCCGGCGGCCGCATGACGGCGATTTCCGGGTCGCGGCCGACGATGACGGTGTCGGTATGATGGCGGGTATGGCTCCAGCGCCAGGTGACCGGATTGCGCATGATCATGAAGCAGGCGATCTGGTAGACGGCGTCGTTCATCCACATCGTCTTGAAAGCCGTGCCATGGCCGCATTCGTGCCAGCGGCTATCGGAAGCGGAACCGTAGAGGACGCCATAGGCGAGAAAGAAGGGAGCCGCCCACCAGCTGCCCCAGAAAAAGACGCCGAGGCCGCCGAGAAGAACCATGCTGCCGAGCCAGATGGCCGTGTCGCGGATGGCGGGGCCGTCCTCCCGCTTCATCAGCTCCTTCATCTGCTTGCGCGGAATGTCGGTGTGATACCATTCGGCCGCGGCCAGGCCGCTTGCAACCGCCGCCTCGGCATCGCGGCCGAGCAGGCTGTAATCGCGCTTCGTCGCAACTGTCGTCATCCCTGCCTCCCCTGCAGCGGACGCCTCATAGACGCCAAAGCCGCTGCAGCCTTTTGAACCGGCGCCACTCCCGATCGGCGCCTCCATTCGATGAAGTGAGGATAGGTTGACTTTTGACGGTTCTCAATGCAGTCATGATATATTCTCTCAAATCCTATCAGCATCACAGCCTCAACGATGAGGGAATAGTTTCAGGGGAGGAGACATGACGAAGAGGCCGACGATCGCGGATCTCGCCCGCGCCTCCGGCGTCAGCGTCGCAACTGTCGACCGGGTGCTGAACGGCCGCCATCCCGTGCGCGAGGAAACGGCGCGCCGCGTCTATGATGCGGCGAAAACGATCGGCTATCACGCCGTCGGCCTGCTGCGCCAACGGGTCTTCGAGGACCTGCCGCAATACCGGCTCGGCTTTCTTCTGCAGAAGCCCGAGCAGTCGTTCTACAAGGCGCTGGCAAAGGAGATCGGGAATGCGGCGCTTTCGGTGACGCATGTCCGCGCCAACGCGCAGGTGGATTTCGTCGCAAGCTCGACGCCCACGGCGATCGTCGAAAAACTGAAGGCGGTTGCCGCGCGCAATCAGGCGATCGCGCTGGTATCGCCCGATTATCCGGCCGTGACCGCGGCAATCGAAGAACTCAAGGAACGCGGCATCCCCGTTTTCGCCCTGCTTTCGGATTTCGCGGCGGGCGTGCGCGAAGGCTATGTCGGGTTGAACAACCAGAAAGTCGGCAGGACGGCTGCCTGGATGATCGCCAAGGCGGCCAAGCGGCCGGGAAAGGTCGCCGCCTTCGTCGGCAGCCACCGCTTCCACGGGCACGAACTGCGCGAGATCGGCTTTCGCTCCTATTTTCGCGAGAACGCACCCGATTTCGAAGTCCTCGACACGATGGTGAACCTCGACACGCCCGAGATCACCCACGAGGCGACGCTCGATCTCCTGCAGCGCCATCCGGATCTTTTAGGCTTCTACGTCTGCGGCGGCGGCATGGAAGGGGCCATCTCGGCGATCCGCGAGGAACAGCTCGGGGGCAGGCTGCTCGCCGTCGTCAACGAGCTGACGCCGGAATCGCGCGCAGCCCTTGCCGACGAAACGGTGCTGATGGCGATCTCGACGCCCGTTCCGGCTCTGGTCCGGGAAACGATAGATCTTATGATCGGTGCGATCGAACGGGGCGCGGCAAGCGTTCCCGGCCAGACATTCCTGCCCTTCGACATCTACACGCCGGAAAATATCTGACGCCCACCCGGCGAAAGACGTTTGCGAAATCACCCATTCTGGAAAACGATAGCGAATCAACAGCTTTCACAACCAGGAGAATGCGATGCGGCGCTTCTTTCTTTGTCTTCTGGGCGTAGCCGCGCTCGCGGTCGCTGCAATTGCCATTTTGCCGAGCCTGATTTCCAGCGACTGGATGCGGGCCGAACTCGGCAGGCAATTATCCGCCGCGACGGGCAGTTCGATCGCGCTCAACGGTTCCGTGAAACTCTCGGCATTTCCGTATCTCGCCGTTGTGGCTGAAGACGTGACGCTCTCGGCCGAAACAGAGGGAGTGACGGCGGAGTTCGCGGAGGTTGCAGGCTCGGTGGCCCTTTCCTCGCTCTGGTCGGACCGACTGCACATCAAGCAGATCGCGCTCAACCGCCCCGTCATCATCCTTGACGAGAAAGCGCCGGACGACGCGACGCCCACGCCCGGCGGCGGCGCTCAGACCGGTTCCGGCGACCCGCTTCCCGCCCTTGTCGCTTTCCTTGAGCGAAGCGCAATCGAGTCGGTCGCGATCACCTCCGGCACGTTGATACGGCGAAGCGCCGCAAGTCCCGAGGAGGTCGTTTCCGACATCGAGCTCACGCTCACGGCCCCCGATATCGATGACGAGTTCTCTCTTTCCGCGTCCGCCCGCATGGGAGAGCGGAGCTACGGGACGAGCTTCACCATCTCCACCTTGCGGTCGCTGCTCGAACGCCAGCCCGCCGACGTCACCCTGACCGTGAAAGCGGACCCCGCTCCCGCGCCGGGCCTGGCCAACGTTGAGGCAAGCGGACAGGTCACCCTGAACACGAATGGCAGCTACCAGATCCGTGGCGGCCAAGTGGAAGCCGGCGAACAGGCCTTCGGCCTGAACGCGCTCTTCGTCCCTGGAGAACGTGCGCGCTTTCTTGTCGACCTCGAAGCCGAGCGGCTCGACCTGACGCCGTTCATGGACGCCTCTCCAGCGTCGTCGCAGTCCAAAGCGCCGGCAGCGGACACGGCCAAACGGGCGAATTTGCAGTTCCTGGCCGGCTTCGATGCCGATATGAGCATCAACGCGGCCTCTTTGGTCCTTGGGGAAATTTCCGTATCGGACGTTTCCGTTTCGGCGACGCTCACGGACGGAAAGCTGACGGCCGAGCTCGGGCATCTGGGGATCGATGCCGGAAGCGTCGCCGCCAACGTCGCCACGGACGTCCGGGCCGACGATCCGGTCTTCCGGGGCCGGATCACCAGCCAGGGCCTCGATATAGCCAAGCTTTCCGCCCTCGCCGGCCAACCCGCACCGCTTTCGGGAGCATTGACGGCCGATGCCGGCTTTGCCTTTCGCGGTCTCGACGCGGAGACCATCAGAAAGACGGTCGATCTGGCGGGAACGATCGGCCTTCGCGATGCGGCCTATACGCTGCCCGGCATTGCCGATGAGACGATGCGCGAAGTGAAAGCGAAGAAGATCACGGCCAAGATTGAAGGCCTCGCGAAGCCGGTGCGCGTGGCCGGCCGCCTGGACTGGCGCAGGAAGCCGGTCGACGTCGACCTGCAGATCCCCGCCGCCGAGACATTTCTCGCCGGCAGCTTCGCCTCCGGGGCGGTCCCGCTCAAGCTTCAGGTGAAAATGCCCGACGCGAGCCTGTCGCTCGACGGCAGCGCTGCGCTTTCGGGCAGATATGCGGGAAAGCTCGCTTTTTCCACCGCCGACCTTTCCGCTTTCCTTGCCGGTCTCGGTCAGAGCGGCGCTGAGAGCATCGGCCCGCTGGCGTTCCGCGGCAATGTCGATGCAGGCGCGACGGGCGTTTCCTTCGAAAATGCGTCCTTGTCCGTCAATGGTATCGAAGGCGCGGGCAGCGGCTCCGTCGAATTCGCGATGCCGCTGAAGATTTCGACCTCTCTGGACTTCGACGAACTGGACCTTGCGCGCCTGGCCGGAACGAAATCCCCTGTGCCGCATGCGAAGGCGAAGCGGGCTGAGCCCGCCGACGCGCCGCTGGATCTTTCCGCGCTCCGCTCGATCGATGCGACCATCAAGGTCAATGCCAAAAAGCTCGGCTACGGCAAGGTCTTTGCCGGACCGGTCGCCACCAGTCTCGTCGTCTCCGATGGCGTCGCAAGCCTGACGCTGCCCGAAAGCCCATTCTACGGCGGCCATATCGTCGCGAATCTCAGGGCCGACGGCTCCCGGTCCGAGCCCTCGATTGCCCTGAAGACCTCCATCTCCGGGGCATCGGCTGCGCCGCTGCTCAAGGACATGGCGGACTTCAAACATCTCGAGGGCACATTGAAAGCCGAGTTCGACGTGACCGGTGCGGGCGGAACGACCAGGACGCTTGCGAAGTCGCTTCAAGGTACCGCCAATGCAGGATTTTCGGATGGAGCCATCCGCGGTATCGACATCGCAAACGTCTACAACAATCTCGTGCGGCTGATGTCGTCAGGCTTCAAACAGGACGACAGCAAAGCCACCACCTTCACCGAGCTTGCGGCGTCGTTCGCCATCGAAGGCGGCGTTGCGCGCACCGAGGACCTCAGGCTTGTCGGCCCGCTGGTCCGCATGACAGGGAAAGGTGCGGCAGACCTCGCGGAGAGCACTTTGAACTTCCGGCTCGAGCCCCGCCTGGTCGCTTCTCTCCAGGGCCAGGGCGCCGAAATCTCCACCGACGGCATCGGCGTCCCCGTCGTGGTCGAAGGCAGCTTCGCCGCCCCCCGCATCTATCCTGATCTTTCGGACCTGCTGAAGAATCCCGGTGCCGCATTGGCAAAGCTCAGGGATTTCGGACTGCCGGTCGACAAGCTGCCGATCGGCGACCTGATTAACGGGGCCGGATCGGGCGGCTCCGTCAAGGATCTGCTCGGCGGCACCCTGGACAAGGTGCTCAAGCAGAAAGGACAGCAGCTTTCGATCGAGGAAATCATCGGTGGCGATGCGGCGTCCGAGCCCGGCCAAATGCCTGCGAACGCGGAACCCGCCGCAGCCGACGGGGCCGCCGAGCAGCCGGCGAACGGCGGAGAGGAACCCGGGGACGAGGCCGATAATCCGATGGAGAGCCTTTTCAAGAAGTTCCTCCGGTAGACGAACCCATGACGCGGCGTTTCATCGTTCCGGCCCGACAGTGAAAAGCCCTAAGTGGCATCGGCCCCCACGGACAGTTCCAAGGCGCTCCCTTGCAGATTGTGGAGGCGGGCGTAGAGACCGCCCGGACGGCGCGCAAGCTCCTCGTGGGTGCCCTCTTCGACGACCATGCCATCCTTCATGACGACGATCTTGTCCGCATTGACGACGGTGGAGAGCCGGTGGGCGATGACGATGACGGTGCGGCCGCTCATCGCCTGATCCAGCGCCTTCTGGACGGCCGCTTCCGACTCCGTGTCGAGCGCCGATGTCGCCTCGTCCAGAAGCAGGACGGGCGCGTTGCGGACGAGTGCGCGCGCAATCGACAGACGCTGACGCTGGCCGCCGGAAAGGGTCATCCCCTGTTCGCCGACGGGCGTATCGTAGCCCTGCGGCTGCGCCAGGATGAAATCATGGGCATGGGCAAGCCGCGCCGCTTCCTCGACTTCCGCATCCGTCGCTTCCGGCCGGCCGTAGCGGATATTGTCGCGAATGGTACCTTCGAAGAGATAGGGCTGCTGCGAGACATAGGCGAGACCGGCACGGAGCGACTGCTTGGTGACGCCGGCGATATTCTGGCCATCGATCAGGATCTCGCCGGACCGTGGATCGTAGAATCGCGGAATGAGGCTGATGATGGTCGACTTGCCGGCGCCGGACGGGCCGACGAGCGCCGTGGTCTTGCCGCCCTCCGCGCGGAAGCTGACCCCTTTGAGGATTTCCTCGCCATTGCCGTAGGAGAAGCGCACGTCGCGAAACTCGACGGTCGCTTCGCTGAAGGTCAGCTCCGTCGCGCCCGGCAGATCCCGCTGATGCGGCACCGTATCGAGTATTTCGTAAAGCATCCGTGCGTTGACGGCGGCGCGCTCGAGCGAAACCTGCAGGCGCGCCAAGCGCCGCGCCGGGTCATACGCCAACAGCAGCG
Organism: Sinorhizobium arboris LMG 14919; assembly: GCF_000427465.1. Classification (NCBI taxonomy): domain Bacteria; kingdom Pseudomonadati; phylum Pseudomonadota; class Alphaproteobacteria; order Hyphomicrobiales; family Rhizobiaceae; genus Sinorhizobium; species Sinorhizobium arboris. The sequence goes on along the minus strand of NZ_ATYB01000008.1, from coordinate 248,426 downwards.
CGGTGACGAAGGCGAAAAAGGCTCCCGGTGGAATATTGTAGTAGATCGTGCGGAAGGCGGCATAGGCGAGGACGCTTGAGATCGCCAGTCCGGCGAAGGTATCGGTCATCGGCGCGGTTCGCTCGCTGAGCCGCGCGATGCGGTTGGCGCGGTTCTCGGCGTGATCGATGATCGCCTCGACCTTGCGCCGCAGCTCGTTCTCCATCGTGAAGGCCTTGACGATGGGGATGCCCTGGACGGTCTCCTGCATGGCGCCGACAACCCGGCTGTTGGCTTCCAACGCCTCGCGCGTCGCCAGGCGCAGGCGCCTCGCTATGTAGCGAAGGCCGAGGAGCAACGGCGGCGCGACGAGGAAGATGATGAGTGAAAGCACCCAGTCCTTGCTGAACATGACCGCAACCAGGCCGATCAGTGTCAGCAGGTCGCGGGCGACCGACGTGACCGTCATGTTGAGCACGTCGCGAATGCCGCCGATATTCTGGTTGATCTTTGCGAGAAGCCGCGCAGAGCGTTGCTCGTGGAAATAGCTGACGCTGAGCGCCATCAGGTGCGCGTAAAGGCGGCGCTTATAGGTCGCGACGATGCTGTTGCCGATCTTGGAAAAGGCGACAGCTTGCCCGTAGGTCGCAAGTCCCCTCAACACGAACGTCGCGAACAGTGCCACGCAGATGACGAGAACGATATCCGCGCGCCGGTTGGCAAAGGCCTCGTTGACGACCGCCTCCATGATCCAGGCGGTGAAGCCGGTCGTCGCGGCCACCACGACGAGACATGCGATGGCAAAAGCATAGCCCCGGATGTGGTCGCGGCCGTTTTCGGCGATGACGCGCCTGAGGATTCCCTTGACCGTTTCGGAATCGACTGCGCGCTGTGTTCGATCGTCGACGTTCAATACGCCCGTCCCTGCACCTCCGATGGTGCGCCGCCGTCCGCCGACGCTACCCGTGGCTCTATAGAGGTTTGCCGGCGTCTTGGCGAGTCTTTGCGGTGAATGGTCTCACCTTCTGCAGCAGCGTCCCTCAACGGCAACACCAATGCCGGTTGATGCCTGAGAAAAGGCAGGAATTGCCGTTTCGGATATCCCCAAATCCTGCGCGTGACATCACGCAAGGCTCGCGATGTCATCGAACATGGCCTTCGCGTCTCGCCTCGCCTTCTGCACATAGTCTCTGACGGCAAATTCGTCGGCTTCCTTCCAATCGTCTATCAACCGGAATGTGGCAGACGGGTCGTCGGTCAGGAAGCGTGCAATCCCCGCGTCAGTCAGCAGGCCCTTCATTTTCGACGTGTTCGAAGACATCGCAGCAAAGGGCGTGCCTGACAACATGGACATGCATGCCGCATGGAAGCGTCCGGCCACAACGCCTCTCGAACTCGCTATCAGCGAGAGGATCTGTGTCGACGAAAGGGGTTCGCTCAACTGGCGGATCATTTTCATGCGTCTGAGCATGTGCCGCCTGAAGAGGGACTTGCGCAAGGCTCTCAACGCTGAGCTCTGCCTTCGCTGAGGCGGAGGAGGAGGCGCCCCGGCCACCCGTCCCGTCTTCATGAACACGAATTCCGGCGGTTGGGCGCCCTCCATAAAGGGATTGTTCGGTTCCGATGTATCGAGATGAAGAAAGGACACGTCATCCCGTGTTAGCGCTGCCTCCAAGGCGCGTCGTCCGACATCCCGGTTTGCATTGTCGGTCACGACTATCGTCGAAACCTTAGGGGTCTCGCGGAAGGGGTCCATGACATCGCTCGACAGCGTGAGATCCGGCACGACTTCAACTTTCAGACTGGCCCGTCGCGCTTCATAAGCGCTTATCGACTCCCTCACATAGATCCTGTCAAAAGCCCGGCACGCCGTTGCGACCTCCGGGTCGTTACGTTCGTATACGCTGTTTATGAGGACGCTCGGGACGCCGGCATCTCGGCAAAATGGTCCCACGGCAGCGAGAGCCTTCGCCTGCCTTGTGGCATCGTGAAGCGTCCCCTCGCCATTGACGATGACAATATCCGCGGCCCGCATGGCCGCTATGAGATTTTCATGGTCACGCCAGTCGGTATGCACCGACGAGGACGCCGCAACTCGGATGCCCGCCGATGTCGCCAGCCGGACAATTTGGCTGACAACGACCCGACATCCCAGATGGGCCTTTGTGGATGTGTCATTGATAAGAACCGCAGTCTTCAAGCGCTTCTTCCTCGGCAGCAGAGCCCTCGAAATGCCAAGCCTGCAGGGATCCGCGCGACCTTTGATAAAGCTTCCGCTCGAGCGAACACATGCAGCGGTTGACGAGTGCAGCGGCAGGCAGCGTCAGCATTTGCAATCACACTGGGGAGTGGCAGAGACCGGATGACGGATGGGCAGCCGCCGAACCGGAAGAGAACCTGCTCAACCGCCTCAAGGTGATTTGAGCACGCTCCCTAGCGCCATTGACGATAGTGCGAGGCCGATAATGGCCTTCCCTCAATCGGTGAAATCGTGGTCGTACGACCATTGACTGCCCAGCTTAGAATTGCATCCGCCTCCGCATGCATCCTTGCTCTGATCTCGGCCTGTTCGACTTCACTGGAAATGCATTGAAGCGGTACGCGTTCAAGTGCGCTCAGTACGTCCTGCTTCAGATCAGCACCGGGATCGTCCCTGACTCTTCTGGTTGCAAGGACTTTCACCAGAAATTCGAGGGTCGCGACCCGCAGTCGGTCATCTTCGATATGCAAACTTCCGTCCCCCGGTGATTGCACTCTGCCTGGAGACTAGCAGCAGCGCTCGTCGCTTGCAATTCAGTCTTAAGACCTCGGTCGGAGTTTCACAGATCGACACTCTCTTGCATTTTATCAAGCACGGGACGGAAGAGTGCTGAGAGGCTTTCCGCACCTTTTGCCGACAGGTGATCTCCATCCTTGTAGAGAACGGTACCCTCTCGAATGGCATGACACCTGGAAGCGTCGCAGATTGCGCTCATCGGATCGACCACCAAAGCTCCGCTGGATCTGGCCGCGTCCGCCAGAACGCGCCTGGCCAGAGCCTGCCGCGTATTCGTGTATTCGAGAGAAGGCGCTATATCGAGCGAGCGTCCGGACGCAGCCGCTCGTGCGAGGGCCTCGGGAACGTCATATCCCATCTCCGGCACATCCATCACCAAGATTGCCTTCGTTCCCTGCCGCGCGAACTTGGTCAAAGTCGCGTCAAGTCCCTTCCTGACCGGAGCGGACCAATCTGCCCGGGAGGGTACGACGCGGGGGTCAAAAAAGATGCCCTGACCCGGAAGCTCTTCCCGGTGGACATACTTGGGCCAATAGCCAACCATGAAAACAAAGGCGAATTTTCTCTTCTCGATTAGCGCCATCACCGCGGAATTGTGATCTGCGCACCTCTTGACCGCCGCCGGACTCCCGTAATCCGTATCCGGCAGAGGCGGGCACGATCCGCGCCCGACGAACACGCCCGATAACCCCATTTGACGAGCCGCGACATCAATCGCAGGAGCGATGGCAGCGGCATGAGAATCTCCCCACACGAGGAACTGCGGCTCGCCTGCAGTCTCGACTCCGACCCCACAAAGATCCCCTCTCCTTATCTGAGCCGGGGTCAGACCTTCGCCGTTCGAATCGGTGAAACACCGCTCCGAAGAGAAATGGCTCTCATCATAGGTGGCCTGGTAAAGCGTTCTCGCGTTTTCGGGCAACCTTTGGGGAATGCCTTGCAGAGCATTGACGATGCCGCCGAAGGCGACTGCGGAAGCAATGGCAGCGCTGCTCACGCCGATAATCGCGACGCGCGAGGATGCCAGGCTGCCATAACGCGCAGGCTGCTCGACGAACTTCCATGAAATGTAAGCCAGCGCGAAGGACATCGCCACGGCCGTCAGCGCCCACCCGGTTGTGAGTTCGTGGCCAAGGCCATAGCGCAGGAACACAATTACGGGCCAATGCCAGAGGTAGAGGGAATAGGAGATGCGCCCGATGAAGACAGAAGCGGGATTGCTCAGCAGGCGCCCGATCGCCCCGCCTCGACAATGCGCGTGGATCACAAGGGCCGTACCGAGACAGGGCACGGCGGCATAGATACCGGGAAAGGGCGTATCGGGAGAATAGACGAAAACGGCGAGGAAAATCGCCAGCAGTCCAAGGGCCGCCAATGCCTGTGACCCGCCGAAGCCATATGTCGAGCGCGGAGCAAGGGCAACAAGGACTCCGATCAGCAACTCCCAAACGCGAAAATGCAGCAGATAGAATGCCTTTTCCGGAGCGTGCACGGTCCCCCACATACTTGCCCCGAAGGACAAGAGCGCCACCGCCGACACGATTGCGAGAATGTGCCTGCGTGCGTATTTGAAGCCAAGGAAAGCCGCGAGCGGAAAAAGCAGGTAAAACTGCTCTTCCACGGACAGAGACCAGGTATGAAGCAATGGCTTCATCTCCGAGGAGAGATCGAAATAACCGCTCTCGCTACGGAACAGAATGTTCGAAGTGAACAGGGCAGCGGCCTGTACGCTGTCACCGAAATACCGAAACTCCTGCGGCATGAACAAAAACCATGCCGCAGCGGTCGAAACGGCGATCATCGAGAACAGAGCCGGGAAGATGCGTCGCATCCGCCTGACGTAGAATGCCCAAAAGCTGAAGCTGCCGCGCTCCAGGTCAGCGAGGATGATCCTCGCCATGAAAAACCCGGACAAAACAAAAAAGACGTCGACCCCGACGAATCCGCCCGAGAACGGGCTGAAGCCGGCATGAAAGAGGAGCACCGGCAAGATCGCCACGGCGCGCAAACCGTCCAGGTCCGGGCGGTATTCGAAGTTCTGTTGAGTTACTGCCAAGCTGCTCCCCATTTCCACGACGGACTGCCTAAAGCCGATATTCGAGTCCAAAGCATCGAACGTTGCACTCGGAGACCGACTCGTCAGTCATCTTCGAGGCGGCACCGGAATATCTTCAGGCGACTCCGGCACGCAAAAGATCATGGACGTGCAGGATGCCCGACGGCCGGCGCAAATCATCAACCAGAAACAGCACCGTGATCTTCTGCGATTGCATCATTTCCATTGCGGCGCTGGCCAGCATGCCGCCCGTAATGACGCGCGGCGTATGCGACATCACGGTCTCGACCGTGAGGAGCAAAAGATTCTCTGACATGTGGCGCCGCAAGTCCCCATCGGTGATGACACCGACAAGTTCACCGGCGCTGCCAACGACGCCGACGACCCCGAAACCCTTCGAGGACATCTGGATGACCGCTTCGCTCATGGGGCTGCCGATCGGCAAAAGCGGCACAGCCTCGCCCGAATGGGCGAGCTCATGGGCAAGCAGCAACTGCGAACCGAGCTTGCCGCCCGGATGAAACGTCTTGAAGTCCTCGGCCGAAAACCCCCTGCGCTCAAGCAATGCAATTGCGAGAGCATCCCCCACCGCCAACTGCAGCATCGCAGACGTGGTCGGGGCCAGACCATGAGGGCATGCCTCCGGCACTTTCGGCAGGACGAGCGGGATCGTCGAGTTGCGAGCGATTGTGCTGCCCGCATTCGACGTGACGGAAATAACCGGAACGTCGAAGCGCTTGGCGTAAGTAAGGACGTTCCCGAGTTCGACCGTCTCACCGGACCATGAAAGCAGGATAAGCAGATCCTGCGCGGTGATCATGCCGAGATCGCCGTGACTTGCCTCCGTCGGATGAACGAAGTAGGCGGATGTACCGGTAGAGGCAAGCGTCGCGGCGATCTTGCGCCCGATGTGCCCGCTCTTGCCGACACCCGCGACAACCACCCGGCCACGCTTGGAGGCGACGAGTTCGATGGCGTCGACGAAACGACGGCGAAAGGCCGCGTCATCCTCAAGACAGGCCGCCAGCGCATTGATCCCGTCGGCGGCGGTGGCGATCGTACGACTGATCGACGCCAGTATTGCGTCACTTACAAACACGTTCATTTCTTGACTGCCCGTCATTATCGACGACCGGTTCTCAAGGCGTCGCTTACCATTGAAGTCTTCGAAATCAAATCAAGATGGCTAAATTGTGCGATTTGCGAGTATTTCCACGCTTACTGAAGCGTGACAACAGAAGTATTGAGATATTGCAATACCGGTTCACCCCTTCCGGTCGAAGCCCCGGCGGCGAATGGACAGGCAGCCTGGCTTGTGCGAGACATAACATGTCAGTTCTTTAAGTGAATCTCGCCTGCCCACCCGGTCAATGGAATTCGCGATGACGATTGAACCTGAAGCGCTTGAAAAACTGCGGGAAAAGCACCGCCGTTGGCTCTCGCGACTCGGCATTCTCGATAAGCCGTGGCTGATTCTCGGTTCCGCGCCCTCTCCGACGATTCCGCCGGACCTGATTGGATATTGCGCGCGCGTCGACGTCAATAACGCAGGCAAGACGGCCAATGCATTGGGCCTCCCGCCCGCTGATTTGACGTTTCGAAAGCGGAAGAAATCGTGGGAAGAGCATCCCCACGTAAGGACGCGAGGTCTTCTATGGCTTCATACGAAGCCTATCTGGGTGATGTATCTGAAACTTCTGGCAATGCCGCACGTGCGGTACAAGAGCCTGATGCGTGCCACCAAAGACGAGCGCGAGGCGATCGTCGACATCGTCAGTGGCGGGCTTCCCTCCGATATTGGAGAAGTCGGCAAGGTGACCAACGGAGTTGCCGCCCTGTGCTATGCACTTTTCATGGGCGTGCCGTCCGTGACCCTTGCGGGCTTCTCGGTCACCAAAATGGGACATTCCTACGACGACAAGGGGAAAACCCGGCGGCAGATTGCCGAGGACACTTACGTTCTGACCCAATTGAGAGATCGGGGCAATGTCTTCACGACCGAGTCGGAACTCTCCGAGCATATCGGCCTGCCTTTCGTTCGTGACAAAGGCGACATCGCCGGCAAGCCGGGCACCCCGATCGGCCCGGATCGGCGTCAGCGGACGTCCGCCCAGACATAGGCAAAAGCGTATACGTCGCCCGGGCGTCCGGCGTTGTAAGGAACCGAGACGATCGTCGGCCTCGCGTCGGCAATTGTCACGGGCATGAGCTGCAGCAGAGCCGAAATGCGAGGGGGAATCTCTTCTCGCCCCTTCCGTTCTTCTGCCGGCCAGGCCGCCAAAATCCGTCCTGCCTGAAGACGTCGTTCTGGTTCCGGAGAAAACCCCGTCAGAATGATCGGGGTGCCGGGAAACTGTACTCTGAGGTTACCTGCCACGATTCTGTCGTCGGCCACTATGGCTACCGGGGGCGGACCGGGCTGAGCGCGCACAACCCGGGCAAATGCGTTATAGGGCGTATGTGCGAAGGAATAGTCGCCGATCATAGGGCCGACGAATACCCTTGCCCAAAGCATCACGATCACGCCGACGGAGAGGACGCCCGCGACAGAAAGAAGTGCAGGCAGGCGCCTGGCAGAGTCCAGACCGGCGGCGTCGATTTTCAGCATCAGATAGAGTGGAAGAAGCGCAGTAAACAGCGCCAGCCATTTCGCACGGATATGGGTCGCATCCATTGCAACGACGATAAGCGCTATCATCAGGAAGCAGGCGAGAATCATCCTGCCGACGACCCTCGTCCATAGGCTCTCGGCGCGAAGGATTTTCCCGAGATCCGCGTAGAAGAGCAATCCGAAGACGGCAAGGGTCAGCGCGACGCCTTTGAGGCTCGCAACCGCAAGCGAAACAAGCCCTTGGATTGCGTGCGGCAGCAGCGCGCTGTCCGCCCCCTCCTTCATTTCAGCGACAGTGACACCGGTCGCATGTCCGAGATTATTGACGACCCAGTAGGCATGGGGTGCCACGATCACCGCGCAAACGGCAACTGAAGCGAGCACACGCCAGTCGAACAGATGTTTGCGCAGCTTTGCTTCCGGCAGAATGGCGAGCAGTGCCGCCGCGGGGAGGATAACGAAGTTGTACTTCGAAAGTGCCCCGAGCCCCACGGCAACGCCGACAAGCAGATAAGGGCCAAGGCTGGGCGGGTTCTTCAGGGCGCGGAAAAAGCCGTAAAGGAAAAGCGACACCGCAAAAAGCGCGGCGACGGTGTGGGACAAATCGCGCTGCGCCAGAAGGAAAACCGGTGGCAGCGTCAGCACGCCCAGCACCGCCACGGCCGGAGCGTGCCGGCTGCTGGAGAGGACACCTGCAGTGAGTCCGTAGAACAGGAGGAAGAGGAACAGAAGAACGTTTTTTACGATGGTGAGCGACGCGACCGAGATTCCAAACAGCGCCACGACCCCATATTGAAGCCAATTATAGAAGGGCGGCTGGGCTCCGTATCCGAGCAGCAGATATTGTGAGAGCAGGGCTTGCTCGGATTCGTCGATCTCGAGCGAGTCCGGGCGCAGAATCTTCAGGGCGATGCTGAGCAGGCAATAGCCGGCAATCAGAACGTATAAGAGATCCGGTCTTCGAACCAGGAGACTGCGCATTTCTATCCCCAACGTCGTCGCCCGTATCGGTCGCGATAGCGCGGGCCAGCGACAAGCTACTAGGCGAAGTTCGAGGAAATTGCCAGACGCCCGATTGAGGTCCACGAGCAACCAGCCGCATCGTTCGCTTCATCACGAGGACGAGACGATGCGACAGGAAAGCGGTTGATGCCGGCGAGAGAACGTTATCCGTCGCACAAGGCTTCACGGCGTCGCCTTTTTTGTTTACACCTGAAAACCGCTTATACGCAAATAAGTGATTTTGAGTCGTTTCGCCGCTTGCCAAGCACGCTTGAAGCCTACCTGTCACCGGAGGTTTAATGACGGAAAGTGCTCATATTTACATCGGCTTCGACAGCAAGGAAGTCGTCGCCTATCATGTTCTTTGCCAAAGTATTCTGGAAAAGAGCTCCATCCCGGTCACGTTCACGCCGATATCCTTGAACAACGTCGACAGGATTTTTACGCGCGAGCGGAATCCTCTCCAATCCACAGAGTTTTCCTTTTCTCGGTTCCTCGTGCCTTATCTGAGCCGCTACGAGGGTTGGTCCCTTTTCGTCGACTGCGACATGCTGATGCGGACTGATATCGCGCAGTTGTGGGAACTGAGAGACGATCGCTACGCAGCGATGTGCGTAAAACACGACTACGTTCCGAAAGTCGAAACGAAGTTCCTGGGCCAGGTCCAGACCAAGTACGAAAAGAAGAACTGGTCGAGCGTGATCCTGTTCAACAACGCCAAGTGCCGCAAGCTTGATTTGGATTACGTCAATACGGCTACCGGGCTCGAGTTGCATCAGTTCAAATGGCTGGATTCCGACGATCTCATCGGCGAACTGCCCGCGAGCTGGAACTGGCTCGTAAACGAGTACGAATATTCGCCGGATGCAAAGCTTGTCCATTTCACCGATGGCGGGCCTTACTTCGATGAATATAAGAACGATGACTACGCCGAGGAATGGTTCGCCGCGCGTGATCGTGTCCTTCATGTAACGCAGCGCTCGGCTTAATCGCTCGACACCCTAAGCGATTTTCATCGGGGCGGCGGCAATCACCGGACCGCCTTCCGCCCCGATGCGGTGCTGCGATACGGCTTCAGCGCTTTAACGTCAGCCAACGCCATCCCAGCCAAGCGTCACTCGGCTTTGGCAAAGGTGGCGTCGTAGCCAAACCCCATCCCGACAAGGGCCGAGACAGGCGAGTGGTTAACGACCTCGATGCCGCTCTCGGCGGCTATGCTGCGAGCCATGACCAGATGGTCGACGATCCGCCTTTGGGCTGCGACGATTCCCGAATAGGCCTTATCGGTTGTTTCGTAATACCTCGGTTCATCGGCGTTACTGAGATCGATCCCCACGAAGCCGATCGAGCGGGGCCTCCAGGCGACGGCAAACTGTGCGGCGGAAACCGCGACCGAGCCTGCCTGGAAAATGCCGGCAAAGGGGTCCTCGGAAAAGCCGACGTCGCCGTCCTCGCTCAGCCGCACATACGGCAGCTTGCGCAGTTCAGCGGTGTCCCGACGTGCCACCCCGTACGGCTTTCGCACGTTATCGATCAATACGACCGGCCTGTCTCGCAGCCATGTGCCGTCCAACTCGCAGATCGCCCTTATGACGCTCACGGACAGAAGACAGACGCATCCGGCAGGAATCCGCTTCACGAGATCGAAGTGCCTCCATATGAACCGTTCGTCTTCGATTGCGATCGCCAGAGGCTTTGCCACCACGCTGGGGAAGAGGTGCAACGCGCCGTTCAAGAGAAGGCATGAAGACCTGTCTGCGCGCGTCAGATCGCATCGGGCGACAGAGGGGCCGGAGCCGACGATAAGTACGTTCGACGGCATTTCTTCCACGGCGCGCGATGGGCTCGTGAGACGTCCTACCGACTCGCCTCGATACCGGATCATGCCGTCTCGATCAGCGGTTGCAAGTTCGAGCTTGAGGCCGGGAAACCAGTCCTGAACATGGGCCCTGGAACGGCCCAGGAGGAGGCGAACGGCGATCTTGATGAAGGAACGTGAAAACGGACGATTTGAAATCATTGATTTCTCTAACGCAGGCGTTGAGCGGACAAAACGACGGCACGGAACAAATATTCAAAGTACTAGCGGCTTGAACCGCTCCACAACGGAATGCCCAGTTCTTCCGAAACCGGCGGATCCGCCGTGAAGATGGGGCGACCCTCGCTAATCAGCTTGGAAACGAGGACTTTGTCCATTTGAACATGAAAACGCTTCAAGCCCGTTGAATTGTAGACGTGACCGCTTGAGTTCGGATTTATTCCCGTGACGATGACGGCGGGCGCTCCGTTGTAGAGGGCAAAAAGGACCGCGTTCATACCGTTCGAGCATTTGGAATCGGCGTCCATCTCGAGGGAACGCAAGTCGGCAACCCGATCCAGCAACGCCATCCGCTCATATCGATCGACGATTTCCAGCCGGTCGTATCTATAGTCGAACGCCCGCAACCCTTCCTCCAGGCGCGCGCGATCGTCCTTGCGCCAGAGAAATACGTAGAGCGTCCCTGTGCGCTGCCCTTTCAGCACACGCCTGACCTCGATCGCGTTCGCAGTGGTTCCTTCGACCTGATTGAACATCATCATGGTAATGTCCGGCGCATCAACGCCCCACTTGCCGATGACCGATTGCGAGCCGTTCACGGTAATGATCCTGAAGCTCTCGTCCAATCCGGCCGGCCTGTTGGAGATAGGCGCGGACCCTACAACGACGACGGGGCCATTGAATCGAAAGGGTGCGGCCGGCGGATCCGGCCGCGTGATGCGGTACTTCAGATTCCGGTATATGCGCTTACGGGCGTCGGAGATCCATGATCCCATTTGTCCTCACCAGAATTCGATATCAGGAATTTCGATGCTGCTATGCTTTGGTTTTCTTCAGAAACTTCGGCCTCAGCCCACGTAAGAATTCGTCAATGGACCGAAATGCGCCTGTCAGGGAAATCAGCTTGTCGACCTGCGCGTCGGTCTGGCTCAGACGCGATGACAGGACTTCTGCGATCGTCGAAGAGATTTCGGCAGCGGGCAGCTCCGGGAACCGTGAGGCAAGCGATGCGTAACTGTTTGTCGCAATACCGCCATGCATCGTCAGCTTGCCCGCTCTTGCGAAGAGGCGCAGAAAGACCTGCTCGAACGTCCAGTCGTGGACAGCGACCACCCGCCACTTCTCGCTGCGCTTTGCCGAGAACCCTGCGAGGATGATTTTGGCCGGGAGCGCCTGATCGACCAGCCACAGAGCCATGGCGAAGCCGCTCGTGGGGACTTTGGCCTCTGGGTAAAAGTCAGCGCAGAAGCCGGTCAAATCCAAATGCCCCGTGGGCGTTCCCAAGTAGTCGGAGCTTGTGTTCAACGTCTCGTTCGCCGCCAGGCGAATGTTCATTATGCCCAGGAACTCCTGCGGCGCGAACAGCTTGACGACGTCAGCGACCTCTTGCCGGTAAACGATGTTGGCGCCCCGTGGCTGAGCGCGTGAAATCAGCAGGGAGTGGCCGGAAAATTGTTTATCAAGAACCTTGTAGACCCTATTGAAGAATACGAAGACGGCCGTGTGCGGGTATTCGGCCTGAAGTTCCTTGACGTCAACCTGGTCGCTGTTAGCCACGAGGATCACGTGTGAAAACTTGGAAAACAGAGAACGCCATTGCTCGGGCGTTGCCAAATTCTGCGTTGCTCCGGAAGCGGGGAAGTCCATGCTTACTCATCCCAACTTGGCGTGCTTTGACCGCGCGGCCTCTCAGTGTTGCCGAAGCCCGGATTCCAAGTTCGGCTATCCCCTTCTATAAAGACGATGTATTCGAAGTAAACGCCGATCTTGTCCACCATGGGGTGTAAATGTTCAAAATAAACCCTAAAACACACCTTACGAGAGAACTTGCGATCACACCTCCGCCAGGCGACCCCAGCCGACACGGCATCGCGATCGTCGCCTGCGTCAAAAACGAAGCCAGCTACATCGAGGAATGGGTGCGATTCCACCGCGCCGTGGGTGTTCGCCATTTCTGTCTCTACGATGACGGCTCGACCGACGGGACGTTCGATATTCTGCAGAGGGTGTTAGCCAGCCAGGAACTGACCGTCGTACCCTGGAGAATGCGTATGCGGGACGAAAGGAGTGGTGAATTCCTGAACGGGCAGACGATCGCTTTCGCCCATGCGATTCTGAATTTCGGCAGCCGTTACGAGCGTATGGCCTTCATCGACGTCGACGAGTTTCTCCTTCCGAAAAAGGGGCGAACGTTAGAGGAGGCCTTACGAGGCGCAGGTGACTTTCCCAACATTTCGTTGCCGTGGCACATGTTCGGCCATAGCGGCCACATCTCGCGACCGGCAGGGCCCGTTTGCCTCAACTATAAGATGCGAGTTTCCGATCCCATGCGGCAGAACCTCGATGCAAGCAACTTCAAATGCATCGTCGATCCGGTCGAAGTCACGAAAGTGAGCGTGCATCACTTCCAAACACGTTCCTACGGCGACAAGACCGCGAATGATGCGGGGGTGGTGGTGCCCAAGAAAAAGCGGAAGGCTGCCGAATTTTACTCCGCAGACTTCATTCAGCTCAATCACTATTACGCAAAATCGATCGAGGAGCTGAAGGAAAAGACCGAGAGGGGCTGGTCTTTCGACGGTTCCACCGAGAAATACCGGAACAAGGTCGCCACGACCATAGAGTATATCGAAGCGAACGTCATCGAAGACCGCAGCATGCTCGATTTTGTCGACAAGAACGGGATCGATCTCGGCCAGTAATTCTGCGCCAGCCAGGCACGGGCCGGAGAAAAGCAGCGTCACAACGGAGCTCGAATTTGCAAGACAGCAACGACGAAACGGTGGACACTCCCGGCACGAGCTGCGTGTGGGCCGTGGCCGAAAGCAAGGCGGGAACGCTTACCCAGTGCATTGGCGTTGGAAAACAGTTCCACCGGGAGCCGGTGGTTAAGTTGATAAGTCGGACACGCGGCCTGAGAAAACTGTTCGAACCCAGACTGTTCCGCACAAAGGAACAGCGTCCCGAACTCGTGATCTCCTGCGGTTTCCGCGCTGAACCGGCGGTTCTCGACATTAAAGCGGCCTATGGCGGCAAGCCTTTCGCCATCCACCTCCAACGCCCGCGCATCGAAGGATATGATCTCGTTTTCGTCTCTCGTCACGATTGGGTCGAGGAATTGGACCGGCGGCCGAACTATCATCCGATGGTCGGAGTACCGCATCAGATTACCTGGGCGCGGCTGGCGCCCCTCAGAGATGCTGCCCGTGCACGATTGTCGCCCGACGGACGCCCAATAGCCGCGGTCTTCGTCGGCGGCTCGAATGGCGCATATGTTTACGACGACAGAACCCACCAGAATATAAAAGACGCCATCGGGCAGTTGGCGAGAGATGGCTGGCGCATCGTCGCGTCGGTCTCACGCAGATCCGAAGACCACACTCAGCAGGCGCTGTCGACACTCGACGGCGAAAGTATCACTGTCTGGGACAGACGAAGCGAGAACCCCTATCTCGACTACATGGCCGCCGCCGACGCGTTCGTCATCGCAAAGGACTCGATCACAATGCCCTGCGAAGCCCTGGCGACGGGGAAGCCGGTCTTCACACTCGACTTAACCCCCGTCGTGGGTCCGCGGCTGGACAAGTTCGAGCGCTATCACCGGGATCTGCATGAAACCCTGCAGCTGACCCGGCCGTTCGAAGGAAAGATCGAACCATACAGCTACGAACCGCTCGATGAGACACGCCGCATCGCCTCGGTCATCCGTTCCCGGCTCAACCGCCCGTGAGACCCTAAGTGCGGCGCACGATCATTCGCGCCAATGCTCCGCCACCCAAGGCGTCGGACGGATATAGTGCCGCAAGTATTGCAGCGCGCCCTTATCCTTCCTTTGCTTCGCGTCGAAGACGCCCGCTATGTGTTTGAGTGCTGTCCTGTGGGGACGCTTGGTTCCATACCGGCCTTCTATCGCGTGCAGCGGTTGCAGACCGCGCGGAAAAATGACGACACGTGCCTCATGCGGCAGACTGGGCGCAAAGAAGTAATTGAGTGGAAATGGCCAGCGACAGTCCTGGCGAAAATGAAGAACCCATTTTCGTGGAAAGAACGTTATCCCCCCAGGCGCATTGCGGCTTACGAAGCGCTGCTCATACCGGTACTCGTCGGCGACGCCCTGTGGGTCGGAGCGGAACCTGTCCTGAAGCGGTGCGAGCTTCCCGACGGGAAAGCGGAAGAGGGACGTTTGCCCGAGACGCTCAAAGGGCGTGGTTTGGTTTCTCGCCAGAATTACGTCATCCGCCTCCCCTATTTCAAAGAAAACATCCAGCGATGACACGATCACCAGATCCAGGTCGAGAAACAGCACCGGGCCCTTCAGCTTTCCCAAGGCCGGCCCCCAGAGACGCGCCTTGGGCCATATGCCTCGCGTGTTGGTCGGCATGTTCTTGACGTCGAGCGGAGGCAAGTCTTCGCAAAGTATCGCGGGGTTCAGCCCTGCCCTGTTATCGGTAAAACACGTGAAGGTAAAAGGCGGCGTAATGTTGCGGGCAACCATCGCGTACAGCCTGTTAATAAAGGGCGCTCCATACTTTGTGCCCCAATTGATGCAGATGACTTGCTTCACGCCGCCACTTGCTGCCAAAACGCTTATGGTCATTTATTCCGTTCCTGATTACTGTACAGTCTTCGCAATCCTTGATCCTGCATCCGCTTGCAGGCGCGCCGACAACAGGCGCAGAGAGTGAATAAGCGCGAACATCGCATGACCCTATTACTTGTAACCCACGCATTCGCCAAGACGATGCCGCAGCATTCGCCAGTACATCAAATACATCCACGCTGAAGCGGCTAGCTGCCGCGCGCCTGATTCACTGCCGGAAAGCAATTCTTCCCATCAGCGCCGCGACCGGAGACGTGCGGTAGGCTATTGTCGCGAACTGTGCAGACTGAGGAAACACGCGATTGCTGCAAATGGACGGCCCTGATATCCGACGAAAGAGACGGCAGATGAACCTTTCCGCGCGCCTCGCGCTTCTCTGTCTTGCCTGGGTGATGGTCGGTCTTGCCGCAGCCGGAATCTTTCTCCCGCTGCTGCCGACCACACCCTTTCTGCTGCTGGCGGCGTGGCTGTTTTCGCGCTCCTCGCCGAGACTCGAGCAATGGCTGATGGGGCACGCCCTGTTCGGACCGCCATTGCGCGACTGGCGGGAGAACGGAGCAATAGCGCGCCGCACCAAAATGATAGCGATTTTCCTGATGAGCCTGGGCTTCGCCTATCTCTGGCTTGCGGTCGGGCCGCCGGTCGTCGGCTTGATTTCGGTTGCGGCGATCCTGATCACCTGCGCGATCTTCATCGCCTCGCGGCCGGAGCCGCCGGAGGAGAAGTGAACGTCCGGTGACACCCCCTCCGGCAGGTCCGTTCTATTCCCCCGACACGAAGCTCATCTGTGCCGCAGAGAGGTCGGGCGGGTCCCCGACTTCGTCCGCGACCAGGATCGACATGGCAAGGATGAAGACGGCAACGCCGAGGCCGGCCAACATTTCGACGTCCATCGCTCACTCCCGTATGCTCAAGGCGAGTAAACGCCATCGAACGCGGACGGGGCAATCCTAAGATTTAAGAGGAAGGCCATGTGTGACTGCTCAGCCGGCACGGACCGTAGCCTTGCCTTCCTCCACCAGCCGTGTCGCCGCGTCGTCGATCGATATGCGTTCGAATGCGAGTTCGTCGGCGATGGGTCGCAGGACGCGCTGATCGAACTCGGTCGATCCGAGCGGCGCCGGCGCCGGATAGCCGCCGACCTGATCCTTGAGGGCATTAATGTAGTTGACCGTTTCCGTCTCCGTCGGGTTGAGTGAGGGCAGGATCGCTTCGCGAACCTTCGGCGACATCGGCACGCCGCGCTCGACGCCGAGGATCTTGCCCGCCTCGATATCGTTGACGAAGAAGTTGATGAATTTCGCGGCCTCTTCGCCGTGTTCCGTCGACGCACCGATGCTCCAGATCAGCGCCGGGCGGTAATAATGGCCGGAGGGGCCGCCCTTCTCAGCGCGCGGCAGCATGCCGATACCGAGCTTGCTTTTCATGATGAGCTGATAGCCGACCATCTGGTTGGAATAGGCCATGCCCATCGCCGAGTAGCCGAGCGCCAGGCAATTGGTGTCGATCGTGTTCTGGTCGAGCGTTTGTATGTCGGCGCCGACGGTGCCGCCGCGCTTGCGCAGTTCCTCCCAATAGGCGTACCACTCCTTCGCCTCTTCGACGCCGAAGCCGAGCCCGGTATCGGTGTAAAGACTGCTGCCGCGCTGGCGGAGCCAGGCATCGAAGACATAGGCGTAGCGGGCTCCGTAGGGTCCGCCCCAGACGCTCTTCTTGCCGGCCGCCTTGGTCATCTCGACGGCGATGTCGGCATAGTCCGCCCAGGTCGTATCGACGCCCGGCGGCGTCATGCCGGCTTTGGCGAAAGCATCGGCATCGTAGAACAGCGCGAAGGAATTGAGACCGAGGCCGACACCCCAGAGCTTTCCGTCCACCGTCGTCAGCTTCAGCACGTCCTTGCCAAAGGCGCTAACGTCGAGCGCTGAAGAGATGAAGGGATCGAGCGCCATGCAGGCGCCGCGCTTGGAATAGTCCGATATCGTGCTCGGCTCGAGTTGGAAGATGTCGGCAATGGCGCGGCCGGCCATCTGCGTCGCAAGCTTCGTCCAATACCCGTCACCGCTCAGGCTCTCCCCGACGATGCCGATATCCGGGTTCTTCTCCTGAAAGAGCTTGGCGACCGCCAACGTCCGCTTCGAGCGGTCGTTCGATCCCCACCACATCGCGCGCAACTGCACGCTGTCGGCCGCAAGGCCCGAACGGGAACCGAGAGCGATACCTGTCGCCGCGCCGGCCGCGCCGACCATGAATCCGCGTCTGTTGAGTAGCATGCCAGTCCTCCCCTATCGCTGCCCTGCCCGGAGCTCTCCTCCAGCGCCTGCAGGGAACCAAGTTACGCAAGAGCTTATGCAAAAATCGGAGTTGTGCAATATATCTTTTGCCTATTGCAAATTTGCGTTGTTTGCGCAATGTTTGCACCATGATCGAAAGACCTTCCAGAAGACTCCGTCAAGCCGACATTGCTGCACATGCAGGCGTTTCCGTCTCCACCGTCTCACGGGTTCTCGCGAATGAGCCCGGCATCAGCGAGGATGTCCGGGCTCAGATCCTCAAGGTCGCCAATGACCTCGGCTATCCTCTCAAAACCGGTGCTGCGGCAGCCGTTCGCACACTGGCTTTGATCGCGAGCAACGGCGTCACGGGCAGCCTGAGCGCATTCTACCAGGGCATAGTCGAGGGCTTGCGCTCCGAGGCGGCCGAGCAGGGCATGTCTTTCGACATCCGCCTCATGAACGAGATGAAGGCGACGCCGCAAGCCGTTGGCGAACATATGCAATCGGTCGGGGCGCAAGGGCTTTTCCTGGTCGGCATAGATCCCTCCGAAGCGCTTGCCGAGTGGCTCCTGGAAAGCCGTACCCCCGTTGTCCTCGTCAACGGTGTCGATCCGCAATTGCGCTTCGACGGTGTCTCGCCGCCGAACTTCTTCGGTGCTTACGCAGCGACGCGGATGCTGCTGGACGCCGGCCACCGGCGTATCCTGCATCTGACCGGATCGCATAGGCATACGATCCGCGAGCGCGTGCGCGGCTTCGAAGCGGCCGTCGCCTCCGTGGGCGGCGATGCGCGTGTCATCCGATTGCCGTTCGCGAACAACTCCAGCGCCGAAGCCCATGCGGCAACGCTCGCCGCTCTTGCTGAGGACGGGCGTTTCACCGCGGCCTTCTGCATGAACGACTTCATCGCCGTGGGCGTTCTCGAGGCGGTGACCGAATTGGGCCGGCGGGTACCGGACGATTTCGCGATCATCGGTTTCGACGACCTGCCCTGCGCCGAAATGGCCAATCCGCGCCTTTCGACGATGCGTGTCGATCGCGCAGCGCTCGGCCGGGAAGCCGTCGGCATGATGCAGTTTCGCTTCCGCCATCCGGACGTTCCCGCCCGGCATATCTCTCACGCGGCCGTCCCGGTGGCCGGGGGCACAATCAGTGCGAAAGACAAGTCATGACCTATGACCCCGCCAGCGCCAACCCGCTTGCCGGAAATCCGCTCAAGACACGGAGCGACATGCAGCGCGCGCTGATCGATCTCTTCGATCCGCTGCTACCGCGTTTCTCTGCAGGAAACGCTCGGGTCCGTCTCGACGCCGCCGCTGCCCATTTCGACCGGTCCGCCGCCGATCTGGAGGGCTTTGCCCGGCCTCTCTGGGGGCTCGCTCCCTTTGCGGCCGGCGGCGGAGATTTTGCTCATTGGGGGCGCTATGCGGAAGGGATCGCCAACGGCACCGATCCTGAACACCCGGAATATTGGGGACGGGTGAACGGACGGGACCAGCGAATGGTCGAGCTTGCGGCCCTCGGCTTCGCGCTGGCGCTAGTGCCGGAGAAGCTTTGGGATCCCTTGAGCGGGCGTGAGAGGGAGAATCTGGTTTCTTATCTTCTCCATGCCCGCAAGTTCGACTACGCCGACAACAACTGGAAGTTCTTCCGCGTTCTCGTCGACATCGCCCTTGATCGTCTCGGTATCGGGCACGACCGCAGCCTGACGAAAGCCTATCTCGCCGAACTCGACGGTTTCTATATCGGGGACGGCTGGTATCGCGACGGCAATGTGCGGCGCGTCGACCACTACATCGCCTTTGCCATGCACTTCTACGGGCTGATCTATGCGCGCCTCGTCGAAGACGACCATGCGAAACGCTATCGCGAGCGAGCGGTCGCCTTCGCTGAGGATTTTCGCCACTGGTTCGCCGAGGACGGAGCGACTCTTCCCTTTGGCAGGAGCCTCACCTACCGCTTCGCCTGCGCCGGCTTCTGGGCGGCGCTGGCCTTTGCCGACCTCGAGGCGCTGCCCTGGGGCGAAATCAAGGGGCTCTGCCTTCGCCACCTCAGATGGTGGGCGGACAAGCCGATAGCGCATCGGGACGGCGTGCTCTCGATCGGATACGGCTATCCGAACCTCCTGATGTCGGAAAACTACAATTCGGCGGGCTCGCCCTATTGGGCCTTCAAGGCTTTCCTGCCGCTTGGCGTCGGCGAAAACCACCCGTTCTGGACGAGCGCGGAGGCCCCGCCTCGGCCACCGGCCGGGCCGGTCGCCCTTCGCCATCCTGGCATGGTCATGATGCCCGTCAAAGGAGACACGGTGGCGCTTTCCTCCGGCCAGGAAAACCGCCAGATGCGCTTCGGCCCGGAAAAATATGCGAAATTTGCCTACTCGGCGCGCTACGCTTTCAGCGTCGAGAGCGACGAACGGGGATTTGCCGGCGGCGCCTTCGACTCGATGCTGGCATTCAGCGACGACGGTCTTCATTACCGGGTGCGCGAGGCCAATGAGGAGGTTCGGCTTGCAGGCGACGTGCTGTTTTCCAGATGGTCGCCCTGGCCGGATGTGTTTGTCGAAACCTGGCTGATCCCTTTTTCGCCCTGGCATCTACGCCTGCACCGGATCACGACGCCGCGACCCCTGGAAACTGCCGAAGGTGGCTTCGCCATTCCCCGACGGGACTTCGAGACTGACACGCTCGCCGCAGAGGAAGGGATGGCGCATGCAATCGGGGCTGAGGATTTCAGCGGGATCCGCGATCTCGGTTCCACAGTTCCACGCGAAGGACTGGTCCAGAAAGCGCCGCCAAATACGAACCTGATCGCCGCAAAGACCCTGGTGCCGCAATTGCGGGCAAGTATTCCCTCCGGAACAACCATCTTCGCCTGCGCGGTGGTCGCGAGCCCCAACACGTCTGCCGTCGCCGAAGACTGGTCGAACCCGCCGGCGATGCCGGATATCGCGGCGCTCGATGCGCTCCGGGCGGAAGGCCCGACCGTCAGCGCGATGCAGGCCCCGGGACGAATGCCATGACCCTCCCGACCGTCGCCATTGCGATGCAGCCGGAAAGAACGCGCTACGTCTTTACGCCGGAGCTTTTATCGCGGCTCGGTGACGTCGCCCGGATCCTGGACCGACAGCCGATGACGGAGTTCGGCGATGAGCGGTCGCAGCGATTGCTGGGCGATGCGGAAATCCTGGTGACCGGCTGGGGCGCCCCGTTCATCGATGCTGCCGTCCTTGCCCGCGCGGCGCGCCTCCGCCTCATCGTCCATGCCGCCGGCACCATCAAGGGGCTCGTCGACGAGAGCGCCTTCGACGCGGGCATCAAGGTCAGCCATGCGGCGGAAGCCAATGCCGTGCCGGTCGCCGAGTTCACCCTCGCAGCCGTCATTTTTTCAGGCAAGCAGGTGTTCCGCTTCCGCGATATCTACGCCACCGACCGCGGACGCGAGCGCACACAGGTTCTTCAGGGGGAAGCGATCGGAAACTATCGCCGCACGGTCGGGATTGTCGGCGCATCGCGGATCGGGCGCCGCGTGATCGAATTGTTGCGCCTGCTCGACTATCGCCTGCTGCTTCATGATCCGCTGGTCGGCGAATCCGAAGCCTGCGCCCTCAAGGTAGAAAAGGTCGATCTCCAGACGCTGATGGCCCGCTCCGACATCGTCTCGCTGCACGCGCCGCTGCTGCCAGAGACCCGGCACATGATCGACGCCCGACAGCTCGCCCTCATGAAGGATGGCGCGACGCTGATAAACACGGCGCGGGGTGCCCTGGTGGATGAGGCGGCGCTCATCGAAAGACTGCAGTCGGGTGCGATCAATGCGGTGATCGATGTCACGCATCCCGAAATTCCGGAAAGAAGCTCGCCGCTTTACCGCATGCCGAACGTCTTTCTGACGCCGCATATTGCCGGCGCCATCGGTCTGGAGCGCACGCGGCTGGGAGAAATGGCCGTCGACGAGGTCGGCCGGTTCGTCCAGGGCAGACCGCTCCTGTTCGAGGTTTGCAAGCAGGACCTGGGGCGCATGGCATGAGCGCTTTCGAGCCGGGCCTCTGTACGGTCACCTTCCGCAAGCTCCCCGTGGCGGCAATCGTCGCTCTCGCATTGGAGGCGCGGTTCGCCGCGATCGAATGGGCGGGAGATGCCCATGTTCCCCCCGGCGATGCCTCTGCTGCCCGCGCTGTCGGGCGTCTGTGCGAAAGCACGGGTCTGAAGACCTCCTACGGCTCGTATGTCGCGCCGCCGGCCGACGATCTTTCCGCGTTCGAACCTGCACTGAAGACGACTCTCGCGCTTGGTGCCTCCAACATGCGCATCTGGCCCGGCACCCGCCAGCGCGATTCGAGGGACTACAGCGCCGACGAACGGCGCGCCACGGCGGATGCGATCCGCGACATGGGCGCGGAAGCCGCCCGGCACGGCGTCACGGTGTCGCTCGAATACCACCCGCAATCCCTCACGGACGAGACCCGGTCGGCACTCCGCCTTATCGAGGCGGTCGCGCACCCGAATGTCTACCTCTACTGGCAGCCTCGACCCGGTCTCCCGCTTGACGACGCACTCGCGGAGGTTGCTCGGATTGGCGAGCATGTCTCCCATGTCCATGTCTTCGCCTGGGATCGCGCCCGCAACCGCTTCCCCCTGGCGTCCGCTGCCGACTACTGGCAAACGGTTCTGGCCGCCATGCCGCCACCCCGTTGGACCGGCCGTCGTTTTGCCATGCTGGAGTTCGTGGCGCGAGACGATCCGGAGGCGTTTCTCGAGGATGCGGCGACGCTGCGGCAAATTCTGGACTGAACCTGGAGCTTCCGCCTGACGCCTCTGCCGCTGCCGACGGAGGATGATTTGAGCCTCGCTTGAGCGCCCTTCGGGGTGCCGGTCGTCCCGTGTCGTCGAGCGCTGGACTGTATACCGGCGGCGCCGAGCCCGGTGCGGCCGCATCGCGGCCCGGTCCGACCGTCGTGCAAGCGCGGCGACGGTCAGAGCACGAGCGTGTGCACGGTTCCGGCAAAATCGCAGTCCAGCTTCCAGTCGGTTCCCTCTCGTCGCACACGGAGGAATGTCGCGCCATCGCCTGGAGGTGGCCGGGTCGCGTTGACGACGCAGCGATAGCGCTTCGATCCGTACTCGAACTCGAAATCCTCCTTCTCGACGATGTCTTCGTCGATTCCGTTTGCGAACGGGTACGGGGCGTACATCGCGGCGGTGTGGACGGAATGAATGGTGGTAAGCAAAGTATCGTTCGTGTCTGTCAATCGCGCGGTCGCGATGCAGCCCCTGTGCTCGTCGCCCGAAAGAAACACGACGTGCCGGATCTTCCCGGCGGCAAGGACGCCGAGGACTTCGCGCAGGCTGTTAGGATACCCGTCCCAGCCATCGGAATGCAGCGCGCTCAGGTTCGCCGGACTGAGGCTGCTGTCGCGCTGAACCGCGCGGCGATGGCGTGGCAGGAACATCGACGGCGATGCTATGAATTTCGGGCCATTCGGAAGCCTGAGCCAAGCGGCCAGCCTCTCCATTGTCGCGCCGGGACCGGTCTTGAACAGGAAGGCCCTGTCAAGGTCGCCGACCCTGCGATGCGTCCTTTCTGTTCGCGTGTCGAGCAGGAAGAAATGGAGGCCGTCGAAATCGAAAGTTTCGAGATCACGCTTGATGCCGCGCTGGTATTTACGAAAGGCCTCAAGACCGGCCTTTTTCTTGGCTTCATCGGAAGGCGGCTCCCAATTGTCGTCGATTTCATGGTCGTCGAGGAGCATGAACGACGGGATACGGCGCAGCACCTCCCGTACGTTCGGCTCGCGCAGCCATGCCTCGTAAGGCAGCTTGTACCGGTCATCCTCGGCCGCTGGATCGTAGAGCCCGGCGGTCGGATCGACATAGACCTGGTCGCCGACGAAGACGGCAAATTGAGGCTGGATGCCCGTCGCCGCTCCTATTCGCTCCGCGACGCGGGCATAGGAGCGATAGGCAACCGTGCCATCGACAAAGCCGGCGGGATATTGGCATGAGGCGAGCATGAAGCCGGTACCGCCTGCCGATGGCCGCGAAGCCTGCGGCCGATCGGGAATGACGCCATCCATCAGATTACGGTCCTGCTCGACCAGACGCTCCAGCGCGGACTGGCCCATTGCGAAGTCTGACACCATCAAGGTGCCGGCTCCGGCTTCCGGTTCCGTCGTGGGGGCCACCGAAGCGCCACGGACCGGCGCCATGCCGCGGTAGACCAGTCGCTTCGGCGAATTCTTCGATGCGTGCTCCGGATTGATGTCGGGCCGCGGTGCGTCCAAGGCCCGCAGCGCCCCGCGGGAGATCGTCTCGAAACGCTCGTAGTCGAGCTCATCCAGAACCCTGTCATTATTGACGTCAGGCTCGTGAGGATCGATCCAATAGACGATGCCGCCTCTCGACACCGCAAAATATTCCAGGTCGACGGACCGCGGGAGCGATCTGTCTTCCGCATAGACAAGCAGAACCAACAGTGCGTCTCCGGGATAATTCGGATCATGCCCGGGCATGGACGCTGCAGGCGGAACCTTGAAGGCATCCCAGCCTGCGTCCCTCAGCGCGGGCGACGAGTAAGCCATCATGTGGCCGAGGATGTAAGGCAAATCCCAAGGCTGACCGTCCGGCCGGAGGATGTCGTTGCCGCTCAACAGGACGCGCAGCATTATGGCACATTCCGTCTCACGAATTGATGGATGTGCCCCCAGCCGCATCACGAGGACATGGTTCCCAATGGGATGCTCCTCCCTGGTGATTATGGGACCGATCCAGGGCGGATAGGCCGTCATCTCCACGTCCGCCTGCCCGCTTTGCCTGTTTATGTTCCTGTCAAGGAACTCTTCGATCTTCCTGAAGGTTGCGTGCCTTGTCGTACCTACGAGCGCATCCTGATGGCCGGCGCCCGGATTGACGAAGGGTGGCTCCATATAAACCCGTCCGGCATCCTCCAGGATGCGCCGCATGCGGTCGACGGTCGCGGGATGTGTGAGGCCGTTTTCCGCTCCGTGCACGCTGAACGCCGGGAAATCCCATCGGTCGCGGAAGAGTTGGCGAGACACGAGCCTGTTTTGTCCCTTGTGGTCCGTGAGCATGGCGTGCCGCACGTAATGCAAGGTCGTCGAGACTGTCTTGAGGCTCAGGGCACCAAAGTGCTCGTCGATGAAGCGCAGCATCTCCGGCTCCATGTTCGCGGCGTTGAAGTCCCGGCCGTAGAGCGCATCCATGCGGTGTCGCGTGCGTGTCCACGGCGTGCGTTTCCATGGCCAGACCGGGTTTTCGACGTCGAACTCTTCGACCGGATAGGGAAGCGTGGAAAGCACGCGGTCCCAGAGATCGTCCGCCAGCGTCGGCTTTTCCGGGTGAAAGCTGTAGCTGTCCGGCAGGAAACCGAGGAGATAGCGCACAACATAGGCACGGAATATGTTGGCGGGCGTGAAGACGACCAGCGGCCCCACCTGTGTGAAGGCCACGCGGTCGACGAGCCCGTCGATTTTCCCCTCGAGCGCGGCAATGCTGAAAACGATCGTTCCCATACAATGCGCTATGACGTCGAGCTTGGTCGCACCGGTCTGAGCCGCTATCGTTTTCAGCGCCAGGGGAACGTCTTCCTTGCCGATCTCATCGAAGCTCCAGGCGGCGCTGGCAGTCGGATGCGCAGGACTCGTTCTGAGGTCGGCGATCCAGACATCGCGCCCCGTCTTCCAGAAGTGGCTTGCGAAGTTGGGATTGACGGCGTGATGGGCGAATGTCGTGCCACCGGCGCTGTAGCCGTGAAACATGACGAGAGGCCTCTTTGTCGTTCCCGGATTGGGATAGCGCGTCAGGAGTATCTTGCCGAGGACGGGCGGCCCGCCGAGCTCTGGCGCCTTCACACCCATTGCGATCGTCTGCCGGGCCGCCGCGACTGTCCCGCCGCCAGGAATCTTCAGGATAGAGGGCGGCCGGAAATCCACGACGTCGTTCGCCGGATCCTTGTCCTTGTCCGGCGCCCGGAAGCTCCAGATGTGCAGGCCCAGGAGAAGCCGGAGGAAGTATCCGAAGAAGGTGACGAGTTCGCCGATGGCGGCCACGCCGTCGCGCTGCTTCGTAACGCGGAAAAGCGGCACGCCGATCCGCGCGAGATATTCGAGATCGAGCTTCAATACCCGTCGTGAAACGGCTCCCTCAGCTCCGGGAAAACGCTCCAGTGCGATCTCCATGAGCTGGCGCCAGGGATTGCAGCGGCGCTCATAGGTGAACCGCTTCATCCCCAGAATACGGTCGCCGCTGAGGGAGATCCGGGCGCCCGGGTCGGGCGCTCCGATCTTAAGGTCGTAGGTAAATGCACGAATTTCACCTGAACGGCTGGCGATTGCGAGTCCCGAGCGGACGCGTTGCCAGAAGCCGGGGCCGCCATCGCCATCGACGATCGCCTGATAAATGTCGCGCAGCCCGCGATTGAGGACCCAGGCCTTACCGGCCCGCCAAACCCTCCCGCCTACCCACGTCGCCTGCCGCTCCAGGACGCGGAGGCTGCCGGTCAGCGGCGCCTTGAATTCGGCCAGTGCGTCCAGTTTCTGTTCCTTCAGACCGGCCGGGTCCCAGGTCCGTTCGATTTCCTCCCATTTGTCCCGGGGGAAGATACGGATCATGCTGCGCGCCAGCGGTGCGGAAGCATCGGCCGCAACCTTCAAGGTCGCGTCGCCGCCGTTGCTGGGTGCGAGGTCTGCGAGCGCCTTCGGCTCGAAGCGGAGTGTGAGCTCGACGATCCTCGTCCTGGTGTTTTCGCCGTGCGGCCGAAAGCTGACTGGACCGACGAGCCGCTCGATGATCTCGACATTGGTATCGGATTGCGGAGCAGCAACATCGGTTGCACGGAACACCGGGCGAACCAGGGGCGCGGCGGCTGCCGCCGGAGCGGCGGCATAGTTCCAAAGGGTTGCAAGCGCCTCCGAAGCGCGCAGAGCGACCGCCGCTATTGTGAGGGCTGGGTTCGTTCCAAGTGCCGTCGGGATGATCGAGCCGTCGAGAACGACGAGGCCGTCGTGGACCTCCGCGGTCGAATCGGTCTTGAAGACGCGCCCCAGATGGTCCACAACGCCAATGGCTCCGCTGTTTCCCATCACGCAGCCGCCGAGCGGGTGGACGGTCGTGAGGGGGCCGCGCTTGTTCTGCAGCAACCAGTTCAGACCGGGCGGCAAGAGCTTCCAGACGGGATTTGCAATGATGCGCCCGCCCGTGTTCTTCGTGAGCCTTGCCAGCGTTTCTACCTGTCCGTCGAATACCGGATGATCGGGCAAGTCGTCCCAGCGCATCCGCGCGACGCCGTCTTCGCCCGACGGGGCTGTCGGGTCGAGTTCCAGATGTCCTGCGGCTCCGTCGTCGGCCATCACCGCGTAAACGGCGGAATGTTCGACCCGATCGGAAGGGACCACGTACTCGTCATCGACCGCAAGACCCTTGCTGTGCGTCGTCCAGTCGATTCGGTCGAGGCCGTGGAGGGTGTTGAGGGATGCAAAGATTTCAGTGAAAGCCACGCGCAGGCTCGACGGCACCGACAGCTCTTCGATCAGCACGCCGGCCGTCTTTCTAAGATCGATGATGCCCGTGATCGTGGGGCCGATCGCCCGCTTAGACGGCTGCACGGACTCGTCCGAGACGGTATTGACCGTACTCGACGTCGCGTAGTCGGTTATCAGCATGTCCCCATTCGTGGAACAATGATTGCCGAGATGTGTGCCGGAGAGTCGCAGCCCTTCACCCTCCGACCGTTTCAGGATCTCGTAGGTTCCGAGCGTTCCCGCCGCCAGCACGACCTTGCTGGCACGGATCTTCAGCACCTCGCCGTCGCGCGCCCGGAGCGCGGCATTGGTGTAGACGCAGTCGACGATCCAGGCGCCGGACCCTTCCCTGATGCTGAGCACGGTCGCGCCGCTGAAGATCTCGGCGCCATTGCGCAGCGCGGTAACGAGGAGATTGATGTCGAGCGAGTTCTTCGCGCCGAAATTGCAGCCAGTCGCGCAGTCGCCGCAGCGAACGCATTTGTTGAGCCTGACATTTCCAGAGTTCGTCGAATTCGCCATGGCGACCGTGATCGCCGCTTCCCGGAAACTCGATGGCGCGATGTTGCGGATGGATTTGTGCTTCTGAGGAAGCCCGTCTGGGTGCAGGGAGATCGTGTTCGGTACACCGTTCGCCGTGGCCCCGAGCAGTTCGCGCGCCCGTTCGAAATACTGTCGCCACGTGCCGAGGTTCTGGAGCTGATCTGGCCAACGTGTCTGAAAGACGGTCTCCGTCGGGACTTCCATGACCCCGGCGTTGATCAGCGAGCCACCACCGACGCCGTTAGCGACCACGGTGACGACCTCCGGTCCGATCCGCACGTCGACAAGTCCCTCTTTGTTGCGGTCGCTGCGAATATGACGAGGCAACTCGCCGGGGCCTGCGGGGAATGAACCCGGCAGATATTCCTTCCCCCGCTCGAGCACCCCTACCCTCAGGTCGCCGTTCCCGTTCTTGCGGCCGGCCATGACAGCTGCGGCGATCGCGCCACCATAGCCGCTGCCGATGATCAGAACATCGAAATGGAGATCCGCAGGCGCTTTGCGAACGCGGTCGACCAGTCTTTCGAAGCCTTGGGAGATCCAAGCGGTGCGGGAGTCGTTGTCCAAGTCAGGGCTGCGCATCGCTGTCTCCCTGGAGTGGGTGGTGGACGCGAGATGGGTGACCGTAATTCCAATCGGGCATAACGCTCTCCATAAAGATGCGCTTCACGCCTGAACCCGGTATTGAGCCGTGGCTCCGTCTTTCATTGATCCCGACGGACGGGATCGAAAATCAGGAAGAAACTTTTTTCGCCCTTGCCGATCTTCTAAGTCGGCCGTCCCTCTTAGCGATTGCTAAATAATATGCGAGAGTCGACGGCTCGGCGAGAGGTAAATGCACTTTTACGCGAGAGACGCCCTTTACTCGCGTGATTGATCATCGTGCGAAGGAGACATGGAGACGATCGCAAAGTCGCTCGAACGCTTTCTGCCGCTGACTTTGCTCGGCCGACTTCACGGCTCTCACGGAGAGCGGCCGTCGGCGGTGACGTTTCCGGCCGCGGTGATCTTTGTCGATGTCTCGCGGTACACGGCCCTTGTCGAACAGCTCGCGCGCCGCGGCCAGGAGGGGCTCGTGCAGATCCCGAAGCTGCTCAGCCTTTCCTACGCGCGCTGTGCCGACCACGTCTGCGACCGGGGCGGCGAAGTCGTCTGTTTTGCGGGAGACTCGCTCCTCGCCTATTGGCCCGCTGGGGAAGCGGGTCTCGGAAACGCGGTCAAATGCGCCGCCGAGTGCGCGGAGGCGATCTGCAGGGAAAGCCGAGATCGGCGAGATCCCGGGCAAGGGGAAATCGGGCCGGCTCTCCACATCGGCGTTGGCGCCGGGCAGCTATGGGCCGCCGCGGTAGGCGGCGCGCCGGTATGGAACCTGGTGGCCGGCGGCGATGCCGTCATTCAGGCGGCCCGTTCGCAGGCGCTCGCTCGTCGCTGGGAGGTCGTTCTTTCCGAGGATGCGGCGAAGGCGCTTCGCGGCGATGGTGAAAATGCGCTGATGCCCCCAGTTGCTCCTTCGGGGCCGACGATTGCCTCCGAGTGGCTTGTCGAGTTCCTGCCGCTGCAATTGCAGGAGCTGCTTCTGGCCCCCCAATCCGCGCCTGCAGCGGGCCCGGCGGTCAATTCCGCCGAGCGAGACCGCCGCCGTGATGCCAGATTCGACACGCTTGCCGAGATCAGGCCGGTGTCAGTCCTTTTTGCCCGGATCATCGGTATCGGGCATCGGGACCCTGATGCGCTTGCGCGACATCACAGCCTCTGCGCCGAACTTCAACGCATCTCAAGGCGGTGCGGCGGACCGGCCGGCGAACTGCTGTTCGACGATAAGGGGCTCGTATATATCTGTGTATTTGGAACGAGGGGTACGTTTCATCGCGATGACCCGGCCCGCGCCGTGGAGGCTGCTCGCGCCATCAGCCGCCAGGCAGAAGAGATGGGCCTCTCCGTTTCGGTTGGCGTTGCGACAGGTGAGGCACTGTTTCGCGTCGTGGGGGGCGCCCGCCGGCAGCAGTTGATGGTGCTCGGCACCCCCCTCAATCGCGCGGCGCGACTCGTCACGACGGTTTCCGACGATGTGCTCTGCGACGCGCCGACCGAGAGAGCGAGCCGTACATCGTTTGATTTCGAAAGGCGCGGGACCCTCCAGCTGGCTGGACTCGGCGACGTAGCTCCGGTCTTTCGTCCCCTGGAGCCGCGATCGCGGCCGCTGCCTGCGGCAGCGCTTATCGGCCGCGAGCGCGAGCTCGCCTTTCTTCAGAAAGCGTTCGATGAAACGCGTGACGGCTCAAGCGGCCTCGTCGCCCTGCTCGGGGAGCCGGGGATCGGAAAGAGCCGGCTGGTGGCGACGTTCACGGACAATCTCCGCGCTGTCGGGGTCGCCGTCTCCGTGGTCCCCGCCGAGCGGGACGACCGTCGTAGCTCTCTCCTGGCGTGGCGGCGGGTGCTGGAATCGCTCCTCGGGCTGCCCTCCGAGAGCGATGGCCTCGTCCTGCTTGAGAGCATTGCCGCCCGCGTTCGCTCGGTCCCCTGGATTGCGGATCGCCTGCCCTTGCTTAACGACCTTCTGGCGGTCGAGATCCAACAGAGCGAGGGAACGCGACACCTTGACGGCGCGCATCGCGCCGATGCCACCATGCGCCTCCTGGGAGACATTCTGGGCGTGTTGGCTCCACGGCCGTTCGCCCTCGTGCTCGAAGACAGTCAATGGTTGGACTCGGCCTCATGGCGCCTCGTCGAGTGGGTGCTTGGATCGTTACCTTCGCTGTTGCTCGTGCTTTGCATCCGCTCCGAGGAGGTCCCCGCCGAATGGAAACATCTGCGGCGGCGGGCCGAGGCGGCGAGAATTAACGAAACCGACATGGACAATCCGGCGCGGCGCTGCCGGATGCTGGAACTCGAAGAGCTCAGCGACAGCGCGGTTTGCGAGCTGGTCTCGCGCACGCTCGGAGACGTATCGCCCCAGGAAGAGCTCGCCCGCAGGATCGCGGTTCTTGCCGGTGGCAACCCGTTCTTCGCCGAGGAGATCGCCCATACCCTGAAGAGCGAAGGCCTGATCGCAGTGCGCGATGGTCTCTGGCGCTCGATACGTCCACTTGACGATCTTCAGTATTTCGAGGGAGTCGAACGGGTTATCAGGGAGCGTGTGGATCGCCTCGACGCGACATCGCAGGACGTGATCAAGGCCGCGGCCGTCATCGGGCGCTCATTCACCTTCGTCGAGCTCGAGGCTTTGCTCAAGGACGAGTTGGATGCGGAGAGTCTAAGATCGGCCGTCGAGGCACTGGTCGACGCCCATCTCGTGCGCCGGCTCGATCAACCGGGAAGCTATGAGTTCCGCCATGACCAGACGCGAGATGTTGTTTATGGATCGATGCCCGGGGACTTGCGCGGCCGTCTGCACGCAAACCTCGCCCAATGGCTCGAGCGCAGCCGTATCGAAGCAATGGGGGGCGACCTGGCGGTTCTCGTCCGGCATTTCGAAGCTGCGGACAATAAGGAGAAAGTCGTCAAGTATGCGGATCTGGCTGCCGCAAGGGCCTTGCAGATCGGCGCCTTCCGGGAGGTCGAATCTTTCCTGGGTATATGCATGACCCACGAAGCCAAGCCGCAGGATTGGACCCCCGAACAGCGGCTTCAGGCGGTTCGGTGGCGTCGGAAGCTGGCGGAGGCTCACTACAGCCGCGGCGATATTCATGCGCAGGGCGTGGCCGTCAGAAAGGCACTCAAGGCGGCCGGGCAACCGGTTCCAGTCTCCCCATCCGTCACTTTGCTGCGCCTTGCCGCCCGGGGTATGCGGCTGGCGTTGCAGCAGGTCCTGCCGGCGTCCGCGAAGATCATACGCCGCGAAGACCTCCGATCCTGGGAACGGGAGATGGCGCGCTGCCTCAACCAGGCTGCGATGGTGGATTATTTCGAGCTTCGCTTCACGCGCGGAATGTGCAATCTGCTCGGAGCCGTGGCACGCGCGGAACGAACCGGACAGACGACCGAAATGGCGGTCGCCGCGTCTCAGCTCGGCTGTGGACTCGGGATGATGGGCTGGCGCCGCGCTTGCCGATACTTCATGGAAAGAGCGGAACGGATTGCCGTCGAACTTGCGGACACCGCGATACATTCGCACGTGTGCAATCTCGATGCTCTCTGGCAACTCGGCCGTGGAGAATGGCCGGGCGTCGACGCGCGGCTCGAGCAGGCACAACAACTTTGCCTTCGATCCGGCGACCAGCTGCGATGGTGCAACGCCCAGGGCATGCGCTTCTGGTCCTTGTACTACCGCGGCGAGCAGGCCGCCCTCGAGCCGACGACGACGGCGCTTCTCTCCCGCGCTCAGAACGCCGGAAATATCCAGCAGGAGATCTGGGCGCTCCGGTGCAAGGCGCTCTGCGTGCTCCATACCGATCAGCCGCGCGAGGCAGTCGATATTCTCCGACTGATCACATCAGCCATGCTCGGGTCGGTGGATCTGGCGGCGCAGATATCGGCGAAGGGGGCGCTTGCGCTTGCTCTTGCGCGTACAGGGCGGCATGCGGAGAGCGTCCAGGCTGCTGCGGAAACCCTGCAGCTGCTGAAAGCGATGCGGCGCCCCTCGTCCCACAGCACGCTGGTCGGCATCTCGGGCGCGGCCGAGGTTTTCCTGCGCGGCCGCGAGGCGGGCCTTTCACACGCATACGAAGACTGGCCGCAATGGGAAGGCCAGGCGCTCCGCGAACTCGATCGATACGCCCGGATATTTCCGATCGGAGCGCCGCAATTTGCCTTGTGGTCGGGCGTATCGCTTTGGTTGGACGGGAAGGAGGCTCGCGCCATGTCCGTCTGGAAGGATGGGATGGCCGCCGCACAACATCTTTCCCTGCGGAGGGACGAAGCACTGATCGCCGCCGAACTCCGCCGCAGGCGAGACCGATTGTAGATCACGCCCGAAGAGAGGCGAAATGCTGCGCTTCGATGCCACATGCGTCGGCATTGTGACTCGGGGCACCGGGCGAGCGGCTTTTTAGCTCCTTCAGTCAGCGCCTGCCGCGGCGGCGCTTGGCTTCACGCCGGATGATGCAGGACGCTGAGCCCGCCATCCACCGTCAGGCACGTCGCATTCATGAACGGGCACTCGTCCGAGATCATGAAGACGGCGGCGCGGGCGATCTCTTCCGCTGTCGCGATGCGGCCGCCCGGGTGAAGCTTCATGGTTGCGGCCTCGGCTGCCGCCGGGTCCGGGAAACTGTTCCAGTAGTCATGGGCCTTCTGGGTCAGGACGTAACCCGGCGCCAGCGCATTCACCCGTATACCCTTCGACGCGTACTCGATGCCGAGCGATTTCGTCATGCCGAGTAGCGCGTGCTTTGCGACCGGATAGGGAAATGTGTGCGGAATGATGGTGAAGGCGTGCGTCGAGGCGATGTTGAGGATCGCCCCGCCGCCCTGCTCGATCAGGCCGGGCAGCACCGCCTTGCAGCAGTTCCAGGCGCCACGGAGATTGACGTCGAAACATCGTTGCCAGTCGGCATCGCTCGTCGCCAGCGGTTCCGAGAACACGTTGACCCCGGCATTGTTGACGAGCGCATTGACCGGGCCGATCGACGAAGCGGCGGCCGAGACGGCCGCCTCGATCGCTTCCGCATCGGTAATGTCGGCCTGCGCGGAGGCCAACACTCGTCCCGGCCGCTGCAGGCGCCTTGCTTCCTTTTCGAGCAGGGGGCCGTCGCGGTCGATAAGGAAGAGTGCCGCCCCCTCCGACAGGAACACTTCGGCAATGGCAAGGCCGATGCCCTGCGCCGCCCCGGTCACCATGATCCGCTTGCCTTGAAGCCGGCCGCTCATCCCTGCCCTCCCTTCGATCGGCGCATAGTCCTCACCACTCGGCCACACTGCCGTCCGAATGGCGCCAGACCGGATTGCGCCAGCGATGCCCCTCCTTCGCGCGCTCCACCACATAGGCCTCGTCCACCTCGATGCCGAGACCGGGTCCCTGCGGAATGGAAACGAAGCCGTCCTCGTAAGCGAAGACCTCCTTATTGGAGATGTAGTCGAGGATGTCGTTCGCCTCGTTGTAGTGAATTCCGAGGCTCTGCTCCTGAATGAATGCATTATAGCTGACCGCGTCGACCTGGAGGCAGGCGGCAAGCGCAATCGGCCCGAGCGGGCAATGCGGCGCCAGAGCCACGTCGTAGGCCTCGGCCATCGCGGCGATCTTGCGGCATTCGGTGATCCCGCCGGCATGGGAAAGATCCGGCTGGATGATATCGACGAAGCCGTCTGAGAGAACCGATTTGAAGTCCCAGCGCGAGTAGAGCCTTTCGCCAAGCGCGATCGGCGTCGAGCAGTGATTGGCGATTTCCTTGAGGGCTTCGCGGTTCTCCGAAAGAACCGGCTCCTCGATGAACATCAGCTTGAACTGCTCGAGTTCCTTGGCAAGGACCTTCGCCATCGGCCTGTGGACCCGTCCGTGGAAATCCACGCCGATGCCGATGTGGGGTCCGATCGCATCGCGGATGAGCCCGATCGTCTCGACCGCCTTGTCGATCTTCTCATTGGTGTCGACGATCTGCATCTCCTCGCAGCCGTTGAGCTTGATCGCCTTGAAGCCTCTGGCGACCACCTCGCGCGCATTGTTCGCGACGTCGCTCGGGCGGTCACCGCCGATCCAGGAATAAACCTTGATCCTGTCGCGGCACTGCCCGCCGAGGAGGGAGTGCACCGGCTGACCGAGCGCCTTGCCCTTGATGTCCCAGAGCGCCTGGTCGATACCGGCGAGCGCGCTCATATGGATCGCGCCGCCGCGGTAGAACCCGCCGCGGTAAAGGACATTCCAATGGTCCTCGATGAGGAAGGGGTCCTTGCCGACGAGATAATCCGAGAGCTCGTTAACGGCAGCTTCGACCGTCAGAGCCCGCCCCTCGACCACGGGCTCCCCCCACCCGACGACACCCTCATCGGTTTCGATCTTGAGAAACAGCCAGCGCGGCGGAACGATATAGGTCGTCAGTTTTGTGATTTTCATGGAAATGCGTCCAATCTGCGTGGGAAGATGGTTATCCGAACGGCGTCGGATATTGGCCGTCAGACTTGCGGCGAATGCCTTTCGACGGCGACGGCGAGATCGCGTGCGGCAAGGTCCAACAACCGATACGAGCAGGCACGTGCTGCAGCCGTGTCGCGCATCCGCAGCGCTTCGAGCAATTGTCTGTGGATCTCCACAGCGTCGCCGCACGTATCCGCCGCCTCGTTCGAGGCTTGCAGAGAGAATTTGAGGCCGGCCTGGATGATGCTCGCCAGCTGCTGAAACACCTGATTGTGGCTCGCCCTCAACAGTGACTCGTGGAAGGCGACGTCGGCCGCCGTGAACTTCACGATGTCGCCTTCGGCGTCTCTCATCTGCTGCCAGGCGCGCTCGATCTCGGCGAGTTCCTGCACCGTCGCGCGGGCAGCTGCCAGCTCCGCCGCAACCGGCTCGATCGCACGGCGGGCTTCCAGAATGCAGTTCAGAAGGTCGAACTGAAAAATCCGGTCGCCGATCCACTCCAGCACCTGCTGGTCAAGAATGTTCCACTCGTCCTTGCTGCAGACGACGGTGCCGACGCGCGAGCGACCGCGCACCAGTCCCTTCGATTCGAGAATCTTCAGCGATTCCCGTATCACCGTCCGGCTGACGCCGTAGCGCTCGCATAGGTCGTTCTCCCGCGGCAGAAAGCTGCCCGCCGGATAGGTGTCGCCGCAGATCTCGGAAGCGATCGCCCGTGTCACGTCCTTCCGGACACGGGGCCGGCGGGCAGACGTGCCGCTCGCATCCACCAATTCTTCCTCTTGTGCTTGCACCGAACTCTCCATCTGCGACCGAATTTCTCGAGGCTTGAAGCGATGCTTATCGCAATTGGCCTGGAGTGACGATCCCCCGCTCACGGCTCATTATCAGATTTAAGTCCATCATTCATCATACAAGACCAATTGACAAGTATGATCTTTCCATCCTACACCAATGACCGCTGCAGGGAGCAGTTCGAACAGGGAGAGAGATCATGCGCTTTATCAAGGCCGTCGCTTTGGCCGGCACCGTCGCGATTCTTGCTGCAACATCCGCCTTCGCCTCCGACGTGAAGATCGGCTTCATCGTCAAGCAACCGGAGGAGCCATGGTTCCAGGACGAATGGAAATTCGCCGACGAGGCAGCCAAGGAAAAGGGTTTCACGCTCGTCAAGATCGGCGCCCAGGATGGCGAAAAGGTTCAGTCGGCCATCGACAATCTCGGCGCTCAAGGTGCACAGGGCTTCATCATCTGCACCCCTGACGTGAAGCTTGGCCCCGGCATCGTCGCGAAGGCGGCAGCCAACGACCTGAAGCTGATGACCGTCGACGATCGCCTGGTCAATGCAGACGGCAGCCCGATCGAAGACGTGCCGCATATGGGCATATCCGCCACGAAGATCGGCGAGGCCGTCGGCGAGGCGATTATTGCCGAGATCAAGAAGCGTGGCTGGGACATGAAGGACGTCGGCGCGATCCGCGTTTCCTACGACCAGCTCCCGACTGCGGTCGACCGCGTCGAGGGCGCGCTCTCCGTCCTGAAAGCGAACGGCTTCCCTGAAGCCAATATCTTCGACGCACCGCAGGCAAAGACCGACACCGAAGCTGCGCTCAACGCCGCGACGGTCGTTCTTAACAAGAACGCCGGCATCAAGAAGTGGGTTGCCGTCGGTCTCAACGACGAAGCCGTTCTCGGTGCAGTGCGCGCCACCGAGACGGTCGGCATTTCCGCAGACAGCATGATCGGCGTTGGCATCGGCGGCGCGGACTCCGCGATCAACGAATTCAAGAAGCCCTCGCCCACGGGATTCTTCGGCACCGTCATCATCTCGCCGAAGCGCCACGGCTACGAGACGGCCCTCAACATGTATGAGTGGATCGCCAACGCCAAGGAACCGGAAAAGCTGACCCTGACCGCGGGCCAGCTCGCGCTGCGCGACAACTACGAGGCCGTCCGCAAGGAACTCGGCATCGAGTAAGCCCTGCCCCCGTTTGAAACGAGCCCGGCGGTCGCAAGCGCCGGGCATCCTTCCCCGAGCGCTGCCATGCAGGATTTTCTGGACTTCCAATCGATTTCAAAAGGCTATCCCGGCGTCCAGGCGCTGTCGGAGGTCTCCTTTTCCGTCCGCAAGGGTGCCGTTCACGGACTGATGGGCGAAAACGGAGCCGGAAAGTCCACCTTGATACGGGTGCTCTCCGGGGACCAGGCTGCCGATACCGGCGAGATCCGCATCGACGGCGAGCCGCAACACTATCGTTCCGTACGCGACGCCTTTGACGCGGGCGTAATCGTCATCCATCAGGAGCTGCAGCTCGTGCCGGAGCTGACGGTCGCCGAAAACCTCTGGCTAGGACGTTTTCCCGGCAGGGCCGGCGTCATCGACCGCCGCCAGTTGGTCAGAGTCGTCGCCGACAGGCTTGCGGAAATCGGTATCGACGTCGATCCTGCCGCGAAGGTCGCGTCCCTGTCGATCGGGGAGCGCCAGATGGTCGAGATCGCCAAGGCAGTGATGATCGATGCCCGGGTGATTGCGCTCGACGAGCCGACCTCTTCGCTTTCCTCACGCGAAAGCGAGATCCTCTTTTCCCTGATCGAGAGGTTGCGGTCGAACGGCACCGTTATCCTCTATGTTTCGCATCGGCTGGATGAGATCTTCCGCCTGTGCGACAGCCTCACTGTGCTGAGAGACGGCCGCCTTGCCGCCCATCATCCGGACATCTCGAAAGTCAGCCGCGAGCAGATCATCGCCGAGATGGTCGGGCGCGAAATAGCGAACATCTGGGGCTGGCGTCCCAGGCCGCTCGGGACGGCGAGGCTTACAGTCGAAGGCGTTGCCGGCGCCGCTCTGCCCCATCCGATCAGTTTCTCCGTGCGCAGGGGCGAAATTCTCGGCTTCTTCGGGCTGATCGGCGCCGGCCGCAGCGAAATGGCCCGCCTGGTCTATGGTGCCGATAGCCGCTCGCGGGGCAAGGTCCTGGTGGATGGCGTTGCCGTACCGGCGGACAATCCGCAACTGTCGATCCGTGCCGGCGTCGTCTTATGCCCGGAAGACCGAAAATCCGACGGGATCGTCCAGGGGCGTTCAATCGAGGAGAATATAGCGATCTCCTCCCGCCGCCATTTCTCGCGTTTCGGCATTCTCGACCTCGAAAAAGAGGCGGAGCTCGCCGACAGGTTCATCGCGAAGCTGCGCGTGCGCACGCCGTCGCGCACCCAGGACATCGTCAATCTTTCCGGCGGAAACCAACAGAAGGTGATCCTTGGACGCTGGCTGTCGGAAGAGGGCGTCAAGGTGCTGTTGGTCGACGAGCCGACCCGCGGCATCGATGTCGGTGCGAAATCGGAAATCTACGACATTCTCTACGAGCTTGCGGCGCAAGGCATGGCCATCGTCGTCATCTCGAGCGAATTGCCCGAGGTAATGGGCATTGCAGACCGCATTCTGGTGATGTGCGAAGGCCGCATCGCGGCCGATGTCGCAAGAGCCGACTTCGACGAACACCGGATTCTCGCAGCCGCGCTCCCGGATGCTTCAGCCCAAAGTGTGTCCCTTTCCGAACAGGTACGGTAACGATGACGACTTCCTTGAAAAAACTCCTTCTCGGCGAGCAGGGACTGGTGGTTATTTTCGCCGCGGCCTTGCTGGTGGTGTCGCTGACGGTTCCGAATTTCCTCACCGAACGCAACATGCTGGGCCTGCTGCAGTCGGTGGTGACCATCGGGGTCGTCTCCTGCACGATGATGTTCTGCCTGGCGTCGCGTGACTTCGACCTTTCCGTCGGCTCGACTGTGGCTTTCTCCGGAATGGTAGCCGTCATGGCATCGAATGCCACGGGCTCGATCGTACTCGGGCTGCTCGCAGCTCTCGCCTGCGGCGCAATCGTCGGCGTCGCGAACGGCATCGTGATCGCCCGTTTCCGCATCAATGCGCTCATAACTACGCTGGCGACGATGCAAATCGTCCGCGGGTTCGGCTTGATCGCATCGAACGGGCGCGCGGTCGGAATCAACGATCCGGCCTTTTACCAGCTCTCCCTGTCCAAGTTTCTGACTGTCCCCACGCCGATCTGGGTGATGGTCGCCTTCTTCATCGTCTTCGGCTTCCTGCTCAACCGTACCGTCTTCGGCAAGAACACGCTTGCGATCGGCGGCAACCCGGAAGCTTCCCGGCTTGCGGGCGTAGACGTCGCGCGCACGCGCATCTGGATTTTCGCACTGCAGGGACTCGTATGCGCCGTGGCAGGAATCCTGCTGGCCTCGCGCATCACTTCCGGCCAGCCGAATGCGGCAATCGGCCTCGAACTCTCGGTCATTTCCGCCTGCGTTCTCGGCGGTGTTTCGCTTGCCGGCGGCAGGGCGACCATGACCAGCGTCGTCGTCGGCGTATTGATCATGGGCATTGCCGAGAACGTGATGAACCTGCTCAACATCCAGGCCTTCTATCAAAATGTCGTGCGTGGCCTCATCCTGCTGATCGCGGTCCTCCTCGACAACCTGCGATCCGTCGCCGGCAGGCCGCGGGGCTGAAGCCGCAACGCCGAAGGCCGCACCGACAGGGTTTGATCGCTATTGCTGCGCAAGTGCGCTCTCGAGAGCGTTGCCGTTGCGCAGCAACCAGGCGACGCTGCGCGTCTGCCAGGCGATGCCCCGGACGCGCGGAGCATGCTCGGTCTTAGGTGTGATCCCATGCTCCATGACTTTGTCCTCTCGACCAGCTGTCTTCAAACCCGGCATCCCCGCACAAGCGGAGACGGTATGAAATATATTTCACATAGCGAAATATATTGACACACGTCCTTCCATGGAGTTACCTGCCTCTACCGGACTTCGAGGAGGAAGGTCGGACTTCACGAACTTGAGCGGCCGCCTTGGGCGCGCCGACGCGCTTTTTGGGAGGGGCTTCGGCCTCGAGGAGGACTCTTGCGCAATTTTCTCAGCACGACCGCGATGGCGGTCCTTACAACCACGCTTCTTGCCGGCACAGCCGCCGCCGAAACGGAAAACCCGTTCCGCTGCAAGCCGGGCGAAAAATACGTCATGAACGTGATGGTATCCGGCGTCGAATACTGGTTCCCCGTTTATGAGATGTTCAAGCAGGCCGGCCAGCAGTTCGGCTGCGAGACGGCATACACCGGAACGCCGGAATATGACGTCAACAAGCAGATCGCCAGCTTCGACCAGGCACTCGCGCAGAACCCGGCGGGCATCCTGGTTCATCCGATGAACTCCGATCCGTTCATCGAGCCGATCAACCGGGCGATCGAGCAGGGTACGGCGGTCGTCACCTTCGCCGCGGATTCACCCTTGTCGAAGCGCGTTTCCTACATCACCTCCGACAATACCCGCGAAGGCATCTATGCCGCCGACAAGATCGCCGAAAAGCTCGGCGGCAAGGGCGAATATGCGGTGCTCGAAAATCCCGGCCAGGACAATCACGACAAGCGCATTGCGGCCTTCATCGGCCGCATGGAGGAAAAATGGCCCGATATGAAGCTCGTCGGCCGGGCCGCTTCCAATCAGGACCCGAACAAGGCCTACCAGGGCCTGACGAGCCTCATCCAGGCCAACCCGAACCTTGGCGCCGTCTTCATGCCCGAGGCCAATTCGGCGATCGGCGCGGCGCAGGCGAACAAGGAAACCGGCGGCAAGGTCCTCGTCATGTGCGCCGACGTCAACGCCAACATTCTCGACATGATCAAGGCTGGCGAGGTCTTCGGCTCGATCAACCCGAACCAGGGCATGCAGGGCTATATGGGCTTCCTGCTGCTCTGGCTCGCCAAGCATCCCGAGCTCATCGACCCGATGAACGACGCCAAGCGCTCCGGCTTCAACCCGATGAGCATCCCCGTCGTCGACAACGGACTGTCGATCGTCACGGCCGACAACGCCGACGACTTCTACTGGGACAGGTACCTGAAGCGCCGCGGCACCAAGGGTATCGAGGAATAAGGTTCCAAAGCGGCCGCCCGGCCCTCCGGGCGGCCCACGAACCGGGAGGAGATCGGTAATGGCGTCAGCAACCGTGCTGGAGATCCACAATGTCAGCAAGCACTTCGGTGCCGTGAAGGCATTGACAGCTGTAAACTTTCGGCTCGAACGGGGCGAAGTTCACGCACTTTGCGGTGAGAACGGCGCCGGCAAATCGACACTGATGAACATCATCGCCGGCGTGCTGCAGCCGTCGGAGGGAGAGATCCTCGTCGAAGGCGCACCGGTGAAGATCGCCTCGCCAGCGGCGGCGCAGTCGCTCGGGATCGGGCTCGTCCACCAGGAGATCGCTCTTTGCCCGGACGCGACGATCGCGGAAAACATGTTCATGGCGGCGACGAACCGGAGACGCTCGGTTCTGATGGACTTCGCCAAGCTGGAGCGCGACGCCCAGGCCGTGATGAACCGACTGGCCGCGATCGACGTTACCCAAAGGGTGGGCGACCTGCCGATCTCCAGCCAGCAACTCGTAGAGATCGCCAAGGCGCTGACGCTCGATTGCCGCGTGCTCATCTTCGACGAGCCGACGGCGGCGCTGACCGAGACAGAAGCGCAGGTGCTCTTCGGCATCATTCGCGACCTCAAGGCGCGCGGGATCTCGATCATTTATATCAGCCATCGCATGGCGGAGGTGTTCAGCCTTTGCGACCGGGTGACCGTGTTCCGCGACGGCCGCTATGTTGCGACGGAAACCATCGCTGAGGTCACTCCTGACGACGTCGTCCGCCTGATGGTCGGCCGCGAGATCGATCAGCTTTATCCGGACAAGCAGCAATTCTGCGGGCGCATAGGCAAGCCGGTTCTTTCGGTCCGCGGCCTTGGCGACGGCGCGCGCTTCCGCGACGTCAGCTTCGACCTTCGCCACGGCGAGATTCTCGGCGTCGGCGGCCTGATCGGCTCCGGGCGGACGGAAATCGCCGAGGGCATCTGCGCGCTGCGACCGGTGACGCAAGGCGAAGTCCGGCTGCATGACAGGGTGCTTCGTCTACGGCGCTATTGCGACGCGGCAACGGCCGGCGTCGTCTATCTTTCGGAGGATCGGAAGGGATCCGGCGTCTTCCTCGATCTCTCGATCGCCCAGAACATCGCCGCACTCGATCTGAAGGCGTTGACCTCATTGGGCCTGCTCAACTCCCGCAGGGAAAGGATGCTCGCCGAAGACCTGACCCGCAGGCTTGGCGTGCGGATGGGCGGCGTCGACATGCCGGTCTCCTCGCTCTCGGGCGGCAACCAGCAAAAGGTCGCGATCGCCAAGCAACTGGCCGTCGATCCAAAGGTGATCCTGATGGACGAACCGACGCGCGGCATCGATGTCGGCGCCAAATCGGAAATCCATCGGTTGCTGCGCGAGCTTGCCCAGGCCGGCATCGGCATCCTGGTGATTTCGTCGGAACTGCCGGAGCTCATCGGCCTCTGCGATCGCGTGCTGGTGGTGCACGAGGGCCGGATCGCCGGAGAGGTCTCGGGCGATGAAATGACCGAGGAAGCGATCATGCGGCTGGCATCCGGCATCGGCGCGGCGAACGAAACAAATTTGAAGGCATCCGGGCATGCTGCCTGAAGAAGCAGGGGACAGGGCTATGGCAGTCGATACATTGGGGGTCGCCGGAAGAACGCGCAGACCCGGCTGGAAGCGGATTGGCACGATGCGCGAGGCGGGACTGATCGCGATCATCCTTTCGCTCTGCATCATCATGAGCTTCGCCTCGCCGCATTTCCTGACGCTCGGCAATTTCCGGGCGATGCTCATGTCCTTCTCGGTCGAGGGCATCGTCGTCGTCGGCATGACGATCCTCTTGATCGTCGGCGGCATCGATCTCTCGGTCGGCTCCGTCGTCTGCTTCTCGATGGTACTCTCCGGCTCTCTGTTCCTGATGGGGTTGGATCCTTGGACGGCATCGCTCGTCGGCATTGCCGCCAGTGCCGCCATAGGCTGCATCATGGGCTTCTTCGTCACCGTCGTCGGGCTCAACCACTTCATCACGTCGCTTGCGGCCATGGTGATCGTGCGCGGTCTCTGCCTCGTCATCACGAAAGGCACGCCGCTTTCGCTCTTCACCCTGCCGCCGGAGTTCAAGGCTGTGGGCCAGGGCACTTTCTTCGGTGTGCCCTATGTGATCCTGATCTTCATCGCCGTCGTTGCCGCCTTCGATTTTCTGCTGCGCCGGGCAACCGCCTTCCGCAAGGTTTTCTACACCGGCAGCAACGAGAAGGCCGCACTCTATTCCGGGATCAAGACGAAGGACGTCAAATTCTGGGTGACGGTTCTTTGCGCGACACTCTCGGGTGTGGCGGGCACGATCTACATGTCGCGCTTCGGCGCGGCGACGCCGACCTTCGGCGTCGGCATGGAGCTCAACATCATCGCGGCGGCGGTGATCGGCGGCGCTTCGCTCAACGGCGGATCGGGGACGATCCTCGGCGCCATCCTCGGCATCGCCCTCCTCTCCGTCGTCACCAGCTCGCTGATCCTGCTCGACGTTTCGGTCTACTGGCAGGATATGATCAAGGGCTGCATACTGCTCGCAGCCGTTTCCATCGATCATATGCTGCACAAGCGGAAGGCTGCCTGAAATGCCGAACGCCAAACCGAAACCCTTGTCTGCCCCGCGTGAAGAGATCGTCATCGCCCGGCAGATGCACCAGGCCCTGGTGCTCCACTTCCTGGAGGGACTGACGCAGGCGCAGATAGCCGATCAGCTCGGCATCTCGCATGCGACCGTCAACCGCCTGATCAAGCGCGGCCGCCAACTCGGCCTTGTCGAAATCAAGATCAAGTCCCCCGTCGAACCGCTGGTCGCAATCGAAGAGCAATTGCTGGCGCTCGGAGGCATCCGCCGTGCGGTCGTCGTGCCGACCGTCTCCGACAACCCCCAGATCGCGCTGCAAGCGGTCGGCGAGGCGGCGGCACGGCTGCTGATGGAGGAGATCGCCGACGGCGACACGATCTGCATCACCGGGGGCAAGGGCGTGAGCGCCGTGGTCGCAGGCCTGCAGCCGCCACGGCGTTTCGACGTTGAGGTCATACCGGCCACCGGCTGCGTACAGGGCAAGCACTATACCGACGTCAACC
Source organism: Sinorhizobium arboris LMG 14919 (assembly GCF_000427465.1). Classification (NCBI taxonomy): domain Bacteria; kingdom Pseudomonadati; phylum Pseudomonadota; class Alphaproteobacteria; order Hyphomicrobiales; family Rhizobiaceae; genus Sinorhizobium; species Sinorhizobium arboris. Next base: position 204,940 of record NZ_ATYB01000008.1, on the reverse strand, counting down.
ACGTCTCGACCCTGATGGCGGACCGGCTCGGCGGGCATTCGTTCCAGATCCACGCGCCGCTCTTTGCCGACAGCGAGGCAGAGCGGCAAATGCTGCTCGGGATGCGCGCGGTGGCCGACGTTTTCAAGCGGGCACGAGAAGCGAAGGTTGCGGTCGTCGGCATCGGTTCGATCCTGTCGGACGACTCCAGCTATTACGACCTGCACCCCTCCTCGAGCACGGATCGCGAGGCGATCGAACGATCCGGCGCCTCCTGCGAACTGTTGGCACATCTGCTCGACGATCACGGGCGCGTCTGCGGCTACGGTCTCAACCGGCGTCTGGTCTCGCTGACGCTCGCGGAATTCGCTTCGATCCCGACGAAGATCGGTGTTGCAAGCGGACCGACCAAGGCGGGGCCGATCTTAAGCGTCATGCGCGGCAATCATCTGGACACGCTCGTCACCGACCAGGCGACGGGGGTTCGCATTCTCGAACTGGCCAAGGAAGGCGGAGAGCACTGATGAACGGACGGCAATTGATACGGGAAATCGGCCGCTCCGGGGTTGCCACGTCGGCGGTCGGCCTCGGCACCTGGGCGATCGGCGGCTGGATGTGGGGCGGCACGGACGAACGGGAATCCGTCGCCGCCATCCATGCCTCGCTCGATGCCGGCGTGACGCTGATCGACACCGCGCCCGCCTACGGGCTCGGCCGGGCGGAAGAAATCGTCGGCAAGGCGCTTTCCGGGCGCCGCGACAAGGCGGTTATCGCAACGAAGTGCGGCCTCGTCTGGCACACACGCCGGGGCAATCACTTCTTCGACCAGGACGGCAAGCCCGTCCATCGCCATCTCGGCCGGGAATCGATCTTCCACGAAGTGGAACAGAGCCTCAGGCGACTCGGCACGGACTATATCGATCTTTACATCACCCATTGGCAGGACCCGACGACGCCGATCGAGGAAACCATGCGGGCGCTGGAAGACCTGCGCGCTGCCGGAAAGATCCGGGCGATCGGCGCAAGCAACGTGAACCTGAAAGAACTTCAGACCTACGTAAAGATCGGCGGCCTTGACGCGATCCAGGAACGATTCAGCATGATGGACCGTGAGATCGAGGCGGAGCTCCTGCCGGTCACGACGGCCAATCGGGTGGCAACGCTCAGCTATTCTTCGCTGGCTCTGGGGCTCCTGTCCGGCTCGATCGGGCCGGAACGGGTCTTTTCCGGCGACGACCAGCGCAAGGACAACCCGCGGTTCTCCGTCGCAAACCGGGAAAAGGCCATGCGCTTCGCCGACGCGATACGGCCGATTGCCCAAACGCGCGAGGCAACGGTCGCTCAGATCGTCATCGCCTGGACCCTGGCGCAGCCCGGCATAACCTTTGCGCTTTGTGGCGCACGCAATCCAGCCCAGGCGCTCGACAACGCAAGAGCCGGCACGATCCGGCTCGACGCGAACGACCTCTCGGCGATCGATGCTGCGATAGCGGCTGAGCTGGCTAACATGGACAGGTAACGGACCGCCCCATGACAAGAACAGAGATTTTGGACGGGCTCCGCCGGAGCCCGAAGGTGGACGTGTGCGTCCTCGGCGGCGGCATCAATGGGCTCAGCGTCTTTCGCGAGCTCGCGCTGCAGGGGGTGCGCGTCCTGCTCGTCGAGAAACACGACTACTGCTCCGGTGCAAGTGCTGCCCTGTCGCGCATGGTGCATGGCGGCCTGCGCTATCTCGAAAACGGCGAATTCACGCTGGTCAAGGAGTCGCTCGTGGAGCGGGACCGGCTGCTCAGGAACGCGCCGCATCTTGTGGCGCCTCTGGCGACGACGGTTCCGGTCTTCGACACATTCTCCGGCCTTGCCAACGGTATCGTCCGCTTTCTCGGCTTGAGCCGTCGGCCGAGCCGCCGCGGTGCGATCGCGATCAAAGCCGGACTTTCGATCTACGATCTGCTGACGCGCAAGCGGGCGCTGATGCCGCGGCACCGGTTCCGCGGCCGTCGTGCGACGCTCGCGAAATGGCCTGCGCTCAACCCGAAGATCCGCAGTTCCGCCACCTATTACGATGCCTGGGTGAGCCACCCCGAGCGCATCGGCATGGAACTGTTGCAGGACGGCCTGTCCGCTTCGACTGAGGCGGCAGCGCTGAACTATGCCGAGCTTCGCAGAAACGAGGCCGGCAAATACCTCATAGCCGACGGCATCGATGAGGTCGGAGTCGAGATCGAGCCCCGGCTGATCGTAAACGCGACCGGCGGATGGATCGACATCACCAATTGCGCGCTGCTCCCCGCCGACCACCGTCCAGCTCCCCTGATGGGCGGCACGAAGGGATCGCATCTGATCATCGACAATGCCCGCCTGCGAGAAGCACTCGGCGACCACATGATCTATTACGAAAACGAGGACGGCCGCATCTGCATCCTTTTTCCCTTTTTCGGCAAGGTGCTGGTCGGCTCGACCGACATTCGGGTCGAGGATCCCGGGTCCGTCAGGTGCGAGGAACAAGAGCGCGACTACATCCTGCAGTCTCTGGCCTTCGTCTTGCCCGGTATCGAGATCGGGCAGGATGAAATCGTCTTCCAGTTCTCCGGCGTGCGACCGCTGCCCGCCAGCAGCGACAGTTTCACCGGCCGCATCCCGCGCGACCATTTCTGCACCATGATCGAGAGCGCCGGCACGCCGGTGCTGTGCATGATCGGCGGCAAGTGGACGACCTTTCGCTCGTTCGGCGAACTTGCCGCCGACACGGCTCTGGAACGGCTCGGTCTTTCACGCCACGTCTCGACGGCCGACCGCGCCATCGGCGGCGGGCGGCGATTTCCAGCCGATCGCGAAAGCTGGATTGCCGCGCTGGCCGCTCGTTGCGGCCTGCCGCCGCCGCACGTCGCCGAATTGTTCTCCCGCTACGGAACGGAAGCGGAGGCGCTGGCGGCTTTCATCGCCCAGGGAAGCGATGCCGTGATCCCGGGCGCCGGTCATACCGTGCGGGAACTTCTGTACCTGATCCGCAACGAGGCGGTCGAGCATCTGGACGATCTGCTCTTGCGCCGCACGACGCTCGCGGTCTCCGGCACGCTCTCGCTCGCCATTCTCGACGCTGCGCTCGAACTGCTTACGGAGGAGAAGGGCTGGTCCGAGGCGCGCGGCCTGAGTGAGCGGAACCGGTGCCTGGCGCTGTTGCGAGACCGGCACGGGCTCGACGAGCAAGCCCTTGCGACCCGAATGCCGCGCCCATTGGCCAAGGCCGCCGCGGCGGGTTGATACCGCAATCTTTTATGGTGGCCTCGATTCCGGCAGCACGCAGATACGAAGAAGGAGAAGAAAATGAGAAACAATAGCAAGGTGCGGATGAACCGCCTTTTCAACGGCGGGCGCTGCCTGGACGTGGCGATCGATCACGGAGTGTGCAACGAACCATCCTTCCTGAACGGGCTCGAGAACATGGGGGCCGTGGTAAGCGCGCTTACCGAGGCCGGCCCCGACGCGATCCAGATGAATTACGGCCAGGCCGATCTGCTGCAGGAACTGCCGGGCAAGGACAAACCGGCGCTCGTCATGCGCATCGACATGGGCAATCCCTATAACCGTATTCGCCACCGCGACATGTGGGCGGTGCTGCAGAACGAGGCCGAGCCGCTGATCGGCGCGCTCGCGATGGACGCGGCCTGCGTCGTCGTCAACCTGTTCATGCTGCCGGACGAACCGGATCTTTTCCGCCAATGCGTGCAGAACATCGCCCGAGTGCGGGCCGATTGCGAGAAGTACGGCATGCCGCTGATGATAGAGCCGCTCGTCATGCAGCCGGTTACCGAGCATGGCGGCTACATGGTCGACGGCGATGCCGACAAGATCGTCACGCTGACACGGCTTGCCCGGGAGATGGGCGCCGACATCGTCAAGGCGGACCCGACCACCGCTGCTGAAGATTTCCACCGGGTGGTCGAAGCGGCGCGTTGCCCGGTTCTTGTTCGCGGCGGCGGCAAGGAGGATCTGAGATCCGTCTTCGACAAGTCGGCGGCCTTGATGAAGCAGGGGGCTATGGGCATGGTTTATGGGCGCAACATCTATCAGCACTCCAATCCGAAAGCCGTGGTGCGCGGATTGATGGCGATCGTGCACGAGAATGCGAGCGGTGAAGAGGCTTTCGCGCTGTATCGTCAAGGCTGATCGGATATCGGACCTTGGGAGGGGTTCAGCATGGGAGACTATCTATTGGGGCTCGACGCCGGAAACACCGTCATCAAGGCGGTGATCTTCGACCGGGCGGGCGAGGAGATCGCTTCGGCTGCGGCGGAAGGGCACAGCCGGATGCCGTTCCCCGGCCATGTCGAGCGCGGCCTGGACGAGCTTTGGGAGAATGCGCGCCGGGTCATCCGCGCATGTGTCGATGAGGCCGGGATCGACGCCGTCGAAATCACGGCGATCGGCTGCGCGGGCCATGGCAACGGGCTCTACGCGCTCGACCATGAGGGGCATCCGCTTCTCGGCATCCAATCGCTCGACACCCGGGCGGCGGCGCTTCTCGAAGAGTGGACGTCGCAAGGCGTCGGCGACCGGACCTATCCGATCGGTCAGCAACGGCCCTGGCCCTCGCAGACCCCTACCCTGCTCGCCTGGCTGAAACGGCACCGGCCGGAGGTCTTCGCCAGTATCGGCACGGTCTTTCTCTGCAAGGACTTCATCGTCAACCGGCTGACGGGCGCGCGCGTCAGCGACGTCTCGGACATGACCGGCTGCGGTTTGCTCAACGTCGCCGGCCGGCACTACGACCGGGAACTCATGGCAGCTTACGGGCTCTCTGAATCCATGCACCTCCTGCCGCCGCTCGTGGAAAGCGCCGACATCGCCGGCCGCATCACCGAAGCAGCCGCGGCCGAGACAGGGCTTGCCGCGGGAACGCCTGTTGTCGGCGGTCTCTTCGACGTGGTCGCCTCCGCGATCGGCTCCGGGGTCACCCGCACCGGGGCGGCTTCCATCATCGCCGGGACCTGGAGCATCAACCAGGTGATCATCGAACGCCCGCAGCTCCAGGGCCCGGTGTTCATGTCGTCGACTTTCGACCGCGACCGCTACATGGCGATCGAGTCCAGCGCGACCTCCGCCGCAAACCTCGAATGGCTGGTGCGAGAGTTCTTTTCCGAGGTGCGTTCCGATGGGCGCTCGCCCTTCGACCTCTGCTGCGAACTCGCGTCCTTAAGCGATCCGGCGTCCGACGACCCCCTCTACCACCCCTATCTTTACGGCGCCCAGCAGGACGGCAGCGCGCGCGCCGGGTTCTACGGGATCGCCGGCTGGCACACGAAAGGCCAACTCGTCCGCGCGGTCCTGGAAGGGGTGGCCTTCGGCCATCGCCAGCACATCGAGACGATGCGGAAAGCAGGTGCGGCCTTCGGCGAGGCGGTGCTTTCCGGCGGCGGCTCGCGCAGTCTCGTATGGCCGCAGATATTCGCCGACGTTCTCGGCGTCCCGGTCTCCGTTGCCCGCTCGCGTGAGACGGGCGCACTGGGGGCGGCAATCGCCGCCGGTACCGGCGTCGGCATTTTCTCCGACTTCGCCGATGGGGCTGCCGCCATGGTGAGAACCGAGCGGCACTATCGACCGAACACGGCGCTGGAAGCGCACTATGCCCGGCGATACGCAATCTACAGGGAGATAGCGGAGGCCATGACCCCGCTCTGGCAACGGCTTTCGGCAATGCAGGCGATGAAGACGGGAGCTGCTGCGTGAACCCTCACATGGAAGAGACGATAGCCGACGCGGGCACCTACGATTTCATCGTCATCGGCGCCGGTTCCGCAGGCTGCGTGCTTGCCAACCGCCTTTCGGCCGACCCGAAAAATCGGGTCCTGCTGCTCGAAGCCGGCGGCAGCGACCGCTATCACTGGGTGCATGTGCCGATCGGCTATCTCTACTGCATGGGCAATCCGCGCACCGACTGGATGATGAGGACGGCTGCGGAGGCCGGTCTCAATGGCCGGAGCCTCCCCTATCCTCGCGGCAAGCTGCTCGGCGGCTGTTCTTCGATCAACGGCATGATCTATATGCGCGGCCAGGCGGCCGACTACGACGGCTGGCGCCAGGCCGGCAATACCGGCTGGGGCTGGGACGATGTCCTGCCCTATTTCCTGAAGTCGGAAGACAATTTCCGCGGCAAGTCGCCGATGCACGGCGCGGGCGGGGAATGGCGGGTCGAACGGCAGCGGCTGTCCTGGCCGATCCTCGACGCTTTTCGCGATGCCGCCGAAGAGCTCGGCATTCCGAAGACCGAGGATTTCAACACCGGCGACAACGAGGGATCCGGCTATTTCGAGGTGAACCAGCGCGGCGGTGTGCGCTGGAACACGACCAAGGCCTTCCTGCGCCCTGCCATGAAGCGGCCAAATCTCCGTGTGCTGACGGGCGCCGAGACGGAGCGTCTGATCTTCGACGGCCGCCGGACGAAGGGCGTGCGCTTCCGGTTGAACGGCCGCATCCAGATGGCGCGCGCCACGCGCGAGGTGATCCTTTCCGCAGGCGCGATCAACTCGCCGAAAATCCTCGAACTATCGGGAGTCGGCCGGCCGGATATCGTCTCGGCGGCCGGCGCAGAGGTGGTCCACGACCTCCCGGGTGTCGGCGAAAACCTGCAGGATCATCTGCAGATCCGCACCGTCTTCCGCATCGAAGGGGCGAAGACGCTGAACCAGCTCTATCACAGCGCTTTTTCCCGCATGGGCATGGGCCTCGAATACGTGCTGAGGCGTGCCGGTCCATTGTCCATGGCGCCGAGCCAGCTCGGGATATTTGCAAAGAGCAGTCCGTCGGTGGCGACCGCCGACCTCGAATACCATGTCCAGCCGCTGAGCACCGACCGCCTGGGAGAGCCGCTGCACAAATATCCGGCGGTCACCGTTTCGGTCTGCAACCTGAGGCCGGAAAGCCGGGGCAGCGTGCATGTCACGACCGCCGAGCCGTCGCCCGCGCCGGAGATCCGGCCGAACTACCTGTCGACCGCCGGCGACAGGCTGCTTGCGGCGCAGGCGATCCGCCACGCCCGCAACCTCATGGCGACGAAGGCGATCGCAAGATTCAAGCCGGCGGAAATGCTGCCCGGCGTCGAGTTCCAGAGCGAGGCGGAACTCGTTCGGCGCGCCGGCGACATAGCGACGACGATCTTCCACCCGGTGGGCACCTGCAAAATGGGCAGCGATCCATTGGCAGTGGTGGATCCTTCGCTGAAAGTCCACGGTCTTGACGGCTTGCGCGTCGTCGACGCCTCGATCATGCCGACCATCGTCTCGGGCAACACCAATTCTCCGGTCATCATGATTGCCGAAAAGGCAGCCGAGGCGATCCTGCGCGGTTAGTTTAGCTGCGCCCCTTCTGGCCGTTGCGTGCCGTCAGCCAACGCTCGAGCGCCGACAGCGCGTCATGGATCAGGATCGCAAGCGCGCCGACGATCAGCCCGCCTTGCAGCACGAAGGCCGTGTTGCTCGAAAGCAGGCCCGCAATGATCACCTCGCCCAGCGTGCGCGCCGCCACGGTCGAACCGATGGTGGCCGTTGCCAGGGCGATGACGGTCGATAGCCGTACGCCGGCCAGGATCACCGGCAGGGCGAGTGGCAGTTCCACCTTAAGAAGGCGCTGCCGGCCGGTCATGCCCATACCCCGAGCGGCTTCGATCACGGAAGACGGCAGTGTGGTAAAACCCGCCAGCGTGTTTTCGAACACCGGCAGAAGACCGTACAGAAAGAGCGCGACCAGAGTTGGCGCCGTGCCGAAGCCCAGCAGCGGAACGGTCAGCGCCAGGACCGCGACCGGCGGAAAGGTCTGGCCGATATTGGCTATGGCGCGAGAAAGCGGCAGGAAATCCGCCCCCGCCGGCCGGGTCACCAATATCCCCAGCGCAACGGCGACCACGCTCGAGGCCAGCACTGCCACCGCTACGATCGCGACATGGCTGACGGTGATGTTCAGCAGGTTGCCCTGATTGTAGATGACCGGCTGTTCCGGATTTGCGAACAGCGCGAAGAATCCCGCGAAGAGCTCCGGCCGCAGCAGAAGAAGCGCGAGCGCGGCGAGCGCAGCAAGTCTTACAAGGGTCCCGGCGGTCATTTCGGCGCCACCGCAAGTCTGGTCAGCATTTCAAGCCGGATACGGCCGATCAGCTTGCCGTCGGCCTCCACCGGGGCTGCCTGCCTGCCCGACCACAGAAGCTCCGAATAGGCGTCCCGCAGGCTCGCGCCGGCGCAAAGCGGCGCGCCCGTGGCCTCGCCCGGCTCGGCATGATCGCCCAGCCGTGACAGCGACAGGAGGCGGAAGGCGCGATCCGACGGACCCAGCAGTTCGGCCACGAAACCGGTGGCGGGACGGGCGACGATCTCGGCGGGCGGGGCATATTGCAAGAGCTTGCCCTTGTCCATCACGGCGATGCGGTCGCTCAGACGGATCGCCTCCTCCATGTCGTGCGTCACCAGCAGGATGGTGGTTCCGAACCGTTTCTGAATGGCGAGGAGATCGTCCTGCGCCTTGGTCCTGATCACCGGATCCAAGGCACCGAAGGGCTCGTCCATCAACAGGATCTTGGGTTCGGCCGCCAGGGCGCGGGCCACCCCGACCCGCTGCTGCCCGCCGGAAAGCTCATGCGGCATGCGGTCCCGATACTTGGCGGGATCGAGCTGGAAAAGGCCCAGCAGCTCGTCCACCCGGGCGGCGATACGCTTGTCGTCCCAGCCGAGCAGCCGCGGCACCGTAGCGATATTCTGTCCCACCGTCCGGTGCGGGAACAGACCATTTCCCTGGATCGCATAGCCTATGCGCCGACGCAGTTCGTAAGCCGGAACCTCGTTCACGTCCTGCCCGTCGATGCGGATTCGCCCGGCCGTCGGCTCGACCAGACGGTTGATCATGCGCATCAGCGTGGTCTTGCCCGAACCGGACGTGCCTACCACCGTACAAATACTGTGCGGCTCGATCGTCAGGCTCACCTCTTCAACCACGACGGCCCGGCCATAGGCTTTGGTAATGCGGTCGATTTCGATCATGGCGTTTTCGCCTCCTCACGGCTTATCATTTCCACGGCCGCGTCGAGCACTACGGCCGCCGCGAAAGCGAGCGCCACGGTCGGCACCGCGCCAAGCAGCACCAGGTCCATCGCCGTCTGGCCGATGCCCTGGAACACGAATACGCCAAAGCCGCCGCCGCCGATCAGCGCGGCAATGGTGGCCAGGCCGATCGTCTGCACGAGAACGATGCGGATGCCCGTCAGAATTACCGGAAAGGCAAGAGGCAGTTCGACGCCGACAAGGCGCTGCGCCCCGGTCATGCCCATCCCGCGTGCCGCATCGACCGCGGCAGGAGACACGCCCATCAGGCCGACCACCGTGTTGGAGACCGCGGGCAACAGCGAATAGGCGAAAAGCGCGACCAGGGCCGGCGCGACGCCGATGCCCGACACGCCCATGGCGGCGGCGGCGGGCATGTTGGCGGCAAGCCAGGCCATCGGCGCAATCAGGAGGCCGAACAGGGCGATGGAAGGGATGGTTTGCACGATATTGAGGAAATTGAGCACCGCAGCGCGCAAGACCGGAACCTTGTAGCAGAATATGCCGAGCGGAATGCCTATGGCGATCGCGGCGGCCACCGAGCCGAAGGTCAACAAAAGATGGATGCGGGCTTCCTGCCAGAAGGCCGGCGCGCGGACTGCGTATTCCTTCAGAATGGAAAGGTCGTTCCAGGCGCCGCTTGCGAGCAAGACGGCGAAGCCGGCTGAGGTCGATATCAGGATGGCGATACGCGGCCACGGCCCGAGCTGCAGGCGCGTCAGTGCATCGGCCACCAGAAGCGCGTTTGCGCACACCAGCAGCCAAAAACCGGACGCGGGGGACACGCGCGCAAAATTGTTTTCAGGCGGCGTCAGGGTGCTGGCCGCCACGCCGGCCAACAGGAAAAGCCCGGCAAGTGCCACCGCGCCGCTTCCCAGCTTGATGACGGGGCGTATCCGCAGCAGCGCCGCCAGAAGGCTCATCGCAAGGAGGGCTGCCAGCAGGCCCGCCTGCGGCGCGGGAAGGCTTTCTGTCAGGCTCCGGCCCTCCCCGGAAACGATGCGGTTGGCACGAAAGAGAGCGAAGGGCAGCACTGCCCCGATGATGGCGATAAGAGCGATCAGCACGCCGAGCCTGTCGACCGCCGGCCAGATGGGACGTTTGCTTGCGCTGATGGTTTCGGCTCTGCTCATACGGGTTCTCCAACGCGGGTGCCCGAGGGGCCCCCTAGACGTTTCACTCGACAGCGAAACGCCACAACGCTTTGAAATCATGTCGCTTGGGGGCAGGACGGCAGGTCAGGTGCCGCCCTGCTTCTGGTCTTGCCAGGCGGCCGGGCCTATTTCACGAAACCGTTTTTCGCGAGGTAATCGGCGGCCACTGCCGCGGCCGCTTCGCCGCCCACCTGTACGCGGCCGTTAAGGTCCTGCAGGACCTCCAGCGTCAGGCTCAGGAATACCGGCTTGAGCAGATCGGCAATCTGCGGGTATTTGGCCAATACCTCCTCGCGGATGAGCGGGGCGGGCTGATAGACCGGCTGGACGCGCTTGTCGTCTTCCAGAACCACCAGGCCCGAGGGCGCGATGCCGCCATCTGTTCCGTAGACCATGGCGGCATTCGCACCGTTGGTCTGCTGGGCCGCGGCAGCGATCGTTGCGGCCGTATCGCCTCCCGAAAGAGTGATCAACTGATCAGGCGAAAGCCTGAAGCCGTAGACCTCCTGGAACTTGGGCAGGGCAGCCGGCGAATTCACGAATTCCGACGAGGCCGCCAGCTTCACCGCGCCCTCGGCCGCGACAAAGGCGCCGAACTCGCTGAAGGTTTTCAGATTGTTGGCCTCGGCGAGTTCCTTTCGGATCGCCACCGCCCAGGTATTATTCGCCGGCGAGGGGGTCAGCCAGACGATGCGGTTGGCCTCGAGATCGAGCCGCGAAGCCTCCTGATATGCCTTTTCAGCGTCGTTCCAAACGGGGTCGCCGGCCTTCTCGAAGAAGAATGCGGCGTTGCCGGTGTATTCCGGATAGATGTCGACCTCGCCGGCGGTGATGGCCTTGCGCAGGATCGGTGTTCCCCCCAGCTGAATACGGTTTTCGACCGGAATCCGGTTGGCTTCCAGAACCTGTTTGATGATGTTGCCCAGAACCCCGCCCTCGGTGTCGATCTTGGACGAAACGACCACCTGGGCGCTCGCGATACCGGCCGATAGGGCAAAGGCGGCGGCGAATATCGTCATTACTCTTGTCAGTCGCATGGGCTCCTCCGTATTCCCGGCACCGGCCGGGCTTCTCCAAAACCTATCCCGTCAGGGGCAGCGAACCTTGGCGGTTGCAATCGCCGACGCCGCCGAGCGCGAAGAACGTATCCACGTCCGCGAGCGACGCATGGGAAATCAGTTCGGCAAGCGTGGCCGGCGTGGATAACGCCTGTTCCACCGCCTCAACCTCGGCGGAGAGCGGGCGGTCCGTGACATAGGTTTCGGAGTGTCGACGCGTCAGCTCGTAGATCATGCCGGCTACGCAATCCGGCCGGTCCCCGGAAATGTCCATGGCCTGGGCCGCCAGGATGCTCTCGAGCGCAGCGAGACGCTCGAGTGTCGCCACCTGGCGCTCGAAGCGCTCGACGACCAGAGGCAGGAAGGCCGCTTCATCCTCCAGCCCGCCGGCCACCACGACCGAGCTGGCCGAAATCGGATTCATCATGGTCAGAACACGGGCGAACAACTCCCCTGCCAGCTTGATCGCAGGTCCGAAACCAGTGGCAATTGCCCCCGGCATGACCAGGTTGACCGGCAGACCGCGCCGACCACCATTGCCGAGAAGCACGCAGCGGTTGAAGGAATTGCGCGCCACATGCGCCAGCGCGATCTGGGCCGACTGGATCGCGACTGTGACTTCGAGTGGCAGGGAACCGCCCGAGGTCAGCACCTCCCCGTCGCAGACCACCGGATTGTCGTCGGTGCGGCCGGTCGCGTCGAGCAGGACATTTCCGGCTTTCGTCAGCACGTCGAAAGCAGTCGCGAAGACTTGGCTCATCATTCTTATGCTGAGCGGATCCTGGATATGGGTGGCATCGGGCCAGTCCCACCCCTTGGCATTAGCATAGAGCCAGGCGCCGATGACGGCCTCATGTGCATTGCCGACATGGGCCGTGGCTCTCCACGGATCACGCGAGGCGCCAAGCGCGCCGGCTGTCGTCAGCCCCGTGGCCAGCATCACCCGCACCACCGTCGCCGCCGCACGCACGGCATGGGCGGCCGCCGCATATCCCACTGCATTTGTGGAAACCGCTGCCAAACTATCGCGCGGCGCCAGCCGAATTGGCTCGATCCCGGCTGCTGCGAGCGCCTCATCGGCCGGAAGGCGCCTTCCTGCGAAAACGGCTTCTCCCACACCCGTCAGCACGGCCCCTATTTGCCCCATCAGCCCGATGTCGGCGCAGCCGATCGAACCGGTGCGCCGCACGACCGGCACCACATCGGTGGACAAGAGCGCAAGATAGGCATCGACCAGTCCGGTGGTGCAGCCCACACGGCCGGTCAGCAGAGTATTGACGCGAATGGCGATGGCGGTGCGGATCACCTTGTCGGAAAATGGCTCTCCAGTGCCGAAGTGGTGGGCCCGCACCAGACCCATGTTGAACGTATCCAGCTGATTTTCCGCCCAGGCCACTTCCTTCATGGCGCCGACGCCGGTGGTCGAACCATAGATCGGTTTGTTCTGCGCCAGTGCGGCGTCGACCACGGCACGGGCCGCGGCCACCCTTGCCATGGCCTCGGGGCCAGCCCGGAGAACCGCCTGCCGGGCGCCGATGGAGACAAGTTCCGCGAAGTTCAGCGGCTTGCCGGCCAGGGATATGGTGTGAAGCGGATTATGCGTCATATCATGCTCTGTCTTCCAGGGTCTGGCATCGGCGAACAGACACCGACACCTAACGCATTTCGGTTGATTTGTATATACACATATATACAAATCCGCGTAATCGCTCTTACAAGAGGTGCAACCCAACGACGACCCAGGCCGCGATGAAAAGCGTTTCCGCCATAAGGAGGATCATCGCCTGCGGACCGACCTCCAGTACGGTGCGAGCAGAAGTCTTGATGCCGACCGCGGCTATGGCGATCAGCAGCAGCCACCTCGAAATGTCGCTGATGAGAAGGACGACTGCTTGCGGCAGGAGGCCGGCCGAGTTCAGCCCCGCGATGGCGGCGAAGCCGGCCAGGAAGGTCGGAACCAGGCGTGCCCCGGCCCTCCCGCCTGGCGATCCATTCGTGCGGAACCGCAACAGCGCGACCAATGTGATGACCACCGGTGCCAGCATGGCGACCCGGATCAGCTTGACCAGCGTCGCGGTGTCCCCCGCCACCTCCGAGACCGAGTAGCCGGCCCCGACGACCTGGGCAACGTCGTGAATGGTGCCGCCGAGGAACAGTCCCGCGGAAACGTCGTCGAAGTTCAGCCACGTGGCAAGCACAGGATAGAGGATCATCGTCAGGGTGCTGAGCAGGGTCACGCCCAACACCGTAAAGGTCAGATCGAGTTCGGACCTTTCGTCGCGGGGCAAGACGGCCGCCAGGGCCATGGCGGCCGACGCGCCGCAGATCGCCACAGAGCCGCCGGTCAGCACGCCGAAACGCCATCCCCGTCCCATCAGTCTGGCGCCGAAGAAACCGAAAAGGGTGGTGCAGACAACCGCCAGAACCACGAGCAGTATCATTGCCGGACCAAGTTCGATCAGCGCCCCGAAACTGATCCGCACCCCCAGCAGCGCCACGCCGAGTCTCAGCAACGACCGGGCCGAAAAGTTCACTCCCTCCACGCAACGCCCCGACTCCGACAGGAAGGTGACGGTCATGCCGAGCAGCAGGGCCATGAGCATGGCCGGTACGCCGTAATGCTCCGACAGGAATTGCGCCGCCAGTGCCACGAAGGCGGCTATCAGCAGCCCGGGAGCAATGGACCGCAATCGGTCCGCATGCGGCTTGAACTTTACATGCATGCCTCGCCCGCTCGCCCCCACCCGAATGAACAGTGCAACCCGCAACCCTCCGGGGTAGCACAGCGCCGCCCCCGCCTTGCGATTGCGCCCCCTACTTGTATATAAGAGTATATACGATAGCGTGACTCGTCAACGGCCGAACGCTCGGCCTATAAGACAGGGAGGAGGTGGGCGATGAACGAAGAATATTGCTTTCAGCTGGCTGCGGGGCACCGGGAGATCACCACGTCTTCACCGGCCGCCCAGCGATGGTTCGATCGCGGGCTCACCTGGACCTACGGCTATAACCATGAAGAGGCGGTGTTGTGTTTTCGCGAAGCGTTGAAACACGATCCGGGCTGCGCCATGGCCTGGTGGGGCGTAGCCTATGCCAGCGGCCCGTTCTACAATCGCCCCTGGGTCCGTTTCACACAGGCCGAGATCGAGCGGACCCTGCCCGTCTGCCATGAGGCGGCGATGAAGGCCGCCGCTTGCAGGGATGGCGTTTCGCCGGCGGAAAGCGCTCTGATCGCCGCGATCGGTTACCGGTATCCCCAAGCCGAAGCAGCGCCGCCGGAAACGCTCAACCGATGGCATGACGAATTTACCGATCGGATGCGCGCCGCCCACAGAGCCTTTCCGGATGACCTCGATATCGCCGCTCTCTTCGTCGAAGCGGCGGTGACGCGCACCCCCCGGCGGCTATGGGACCTGCGCACGGGCGAACCTCTGTCCGGCTCGGATGCCGCCGAATGCGTCCGGGTGCTCGACAGGATGCTGCGCGGCATGAACGATCCGCGGGCGGCCCGGCATCCCGGTCTGGTCCACATGTATCTTCATGCGTTGGAGATGTCGCAAACTCCCGAGAAGGCCTTGCCGGCCGCCGATGCGATGCGGGATCTCGCCCGCGACGAGGGGCATTTTCACCACATGCCGGCCCATATCTATGTGCAATGCGGCGACTATGCCCAGTCCGTCGCCGTCAGCAAACGCGCCGTCGCGAAGGACGACGAATATGTCGCGCGCCGGGGCGCGAGAAATTTCTACACCACTGCCCGCTGCCACGATCTGCACCTTCACATGTTCGCGGCCATGATGCTCGGCCAGTACCGCGAGGCGCTCCATGCGGCCGACCGTATCTGCGCGGAGGCCACGCCCGAGCAGCTCGAAACGAGCCCGCCTTTCATGGCGGCGATTCTGGACGGCTATTCGGCGATGCGCACCCATGTTCTGGTGCGGTTCGGCAGATGGGCGGATCTGGTCTCCGCCGTGGAAGAGCCGGATGGAACGCGCGCCCCGATCCGCCGGGCGATGCATGCCTATGGCAAAGGCGTAGCCCATGCCGCGCTCGGCAATATCAAAGAGGCCGAACAGGCACGCCGCCGCTTCCATGCACTGCTGGCCGATATTCCGACGGAAATGGTTTTTCTCAGCAATCCGGTGACCGATATGCTGGCGGTCGGCGAAGCGATGCTTGAAGGCGAGCTCGAATATCGCAAAGGCAACTACGACCTCGCGTTCCAGGGCCTGCGCCGGGCCGTTTCGCGCGACGACAACCTGACCTATACCGAGCCATGGGCCTGGATGCACCCTCCGCGCCACGCTCTCGGCGCGCTTTTGGCCGAGCAAGGGCGTTTCGCCGAAGCCGAACATGCCTATCGCGCCGATCTCGGACTTGTCGGCGAGGTCGCCCGCTGCACCCAGCACCCCGACAATATCTGGGCCCTGCGCGGCTTGCTTGAATGCCTGGAGCGGAAGGGTGGCGGCAGCGAGCTCGACATCGTCAGACAAAAACTGACGCTCGCCGAAGCAAGGGCCGATGTCGCCGTGACGAGCGCCTGCTTCTGCCGCGGGAGCCTTTAGTGCTCCGGTCTCAGCACGGCATCAGATAACCTGCAGCGATCGCTTCGCGGTCCCATTCGCCCAGGATGCGGTAGCGCTCCGGGTCGGGAACGCGTGCAAAGCCGAGCAGGCAAAGCGCTTCCAGGTGCGTTTGCAGCGCCGGATCCTGTCTCGCCTCCTCGAAAGCTTCGCCCAGCCGCCGTACGATCCGCGGATCGATCTCCTGCGAGGCGACGAGCATGGGGTTGGCCGTGGGCTGCGTGCGGGCGACTACCCGCAGCCGCCCTGCCGTCTCCGGTTCGTGGCGTTTGAGCAGGGCGTGGAAATAGCTGTCGAGCGGCGCCACATCGGCCCTGCCCTCCAGAACCGACTGCAGGGACGCGCGCGGCGTAATCACCGGCCCGACGTGTTCGCGATAGAGATTTGCGCCCGGCTGCCGATATTGGAGGAGCAGTTTGCGCGGCGCATTGAATCAGGATTGCGAGCCGGGATCGGTCCATGCGATTCGCCCGCCGAACGTGTCTTCGAGGGTTTCGAAAGGTCCATCGGCGCGCACGACCAAGTGGGTGCAATAGCTTGCACCCTCGCAATCGGGATCGTCGGGCATCGGCGCCGCGACGATCTGAGGCCCCGGCGAGCGCTTCAGAAACGGCCAACCGCACATGAATACCGCTCCGAGGTCGGGGCGGTCCCACAGTTCATCCAGAGGCTGGGGCGCCGGATACTCGATGAATTCGAGCCGCAGTTCGGCATTTGCGGCAACCTTGGCGACGAGATCGCGCCAATGACCCGTCACCGCCGGGTTGAGATTATACATCCGTGTGCAAGCGATCATCATGCGACTACCTTTGCGATTCCGCGGCCTTGAAACCTTCCGACCAGACAGAACGAATCGCCCGGATGGATAAGCTGGACATAGGTGATCAGCCGACCCTCCGACCAGGTTCTGCGCACTAGCCGAAGGCAGGGGTCGTTTTCGTTGATTTCGAGCAACTTGCTGACTTCCGGCGTGGGCCGGACCGCATCGACCCGGTGCTCGACCTCGGTGAACTTGACGTTTTTCAGAAGATAGTCGGATGCTGTCGCCTTGGTGAAATCCAGGTCGAGAAAATTCGGGCAGAAGGCGGGATTGACGATCCGGTTTTCGAACTGGATCGGCACGCCATCCTGCTTATGGACCGCTTTGAGCCGATAGACGCGACTACGCGGCGGCAAACGCAGCCACTCCGCCTCCTGAGTGGTGACCGGGCCTTCGCCGACATGGATGGGCGTGCAGGAATGAACGCCGCCGCGCAGGGCGATCTCTTCCGCAATGCTGCGAATCTCGATCAGCGGCGCAAGCGGCTTGAAATCCGATACGAAGGTGCCCAAGCCCTGAATCCGGTGCAGCCGGCCTTCAACGGTCAGTTCCCTCACCGCCCTGTTGACCGTCATGCGAGAAGCGGAGAATCTCTCCGAAAGTTGCGCTTCGGAGGGCACCTTGTCCCCTGCCACCCATCGGCCGGAGCTTATCTCCTCAAGGATGTATTCCTTGATCTGCTGGCTGATCGGAACGCCGGCCCTGCGATTTGTTTGGTGATCACGCAATTTCCAAAATATTCCGAAAAGAAATCGTGACGGCAATTGTATATACATGCCTGGCCTTGTCAACGGCCAGCGCACGCCGTCCAGAGCCATCCGCCGGAAGGTGGCCGCTGAAGCAAGCCCAGGAAATGTGTGTGCGGTTTTCCGCCCGCGTCCCGCGTCTCAGCCCCCGCTCCGCTGTTTCGCCGTTACGATCTGACCGGACGGGGCTCAAACCTGAATTCATCCGAGCAGGAATGATCTCACCGGCTCACGAGGCGCCGCGCGGGCGCGCCACGTCGTTGACGCCCTCCGGGTCCGGCGCCTGGCCATAGCTCATGCGCCGCATCTGGGCGATCACCCGCTCCATTTCCTCGTCCGGCAGCACGGGAGGCTCGCCGAGTGTGAGAGCCTGGACATAGATCCGCGAAAGCGTTTCGACTTCGATCGCGAGCCACAAGGCCTGTTCCAGCGTCTTGCCGAGCGATATCTGACCATGCTGGCCGAGCAGGCAGGCAAGGCGGTCCTTGAGCGCGACAAGCGCATTGTCCGACAGGGCCTGTGTGCCAAAGGTCGCATATTCGGCGCAGCGGATGGTCGTGCCGCCGGCAATCCCCGTCATGTAGTGAAAGCTCGGAATGGTCTTGTGATGGCATGCGAGTGTCGTCGCGTAGATCGAGTGGCAATGCAGGACCACGTCGATATCCGTGCGCGCGCGCAGAATGTCGCGATGGAAGCGCCACTCCGATGAGGGCCGATGGCCCACATAGGTGCCGTCGAAGCCCATCTCCACCAGGTCTTCCGGCTGCATCGTGTCATAGGGCATGGAGGACGGCGTGATGAGGAAGCCGTCATCGGTGCGGACGGAAAGATTGCCGGCCGTGCCCTGGTTGATGCCGCTCGAATTCATCCGCCGGCAGATGTCCACCATTTCCCGCCGGAGTGCCAGCTTGTCCGTCTCAGCCATGAAGTTTTCCTTTCGTGTTCCGGAATTTATCTCTGTTGCCTGCCACTGCGCGGGCGATCGCGCGCCAATCGGCGCCATAGCGGGAAAGGTCGGGATTGAGCCGCGCAAGATCGACGGGCTCGCTGAGGGCCAGCGGCGCCGGCCCCGCACGCGCCTCGTGACCGGCAAGCAGCGCCGCACCGGCGGCAACGCCATAGGCGTCGAGATTGAAGCGCACCCGGCGCTCGGGAAGCAATGCCGCAACGACGCCCGCATAGAGGGGATCGCGCAGGAAGCTGCCGTCGAGCACGACGAGGCGATCGGCGGAAAGCGTCTCGATGCATTCCGCGGTCAGGAGCGCGCAATAAAGGAGCGCCAGGGCCTTGCGCTCCATTGCCGTCTCGGCAGGTCCAAGGACGCGCCCGCGTCCGGCGCTGCCGGGGAAGAGACCATCATCGTCGCCGAAGGAGGGCACCGCGATGGTCCGCTGCGAAACGAGACGCTCGAGGACCTCGGGCGGGACGTCGTCCCGCGGCGGATCGGCGCCGGCGATATGGGAGAATTCCCGTCCGCCCATTGTGAGGATACCGCCGAGACGGTTTGCGAAAACGTCGCTGTTGAGCGTCATGCCTCTGTTCTCGTCGAGGCGCTCGATCGGTGTCGTGCGTGAAAAGCCGACGATCCAGGTACCCGTCGAAATTACCGTGAAATCCCTCAGTCCGGCAGCGTGATAGCGATAATGATTAAGGCTGCTGTCGTGGCCGCCCGTAAGCACGCGCATTTCTGCCGGGAGTCCGAACCTCCGGACCAGTTCGGGCCGGATCGGCCCAAGCGTCTGCCAGGCCTTCGAGAACGGCGGCATCAGCCGCTCCCAGCCGCGGGCAGCGACGATCGGCGAGAAGCGCCTTTCGGCGACATTCCAGAGATGCGACTGGGCCCCGAGAAGGCTCGCTTCCGACGCGGCGACACCGGAAAGACGCCAAGCCCAATATTGCGGCAGGCCGAGATACCAGCGGGCTTTCCCGAAAGCACGCGGTTCGCGCTCCTCCATCCAAAAAAGCTGGCGAGCCTGATGGGTCGCGCCATGCATGGTCGCGCTGCCGCGGTCGAAAAACGTACCGGCAAGCGGCGCGTAGCCGTCGCGAATCTCCGGCGGCAGCGGCTGCTCGTAGTCGATCATCGGGAGCGCGGCGCCATCGCCGGCGTCCGGATCCGCACCGGTCAGAACGCCGCCCGAGCCGTGCCCTGCCGCGACGACGGCGGCAAGTTCATGGCGCCGCGACAGAGCCGCCAGGGTCTCGAAAACCCATTCGCCCAGACTCGTGAGATCATGGTGGCGCCAGGGCGGCCCGGGGAGGACGGGATTGGGGACGCTGATCGTCTCGACCACCATCCCGTCGGCTGTGACGGCACTCAGCTTGACATTGGTCTTGCCGACGTCGAGGACCGCTATCGAAGCCGCTCCGCTGTCCCGCCCGATCATCGCACCCACGTCTTCTTCTCCTCGACCTTCTCCGCTGCGAGCTCCTTCAGATCAGGCCGTACTGCATGGCCTTGTTGCGCAGGAACGGCAGGCCGTTGCCCATCACCTCTTCCTCGTCCTTTGCGACCGGGCGCCAGACGGCAAGGCCATAGGCCACTTCCGGCGGCATGTTGATGAAGCTTTCCATGGCGAGGCCGCCCTTGAAGCCGATCGCCGCAAGCGTCGAAAAAATCTCGTCCCAGCCGCAGGTGCCGTAGCCCGGCGTGCCGCGGTCGCTTTCGGACAGATGGATGTATTTCAGGTGCTCGCGGGCATCGAGGATGCCTTTGCCGACACCTTTTTCCTCGATGTTCATGTGATAGGTATCGAGGTGCACGAAGACGTTGTCGGCTCCGACCCGTTCGATCATCTTGACCGCCTGCCAGCCGGTATTGATCAGGTGGTTCTCATAGCGGTTGACGGCCTCGACCCCGAGTTCGATGCCGCGCGTCTTGGCGTGCTTGGCAGCGGCCTGCAGCACGCGGGCGATGTTGTCATACTCGTCCACGGTCGGGGGCACGCCGGTCCGCTCGCCGATACCGCCATAGATCACGCCCGACAGCGCCTCCCCGCCAAGATCGGCCGTCTTGTCGATGGCGATTTTAAGATGGTCGATCGCCGCCTCTGGCCGCACCGACGCCCAGGCCCGCTCCGGCAGGCCGAGCGAGCAAACCGCGCGCAGGCGGTTTTTCTCGAGAAGCGCGCGGGTGTGCTCCGTGTCGACGGCAGGTGGATTAAGCATCGGTATCTCGATGAAGTCGACCTTGTATTTGACTGCGGCCGCTACCGCCCGCTCGGCCCCCGGACGGTCCCAGTTCATTGTCCACATGCTCGTATGGACGCCAAAACCCTGCATGGTCATGATCCTCTTCTGACAATTGAAATCCTGATCCTGGAAACGGCCCAACGCAGGATCATCACGACGACAAGAAGGATGCCCCAGACGGCGGTCGCGAGATGCTGGTTGGCTCCGACGAGATTGAGCCCGGACGAGAGAAGCTGCAGCACCACCAGCGCAACGAAGACGGGGATCACCCGGCCGAAGCCGCCGAACGGATCGACGCCACCGAGAAAGCACGCAAGCACCGTGATCAGCAGGTAGGATTCGCCGTGGCCGATGCGCACGGAATTGAACCGCGCCAGCATGATGATGCCGGCGATCGCACACATGATGCCGGACAGCGTGTAGACGAGCACGATCGCCTTGCGCGTGTTGATGCCGGAATAGCGCGTCGCCTCGAGGTTTGAGCCGATCATATAGGTGTTGAAGCCGAGCTTGGTGCGGCCGAGAAGCAGGTGCCAGGCGAGCACGCAGACGACGAAGACGATCAGCGGCACCGGGATGCCGGCGATCGAGCCATGGCCGATCACGCCGACGAAGGCGGGAAAACCGGAGATGTCGCCGCCCCGCGTCAGGAATTCTCCGAGCCCGCGCAGGAAGATCATCATCGACAAAGACACGAGGATCGGGTGGGCGCGGGTAAAGGCGATCACCAGGCCCATTACGGCTCCGCTCGCCGCCCCGACCATCAGGGCGAGGAGTGCGGCGACGAGAAAAATGCCGAGACCCGCATCGACACCGCCGTTTGCTTTCAGCACCCAGGCGGCGGTCAGTCCCGCGACATTCGCGGTGAATGTGATTGCGAGATTGAGGCCGCCCGTCAGGATCGGAAGCAGCATGGCAAGCGTGAGGAGCCCGAGTTCGGGAAGCTGAAAGGCGACGGATCCGAATGTTGCGGCGCTCAGGAATTGCGGCGAGGCAATGCCGAAAATGAGGACGACGGCGATGAAAGCGAGCCCCGGACCAGCCATTTCCGGACCTGCCGCGACCTTGATCCTTTCGAAGACTGTGGTCATCGTCTCGTTCCCCTTTGACCAATAAAAGGCAGCAGACGCTCGATCCGCGTGTTGGAAAGGGTGATGGCGATCAGGATGATGGCGCCGATGATCATCTTGAAGGCGAAGGGCGACACACCCATCAGATTGAGACCGTTCTGGGTGATCGAGATCAAAAGCACGCCGAGCACGCAGCCGAGCACCGTCCCCTTGCCGCCACCCAGGCGCGCTCCGCCCAGGACGACCGCGGCAAGCACGTCGAGCTCGCGGCCATAGAGCGCATTCGGCACGACCTCCTGAGCATAATGCGCCTGGATCAGCCCCCCGACGCCGGCCATTAGGCCAAGCCAGCCGAAGGCGATGAATTGCATGACACCGATATTGATGCCGAAGCGCCGGGCGCCTTCCGGATTGTCGCCGAAGGCGTAAAGCTGCCGGCCGATCGTGGTGCGCGTGATCAGTGTCCAGGTCGCGACCACGCAGACGATCATGACGAGCACCGGAAGCGTGATTTCGATCCAGGTACCGTCGGGCATTTCACGTTCGAAGAGGATCACCCGGTCCGTCAGCCAATCGGGCAGGTCGTAGATCGACACGCCACGCGTGAAGAACATCAGCAATCCGAAATAGATGTTGAAGGTGGAGATCGTGGCGACGATCGAAATGATCCGGAAACGGTGGATCAGGAAGGCATTGAAGCAGCCGAGCAGCACGCCCAGCGAGCCGGCGATGAGAAGCCCGGAGATCCAGCCGCCGCCGCCAATCCAGCCCAGCGCGATCGCCGTACCGTACTGGACGACGGAAGCGGCAACGGCAAAGGAGATGTCGATGCCACCGGCGATCAGCACCACCAGGAGGCCGACTGCGAAGATGATGTTGACCGCGCTGATGTTCAAGAGATCGAAGGCGTTGCCGAGCGAGAAGAAGTTCGTCGTTGCGAAGGAGAGCACAGCGCTGATGGCGACGATGACCGCCAGCAGCGAAAACTCGGTTGCGTGAGTGCGGATCAGACTACGCATAGACGGCCGCCTCGATCTCTTCCAGCCGCGTCCGGCGCGGATCATAGGTGCCGACGATGCGCCCCTGCGCCATGTGCAGGACACGGTCGGCGTTGAAATAGACTTCCGGCACCTCGTCCGAGATCAGGATGATCGCAAGCCCGCTCTCGGCGAGCTTGGCGACGATGTCGAAGATGCCGGCGCGTGCCCCGACATCGACGCCGACTGTAGGTGAATCGAGGATCAACAGCTTGGGATCGGTCGCAAGCCATTTGGCGATTGCCACGCGCTGCTGGTTGCCGCCGGACAGCGTCGAGATCGCATCGGACTGGCGGCCGATCTTGACGCCGAGATCGGCGATCCAGCGGCCGACGAGACTTCGTTTGCGGTCTTCGGAAAGCAGACCCCCGGAGAGTATCTTGCGCAGCGAGGCGATGACCAGATTGTCGGCGATCGGCTGCGGCTGGATGAGCCCGAGTGACAAACGGTCCTCCGACAGGTAGGCGATACCGGCCTTGATCGCGTCGCGGTTCGAAGCGAAGCGGACCTCCCGGCCGTCGATGGAAATCGTGCCCGAACCGGGCCTCGTCATGCCGAAAAGGGCGAGTGCCAGTTCGGTCCGCCCTGCCCCGAGCAAACCGGTTATGCCGACCGTCTCGCCGCGGCGAACGGTCAGCGAAATGTCTTCGAACTCGCCTGGCCGGGTGAGACCGCGAACCTCGAGTACGGCCGGCTGGTCCTCCTGCGATCGCGCGCGGACCTGCTGATCGAAGGTCTTGCCGGTCATGAGCTCGGTGATTTTCGACTGCGTCATGCCGGCGGCGGGATAGACCCCGACCAGCGCACCGTCGCGCAAGACCGTGATGCGGCTTGAAATCTCCAGCACCTCGGCAAGCCGATGGCTGACGAAAACGACTGCGACGCCTGACGCGGAGAGGCTGCGGACGATTTCGAGCAGATGGTCCGTCTCCGACTGGGTCAATGATGCCGTCGGCTCGTCCATGAAGACCAGTCTCGCCTCCCCGACCAGCGCCCGGGCAATCGCCACGATCTGACGCTGGGCGATCGCATATTCCTTGAGCGGCAGGTCGACGTCGAGCGTGACGCCCAGCCGGCCCAGCGCGTCGACGGCGATCCGGCGCATGCGGCCGTAGTCCACCAGCCGCGGCCGGCCGCCGAGCACTTCGCGAAAGGCGATGTTTTCCGCAACGCTCATTTCGGGGAAGAGGGCGAGATCCTGCCAGATGACCTGAATGCCGCGGTCCTGAGCGGTGACCGGCGACATATGCGAATAGGTCTCCCCGTCATATTCGATGACCGCCCCTTCGGCCGGGCGGTAGACGCCCGTGATCACCTTGATGAGCGTGCTCTTGCCGCAACCGTTCTCTCCGGCCAGGCAGTGCACCTCGCCCGGGCGCACATCGAAGCCGACATTCTTCAGTGCCTTGACGCCGCCGAAGGTCATGTTGATGTTGCGAAGAGACAGAAGCGGCTTGTCCGTACTCGCCGCGCTTGCCGACTGGTGCATCCTTTTCGAGGCCCATCGATGGTGTTTCCAGGGGATCTGCCAGGCCGGCCGGAGCCGGCCCAGCAGCCGGGAGAACCCGTTGGTGAGCGGGATGCATTTGGCTCCCGCCCAACTTCTGTCCGGTCAGAGGCCCATTGCCGCGAGGTCGGCGACCGTCTCCTTGTTGATCGGCACGAGCTGGTCGACGATGATGTTGCGGTTTTCGAAGTCCGGGTGGATCACGCCGAGACCTTCGATTTCCTCGCCGTCCTTGATTTCCTCGCCCTTCATGAGCTTGTCGGCGAGCGTTACGAAGACTTCGCCGGCCTGCTTGGGATTCCACATGAAGCCGCCGGAAATCGCATCGGACTTGATGAGCTTCTGGCCCTGGCCGGGCGAGAAGGGCCCGAGAACGAAGATTTCGCCGACCTTGCGGCGCTCCTCGATGGCGCGGCCGGCGCCGATCGGGCCCTGGCTCCCGAAAGCGAGGAAGCCCTTGAGGTTCGGATGAGCGGAGATCAGGTCGAGCGCCGTCGAACGGCTCTTGTCGACATCCTCTGCGACGCCGTAGCGCTCGCCGACGAGCGTCATCTCGGGATGATTCTTCTTGAGGTATTCGATTGCCGCATCCGCCCAGGCATTATGCAACGGAACGGTCAGCGAGCCGACAAAGACCGCATATTCGCCCTTGCCGCCCATCTTCTCCGCAAGCAGCTTGGCATGGGCTTCACCGAAGCCGGTGGAGGATGCCAGCTCGAAGTCCCAGTCGGCGCCCTTCTGGCTCGGAGACTCATGCGTAATGACGATGATGCCCTTTTCCTTGGCTTTGGTGAGCACCGGCTCCAGCACCTTGGCATCGTTGGGAACGACGCCGATCACCTTGACGTTCTGGGCGATCAGGTCTTCGATCGCTCGGACCTGCAGCGCCGGGTCGGCACTCGTCGGCCCGACCATGAATGCGTCGACGCCAAGCTTTTCGCCGCGCTCCTTGATACCCGCCTCCATGGCGTTGAACCACGGTATGCCGCCGATCTTGACGACGACGCCGACCTTGCCAGAATCCTGCGCCGCGGCGACGTAAGCGCCCGCAAGCGAAAGCGACGCCGCCAGAGCGGCAGCCAGAATTTTTCTGATCATGTCTCTCCTCCACAAGTTCCCTAAAGGGAACGCTCCCGGACGCTTCACGCTCCGGCCTCCAATATTCTCATGGACGGAAGGGAATGCCCCGCCGCTGACGGCCGCCTCCTCAGACGGCACCAACAATTTGCACAATCGATATTTCTTTTTTGCACAATCGATGGTGCAATGACTATCATGCAGACTTGATCTTTCGTCAAGCCGAAATCGGCACTAGAGCAATTCCAGGAAAAGTGGGTCGCGGCTTTCCGCCCGGAGTTGCGGCAAAACAGAGGGTTAGAGCGTTTCCGACACTCGTCGAAAAGCGGGAATGCACCAAGGGTTTTTGGAGGAGGCTCGGATGACGAACGGTATCAGGAAAAAGGCGACGATCTACGATCTGTCGGTGCTTTCCGGAAGTTCGCCCTCTACCGTCAGCGCGGTGCTGAACGGCACGTGGCGCAAGCGACGGATCAAGGAGAGCACCGCGGAGCTCATCCGAAGCCTCGCCGAGACCCATCAGTACACTGCAAACCGGCAAGCGCGGGGCCTGCGCAGTTCCCGTTCCGGCCTCGTCGGGCTGCTCCTGCCCGTGCACGACAACCGCTACTTTTCTTCGCTCGCCCAGACCTTCGAGGCGCATGTGCGCAGCAAGGGCCAATGTCCGATCGTCGTCAGCGCCAGCCGGGACCCGGAGCAGGAGCGCAGGACGGCCGAAACGCTGATCTCCTATTCCATCGACGAATTGTTCATCTGCGGTGCGACGGATCCCGATGGCGTGCACGAAGTCTGCGAAGCGGCCGGCCTAAGGCATATCAACATCGATCTTCCCGGCACGAAAGTGCCGTCGGTCATCAGCGACAATTTCAAAGGCGGCCGCCGTCTGACCGAGGCGATCATCAGGCACTTCCCCGCCGAGCGGCCGCTCGAGCCCGACGACCTCTACCTGTTCGGCGGCCGCGATGATCACGCCACCCGCGAGCGCATCCGCGGATTTCGGGCGGTAAAGCAGGAGCTGCTGGGAAGCGATCCGGACGAATGCATATGGCCGACCGGCTATGCCGCCGACAATGCCCGAAAGGCCTTCGAAGCGTTCTACGAACAGCATGGGAAACTGCCGCGCGGCTTCTTCGTCAACTCATCGATAAATTTCGAGGGGTTGCTGCGTTTCATGGCCGAGCATCCGCTCGAGAATTTCACGGATCTCGTCGTCGGCTGCTACGATTACGATCCGTTCGCCTCCTTCCTCCCCTTCCCCGTGATCATGATCCGGCAGAATATCGAGGGAATGATCGCAAAAGCTTTCGAAGTGATCGAAGAACCGAGAGCATCGTTGCAAATACACATGATCGAGCCGCAGCTCGTGCCGCCGAGAACGGCGCTGATCGGTCCGCTCGATGCGCTGATGGACAGCGAGGTGCCTCAGGAATGACGGGACCCGCTACACCGCCGTGCGACTGCCGGGGAATAGCAGCTCGATAAAGCTTGCCGCCGTCGGCTGCGGTTCGTGATTTGCCAGGCCGGGACGCTCGTTTGCCTCGATAAAGACGTAAGTCGGCTCCGCCGGATCGCGAACCATCAGGTCGATGCCGACCACCGGGATGTTGATCGCCCGCGCCGCACGGCAGGCGGCCTCGACGAGGTCGGGATGCACCATCGCCGTCACGTCGTGGATCGACCCGCCGGCATGGAGATTGGCGGCCTTGCGCACGGTAATCTCCCGTCCCTCGTCCAGTACCGTTTCGCGATCGAGCCCCTGCTCCGCAAGACAGCGATCGGTTTCCGCGTCGAGCGGAATCCGGCTCTCGCCGCCCGTTGCGGCTTCGCGCCGGCGCGACTGCTTCTCAATGAGGGAGGCGATCTTGCTGCGGCCGTCGCCAATGACGCGTGGCGGCAAACGAACGGCGGCGGCAACGAGCGTATAGTCGATGATCACGAGGCGGAGGTCCTCTCCCTCGAAAAACGCTTCCAGCAGGACCCGGTCGCAGACCTGGCGGGCCGACGCGATTGCCTCTTCCAGCGCCTCCATCGTTGTGATGCCCACCGAAATGCCCCGGCCCTGCTCTCCGCGCGCCGGCTTGACCACGAGCTTGCCGTGTTCTTGGAGAAAGGCGCGAATGGCCTTTCGATCCTCCCCCACTTCCATCTGGTCCGGGACGACAAGCCCGGCGGCGGAGACCATGCGGCGGGTAATCGCCTTGTCGTCGCAAATCGACATCGCGACGCCGGAAGTCAGCTCCGAAAGGCTTTCGCGGCAGTGGATCGAGCGGCCGCCATGGGACAGGCGGAAGAACCCGCCTTCCGCATCGGTGATCTCGACATGGATCCCGCGCCGCGTCGCCTCATCCACGATCAGCCGCGCATAGGGATTGAGCGCATCGTAGGATTGATGCGGCATCGCGAAGAACTTCTCGTTGATCGCATTCTTCCGCTTGATGGCGAAAAGCGGCATGCGCCGGAAATTCAGCTTCTCATAGAGCCCGATCGCCAAGGTATTGTCGTGCATGACCGACAGGTCGACATAGGAAAGGCCACGGGCCTGGAAATGCTCGGCAAGCTTTCGAACCAGCTGTTCGCCGATGCCCGGCTGGCGCGCCTGCGGATGAACCGCGAGGCACCACAGCGAGGCGCCACGGTCCGGATCATTGAACAGTCTTTGGTGGTCGATCCCGGTGACCGTGCCGACGATATCGCCCGTGGCGTCGTCCTGCGCCACGAAATAGGTCAGCGACCGGTCGTCCCTCTCGGAAGAGAAGAAATCGGATCGGATCTGAACCATGCCGCAGGCGGCATAGACCCGGTTGATGCCGTCACCATCGGATTCCGAAGCGAGCCTGCGGATCGTGATGCCGCGCGTGCGGCGGGTATTGGCACGGTAGGTCCACAGGTCGAGCCGATAGGTGTGGGACGGATCGAGGAAAATCTCCTGCGGGGCCCGTGACAGAAGCACATGCGGATCCCGGACATAGAAGGCAATGTCCCGGCTCGAGGGAGCTTCCTCGCGCAGCTCGGACAGGAGCTTCTCGTCGTCGGAAAAGGTCTGCGCAAACAGCAGCCTGCCCCAACCGCAGTCGAGCACGACGTCCCGCTTCATCCCCCCAGAGGCTCCCGACCCCTCGGTGTCGCGGCTCGGCTGAGCACGCGTCCGCAAACGTTTCAGCCGGTGGGTGACGGCTTTGGTGCCTTTGCTGCGTTGACGCGGCAACGCGATCTCGCGCGTCTTCTTCATGCTACACCCCCTGCGCCTCAAGCCACATCTCGAGCAGTCCGACCTGCCACAGTTCGGAGCCGCGCAGCGGCGTGATGTGATCCGACGGCCGCGCGAAAAGACGATCGAGGTAAGCGTCGCGGAAGAGACCCCGCTCACGCGCCTTCTGCGAGCGCAGGGTGTCACGTATCAGGTCGAGGTAAGGACCGGCGATATATTTAAGCTGCGGCACAGGGAAATAGCCCTTCTTGCGGTCGATGACCTCGCTCGGAATGACCCGGCGCGCCACATCCTTCAGAATTCCCTTGCCGCCGTCGCGCAGCTTCTCCTCCGGCGGTATGCGCGCGGCAAGTTCCACGAGCTCGTGGTCGAGGAAGGGCACGCGCGCTTCCAGGCCCCAGGCCATCGTCATATTGTCGACGCGCTTTACGGGATCGTCGACGAGCATGACGTTGCTGTCGAGACGGAGCGCCTGATCGACGGGCGTATCGGCACCGTCGCGCAGGAGATGCTCTTTCAGCAGGTCGCCGCTCACGTCGCGCTCAGCGATCCAGGCATCCGACAACTGGGTGGCCAGGACCTCATGGGAACGGTCGCGGAAGGCCTTGCCGTAATCGGCGACGACGTTGTTGGAGTTCATCAGCGGCGGGTACCAGTGATAACCGCCGAAGACCTCGTCCGCGCCCTGCCCCGACTGTACGACCTTGACGTGTTTGGAGACCTCCTTCGACAGCAGATAAAAGCCGACATTGTCGTAGGAGACCATCGGCTCGGACATAGCGGCGATGGTTCCGGGCAAGGCGCCCATCAGATCGGCCGAGGGCACGAAGATCTTGCGATGGTCCGTACCGAAATGACTGGCGATCAGGTCCGAATAGACGAATTCGTCGCCCTTTTCGCCATTGGCCTCCTCGAATCCGACGGAGAAGCTCATGAGGCCGCGCTGGCCCGCTTCCGCGAGAAGCCCGACGATCAGGCTTGAATCGACGCCGCCGGAAAGAAGCACGCCGACCGGCACGTCGGCGATCATGCGACGCTTCACGGCAATGCGCAGCGCGTCCAGAAGCAGTTCCTGCCATTCCTCGCGGCTAATAGCTGCGTCGCCCGCCTGCCGGCGATAGGGCGGATCCCAATAGCGCCGGTCCTTGAAGCTGCCGTCGCGTCCGTAAACGCGGAGGGTCGCAGGCGGCAGCTTGCGCACGCCATTCAGGATCGTGCGCGGCGGCGGCACGACCGCATGGAACGTCATGTAGTTGTGAAGCGCTGCCACGTCGATCGAGGTGTCGACGCCACCCGCCTTGACGAGCGCGGGCAAGGTGGAAGCAAAGCGCAAGGCGCCTTGCACTTCGGCAATATAGAGCGGCTTGATGCCGAAACGGTCGCGCGCCATCACGACACGGCCGCTGTCACGCTCGTGGATGACGAAGGCGAACATGCCGTGGAACCGGGAGACGCATTCCTCACCCCATGCATGCCATGCCTTCAGGATGACCTCTGTATCGCCGGAGGAGAAGAATCTGTAGCCCTTCGCTTCAAGCTCCGACCTCAGTTCGCGGAAATTGTAGATGCAGCCGTTGAAGACAAGCGACAGGCCGAGGTCGGGATCGACCATCGGCTGCTGCGACTTGTCGGAGAGGTCGAGTATCCGCAATCGCCGATGTCCCAGCCCGACATTGCCCCGCACCACCACGCCTGATCCATCCGGCCCGCGCGGGGCAAGGACGTCCGCCATGGTCGAGACTGCCGTAACCGACGGCGAACCGCCATCGAACCTGACTTCTCCGCAAATTCCACACATGAACCGGGTCGAAACCTCCATTGTTGGTACGAGACGCGACGCCAGGCCGGGGATCGATCCGCGGCCCGGCGTCGTCATGAAAATCCAATGCCCCACCGGGCCCACAGTTCCACCATGGGCCTCATTCGGTCGCGGCTGCGCGTTCGAGCATATAGTTTTCGGCGAAAGCCATATGCTCGGCGGCGATCGCGCGCGCATCTTCCGACCGCCCGTCCTTGAGGGCGGCCATGAGCCGGTACTGGAAGGACAGGCCCGTTTCGCGTGAAAGCGACGTCGGGTCGGCATAGATCGCCCGCGCGGCCGGGAGTTCACGCAGCAGATTGTGCATGAGCCCGCAGACGAAGCCGAGAAGCGGGTTCGGACAGAGCTGCGCCAGCATCGAATGAAAATCGAGTTCGGCGACGCGCTGGCGATATTGTTCGTCCAGATCCGCGGGGGGATGATCGTAGATGCGGATCGTGTTTTCGAGGGCGACGAGATCCTCCCGGGTCACCCTGCCGGCCAGCAGGGCCGCGACTTCCGGCTCCAGCATCTTTCGGATGGCATAGATGTCGGAAATGCTCGGCTGATCGAAGAAGAAGTGGGTCGACAGAAGCTCCATCGCGTGCCGCGCCGAGGGCTTGGCGACGAAGGCGCCGCCTCCCGGACCGCTGCGCGTGAAGACGAGGCCCTGCGTCTCCAGCGCTTTCATCGCCTCGCGTACGGTCCCCTTGGCCGCCTTGAACGTGTCGATCAGGTCGCGTTCCTGCGGCAGGCGATCGCCGGGTCCCAGTCCTTCCGAGCGGATGTAGTCCTTGATGCGATCGGCGATCGCCTCCGGTCTCCGTTTCGTTCGCTCGGCCGGAACAAAGAGGCGCTGACCGTCTCCACCGCGTACCTTCTTATTTTCGATGACCACTGGCATGAACCGTTACTCTCTCCTGATGCGGGGCGCGCTTGCGACCAGCTGTCGTGTATAGGCGTGCTCAGGGTCGGCAAAAAGGCGGGCGGCCGGTGCGGTCTCGACCACCTCGCCGAAATACATCACCGCCACCCGGTCCGAGATCGCCTCGACCACCGCGAGATCGTGGCTGATGAAGAGATAGGAAAGGCCGAAGCGCTCCTTCAGATCGCGAAGCAGAAGCAGGACCTGCGCCTGGATGGACACGTCAAGCGCACTCACCGGTTCGTCGAGCACGATGATTTCGGCCTCGGTCGCGAGTGCCCGCGCGATGGCGATCCGCTGCGCCTGTCCGCCGGAAAACTCGTGCGGGTAGCGCAAGAGCGTGTCCTCAGGCATCTGCACCGCATGAAGCAACTCCTGCATCCGCGCGCGTCGGCGCGGCGCCTCGTAGCTGCACAAAAGCTTCAGCGGCGTATCAAGGATCTCACGAATCGTCTTGCGCGGATTGAGCGAAGCGACCGGATCCTGGAAGACATACTGGATCGTCTTGCCGAAGGCCCTCGGGCCGGATCGCCGAAGCGCCGCCGCATCCCTGCCGCCGATCAGCATGCTGCCGGACGTAGGCTCCTCGAGGCCGACAAGCATGCGGGCGAGCGTACTCTTGCCTGACCCGCTTTCGCCGACCACGGCGAGCGTTTCGCCCCGTGCAACGTCGAGCGACACCGCCTTCACGGCCTTTATCTCGTGCCTTGCCTTCCCGAAAAGATTACGCCCTCCGCCGAAGGTCTTGGAAAGGCCCCGAACCTGAATGGCAGTACTCGCCATCATGCCACCTCCGCCGTGCCGCCCGCGAAAAGCCCCGCGACACGATCCAGGAAACGCTCGCCCGTTCCAAGCTCGGGCACGCAGGCGATCAGCCGTTTCGTATAGGCATGCTGCGGATTGGCGAGCACCTCCCGGGTGTTCCCGGTTTCGACGATCTCGCCATCCTTCATCACGGCCACGCGGTCGCAGAACTCCGAAACGATGCCGAAGTCGTGTGTTATGAAGAGCAGTGCCATCCCCCGCTCGCGCTGAAGATCGCGCAGGAGCTGCAGAATGCGGGCCTGAACGGTCACGTCCAGCGCGGTCGTCGGCTCGTCTGCAATGATGATTTCCGGATCGTTGGCGAGCGCCATCGCAATGCCGACACGCTGGCGTTGGCCGCCCGAAAGCTGGTGCGGATAATGCACGGATCGCTCGCGTGCGTCCGGGATGCCCACCTTGTCCAGAAGCCCGATCGCCTTTTCACGGCACGCTGCCGCACCGATCGACTGATGGGCGGCGATCGCCTCCTCCACCTGGCGCCCGATCGGATACATTGGGTGCAGTGTCGTGAGCGGGTCCTGGAAGACATAGGCGACACGGCTGCCGCGTTTCGCGATCAGCCCGGTTTCGGACAGGGAAAGCACATCCTCCCCTCCGAGATAGATCGCACCGTTGCGGATCACACCGGGCGGCGAGGCGACCAGCCCCATGACGGACAAGGCGGTGACGCTCTTGCCCGAACCGCTCTCGCCGATGAGCCCGAGGCATTCGCCCGGCCTCACATGCAGCGAGACTTCCCGAACCGCCGGCACGATCTTCTTTCCCCTCCGGAAGCCGGTTTCCAGCTTCTCGATGGCAAGCGAGGCGCCTTCAGCCGTGTTTGCGGGCGCGGTGCGGCCGGGTGCAACTTCAGTAACCGGACCCGGCCGCGCGAGAGCGCCCGAGCGAAGGCGCGGGTCCAGCACGTCCCGGATTCCGTCGCCGAGAACGTTCAGGCTGATGACGATCAGGAAGATCATCACGCCCGGAACGATCGAGACATGCGGGGCTGTAAAGAGCTGCGCTCGCCCCTCGCCCAGCATGGAGCCGAGATCGGCCTGGGGCGGTTGCGCGCCGAGACCGAGGAAACTGAGCCCGGCCGTCTCGAGGATCATCCAGCCTGCCGTCGTCGACATGGTGATGACGATGACGGGCATCACGTTCGGCAGGACTTCGGTGAGAATGATCGACAGATGCCCCTTGCCGGAGAGCCGCGCCGCATCGACGAATTCGCGATGGGCGTAGCCGAGCGTCACGCCGCGCACATTACGGGCAAAGAACGGGATGTTTACGAGCGCGATCGCATAGAGCGCGTTCATCAGTCCCGGTCCAAGGGCTGCGACGATGGCGAGCGCCAGCAGGATGTAGGGAAAAGCCATCAGCATGTCGATGCCGCGCATCATCGCGTTGTCGGTGCGCCCGTCGGCATAACCGGCAACGATGCCGATCGCCGATCCGATGCCGGCAGCGATGAGGGTCGCAGCGAAACCGACGGCGACCGAGACCCGCGTGCCCCAAAGGAGGCGGCTCAGGATGTCGCGGCCGAGCTGATCCGTGCCGAGAAGATGTCCGGCGGTCAGCACAGGCTTCAGCCGGTCGGCAGGTGCCGTGGCATCGGGATCGGGCAGCGGCAGGACCGGCGCCAGGACCGTCAGCAACAGGATCAGTCCGAGCAGCAGGAGCCCCGCCGTGGCGAGACGGTTGTTGAGCAGCAGGTGCCAGGAGGTGATCCGTGCCGATCCGGTCGGCGGAGCCGGCGATGCTGCGAGGGCACTCATGTACGAATCCTCGGATCGAGCATGGACTGAACGACGTCGGCGAGCAGATTGAACAGCACGTAGCTGGCTGCGACGACGAGCACGCCGCCCTGCACCAGCAGGATATCGCGCGTCGAGATCGCCTTCACGAGCATCGCGCCGATGCCGGGCCACTGGAACACCGTCTCGACATAGACGGCGCCGCCGAGCACGAAACCGGCCTGGATGCCGATGGCGGGAACGACGCTGACCAGCGCCGCGCGGAAAGCATGGGCGTAGATCACACGGCGCTCGGGCAGGCCCTTCGCGCGGGCCGTGCGGATATAGTCCTGGCGCAGGACCTCCAGCATCGCACCGCGCGTCAGCCTGGCGATGACGCCGGCGGCAACGACGGCAAGCGTAGCCGCGGGCAGGATCAGATGGAGCAGAAGATCCTTCAGGTCGCCCCCGCCATAGACCGCATACATGCCCGACGCCGGCAGGATGCGCCAATGAACGGCGAAGAGATAGATAAGCAGGAGGCCGAGCCAGAAGGACGGCGTCGAAATGCCGGCCAGCACGAAAAAGGTGATGGTGCGGTCGACCCAGCCGAACTGGCGCACGGCGGAAATCACACCCGCAAGAAGCCCGATCACCGAGCACAGGACCAGCGAGACGCCGGCCAGCACCAGCGTCGCCTGGAACCGTTCCAGGACCTCGTCGATCACGGGGCGGTTCAGCGCGAAGGACCGTCCGAAATCGCCCTGCAGCACGTTGCCGATCCAGATTGCGTATTGCTGCACCAACGGCTTGTCGAGCCCGAGGTCACGATTGATGCGCTCGACGTTTTCCGGCGTCGCATACGAGCCGAGAATGGCCGTTGCGGTGTCGCCAGGGATCAGAGCCATGACGAGAAAGACGATGATGGAAAGCCCGAAAAGGACGGGCACCACGGCAATCAGCCGCTTGACGACATAGGCCTGCATGGATGACCCTCCGGGAGATCCCTCTTCTGTCGCCGCCGGCAATCGAACATGCCGGCAGCGATTTCCGATGCGCGCGCTACTCTTTCGTCACGCCATGGAGATCGAGCAGGAAGGAGGGCTGCAGCTTGAAGCCTTTGACCGCGGCGGTCGTCACCGCATTCTGCTTCCAATTGGCGACGAAAAGCCATGGCGCATCGTCATGGACGATCGACTGGACCTCGCCATAGAGCTTGCCACGCTCGGCCGGATCCGTGGACCTGCGCGCCTTTTCCAGGAGCTCGTCCAGCTGCGGATTGGAATAATAGCCGGAGTTGAAGCCTCCCTGGTCGGGCATAGCGCCGGTGCGCAACGTCAGGTAGGGGACGGTATCCGGGTCGTTTGTCATCCAGGCCATCTCGGCCATGTCCGCCTTGCCCTCCAGGCCAGGATTGACCCGGCCAAGAAAGGTGTTCCACTCGTAGGTCTCGATCTTGACGTTAAAGCCGACAGCCTGGAGATCGGCCTGGATCGCTGCACCCATGGTGATCGGATCGAGCATGCCCGAGCCGCCCTCGGTCACGTAGAACGTCACCTGCGGGTTTTCGACGCCGGCTTCCGCGAGCAGGGCCCTGGCCTTATCGGGATCATAGGCATAGGGCTCCACCGAGCTTTCCACCCAGTTGAAGGCGGGCGGTATCGGGCCGGCCGCGACCGTCGCCGTCCCCTGCAGCACGTCGTCGACCAGCGTTTGCTTGTTCACTGCATAATTGGCGGCCTGGCGCACGCGCTTGTCGGCAAAAGGGCCCTCCTTGGTGTTCAGGATGGCGAACCAGACATGCGGTCCCGCCTGCTCGGCAACGGTGAAATTGGCGTCCTGCTCGAAGGTCGCAAGATTGTCCGGCGGCACCTCCACCATCACGTCGATACCGCCGGCCATCATCTCGGCGACACGGGTGTTGGCGTCGGTAATGGGGCGGAAGACGACGGCCTCAAGCTTTGCGGCGCCGTCCCAGTAGTCCGGGTTGCGTTCGACGACGACGCGCTGGTTCGACAACCACTCGACGAATTTGAACGGTCCGGTCCCTGAGGGGCTGCGCCCATATTCCTTGCCGTGCTTTTCGACGGCGGCAGGCGAGACGATCAGACCCGTAGGATAAGCGAGGTTTGAAAGGAACGGCGCAAAGGCCTCGCTGAGCTTGAACTCGACCGTGCGCTCATCGAGAGCGTTGACCGCTTCGACGGAGGCGAAGTTGAAGGAAAGCGGGAACGGCCCGGTGTCGTAGAACGGATGGTCTTTCTTCAGCATGCGGTCGAAGTTGAACTTCACGGCCTCGGCATTGAAATCGGAGCCGTCGTGAAACTTCACGCCCTGCCTTAACTTGAACGTGTAGGTCTTTCCATCTTCAGAGATTTCCCAGCTTTCGGCAAGAGCCGGCTCCACCTCCAATGTACCGTCTTTGAAACGGACAAGTCCGTCATAGACGTTGACGAGGATGCGGAAGTCGTTGGTTGCGGTCACCGTATGCGGGTCCAGAGACTGCGGCTCGGCAATCTGGCCGACGACGAGAACGTCGGGCGGAGTCTGCGCTGCGGCCGGCGCGGCGGCAGCCCCTGCAAAAGCAAGAGCGGCCAAGGCGATGGCGCTCCGAAACAGCCTCTTCATGGGGAAGATCCTTTCGATTTGGCTTCAGTTCGCAAGCGCTATTTATAACTATAAATCTACAGCATGCAATAATCTATCATGATAGTTTGCAACAACAGTCGGCGGCAGCATGGTTGATTGCCACGACAGGCGATGTCGGTTCACGTGGCCTCGACCGTATCGGCAATGTAGCCACCCGTCTGCCGCTACGAGCACCGGCGACATTTGGCGGATTAAACCCTCATCGCCCAGACCACGGCGTCAGCACCGCCGACCGCGGTCCAGCGTGCCCTGCGGAGTGGCCGGCGTGACCGTTCGACCGCACCGGGAAACACCTGGCGAATCTCGTCGGGAAACACTGGGAATGGTGGACCGGACCTGCGCATGGGGTCGTATTCGACAGTTACCAGCAGCAGCACGCCGCCCGGCTCCAGGAGGCTCCTCAAATGCCGGGCGTAGCGGCGTCGGTCCTGTGGCGGCAGTGCGACGAGAGCACCCCGGTCGAGCGCAGCAGCATATGTTCCGTCCAAGTCGAAGAAGTCCCCCTGAAGAATGGTGACTCCGCCGCCTCGCCAACGCATGAAAGCCCCGACAGCCGTACAGTCAGCCGCGATTTGGTGCTCGGCAAAGAAGGCTTCGCAGGCGATCGGCGAAATCTCGACGCCGACGACCTCGAATTTATGGGAAGCCAGCCAAGCCAGGTCGGGCGATTTCCCCGACATTGGCACCAAAACCTTGCACTCGGGCGGCACTTCGAGTTCGGGCCAATGCGTGGCGAGTAGTTGCCCTCGTTCGCCAGCGGTAAATGCGGCCCCACCGTTCGCCCAAATGGCGCGCCAAAACTCCGGGCCGTAACGCGATTCAGACATGCCGATTTCCTTCGCGACGCGGTGAAACCTAAGCTAGCATGTGGTGCGGGCTTGGTCAGTTGGCAATCGGCCCCCGGTGACAGTCTACGGAGGTCCGATGAGCGTGCGTATCACCCTGACCGACTCGCACATGCCTCCATCGGAGCAATTCCTGCGATTCATCGACGCGTGGCTCGCCGGCGGTGAATTTGATGGGTCGAGTTGGGCCATATACGGGCAAGAACGGCCCGAACGACTCGGTCGTCGGTTGTCACCCAGCGCGTCGCATCAATTGCGGCGGCGGATTGTCGATAATGACGCCGGTATGCGTCATCTTGGCAGGGCATATGAATTGTTCGTGGCACTGCTTATCGGGGATGTTGATGCAATCCGCGCTGTGCAGCAACGGTTCCGTTTCGTGCTCGTCGTCGGCGCTCCGCGCAGCGGAGGCAAATATCTGACCAAGGAACTGTTTCGCGCGCTCGGATACGATCCCGCTCGTGTGCCGGCGGTGCTCGCGCATGACGGGTTTCCAGAGGCCGCACCCTGGCGATTCGATCGTTCGGGTAACACATGGATCGAGAGCTTGCACACCATGGCCGAGTATCTCGCCATGGTGGAATTGTTTTTCACCGCCGCTGATCGGGGCGATTACGTCGTGGTTCCGAAGAAGGCGACGAAAGCCGCGTATGCGGCGGGCCTGTTCCAATCTGTTCTCGGTCTCGGTGGAGAAGGCATCATCACAATCCGCCACCCCGTCCCGGCGTGCATCTCTACGTTCGAAACGGCGGGAGGCCTGCCGACCGATGGTCGGTTCGTTCAGCGCGGAAACATCGAGCGACTGTGGGCACGGGATTTGATCAGCGCCGGCTTCAGCGACGTGGAGGTCGCTGACATGGACTACTTCGACGCGTATTTGCGTTACTGGGAAGACTACCATGTGCGTTTGGCAATGGGTGGCTACAACCTCACCCGCCGCTATCGAGTGGTGGCCTATGGCGCCGAGCGTTTCATGCGAGAGGCTCGGCGTAATGCCGAACTCTTGGGATCGTCGGGCCATGATGTCGAGGAGTTCCGGGTCTACGATCAGCGCGACCGCCATCCTGGATGGGTAGCGCGGGCAGAACCGGCGCTGTTGCGCGTCGCGGACCAGTGGGCGCGCGTCGGTATTGCGTTTCCTCTGGAAGAGCTGCTCGAGCGGTGGTGAGGAACAACCCTTCGCTATCTAGGGTGCTGCTCGCAAAACGCGGTGCTCGACGAGTGTCGCGACCAGACCAACCTTCTCGTCATCGGTGAGGTCACCTGGCAGCTCGCGAACGTAGAAGGCACCGGTGCGGGAAATGAATTCCAACGCGTCCCGCGCAATGTCGTTGACGACAACGTCGATTCTGCCACCCGGCCCCACAAGACTTGCCATTCCGTTCTCGGCCGACACTTGCGCGAGACCCGCGTTGTCGTTGATCACACGACGCGACAGCGACACCGATCGACTATCGAGCCAGATCTCGGGTAGCGGTTCGCCGAACAAGGATTCGTAGCGCGCGCGAAACCCCTCGAACGTGGACGGCTTGAGTTCCGGACGTCCCGGTGCCTCGGGTGCATTGCTCGGGTTGTGGTGAAGGTACTGTCCGAAAAACCGGTGGCAAAATTCGGCGTACTGGCTGGTGTATAAAATAAACTGATGCCAGACTTCATCGACGCGCGTAGAGTACATATTCCACGACACGCCCGTATCCGTGAATGATAAAACGAGAAACTTCTTCGCCTCAGTGAATAGCGCCTCTCCCTCTTCAGCAGAATCGACAATTCGATCTTTGACCAGCTTTTCGAGCAAGTAAGGGGCCTCGAAACGCAGGGCAAGCTCGTAGTTCGCCAGCGCCTCGTTTTCCGCCTGTGAGCCAAGTGTTTCCGGCGAGCCACTCACGGTCCGATCCCGATTGAGCGCGCCGCCACCACCTGGTTGCATGTCGACGTGCAACCGGGATGTGGTTCGCAGCTTGAGCAGGAGCACGACGCGCAGGTACTCATTACGCGCGGTCGCAACTGAATGTTTAACCGGCCCGCCTGCACCTCAACCAGACGTCCCGCCGCAGTTTGTGTCTGGTCGACATTGGTAGCCGACACGGTCACAGCGCCGGCTCCCCGCGGGCGCCGGGCTGACACTGTGTTGACCCGGTCGCCATGGCATACCAGCTCTGCGTCGGGCTTAACCCAAATCGTCGAGCCGCCGTACGGCAATAGCGATTCCGGAGCAGCGGCCGACGCAACAATGTCGCTACTATCTATTTCGATACTGAAACCAAGGTCTCCCAACGACGGGTACAGCCTTATCCGGCCGTCACCTTTATCTGGGCCAATATAGCCTCGCAATGCTCGAACGTTTGTGCCGACTTCAAGCAAGCGACCCAGCAGGGCATGGGCGCGCAATTGATCATTGTGTCTCTGATTTGCCATCTCGCAATCCTCCCCCTCAAAGTGAGGCATTCCCGAGAATAAAGGACAGCCTTATTGACCATTTATAGTAGTAATTCCCGACTATAGTTACCTTCGGTTACAATGTCTATGGCTGCACAGGCTGCGCGAATACGCCATGGCGGTCGTGAAGATGCAGGCTCACCGCAATGGCGGCGCGGTCGACGATCGCACCAGCAGCCTGGTCTGCAGAAGTTCGCATCGCGGCGGGCCGCCCTCGAAGACGATCCGGGCCGCAACCCGGCCTTTCTCGGTGCCCAAACCATCGACCGTCGTAAGCGGCGGATCGGCCTGCGCCGCTTCGGGTATGTCGTTGAAGCCGACGACGGAAAGGTCACCGGGCACGGAGCGGCCACGGCGACGGGCTTCCTCCATTATGGCGATCCCTTGCATGGCCGACATCGAGAGTATTGCAGTCGCGTCGGGCGCTACGTCGAGCATCATCCTTGCGGCTTCCCGCTCCCAAGGATGCGCTTGCACGATCGGCACGTCGTCAATCGCGATGCCGACCTCAGCGAGCGCGTCGGCATAGCCGCGCA
This sequence comes from Sinorhizobium arboris LMG 14919, assembly GCF_000427465.1. Classification (NCBI taxonomy): domain Bacteria; kingdom Pseudomonadati; phylum Pseudomonadota; class Alphaproteobacteria; order Hyphomicrobiales; family Rhizobiaceae; genus Sinorhizobium; species Sinorhizobium arboris. The sequence goes on along the minus strand of NZ_ATYB01000008.1, from coordinate 164,694 downwards.
ATTTCTCCTGATCGAGCGGCATTCCCGCTACCTCGAGGCCCCGGGGACGGCCCGGTGGGTAGAACCGCGGCGGGCCGAAGTCCCGAAGGAACGAGATGATGCCGAACCGGCGGTGGCCGAGACTGGTGAGATGCTGCCCCGCGGCAAAGCAGCCGGCGCGGGCGTCCACGCGGACCGAACTGACGTCCGGCCCGGGGTCGACATCCATGACGGCGAAGGGAAGCTGGCGAAGCCGCGCCGACTCGATCTCTGCAAGGTGCTCAATTCGGCTGAGAATGAAGCCGTCCACCAGTGCGGTTCTGATGCCACCGTTCCCCATCTTGTCTGGAATGATGACGAGGTTCGCGCCGACTTCGTCGCAAACCTCGCCAATGCCGAGCAAGAACTGCCGGAAGACAGGATTTCCAAGTGAGTCGACAACACCCCAGCTGCCCGCCGGTACGACGCCGATGGCGTTGACCTTGCCGTCACGGAGCACCCGCCCCCTGGGGTTTGGACCATCGTATCCGAGTTGACGTGCCGCCGCCTCTACGCGGGCGCGTAGGGCAGGTTTCACCAGTTCGGGATGGTTGAAGACGTTTGAGACAGTGCCGCGAGATACTCCGGCGACCCTGCCCACATCGGCTAGCGTTGGCATTTGTGATCCACTCGTTCGCTTTCTGCAGATCATATCTTGGAGCGCTCCAAGTTTTTTGTTAGTGTAGCATAAAATTATCATGAATATGGCGCTTTGGAGCGCTCCAATTTTTTGCATGCGGCGCGTTTGACTGCGCTTTCGGCTCGTTCGTGCCGCGCCTGACCCGTCGCCCGATGCAGGAATTGCGCGGACGGGCGACGATCGGAGCAACGGAGATTGACGAGTGGTGGCCGCCGGCGTGACGGCTGACCGACGCCAAGCCAGCGGCTGCAGATCGGCGCGCGAGCGCTTTGTGAAGTCAGAAGTGCATTCCCTTCAACGTGGCCCCTTCATCAGGAGTGTCGTCATGAGCACCTTCTCCGAACCCATCTTCGATGTCGCCCAGCTCGCGCATGTCGAACTGCTGACGCCCGATTTTGATGGGACATTGTACTTTTTCAAAGATCTCATGGGCATGCAGGAAACCGAGCGGCACGACCGGTCGGCCTATCTGCGCGGCTACGAGGAGCAGTATCATCACTCGCTGAAGGTGACAGAGGCGCAGCATGCCGGCCTCGGGCACGTTGCCTGGCGGACACGCAGCCCGCAGGCTCTGGAACGCCGTGTTGCGGCGATCGAGGCCGCCGGGCTCGGGCGAGGCTGGATCGACGGCGATGTCGGCCATGGCCGTGCCTTCAGCTTCGAAACACCCGAGGGGCACCCGATGGAGCTGCTGTGGGATGTCGACTATGTCACCGTGCCATCCGGGCAGGAAACGCCATTGCACAACCGGCCGCAAAAACGTCCGCCGAACGGCGTTCCGGTTCGCCGTATCGATCACCTGAACGTGATGGCCGCCAACACCGGGGTGTGCCGCGACTTCATGGTCGACGTGCTGGGCTTCCGCGAGCGTGAGCGGGTCGTCGGTGACGATGGGGGACCGGTGATCGCGAGCTGGCTCAGCGTGACGAACCTGTCGCACGACATCGCAATTGTGCCGGAGCCGACGGAGATGCGCGGACGCTTCCACCACGTCTGTTTCCACTATATCTCAGTGCAGCATCTCTTCGACCTGGCGGAGCTGGCAAAAGAAGCCGGCATTTCGATCGAGCATGGACCGGGCCGGCACGGCATCGGCGGGGCGACGTTCCTCTACATGCTGGAACCGGGAGGCAACCGCGTCGAGGTCATGGGTGATCCCGGCTATATGATCTTCGACCCGGCCTGGAGGACAGTGGTATGGGAGGCATCCAAAATCGCCGATGGCGTGGTCTGGAGCGGCTCGCCGGTGCCGGACTCCTTCTGGGTCTATGGAACACCTCCGGCCCAGAACCGGCAGGCCACACCAAACGAGGCGGCTGCGTGAGCATCCCTCCCACGTTGCGGGATGACTAAATTCCGGATCGCTGATCCCTGGAAGGCCGACCCGGTTACCGCTACCGATTGCGGGCGGCCTGTGCCGGACGAGCTCGAATGCCGGTTCGCCGATCGCTGCTTCACACGAGGCGAGCCGAGGAAACTACTCGGCAGCCTTCCGTCGGGCGAGAGAGACGTCGGTCGTGTAGTTTTCGCGCATGAAATCCATGAAGTTCTGCTGGAACTGGCGCGTATGGGCATGGGCCAACTCGTCGGCAAGGTCGACATTCTTCGCACGGATCGCCTCAAGCATCTGATTGTGCTCGTCGGTCAGGAGATAGCCTTCATGCGTCCGCTCCAGATATTCGAAGTGCAGATGGAGCATGCGCTGGCCCTGATTGAGCAGCCGCTCGTAGAACGAGGCCAGATAGGGGTTCTTGCCGGCGCGGGCGATGGCCATGTGGAACTGCTTGTTCGCTTCCGACATCTGCAGGTGATTGCCGGTCTTCACGGCCGCTTCGAATTCCTTCTGACGCTTGGTGATCGCCTTAAGGTCCGCCTCGGTGCGCAGTTCCGCCGCAAGCCGGGTATTCATCCGCTGCGCGATGTCCAGCGCTTCGACATATTTCGGAAAGGTCGCGACCTCGATCGGCGCGACGATCGTGCTGCGGTTCGAGAGCGTTACGACGAGGTCCTCGCCGGCGAGCCGGATCAGCGCCTCGCGCACCGGTGAGCGGGACATGTCGAACCGCTCCGCGAGCGAGTTCTCGTCGAGAAGCTGACCGGGGGCGAGCGTCAGCGCGAGTATTTCGTTCCTGAGCGTCTCATAGACACTTTTCCACCCGGTGCCCTTGGCCCGCTTGGTTTCTGTTTCGTCAGACACTTACGTCCCTTTCCCATCATCCAGCTCATAACGCCAGAATGCACCCGCCAAGACAATGTAGATTTTCCACTTGACAATGTCGACACTGAGACGACATTAATTATCATGTCGACACTGAGACGACACCTAGAACAGCGAAGATCGGCTCCAAGCCGACGAGAGGAACCGCGCGCACGGCGCGCACGTCAAACAGAGGAAATGACGATGCTATCGAAGATGCTTTCGCCCTTACTCCGGGCGCTGCCTGCGCTTGCCCTGATCACCGGTCTTTCCAGCACGGCCGCTTCCGCCCAAACCGCCGAAGGCTATTGGCAGGGCGTGCAGAAGGCGGGCGTCCTGCGCTGCGGTGCGGCTGTCGCTCCGCCCTATGTCATGCGCGATCCGGCGAGTGGCGAATATTCCGGCTTCTTCGCGGATCTCTGCCGTGAATTCGCCGATACGCTGAAGGTCAAGCCGGAATTCGTCGATACGACCTGGGACAACATCGTCGCCGGTCTGCAGGCGGGAAAATGGGATGTCTCGCTCGCGCTGAACAGGACGCCGGCCCGCGCCATGGCCGTGCAGTTCTCTGTTCCCGCGATGGAGTACCAGATCTCGCTCGCCTACAATAAGGAGAACCCAAAGATCCCGGCCGGCGCGACATCGGTTGCCGACATCGACAAGAAGGACGTGACGCTGGCGGTCATGTCGGGCACCGCCCAGGACAAGGCGATCACCGCTGCGGTCAAGAACGCAACGATCCTCCGCCTGCCGGGCAACGATGAAACGCGCCTGGCCGTCGTCTCCCGGCGTGCAGACATGCTCGTCGATGCTTCGGACACCAACCAGCTTTTCACCCAATCGAATCCCGATTGGGCCGTGGCGATCAATCCGAAGCCGGCGCTGGCCAAGCAGGGCGTTGCCTTCGGCCTGCCGCATCAATTGTCAGCCGCCGATGTCGAGGTCGTGAACATATTCCTCGAGGAAAGGGTCGCGACCGGTCACGTTGATGAACTGATCCGCAAGGCCGTCGATCAGGTGCTGAAGAGCACTCAGTGACGATAGCCTGGCCGGGCCTGCGGCCATCGTTCGCCCGGCCACTCTCATCCCTCTTTGACCAGCGAGATCGGCAATGACCATGTCCTTCAGTGCCCCCCTTGTCAAAATACAGTCCCTTCACAAGAGCTATGGGCCGCATATCCAGGTCCTCAAAGGACTCGACATCGAGATGAAGCCTGGCGAAAGGGTCGTGGTCATCGGCCCGAGCGGCGGTGGCAAGAGCACGCTGCTGCGCGTCATGATGGGCCTCGAGAAGATCGACAGCGGCTCGATCAGCTTCGGCGGCAAGCCCTATATCTCGTCGGAGGGAGCCGACAGGAAAACCCTCATCGACACCGAGGTGCGGCGGTCGATCGGCATGGTGTTCCAGCACTACACGCTGTTTCCGCATCTCAACGTCATCCAGAACCTGATTCTCGCGCCCTGCAAGGTGCGCGGTGAAAACAAGGCCAGTGCCACAAAGCGCGCCCAAGCGCTGCTCGAACGATTTGGCCTCGGCGCCAAGGCTAAGGCGTATCCCGCGCAGCTATCTGGCGGACAGAAACAGCGCGTGGCGATCGCCCGCGCCCTGATGCTCGATCCGAAGCTGATGTTGTTCGATGAGGTGACGTCCGCTCTCGATCCCGAACTCGTCGCCGAGGTCGAGCAGGTGATCCTGCAGCTCGCCCGCCAGGACATGCCGATGATGATCGTCACCCACGACATGTGGTTTGCGAAGAACATCGCCTCGCGCGTCATCTTCTGCGCCGGCGGCGTGGTCGTCGAGGATGGCCCGCCGGAGCAGGTGCTCGGCTCCCCCAAGGAAGAGCGCACCCGCGAGTTCATCGACCGCGTCTTCCATATCCGGCACTAGGAGGGGGAGATGGGTTACGCCTTCGATTTCCACTCCATCTCCTTCGGCCCGCTTTGGGAAGGGCTGATTGTCACGCTGCAGTTGACGGGAGCCGCCAACCTGATCGGCATCGTGCTCGGCTTTCCGCTGGCGCTTCTCATCATGAGCCGCTTCGCGCCGATCCGCCTGCCTGCCATGCTGTTCGTCGAGTTCTTCCGTTGCACGCCGGCGATCGTACAGATCGTCTGGTTCTTCTACTGCGTGCCGATGCTGTTCAACGTCTTTCTCGGCTCGATGACGATGGGCATCCTGGCGCTCGGCTTCAACCTGATGGCCTTCAATGCAGAGGCCTATCGCGCCGCGATCCAGGCCGTTCCGCGCGAGCAGCTCGATGCCGGCATTGCGCTCGGCCTCAATCCGCTGCAGCGCACCCTCTATATCGTGCTGCCGACGGCGGTGCGTGCGTCGATACCGGTCTTGCTTACGAATGGCATCGGCATCTTCCAGCAGACCGCGCTGGTCGCGATCGTCGCCGTGCAGGACCTCATGTACCAGGCGAAGACGTTGGCGACGGAGACCTATCGGCCGATCGAGACCTTCACCATCGTCGCGCTCGTCTACTTCGCCGTCTCGTTCCCGGTCTCGCAGATCGTCGGCTATCTCGAACGCCGCCGCCAACTGATGATGAGCTGAGGAGAAGACGCATGGCCCTCGACTTCTCCATCGTTCTTCGCTTCCAGGAAGCCCTCGCGCTCGGTCTCTGGATGACCATCAAGCTGACGCTGATCTGCGTCGTCCTCGGCTGCAGCCTCGGCTTTTTGATCGGCCTCGCCCGGACCTCGCGAAGCACTCTCCTGCGCGCGGTCTCCAGCGTCTATGTCGAGTTCTTCCGCGGCACGCCGGTGCTCGTCCAGCTCTTCTGGATCTTCTTCTGCCTGCCGCTGATCCTCGGCGTCGAACTCTCCAATTTTGCCTCCGGTGTTATCGCACTGACGCTCTACATGGGTGCGATCACCAGCGAGACGTTTCGCGCCTCGCTGAAGTCGATCGGTGCCGAGCAGCTCGACGCCTGCGTCGCGCTCGGCCTGCCGCGGCGCGTCGAGGTGACGAGCGTCATCCTGCCTCAGGCGGTGCTGCGCGCCGTCCCCACGCTGCTGTCGAACTGCGTCAGCCTGTTCAAGGAAAGCGCGCTCGTTTCGGCCGTCGGCATGGCCGATCTGATGTTCGTCGGCCAGAACATTTCCAACAACACGGCACGCCCCGTCGAAGTTCTCACGGTCGTCGCCCTCATCTACTTCGTCATCGCTTTCCCGCTCACCCGTGCAGTGACGCTCGTCGAGCGGCGCATGCTCGCCAAGCTCGCGATCTGAACCGAATTCTTTCGAAAGGAGACCTTCCATGAAACTCTCTGGCGTCATGCCCGCCCTCGTCACGCCGTTCGACGCGAACAACAGGGTCGACTTCAAGGCTTTTGAAAAGCTTCTGGCACATCTGCGGGAGGCCGGCGTCACCGGCTGGGTTCCGAACGGATCGACCGGAGAGTATTTCAGCCAGTCCAGGGAAGAGCGCCGCGACGTGCTGCAATTCGTCAAGGATTTTGCCCGACCGGGCGAAATCCTGGTCGCAGGTACCAATGCGCCTGCCACCCGCGAAGTCATTGAGGACACGGCGATCGCCAAGGACATCGGCTATGACACTGTGCTGCTCGCTCCGCCGTTCTATACCCGTCCCACGCAGACCGAACTGATCCGGCACTACGAGACCGTGCTCGGTGCTGTCGATGTGAACCTGGTTCTCTATTCCTATCCGGCCAAGGATGGCTCGGACATCAGTTTCGAGCTGATGGATCATTTCGCCGACAATCCGCGCGTGATCGGAATCAAGGAAAGCTCGGGGGTATTGCAGCGCGCAATCGACATCGCCAGCCGCTACGAAGGCCGCATTCAACTGGTCTCCGGCTCCGATGACATCGCGCTCGACTTCATGTTCTGGGGGGCTGAGGGCTGGATTTGCGGGCCTTCGAACTGCATGGCCAAGGCTTGCTGCGACCTCGACCGAACGTTCAGATCCGGCGATCTCGACAAGGCACGTGCGCAGATGAAAACGCTCTTTCGGGCGATGAACATCCTCGAAAGCGGCAAGTTCGTACAAAAGATCAAATATGGCTGCGAGCTTCAGGGTTTGCCCCTCGGTGAGTGCCGCGCGCCACTCGGCCCGCTGACCGACGATGAAAAGGCCGAGTTCCGGGCGGCGATGCAGCCGATCCTGAACTGGTAAGCGCCGCGGGAGGGTGAGAATAGCCTCATAGTATCCAAGCCCGCTTTCGAGGACAGGTCGTGTCTACCATCGCAGTCGTCGGCGCCGGCATCATCGGCGTCACCATCGCCTTTGAACTGCAGCGTCGCGGCCGGAGCGTCGTGCTGATCGACCGGGAACGCCCCGGCAAGGGCGCCTCTTATGGCAACATGGCATCGATCGCGGTCACCGAGTTCATGCCCGCCTCGCGACCTTCGGTCTGGGCGCAGATGCCGAAATGGCTGATCGATCCGGAGGGGCCGGTGCGCATCCGGCCCTCCTATATGCCGAAGCTCGCGCCTTGGTTTCTCCGGTTTCTCGAGGCGAGCCGGCCATCGCGCGTGAAGGAACTAGAGGCAGCCGGTGCAGTGCTGTGCCGCCGCGTCTACGACGACCTTCTGCCTCTGCTCGAAGCGGCGAATCTCGCGGACATGCTGACGGAGGAAGGTTGCCTCAGTCTCTATGCGGACGAAGCCGAGTTCAGGGCGGATCGGGAGCATATCGCGGTGCTCGAGCGCTTCGGCTTCCGCCACGAGATCCTCGGCGGCACTACAATCCGCGATCTTGAGCCCGCCTTGACTTCGAAAATCGCAAAGGCAGTGCTCTTTCCGGACAACCGCTCCATCCGCGACCCCTATCGGTTGGCCGTAAAGGTCAGCGAGAAATTCTTGTCGCTCGGCGGCAGGATCGAACAGGGCGAGGTCGTCGGCTTCGATCACAGCGATCGCGTCGAAGCTGTGCGTCTCAAGGACGGCCGTTCGATCGACGCCTCGGAAATCGTGCTTTGCGCTGGCGCCTATACGGGCAAGCTGTCGCGGCTGCTCGACGAGGCGATTCCGCTCGAAACCGAGCGCGGCTACCACACGCAGATCATGGCGCCGGGCATTTCGATGCGCCACTCGATTATCTGGCCCGCGCGCGCCTTCATGGTCACGCCGACGGCCGGCGGCATCCGCGTCGGCGGCACGGTGGAGATGGCGGGGCTCGATGCCGCTCCGGACTACCGGCGCGCCAAAGTTCTGGTGAAACGCGCGCAAGAGGCGCTGCCGGGTCTTCAGATAGGCGAGGCCACGGAGTGGATGGGCCATCGGCCGGCGCTCCCGGATACGGTGCCGATCATCAGTCCCTCCGCGAAACATCGGGGCGTCTTCTATGCTACCGGTCACGGGCATCTGGGCCTGACTTATGCAGCGACGACCGCCCGGCTGATGGGCGACCTCGTTACCGGCGCCAAGCCTCCGATCGATCTCAAACCCTACCGCGTCGACCGGTTCTAGTCGCCGAGCCGATCGACGCAAAGGAATGGAGCGAACAATGCGAAACGAACTCTATATCGATGGAAAATGGGTGGCGCCGGTCAAGGGCGGGACTTTCGAGATCGTCAATCCCGCGACGGAAGAAGTGATCCACAAAGCAGCGGCGGCGAGCGCCGAGGACGTGGACATCGCCGTGAAGGCCGCACGCCGCGCCTTCGACAAGGATGGTTGGCCGAAGCTTTCCGGCCGCGAACGCGCCCGTTATCTCAGGGCAATCGCCGACGGCATTCGGGCGCGGCAGGCGGAGATCGCTCGGGTGGAGGTGATCGACAACGGCAAGCCGTTCCCCGAGGCGGACTGGGATGTCGCCGACGCGGCCGGATGCTTCGATTTTTACGCCGGGCTTGCCGAACAGCTCGATAACAATCCGGATGAGCCAATCGTGCTCGCCGACGCCCGCTTCACCTCCAAGGCGGTCAAGGAGCCGATCGGCGTCGCCGGTGCAATCATCCCTTGGAACTATCCGCTCCTGATGGCGGCCTGGAAGGTGGCGCCGGCTCTTGCGGCGGGCTGCACGGTCGTGCTGAAGCCGGCCGAAGTCACCTCGCTGACCGCGCTCGAACTCGCGGCGATCGCCGACGAGGTGGGCCTGCCGCCGGGCGTCCTCAACATTGTCACTGGTTCCGGCTCGGTCGCCGGACAGGCGATCATCGACCACAAGCAGGTCGACAAGCTCGCTTTCACCGGTTCCGGCCCGGTCGGCTCGAAGATCATGGCGGCGGCGGCTCGCGACATCAAACGAGTCAGCCTTGAACTCGGCGGCAAGTCGCCCTTCGTCGTTTTCGACGATGCGGACATAGACGAGGCCGTCGAATGGATCATGTTCGGCATCTTCTGGAACCAGGGGCAGGTCTGCTCGGCGACCTCGCGAGTTCTCGTGCAGGAGGGAATTTACGACCGCCTGCTGGCGCGGCTCGTCGATGAAACCAAGAAAATCAGGATCGGCAACGGCCTTGAAGAGGGCGTGCTGCTCGGACCGCTGGTCTCCAAGCGCCAGCACGAGCAGGTCGTCGCGGCGATCGAGGCGGCGAAAGCGGCCGGTGCGACAGTCGCCTGCGGCGGCCAACGGCCGGAAGGCTTCGACAAGGGCTACTATCTCGAGCCGACGATCCTCACCGACGTTCCCTTGGAGAGCGACGCCTGGCGCGAGGAGATCTTCGGTCCTGTCCTTTGTATCCGACCGTTCTCGACGGAAGAGGAAGCGATAGAGCTTGCCAATGATTCCCGCTTCGGTCTCGCCGCGGCGGTCATGTCGAAGGACGATGTCCGTGCCGAGCGGGTTGCGGCGGCCTTCCGCGCCGGCATCGTCTGGATCAACTGCTCGCAGCCGACTTTCACCGAAGCGCCCTGGGGCGGCTACAAGGAATCCGGCATCGGCCGCGAACTCGGCCGCTGGGGTCTCGAAAACTATCTCGAGACGAAGCAGATCACCAAATATGTCAGCAAGGATCCGTGGAGCTGGTACATCAAGCCGGCGGAGCGGGCGTGATGAACTGGGACCGTTCGCTCGACCTGCTGTTGGTCCACTGCCAAGGCGAGATCGGCAAGGTGATCGTCGGGGGTGCGCCGGAAATTCCCGGCGCAACCCTGCTCGACAAGATGAACCACATCAACAATATCGACGACAGCCTCCGTCGCTTCGTGACCTTCGAACCGCGCGCCAGCGTCGCCATGTCGGTCAACCTGCTCGTCGCTCCGACTAGACCCGATGCGGATGCCGGCTTCATCGTACTGCAGGCGGATCGTGCCCATCCGATGTCCGGCAGCAACTGCATCTGCGTCGTGACCGCTCTGCTTGAAAGCGGCCGCGTTCCGATGCAGGAGCCCGAGACGATTGTCCGGCTCGACACGCCCGCCGGGCTGATCGTTGCACGTGCTACATGCCGGGACGGCCGCTGCCTCTCGGTGAGCCTCGACAACGTGCCGAGTTTCGCCGAGGCTCTGGACCGGAAGATCGAGACGCCGCGCTGGGGGCGCATCAAGGCGGATATCGCCTTCGGTGGCGTCTATTACGCGATCGTCGACGTCGATCAGATCGGCGTCGGTATCGCACCGGGCCACGCGCGCTATCTCGCCGAGGCGGGGATGGAGCTGAAGTCGCTTCTGACCGAGCAGGTGACGGTGAAGCACCCGGAACTCAGCGGCGTCGACGAGATTGCTTACGTGATGTTCCGCGGCCGAGAGCCTGACGGTGCGGTCCGCACCTGCACGACGCTGAAGCCCGGCCGGGTCGATCGCTCGCCCTGTGGGACGGGAAGCTCGGCAAACCTGGCGACGCTCTACGCACGCGGCGCTGTCGCCGTCGGAGATCGGCGAACTTCGCGCTCGATCATCGGTGGCGAGTTCATCGCAGAGGTGATCGGTGCCGCCGAAGTCGGCGGGCGGCCCGCCGTGCTGCCGCGGATCACCGGCCGAGCTTGGATCTACGGTCGCGAACAACTCCGTATATCCACGGATGACCCGTTCAAATCCGGCTTTGCGCTCTCTGACACCTGGGGACCGCAGGTCGATATGCTGGACTGAAGGAGCCGAGCGATGACGTCGAAGTTACTGTCTGACCAGACCATTCTTGTCACAGGCGGCTCCGGGGGGATTGGCGCTGCCATCGTGGAGCGCCTGGCGGAGGAGGGTGCCCGCCCAATCATCCATTACGGCCGCGACAGAGCGGGTGCCGAAGCGCTACTTGCCCGCATTTCCGGCGCGGGGTTCCTGGTCCAAGCTGATCTTTCCGCTGCCGAAGGCGCTTTTGAACTCTGGCGCCGGGCTGAAGGGGCGGCCGGCCGCATCCATGCGCTCGTCAACAATGCCGGCATCCGCACCGAGATTTCGTTCGAAGCGGACCCGAGCGCCTGGCGAGATGCCTGGCAGAAGGAATTCCAGGTGAATTTCTTCGCTGCCGCCGATCTCTGCAAGGAGGCGCTGAAGCACTTCAAGGCGCACGGCGGCGGACGCATCGTCAACATGGCGAGCCGCGCCGGGCAGCGCGGCTATGCAGCCGATGCCATGCCCTATGGCGCGACCAAGGCGGCGCTGATCAATTTGACCAGATCGATCGCGCGCAGCTTCGGCGCGGATGGCGTCGTGGCGCTCGCCGTCGCACCGGGCTGGGTAAGGACGGAAATGGCCGAGGACTTCGTCGCGAAGTTTGGGAAGCAAGCCGTCGTCGCCGACATACCGATCGGCGAGATGGCTGAAGCTTCTGAGATCGCGGAACTCGTCGCCTTCGCGCTCAGGCCTTCGCAACGTTCGCTGAACGGCGCGACACTCGACGTCAACGGCGGCAGCTACATCCGATAAGAGAAGGAACAGGTTATGAAGAGATTCGAAGGCAAGGTGGCGATCGTCACGGGCGCAGGTGGCGGCATCGGTTCCGCCATTTCGCGCCGGCTCGCGGACGAGGGCGCGTTGGTCGTCGTCTCCGACGTGAACGCCGAAGCGGCGGGCGCCGTCGCGGCCGAAATCGCCTCGGGTGGCGGCTCCGCTGTCGCCATCGCCGCCGACATTTCCCACAAGGAGCCCTGCTTCAGTCTGATTGCCGAGGCCCTCGACCAAAGACAGCGCATTGACATTCTGGTCAACAACGCGGGCATCAATCGGCGCGGCAATCTCCTGTCGCTGACCGACGAGGACTGGCACACGAGCTTCGCGGTCAATCTCGATTCGATGTTTCACCTTTGCCGCGCGGCCATCCCGCACATGACCGAGACTGGTGGTGGCGCGATCGTCAACACCGCCTCTCAATGGGGCCTTCATCCTGCACCGAACCACATCGCCTACAACACGACCAAGGCGGCGGTTGCTGCGTTCACGCAGAACCTCGCCCGCGACTACGCCCCGCACAAAATCCGCGTGAACGCCGTCTGCCCCGGCGAAATCCACACACCGATGCTCGAGGCGGGCGTAAAGCGGTCGGGCCGCACCATCGCCGATCTCGACAACCTCGTTCCGTTCGGCCGGATCGGAAAACCGGAAGAGGTGGCCGCCCTCGTCGCCTTTCTGGCCTCTGACGAGGCCGCCTTCATGTGCGGCTCGCTCGTCGAGATAACCGGCGCGCAGGCGGTGGCTTAAGGCACGTGTCAACGCATCGAAGATACGCGTCTTCAGAAGGTCCGCTTTGCCGAAAAAGTCGCGCCAATCCTCTCCCGGACACCAATGACTGCAACGGGTCGGAACGAGCCGCGCGTCCGAAGGCCCGCCAATGACGGCTCTTGGCGCACAGGGCGCCGTGATGCCGCTTGCAAAACGATGTCTGCTTTTAGGCAGGCACGTGCCAGCCTCTATGACCGAAGTGGGGCGCACAGCAATCATTCGTGAAGCGGTGCGCAGCTTGGGTGAGGCCGAGCGCGGCCGCGGCGAGGAGCAGGGCAAGAGGCCTCATTCGGCGGGCTCAGTCGGATCGAGAATGTCGGCGGTGTCGTTTTTGGTGAGCCGACCTTGCGGTCGATCGGCCAGTCGATTTTAAGAATGCACGATGCTTCGATTCAATAGGTAGAGCGTCCTTTGTGCACCCATTCGGAGGCACGGCGGACTAAGGCGCCTCCGGCTCGTCCGCTTTCAGATCCTGCTCGGCCTGCCGAACTTTCTGCCGGGTAAAGCCGCGAAGGCCGGATACCTCCTCGGCGTCGCGCTCGATCTGGACTTCGCTTGCCGCATAGTACACCGCGAGCTTTGCAACGGACATCAGCGCGTGGAGGTGGATACGCTCATAGCCGTGCGAGGCGTCGACTCCGAAGGTGAGAAGTGCCGTGCGCACGTCGTGCCCCGCTTCGACCGCGGAAGCGGCATCGGAGCGATAGTAGCGAAAGACGTCCTTCTGGACGCGGATGCCGTGCTCGCCGCAAAGCTCGTAAAGCTTTTTCGAAAGGTGATAATCGAAGGGTCCGGTCTGGTCCGCCATCGCGAGCGTCACTCCGAACTCGTCCGAATTCTGGCCGGGCGCGGTCGTGCCGTTGTCTATCGCCACCAGGGAGGCGATTTCCGGAACGATCGCCGCTGACGCGCCCACCCCCACTTCCTCACCGATCGTGAAGAGCCAGTAGGTATCGACCGGCGTTTCCACCTTCTCGCGCTGCATCGCCTCTAGCGCCGCAAGCATGATGGCGACGCCGGCCTTGTCGTCGAGATGCCGCGAAACGATGAAGCCGTTGTTGAGGAATTCAGGCTGCGGATCGATGGCGACGATGTCGCCGACATCTATTCCGAGCTGCACCAGATCGTTGCGGTCGCGGGCGAGTGCATCGACGCGCAGCTCGATGTGGCGCCAACCGGTTGGTTGTGTATCGACCTCGTCATTGAACGTGTGACCAGAGGCCTTCAGCGGGAGAATGGAGCCGCGATAGGTGCCCTTGCCGGAAAAGATCGAAGCGCGAGCCCCCTCCGCGAACCGTGCCGACCAATGACCGATCGATACCAGTTCGAGACGACCGTTTTCCTTCAATGCCTTAACCTGCGCGCCAAGAGTGTCCAGGTGCGAGACGATCCCGCGGGCGGGCCGCTCGGCACCGCCCGGCCGCAGAGCGCGGATTGCTCCCCGGCGGGTCAGCTTGACCTCCAGGCCGAGACGCTCGAGTTCGCGCGCCGTGTAGCGCGCCGCCTCATCGGTGAAACCGGTCGGGCTCGCAATTTCGAGCAGAGCTTTCAGCCGGCTGGTGAGATAGTCCGGGTCGATATTGATCGGTGTCTGCATGGATGCGTTGTCGCAATCATGGATGCCCGCGTCAACAACATTGCCAAAGCGTCGAGCGTATCGAAGGTTACGAACGGGAACATCGCACCGCCCGCTACGTTGTAAGGTACTCAGCTATTCGGCAAGTCCGGACGAGGCGTCACTCGGGAGGTTGCGTGGGCAAATCCGCGAACGAAAAGCGAAACGGCGTCCCGCTTATTCATGGCGCCAGCAATCTGCCGTCAGTGACGGTCGATGACTACAATCTGGAACTGCGTGACGGGGACGGCTTCCTTGGCGACAGGGCCAACAAGTTCGCTTTCCAGGAGAAGCTCGACGCCTGGCGCAAACGCGTGCGCAAAGGGGGCGACGATCCGCTGGGGAACGAGTCGACCCAGGACCTGTCCAAAAAGAAGGTGGATGCGCTTCTGCGCGGCGACGACAAGGAGGCCGCCGCCCTGATCATGGGTGCAGTCGACGAATTCGCCGGCGAGCTCGCCAACGTTCTCGAACGCTTCCTGGACCAGAAGAGCTGGAAGAATACGGAGCGGGTCGTGATCGGAGGCGGCTTCAGAGGAAGCGCGGCAGGTGAACTCGCGATCGCCCGAGCAATGGTGCTGCTCAAGTCTGAAGGCATCAAGATAGAGCTCTCCCCCATCGTTCACCATCCGGACGATGCCGGGCTCATCGGGGCGGCGCATCTCATGCCCGCCTGGATGCTGAAGGGGCACAAGGCGATTCTCGCCATCGATATAGGCGGCACCAATATCCGCGTGGGCATAGTCGAGCTGCGTCTGAAGGGTGACACCGACCTTTCAAGGGCCAAGGTCTGGAAATCGGACATCTGGCGACATGCGGACGACAAGCCCAACAGGAGCGTGACCATCGAGGAACTCATCGGCATGATCGAGAGGCTTATTGCCAAAGCGGACAAAGCGGACCTCATGCCGGCGCCGGTCATCGGCGTGGCCTGCCCGGGCGTGATCAATGAAGATGGCTCGATCCTTCGCGGAGGCCAGAACCTGCCGGGAGGCAACTGGGAAAGCGAACATTTCAACCTGCCTGCCGCGCTCAAGCAGGCCATTCCGCAAATCTGCGATCACGAGACCTTCGTGATCATGCACAACGACGCCGTCGTCCAGGGTTTGTCGCAGATACCCTATATGCAGGATGCCTCGAGCTGGGGAATCCTGACGATCGGCACAGGCCTCGGCAACGCACACTTCAGCAACAAGGTCGAAAACTGACAGTTGTGCGGCAGCCTTCACGCAGCACCTTCACATCAGGCGTGGCAGGCCGAATGGTTAAGGGCCTGATGCGCAATCCCGGCGAATTGTCGGCTTTTCCTCGACCGTGAATTAAATCCTTTCGGCTAACCTTCCTTCACAAACAAAAAACGGGGAGTTCCAGTTGTGAAGGTAAAATCGAGAGCATTATCCGGCCTGTTCGACGCCCGCGGGAAAATTGCCCGCGGCACCCTTGCGGTGATGCTCGCCGCCGCTGCCTGCGGCTGCTCCACGGCGATCAGCCAGGAGACAACCGCTTCGATCACGCGTGAAGTCGGCTACCCTGTGCCTGAAAAGAAAATCGTGCGGGACAAGAAAGTCGCCAGGCAAAAGGCGCCCAAACCCGTGCGCTCGGCCTTCCTCGGGCGGGCTCCCTATATCTGTACGCCGAGCGGCTTCGGCAGCACCTCGCGCTGCTTCCTTCGCTGACCAGCAGGAAAAGTGGGCGGGGTTGCGGGCCTTTCGACGCCGGGCTCATCTGCGGAGCCATTTGCACTTCTGACATCGGCCAGCCGCGCAACCCCTTCCCGGCCGGGGTTACTCGACCCGGCCGAGTCTCGCCTCGATGCGGTTCAGGCTTGCGCCCACATAATTGCCACGTCGAAGCTTGGTGAACTCGTCGTCTGGCCTCACCTGTGCGTTCTTGAAGACGTACCAGGCGCCATCGGGCTCGCGTCTCTGATAAATCACACCACCCCTTTTGGCGTGACTGAAGCAGGTCGTCGCCGGTGCCGAACCATCCCTGGCATGCCATTCGGCGCGGAAACAGAGTTTTCCGGGACCGGTGATGAACCAGCGGCCTACCCCGTAGGACGGCTTGCCGTTCTCCTTGGACCAGGCGGTGAAACGGCGCGCCTGCACCGAGAAGTAACCTGCTCCCTCTTTCCATATCCAGGATTTCTGGCCGTAGAGTTGGTACACTTCCGCGTGTGTCAGCGGCGTTGTCTTTCTCTCGGTGCGCGTAGCGGCGGCCTCGGCGAAAGATGCACCGGCGATGCTGGCGACCAGCGCGATGGCTAAAGGTATTCCTCGATATACAGGTTTCATCACATGCCTCCGTCGGGCACTTGCCCGCTAATGGCGTCGCGGACCACCCGCCAATCGGGGCGGCCGTAGCCCTGTGGCCACGGATAGATCTCGCGGTCGTTGAAGTAGACCACGGCCGTCAGCTGCGGGAATTCGGCGTGGCGCCGGGCGACGGTGGCCGCCCAGTTTGCCACGTATGTACCGTCTCCCTCGTAGCCGAGCTCGGCGACCATGATCGGCTTGCCGTAGCTCGCTACCCGGCCGTATCCGGGCGCCAGCCGCTCCGCAAACGTCTGATCGCGGCCGGTCGTACCCTGGTCGTAGGGCTGGTAACCGAATACCGAAAGACCGACGATATCGACGACGTCGTCACCTGGATAGAAGACTTCCAGCCCCTCATTGCCCTTGGGCGACCACATGAACCTCGCGTTCTTCAGGTGGCTGCGGCAGACGGTCACCACGCGGCGATAGGCTGCCTTGAAGTCCTCGCCCCGCCAATGCGACCAGGAGAACTGGTTGTCGGTTTCGTCCATTTCCTGCCCCCAGCGAATGATGACGGGGCTCTTGAGGGCGGCGGCGGCGGAACAGACCTGGGCCATGTTCTCGTCGCGTTCGCCACTCAGAATCGAACGCAGGAGTTCCCCTTCGGTTACGCGCCACTCGGGCGACCACGACCACGGTTCGACCGTGATCATGAGCGAACGCCCGCGCGCTTGGGCGTAGTCGTCGGCAAGCGTCAGCGTCGACAGATCGACGTCTTCCCAGGGCAGAAAGAGATGCTCGATCTTTGAGTCCCCTGGCGTGCCGAAATCGCCATGGGGATCGTAAGCGCCGAAATCGACGGAGTCCTGCGTCAGGACCGGCCGTTTGTCCGATGGCGTCGCCATAGTTGGCGAGTTCGGCTCCGGAATGCCACGCGGCATGTTGGCCGCGAGCACCGTGCCGGATAGCAACAGGCCGAAACATCCCAAGGCCATGGCCTTTGATTTCCTGTTCATTGTACACCTCCAACCGCGTCCGTCCGGGCTTGCCGGCCAACGCTACTCTTTGTTTGTTCCACGCGACCTGTGATGCGCTCCTTGACGGCGGGGAGCTTCGCGCCGACCAGATCCTCTCGGACCAGCCGGTTGATCTCGTCTTCTGACTTCGGCTTGGCATGTTTGAAGACGTACCATTCGCCGGACGGCTCCCTCTTCTGGTAGATGGTTCCGTCGAGCGTGCGATGGCTGAAGCAGGTCTTGTCGCGGGCGGCAGCGCTTTGGCTGTGCCACACGGCCGTCAGACAAAGTTGACCGCGGTCATTCACGCTCCAGCGGCCTTCGGCCCAAGTCTCCCCCGTGCCCGATTTTGCCCAGGCCCGGAACACGCGGCCTTCGCTTTCCATCCGCCCGGCGCCGCTCTCCCACTTCCAGGTCTTGCCTTGGAAGATCATGTAGAGTTCCACGCCCGTCATGGTGCGCGCGGTTTCGGGAACGGCGACTTCCGCGGCGGCCGCCGGCGAATGGCAGAGGAAGAGGGCGGGCACAACCGCGAGAGCAAAGCGTCTGCCGAGCAGCGTATCGCGAAGCCCTTTGCGAACGAATGGGCCTTTCACTCTCATGTTCCTATTCCCTCTGATTTGCCGTCCTGCTGATCCGCGGGGGCGGAAATCCAGCGGGGCCGGAAGATGATCTTGCGCAATGCCGTGCCGCCCTGCCCGGCTCCGGCTACCGAATAGCGCTCCTCGAAGAGACGCAGTTGCCCACTGCCCCACGCGAGTGCCTCGAGCCCATCCTTCCCGTGCTCGGCCGTCGCGATGCCGGGCAGTGCGACGATCGCCAGGAGTCCGGCCCCGATCGCGGGACGATAGAAACGGGAGGCGGTTGCAACCGCATTCTCTATCGAATGCCGTATGACGATGACGAGCAGAAGCAGGCAGTAGATCGCCGCATTGAGGATCGCGAAAAGGTAGAAACCCTTGGCTTTCGCGGCGTCTTCGACGAACAGGACCGGCAGGACGGCCGCAACCGCCAGGAAGAAGTATGGCGCCAGCACGCGCACCGGCAGCGGATCGACTTTTGACGATCCTTTCGGCGTGACGCGGAAATCAACGAAGGATCCGGTGAGCCAATCGCGCAATGCCGCAAGCGTACCGGCAAGCGCCCAGGGCCAACGTGCAAAGAGGAAGAGCATGCACTCCCAGCTCAAGATCTTCGCGTCGTAAGGCCGGAAGGCGCCGGTTGCACGCCAGCGATAGGCCAGGAGGACGAGGACGACCGAAAGCGGTGCGAAATAGGCCAGAAACTCCGGATAGGTCACGGCGACGAAGGTCTCGCCGCGCGCAAGGGCGACGATCGGCATTGCGAACATCAACGCCATGAAGCAGGCAAAGAGGGGATACCAGAGTTGCGAGAAAAGGAACTGGAACTTCAGCCGCAGCGGCAACCGGCCGATGAGACGCGGCGAATACTGTAGCAGGATCATGACGAGACTGCGTGACCACTGGAACTCCTGGGTCACCAGGTCGGCAAAGGTGCGTGGCCCGTCGCCATGGGCGATCGCGTCGAGGGCGTGAACGCCGCGCCAGCCGGCCGCATTCATCATCAGTGTCGTCGAGTGATCTTCTGCCAGCTCCGGGCCGAGCCCGCCGATCTCCTTGAGCGCCGTCGTACGCACCGCATAGTGAGAGCCGATGCAGAGCGGCGCGAGTCCGCCATTGTAGCCGGCCTGGAGGGAACCGTGCATGCTCGCCTCCGCATAGAGCCGCCCGCGCGCCGACCAGCTCTTAGAAGCGTTGCGGTCGCAGATGCTCGGTGCCGAGACATAACCCACTCCAGGGTCGGCAAAGGGACGCAGCATTTCGAAGAGGTAGCCGGGCGCGGGGACATGGTCGGCGTCGAGCTGAGCCACGAAGTCGTACCGGTCATAACCGTAGTGATCGTAGAAGAAGGCGAGATTGCCCTCCTTGCAGCGCGTGCGCCGTGGCCACATGGCCCGGTGATAGTCTGCCCGGCCCTTGCGGGTGGAGACGAGGACGCCATGCCTGCGGCACCAGTCGAGCGTCGCTTCGGACGGATCCTCGTCGGCAAGCCAGGTGTCGTGCGGGACGTTCTGGGCAAGCATTGCTTGCAATGTCTCGGCCACGACCGAGAAGGGCTCCGACGGCGCCTTTGTCACGACCATGGCAATACGACTGCCGGCCGGGAGCCTCAGTGGTCCGCATGGTTTTGCCGCACGGCAGAAGACGACGATGAAATAGGCCGGCAGCAGGGTGACCCAGGCGAGGACCGCGGTCACAACGGTGCTGCCCAGGGCGTCCACGTGATGGCGCGGTTCCAGCCACCAGGCCCAGAAATGCACGAGAGCCGCTATCCAGAGGCCGGCGCCGAGCAGAAATTCCGTCCGACGTGCGCCTGTGAGCACAGGCGCGAGCCGCAGCCCGCCGTCCTCGGGAAGGCGCGCCTCTTCATTGGTCGGATGGCCAGTCATGACCGCGCCTCCAGCCCGAAGAACGGCGCCGCGGTTCGCACGATCGTCTCGAGATCGGAATAGCGCGGCAGGAAACCGAGCGTGCGGCGAGCAAGCCCGGCATCCGCATAGAGTGCCGGCGGATCTCCGGAGCGGCGCCGCCGAAATACGACCGGGACGTCATGCCCGGTGATCTCGCCGACCGTTCGCAGGACTTCCTTTATCGAGAAGCCGCGGCCGGTGCCGAGGTTCAGCGCCAGATTCCCGCCGCCCGTGGCGAGATGCCGGTATGCCAGCACATGAGCGCTCGCAAGATCGGCGACGTGAATATAGTCGCGCACGCAGGTTCCGTCGGGGGTATCGTAATCCTCTCCGTAAATCTCCAGATGCGGTATCCTGCCTGCCGCCGCCATCAGGGCCCGCGGAATGAGGTGCGTCTCCGGATCATGCCATTCGCCGAGGTCACCTTCCGGATCGGCGCCGCAGGCGTTGAAATAACGCAGCGAGACGTAGTTCAGCGCAAAGGCGGCGGCATAGTCGGCGAGCATGTGCTCGGCCATCAGCTTCGTCTTGCCGTAGGGATTGATCGGGGCCTGCGGCGTCGATTCGTCGATCGGCAGCACCGCAGGTACGCCATAGGTGGCGCAGCTGGAGGAGAAGATCACCTTACCGACGCCGGTCTGGCGGCATGCGTCGAGGAGCGACAGCGTTCCGCGGACGTTGTTGTTGTAGTATTTCGCAGGGTCGGTGACGGACTCTCCGACATAGGCGGATGCCGCGAAATGGATCACGGCGTCAGGTTCGTATGCTTCGATGACCTCGATCAGGCGGCCCCCGTCCAGGATGTCTCCCTGTACGAATGGTCCCCAGCGCACGGCAGAGCGGTTTCCGGTCGTCAGGTTATCGTAGACGACGGGTTCGATGCCCTCCAGGCGCAGCAGCTTTGCGGTGTGACTGCCGATATAGCCGGCGCCACCGGTGACGAGAATACGCGGGGCAACCATCAGACCAGCTCCGCGCTTTCCCGTTGCGACCGGGAGAGAAGGCCGTCGAAATAGCCGATCGTGTGCGCAAGGCCTTCGGTCAAATCGACCTTTGGACGCCAGCCGAGTTCCTGCGTTGCGAGCGAGATGTCGGGACGACGCTGGCGAGGATCGTCGACCGGCAAGGGGCGCCGGACGATCTTCGAACGCGAACCGGTCAGCCGGATCACCTCCTCGGCCAGTTCACCGATCGTGAATTCTGCCGGGTTGCCCAGATTGACCGGTCCGCTAAGCGAAGGCGGCGACGCCATCAGGCGGACGAAACCGTCGATCAGATCGTCCACGAAACAGAAGGAACGGGTCTGCGAACCGTCGCCGTAGATCGTGATGTCCTCACCCTTCAGGGCCTGAACGATGAAGTTGGAAACGACGCGGCCGTCATCCGGGCGCATCCGTGGTCCGTAGGTGTTGAAGATCCGAACGATCTTGATTTCGACTCCATGGACCTTGTGGAAGTCGAAGAACAGGGTCTCCGCGCAACGCTTTCCCTCGTCGTAGCAGGAACGCGGACCGAAGGGATTGACGTTGCCCCAATAGCTTTCCACCTGCGGGTGGATGTGCGGATCGCCGTAGATTTCCGACGTGGACGCCTGGAAGATGCGTGCGCCGCGACGCGCAGCCAGATTCAGGAGGTTGAGCGAGCCGATCACACAGGTCTTCGTCGTCTGGATCGGATCTGCCTGATAATGCGGCGGCGATGCCGGACAGGCGAGGTTGTAGATCTCGTCGACTTCGAGGTCGAGCGGCTCAACGATGTCGTGGGCGATGACGCGGAAGGTATCGAAGCGCTTAAGCGGCGCGATATTGCGTCTGAGACCCGTCGAGAAGTTGTCGAGGCAGATGACCTCGTGCCCGGCGCCGAGAAGGAATTCGCAGAGATGCGATCCCAGGAAACCGGCGCCGCCGGTAACAAGTATTTTCCGCTGAATTTCTCGACGCTGCAGTGTCTCTTTACCGACATTCACGCCAGATAGAGTTACACGGAAGTCATTCCTGAAGTAATTCATGGTCTTATCCTCGAACTATTTTTTAATTATTAAAACTATCCACAGCGAGCACAATAAATTGGTGATCGAAACTTTACCGTTCGAAACTACCTTGATCACTTTTCGGCAATGCTTGGAACAACTGTAAGTGTTTTAATACAATCGACGGGTGGCGATTGTCATTATCATCCAATCCCGATTGTTATCCCGCCGTGCATTTCTACGTATAAAGGGGTATAAGCTGAGAACCGGCAGGTGTGCGTCGACGATTCGACACCACTCTAGCGCGAGCCCTATCGGGGAGATCGGACTCGCCGCCGGGGCAGTCGCTCGTTCGGGCTTCCCCTTATGGGCGATCCATTTCGCTGGAGAGTTGCATGACGAAGGACTCCGGATCAGGAGATGACCCCGTCGAAGTTCCGGCTTGGCCCGCCCACATGGAGCGGCGCCGTTGGCCGCGCGATCCAGCAGCGCGGAAGGATCGTTCATCCGAAAGACCACCGGCACTCGTTCCCTCGCGGTTTTCGACGCGTGAGTTGCCGCCGGAGGAACAATTCAAATCGTGGCGGGCGCATATGGCGCCCCTCGTGGACGTGCGTTTGCCCGATGGAGTATCCGAAGAGCAGGGTTTTCCGGCCGAACTGGTCGGATGGCATCTCGGCGACTTGCTGGTCGTTCAGCAGAATACACCCGCACATAGCTACGAGCGGTCTCAAACGATGTTGCGCTCGAGCCCGATCGATCACTGGAACGTCGGCCTCTTTCGCAGCGGCCGGTCGTGGACCGAAGCCGACCGCCGCGTTACGGAGACCGGTCCCGGAGAGTTCTTCTTCCGCTCGCTCGGCTACCCCTATCGCGGGCGCATGACGGACGCCGCAGCTATCCTCCTGTTCATGCCGTATGAACTGCTTGCGGACGATGCGGGCAAGCTCGAAGGTGCCAACAACTCGGTCCTGTCAGGCAGCCTGGCCGACCTGCTCGCGAATTATATCAAGGGCATGGAAGAAAACCTCGGCAACATCACCATGGAAGAAGTGCCGCGCATCGTTCGCACGATACGCGACATGGTCGTCGCCTGCGCGTCGGCCGTGAGACCGGACGCGGGAAGCTCCCAGGCGAAAATGGGAGTGATGGAGCGGGCGCACCGATATATCCACCTCAACCTGCACTCGCCCGGCCTGACGCCCGAAACCATATGCCGGGAGCTCGGCATTTCCAGAACCCGCCTCTACCAGCTTTTCGAGCCGAGCGGCGGTGTGCTCAACTATATCCGCAGGCGCCGGCTCCTGCAGGCTTACGCGGAGCTCAGCGATCCGTCGAATAGCCGGCCGATCGCGGAGATCGCGGAAGCGGCCGGTTTCGACCTCGCGGCCAACTTCACCCGTGCGTTCAACCACGAATTCGGAGCAAGCCCGCGCGACATCCGTAAGGCTGCCGCCGCCGAAAGACTCATCACGCCGGTTGCCCCGCCGGAGCGGGATCGTGGGGCCACCATCGGCGACTGGCTCAAATCCGTTCAGGGATGAGACGGGGGCGGAGTATCGCGGCAGGCAATTGATCGATCGGCCGCCGCTGCGGTCCTTCGGCCTCACGCATTGGCGCCGCCGTCGATCGTCAGCGAAGCGCCGGTGACGAACTTGCCTTGCGGCCCCGCCAGCCAGGTGACGAGGCCGGCGATGTCTTGCGGCTCACCGAAGCTGCCGGTTGCGATGCGCTCCCGTTGCGCTTCGGCGTGGTCGCCGTTGACCGGGTTCATATCGGTGTTGGTCGAGCCTGGATGCACGATGTTGACGGTGATCCCGCGCGCGCCGAGGTCACGAGCCAGGCCCTTCGTCAGGCCGGCAAGGGCGGCCTTGCTGGCCGAATAAAGGCTGATCCCCGGCCAGGGAACGAGTTCGGCCAGATTACTGCCGATCGTAATTATCCTTCCGCCGTCGCCGAGATGCCTGGACGCCGCCCGAATAGCCACGAAGGGCGCGCGGAAATTGACCGCCATCACTTCGTCGAAATCGGCGACAGTCGTCTCCTCGAGCGGAGCCGAGTGCCAGATTCCCGCGCTGTTGACCAGTATGTCCAGCCTCCCAAAGGCTTCGACAGTTTCGCGAACTGCCAGTTCGATGGCTTCTGCATCGCGATTGTCGGCGCGGATTGCAACTGCGCGACCGCCGGCCCGTTCGATCTCAGACACGACCGCCCGCGCCTGGTCGGCCGCATTCACATAGGTAAGGGCCACCGCCGCCCCCTCCAGTGCAAGCGCCTTGGCAATCGCCGCGCCGATACCCCTGCTGCCGCCGGTAACGAAAGCGGTCTTTCCGGCCAAAGTCGTCGATGTCATCGTGAACTCCATTATGTAGTGATCGATACATAAACCGTGCACGAGCTTGCCAATCGCTGTCAAGCGATATATTTATCGATCACTACAGAAAAGAGTTGACCTATGTCCGACAAGGGCCGGCCCAGAAGTTTCGATCGTGCCGATGCGCTCATGCGCGCCATGCAGGTATTCTGGGAGAAAGGATACGAGGGGGCCTCGCTCACGGCCCTGACCGCTGCTATGGGCATCAATGCGCCCAGCCTCTATGCCGCTTTCGGCTGCAAGGAAGCGCTATACCTGGAGGCAATGGAGCTTTACTCGAAAACCTTCGGCACTGAGATCTGGACAGCCCTCGATACAGCGCCCACGGCAAGGGAGGCAGTCAGCCGCTTCCTTCTCGCGACAGCGGAAGCCTATTCTCAGCCGGACACCCCGCATGGCTGTCTGATAGCGCTCGGCGGGCTTCATCAGACTGCGATTCCCAAAGCCGTCTGCCAGGCGTTAACAGGTCACCGCACGGAGAATGTCGATAAACTGCGCCGCCGGCTGGAGGCTGCAATCGCGAAAGGCGAGTTGCCCGACAGGGTGGATGCCGGGGCTGTCGCGACCTTCTATGCGACGGTACAACATGGAATGTCGATCCTCGCGCGCGATGGCGGCAGCTATGAAGCGCTGAAGAACGTCGCCGACGGCGCAATGGCCGCCTGGAACGTGCTGACGCAAGACGGCAAGCCATAAAAGAAATGCCCGGCGGGACGAGGAAAAGCCGCCGGGCGAGCATGGCGGAAGAGCGTTCGCGGTCATCTCCCGCTCGAAAGAGTTCCTGGATCTCCGGTTCGCGATTATTGGACGACCTGGACCACCGTGCGGCTTTTCGGCTCGACGATGACGCGCTTCTCGTTGACAACCGCATAGGCATATCGCGTATCGTCGGGGATCGGCGTGACCACCACAGTCTCAGGCAACGGTTTTCCGACGACGATCTCCTGTTGAACGACGACCGGCTCCGCCGGAAGCGGCTGCGCCTCGACATACTCGATTACCTTTGGCGGCGGCGGGTCGATCGCGGCACCCGCGACTGCTCCTGCGACGCCTCCGACGGCAGCCCCGACCGGGCCGCCTATGACTGCACCTGCAGCAGCTCCGCCGGCTGCGCCGGTTACGGTGCTGTTCTTGGTCGTGTTCTGCGCAGCGGCAGGCACAGCAAAGCAGCCGAGTCCAAGACCCAGAACAATGGCACCTCTGAGGATCAGTTCTTTCATCAGGCATTCTCCCGTTATGCAAATCGTGTCCCTTCGGCCAAACAACTGTTGGGTTCGGAAGTTGTTCCGTGCCCGGACAAAGGGGGTAACACGCGCGATCGGACCAGACGCGCGACTGCCGCTGAGCGGAAGGGCCGGTCTGGTGTTCGGATCCCGACTGCCTGATCTGGAGCGATATTCCGAACGCACTCCGACGGTTCGGTCTGGTTCACCGATCCAACCTACGGAATGTTATCGGACGATGAGGGCCAGCGCCCCTTCAGCTTAGCCTCAGGTCGACGCCCGGGTGGAGTTTCTTCAGGTTCGGCAGGGATTTCGTTTGCCAGGGGAACTCGGAGCTTCCGCGAACGATAAACTGGATGTTCGGGTGCTTTCGCGCTTCGATGGTGAGCTTCGCCAGCAGGTTGATCCCGGAGGAATTGAGGAACTGCAGGCCCGTGAGGTCGACGGTCATTCGCTCTGGCTCGGATTCAAGCATGCTTGTCACGAGGGAGAAGATCGGAGCGTAAGCCTCGGTGCTCGGCAGGCGCATCGTCCCATCGAAATAGATGTCCTTGCCTTCCGACCAAACGCGATATTCGTCTTCCTTGATTTCCATGTTTTCGTCCATCAATTCGAGAGATCGGGGATGGCGATCGAGGCGTAGGTCTCCAGCGGAATCTTGCCGTCCTCTTCGCCGGATCCGAAAATCCAGGCGAAGTGAGCACCATAATCGCTCATGAGGGTCAGAAGGCCAAGCCCGGAGCCGGCTCCCGAACCTGTTGCATTCGCCTCTATCCGCTGTATCAGAAGGTCGGAGGGATCTCCTATCGTAATTTCCGAAAGCAGATGCCGGAATTTCTCGGCCGTGCCCTTATCGACGAGATTGGACACCTTCGTGCGAAACGTGTTGTGGGCGATCGATGCCTCAACGACGATTTCGCCGCCGGCACGGAATTTCACGGCGTTCTCTATCAGCTCGTTGGTCAGGTAGCCGACATTGTGCCGGACCTCCTTGTAGACGCCACGGGAGGTTTTGTAGCGCAGCGCCGCGACTTCGGCGACGAAGTCGGAAGTCATTGCGCAATGTTTCCAGCCGAGTTCAAGCGGGCCGTCGAAGAGACGGAGTTTCGTCAAATTCTCGCCCGTCCCGACGGCAAGATCTTCCAGTCCATACAAAGTCGTCATTACCTGTGCCTCATCACCACCAGAGTGATATCGTCATGAATTTTCTGGGTGCCTATATGTGTCATCAGGTCCTCGATGATGCCGGACTTGACGTCCTCAGCGCTGCTGCCATAGCGGCACCGGGCGCTTTCGCAGAGCCTTTCGATGCCGAAGAGTTCGCCGCTTCCGCTCTCCGCCTCCGTCACGCCATCGGTGTGGAGAATAATCATATCGCCGCGACCGAAGGAGATTTCGCGCGTCGCCACGAAGGGGGAGATATCCGGCTCCAAGCCAATCGGCAGCCCGAGATCGAGCGTGTCGATCCGCTCCACCCTTTCCGGATCTCTGATGACAATCAACTCCTCGTGCTGGCCCGAAAGGGTCAGCCTTGCTCCGTCATAGTCGAGGAACGCCAGCGAGAGATGTTTGTTGGTACTGGTCCTCACGAGATTCTTATAGATTGCCCGGTTCACGCGGTTGAGGAATTGCGCCGGCTCCATTTCCCCCACTTCCTGCAAGGCGCGGGCCACGGATTGGACCATGAGCATCAGCACGCCGCTCTCGAGACCATGGCCCGTCACGTCGCCAATCCCGATCTTCAACCGCTTTCCGTCCTTCAGGACGTCGTAATAGTCGCCGCCGACCTCATCGGCGGGACGCATATAGGCGGCGATCTCCAGTTCGGCGATTTCTTCAAGCTCGACGGCCTTCGGCAGGACCATCATCTGGATCCGGCGGGCGACGGCGAGTTCCGCACCGAGACGCAGGTTCTCGCTGCGCAGCTGCTCGTTCAGTTCCGAGATCTGGAGGTTCGCCTCCTCGATCTCCTTCGTCCGGTCCTCGACCAGCTGCTCGAGGTTTTCAGTGTGGAAGCTGATCTCTTCCGCCATACGATTGAAGGCTGCGCCGGCCTCGCCGACCTCGTCACGCGTCGGAATGTCGACCCTCACCGAATAATCCTTGGCTTCGATGCGCTTGGCGGCATTGGCAAGCGCGCTTATGCCGCCGGTAATTCGCTTGGATATGGCGAATACGGCGGCAATGACGAAGACCAGGGATACGAGGAGCGCCAGTACCTGATAGATCAGGATCCTGTTCGTCGCCTGCGATATCCCGGCCTGCGCGGCAAACAGCGAAGCGTAGATTTCCCGCTCGGGCACGGCGATGCCGAGTAACATCGCTTCGCGGCGTACCGGACCGGATGCCCACAGATTGGTCGGCTGCAGCTGTTTCAGGACCACCAGATACGGCACCCTCTCGCCGTTCTCCTGGAGCATAATATGCTTGAGCAATCCATCCTCGCCCAAGGGCAGTTGAGCGATTTCCGGTTGAACGCTGCGGCGTAGAGAGCGATCGAGCCCCGTTACGCCTTCGCCAGCTTCGGCGCTTGATGCCCGAAGCCCGATCACCTTTTCTCCAACCGGATTGATGGCGACGACGTTGCCGTCCGACATCGTTAGAAAACCGAAACCGGTTTCGGCGACCTTGACGTTCTCGACAATCTCGGCCAATTGGTCGAGCGTGATATCCGCGCCGGCGGCGCCGAGCACCCGCCTGCGGTCGCGCGACCACAACGGCTGGAAGAAACTGACGATCAGCTTGCCGGTTATCGCGTCGGTATAGGGAGCAGTCTGGGTGATGTCGCCATTCACCGGACGCGATTTGGGATCACGCGCCCATTGTTCCCAGGATTCGTAAAGTCCCGGGAAGAAGAAAGACCAGAACTCCGCCGAATTGTGTCCCGGGTACAGCTTATCGAAGGTCTGGGCCTGGTCCGTATAAGGCGCCGTCCTGAATATCGGCCGCTCTTTCGGCCCGATATAGTACATCTGCAGCTTCGACTGACCGTTTGCGAGCAGGCTCGGCGCGACGAGGTCGAGAACCGCGCTGTTCTCTATGTCCGTCTGCACGTCGGGAAGCGGAACGTGGTTCTGGTCAAGAAGATACCCCCAGACGCTGACGACCGACGGGGGACCTGGCAGGTTCTGAGCCCAGCCGCCTTTTTGATCGTACGCGACCGTCACGGTTCCCGGTGCGCCACGCGCCATTGCTTCCCCGATTTGCGATTTGCGCACCGGCCGATCGATTTGCTCCTGGAGGACCCCCGCCAATGTACCCACATCGGAATGGACCTGCTCGAGTAGCAGGTTGACGCGGGCAGCCGTCGTCGCCGCATAGGAACGGATATAGTCCTGGTTGGCCTCCTCCAGGCCGCGGCCGACTTCCGCCGCCGCATCGCGCGAAAGCCTCTGCACGTTCCAGAGCGCAAGACCGCCGGTGACGAGTAGATCGAAGAGCACGGCGCTTCCCACGACGAGAACGAATTTGGCGCGGAACGAGCGCAGGCCCAAACGGGTGGCGTTGTCCCCGAGCGCGCTCATAGTGGTTTGCGCCCTGAGGCGGCCCAGATCGGCCAGCCGGCATAACCCTTGGGATGAAGGGCCGCGAATATATGATCCTTGAACCCTTGGCGGAAACGTTCGATGAACTCGGGCGAGTCGCCGCGCTTCACGGCCATTTCACCGGCATAGACATTCTCCCACGCGGCAATGATATCGGCGAAGTCCTGAGGATCTCCGTCGAGATTGGTCACCATGAACGATTCTACGATGATATCGTCGAAGCCGGCGTCGACAAGATAGCGCTTGCTCTTCGGCCCGAGCTCCACGTCCATCTCGAAATGGCTGAACAGCCTTGCGACCTCGTTATAGGTCCATTGGATGCTCTTCGCGCGCGGTTCGCCGAGACAGTGCGAATTTTTTTCATTGGTGACATACACCCGCCCGCCCGGCTTGCAGATCCGGAAGAGCTCCTTCAGGAGGACGTCCGGCTGATTGAATATCTGCAGCGAATGTCGGCAGGTGACGAAGTCGAACTGGTTGTCCTCCAGCAGCATCTCGGAGGCATCGCCATAGGTATATTCGATATCGGTTATGCCGAAACCGGAAGCCACGTCGCGCGCATAGGCGAGGCTCGCCTTCGAGTGGTCGAGCGCGACGATGCGCGCGGGCTGGAACTCCTTTCGCACCAGCATGGCGAAGTCACCGATGCCGCAACATATGTCAGCCATCGCCATACCCGGATGCAGGCCGTGACGCGGGAGGATGGCGCGCTCGTGGCGCCAGGTCATCTTCGTTTGGGTGCGCAGGATCGGGATAAAGCTCGTGTTTTCGACGAAGCTTTGCCCGGGGTAGAACTTCGAGTCGTAGACCTCGACGGTCACTTGCGGCTCGATCTTGTTCAAGTGGGCGAACATCCGTTCGGTCCAGCCCACGACGCTCGAGGTCACGACGACGAAGCGAATGTCCGACCTCGTGCGACACGCATCGAGAAGGACGCGCGCGAAGGCATGATAAGCCGTGTTGTTCATCTGCACCAAGCGCTTGACGTTGATGTAGAGAACGCCTCGCACCTCTTCGATGGCGCCTTTGAGCATCGAGATGCTAGCGGCGATCTCGTCGGCCGAGCGCGGCCGCACCACCCCAGAAAGGGCAAATTCCTGGCTGTTCGGGTCGAACTCCGCCTTGAAAGGGGCTGCAAACGCGGTCGTACTCACCTCACCACTCCTTCAAGAGGCAGATCCACGACAAGCGTGATCGATGGTGGTTCGCTTTCGTCGAGCCGGACGTCGGCATCGAAATTGATCGACAGGTCCAGAAGAACAGCCTCGCGACTCGGTGCGAGATCGGTAGAGATGGAATCAAGGTAGCGCGCATGGGCGTCGCCGTCGCGGGTCTTCGATACCGCCTCGCGATAGAACTGCCTCTGACCGGGCGGACAGGGAAAGGTAACCTCCACCCGTTCGGTCGGGCCCCACCGATAGACCGCGCAACCGATCCTGCCGTCGGGCGAGCCGCCGCGGAACGAGACCTCGAGGAGCTCGTTCAGTGCGGACGAAAAGAAGTTCGAATGACGAACGGGGTCACTGCGATTGTGGCTTATCATCCGCGCCATGAAGGTCGACAGCTGGTCGCAATGATTCCAATCGGAAAGAAAGGCGCCCATCTCCATCTCGAACTGGAGCAAGGGCTCGAAGGGGGCTTCCGTTGGCTGGATCTCGGCTCCGTGCATGCGGCTTCCTCCACCTCAAAAACGCTGCGCGATTTTCAACACCTCTCCTGAAAGGCTCCAAGCAAGCATCCGCTCATGTTCGCAGGAGACCTGCCGCGGTCATCGCCGGCGACCTGCGGAGAAAATCCCCTATTGCTTCCGCGCGCATCGGAAAGCCGAGAAGATGTCCCTGCAGGCGGTCACAGCCTTCTTTCTGGAGCCAGGCTGCCTGGTCCGCGGTCTCTACGCCTTCGGCGGTAACATTCATGCCCAAACCATGGGCGAGCGCGATGATGGAGCGCACGATCGTCTGGCTCTTCTCATCCCGCTCCAGGTCCCTGATGAAATATTGGTCAATCTTGATCGTGTCGAAGGGAAAATTCTTCAGGTAGCTCAGCGACGAATAGTAAGTCCCGAAATCGTCGAGCGAAATCTGGACACCCAGAACATTTAAGGTGTTGAGCGTATCGAGATTGTTGGTCGTTCGCTCCAGAAGCACCGACTCGGTGACTTCGAGCTCGAGGCGGTCGGCCCGCATACCGACCAGGTCGAGCGTCTGGGCCACGCGATCCGTGAGCCCCTCGTGGAGGAATTCGGCGGGAGACAGGTTGACGGCGATCGTGAAGTGCGGCGGCCAGTCCATGGCTGCACGGCACGCCCGCTCAAGCAGCCACCGCCCGATGTCGCTCATCAACCCGTCGGCTTCCGCCATCGGAATGAAGACATTCGGAGGGATGATGCCTACCAGCGGGTGACGCCACCGCAGAAGCGCTTCGAAGCCAACGACCGACGAGGATGGCGTCACCAATGGCTGATATTCGAGGAAGAACTGCCCCTCCTGAAGGGCGGTGCGCAGGGTTCGCCGCAACATTTCCCTTTGTTCGAGCACGATGAGCATGGAGCGGGTGAACGTACTTGACCGGCCCCGCCCGTCCTTCTTTGCCGCATAAAGCGCGATATCGGCAGCTTTCATCAGTTGCTCGACTTCGTTGCCGTCGGCCGGAGCGACGGCAATTCCGACGCTGGCTCCGACGAAGACGCTGATGCCCTCGACCGTGAACGGTTCCTTGAAGGCGTTGATCAGTGCGTCCGCCAGACGTTCGGCCTCGCTGGGCTGGTCAGTTCTCCACTGAATGACTGCGAACTCGTCGCCGGCCAGACGATACGCGAACTCCCGATCCCTCAGAACGCTTCTGATCCGGTCCGCCGCCATCTTCAGAACCGCGTCCCCTGCCCCGTGTCCCAACGTGTCGTTGATCGGCTTGAAGTCGTCGAGGTCGATCTGCATGAGCGCCAATCGGCCGCCATTCGGCACAGGCAACGCGCCGCGCAGCTGGTCGCTGAATTGCCGCCGGTTGGGCAACCCGGTGAGGACGTCATGGGTTGCCTGATGCAGGAGAAGAGCACGATCGCTCTCGCCCGGGCTAAACGTTTCACGGTATGTGGATCTGCTTTCAGCTTCGACGACGCCGATGCCGGCGGCACTGCGGAAGATGATGAGCGTGCGTCGACTCCCGGTCGATGCATGAGCGATCTCGACCGTTCTCGGCAATCCCGTCGCGACGACGAACTCCACGGCGGACTTCGGACCGGACGCCAGCAGTTCGGGATAAATGTGCCAAAGGGATGCCTCGACGAGGGAATCCACGGCATATGTTCGTCTGTGCCGCGGCGTGCATTCGACCAGTCGAAAGCTTTCGTCGTAGAGCGAGACAAGTTCGTCGGAATGGGCGAAAAAGTCGGCCTCGACAGCAGATGCAGCAGGCAGTGTCGTATCGCCGTCCGGCATCCTCGCCTTTCCTTCCGTTCCGTGTCGCCCGAGCGAGCCCCGCTACCGGGACTACAGTTCGCTAACGTTGATGCATGTCAATTCTCGTTCCCAGCCCTGCCCTTCCTGAAAATTATCGCGGAACGTGTCGCGGTCAATGGCGCACGACCGCAGAGAGTTAATTTGCCTCTCCAAAACCCGTCTGCTGGCACGTTGCCGCGACCGATCCATCTGCAATGAATCGGTTCCTGAACGCATCCACACAGGAATCAAGGGGTCGCGGCAGACAGTCCATAGGTCGCGTGCGAGAGAGCACGCTCTATGCCGCGCAATTCCGCAAGTCCCTTGAGGCGGCCGATTGCCGGATAACCGGGCTGGGCGCCGCGGGAGAGGTCGTCGAGAATTTCCTGCCCGTGATCCGGCCGCATCGGAATCTGGTGGTCTGCCCGCCCGGCTGCGCGCCGCCGCTGCTCCTCCCTGAGAAGTTCGGCAATCACCGCCACCATATCCGTATTGCCCTCCAGATGCTCGTCCTCATAGAAGGAACAGGGCGTCCTCTCCTCCTCGCGAAGAACGTTGCGCAGGTGGACGAAATGAATGCGGGATGCGAACTTGCGGACCATGGCCGGCAGATCGTTGGCAGCAAGGGCGCCGAGAGAGCCCGTGCACAAGGTGACGCCATTGGCCGGACTGTCGACTTCCCGCAGCATGAAGGCGTAATCCTCGGCGTTCGAGAGAATGCGCGGCAGGCCGAGGAGCGCCCATGGCGGATCGTCGGGATGGGCGCAGATGTTTATGCCCGCCCGTTCTGCCACCGGCGTCACCTCCGCGAGGAACTCCACCAGATGACGCTGCAGCTTTTCGCGGCTGATGCCGTCATAGCTGCGGAGATGATCCCTGAGCTGCGGCAGACTGTAGCCGTCGGCGGAGCCGGGAAGCCCGGCCCCGACATTGCGGGAGAGCGCAAGCCGACGCTCCTCGGTCATTTCGCGAAACCGCCGCTCGGCTGCTTCGCGCGTCGCCGCGTCGTAGTCCTCGCGGGCGCCCGGCCGCCCGAGGAGATGGACGTCGAAGGCTGCAAAGTCGATCCGGTCGAAGCGCATCGCCTTGGCACCGTGGCGCGCCGTCCAGCGCAGGTCGGTGCGGGTCCAGTCGAGGACCGGCATAAAATTGTAGCAAACCGTTCGGATCCCGGCGGAAGAAAGGCGGCGCAGCGTTTCCTGCCAGTTGGCGACGTGCTCACGCCAGGGGCCGGTCTGCGTCTTGATGCATTCGGAAACGGGGACGCTTTCCACCACTTCCCACTCCAGACCGCCCCTGCGGACCTCCTCCTGTCGCTTGCCGATCTCCTCGACCGGCCAGACCTCCCCGGTCGGGATGTGATGCAGTGCACTGACGATGCCCTGCGCACCCGCCTGCGCTGCGTCTTGAACGCTCACCCGGTCCACCGGCCCGAACCAACGCCATGTATGTCGCATATGAACTCCTTAAGAAAGAAATGTCAGCTGCACCTTGCATGCAGCGGACCGATCGCCGGCCTGCTCGAACGCCAGAACCGCCTCGTCGATCGGAAACTGATGGGAAATAATCGGCCGGACATCGATCCGGCGATCGGAGATGAGCTTGACCGCAAGGGCGAACTCACTGTCGAACCGCTGAGATCCCACGAGCCGCAATTCCTTGCCGACCAGCGCATGGAGCGGGACGCTGATCTCGCCCGTCACTCCGACCTGCACGATCGTGCCGCGCGGCCGAACCGCCGCAACCGCGCTGCGCAGTGCCGGTTCGGCGGCAGAGCATTCGAAGGCAATATGGAAGTGGCCCTTGTCGGCCTCATAGGATGCGAGCCCGGCCGGATCGCGCCGGACATTGACAATGTGGGTCGCGCCCATGGCCAACGCCCTGTCGAGTGCGGCATCGGCGAGATCCGTGACGACGATCTCACCGGCTCCCGCGTGGCGGGCCGCCGCGACGACGAGCGCGCCGATCGGCCCTGCTCCGGTGACGAGTACTTTCCTTCCCGCGATTTCGCCCGCCTGGGCGACCGCGTGAAGACAGACCGCCAGCGGCTCGGCGCAGGCCGCCTCGCCGGGGCTGACCAGCGGGCCGGCGGAGTGACATTGAACGGCTCCAACCACCAGCCAGTCGCGGAACATGCCCTGAGTGTGGGGCAGACGCATGGCGCTGCCCAGAAAGCGCATATTGAGGCAGTGGACGGGAAGGCCCTCCCCGCAAAAGCGGCAGGTTCCGCAGGGCTGGCTCGGATTGACCGCCACCAGTTCGCCGATCGCAAGGCTACGGACGCCGGCCCCGAGCGCCGCGATCCTCCCAGAGGCCTCATGACCGGGAATGATCGGCTCGCGAACCCGAACGGGGCCGAAGCCCCCGTCCTGGTAATAGTGAAGATCGGAGCCGCAAATGCCGCCAGCGGCCATTTTCAACAGCACCTCGCCATCGCCCGGCGCTGGAACCTCGGCAACTTCCAGCCGAAGGTCGCGTTGGCCGTAAAGCCGGGCGAGGCGCGTGTGCATGGGTGCCCCCGACATCAGCGGATCAGCCCCACTGCCTGCGGCAGCCACAACACGACCGCGGGAACGAAGGTGATCAGAATGAGAGCGATGAACAGCGGCACGAGCCATGGCAGGATCGCCATCGTCGTCCGCTCGACCGAGAGCTTCGCCACTCGCGACAATACGAAGAGTACCATGCCGAGCGGCGGGTGAAGCAGGCCGATCATCAGGTTGAGCGTCATGATCAGCCCGAAATGCACCGGGTCGATCCCGAACTGGGCGGTCAATGGCAGCAGAATCGGCACCAATATGGTGATGGCGGCGATCGTATCGAGGAAGCAGCCAACGAACAGCATCAACAGGTTCACCAGGATGAGGAAAACCCATTTGTTGTCGGTGATCGTCAGGATCGCCCCGGAGAGCACCTGCGCGGCCTGGCTGACCGTCAGGAGCCAGGCGAAGATGGACGCCGCCGTGACGATGAAGAGCACCGACGCCGTGGTCTCGATCGTGTCGAAGGTGGCACGGGCGAGCGTCGCCATTGTCATGGTGCGGTAGCGCACCAGGCCCAGGAACAGCGACCAGATCACGGCGGCGACGGCGGCTTCCGTCGGGGTGAACCAGCCCATGGTCATGCCCCCGATCAGGATTATGGGCGTCATCAGCGCCATGACGGCGGAGAAGTCGAAATACCAGTCGAGCGCAAGCAGCACGACGAGCGCAATGCCGACCGCAAGGTTCATCGATAGGCCGGCCGCCATCAGAAGGTAGATGACAAGCGGCACGGCAAACACGACGACGACCTCGAGCGAAGCCGAGAGCAGCCTCCTCAGCTCGAAAGGCGTATCCGAGCCCCAGCCGCGCCTGTAGGCGAAGATCGCCACCGTCAGCATCATCAGCAGCGTCATCACCACGCCCGGCACGACACCGGCCATGAACAGCGCCCCGATCGAGACATTCGCCATCATGCCGTAGATCACGAAGGGCAGCGACGGCGGGAAGATGGGTCCAAGCGTCGCTGAGGCGGCGGTAACGCCGACCGCGGCTTCCACCGGATAGCCGTGATCCTTCATCGCCTTGATCTCGATGGTGCCGATGCCGGCGGCATCGGCAAGTGCCGTGCCCGACATGCCCGAGAAAATCACCGAGCCGACGATATTGACCTGTGCCAGCCCGCCCTTCATCCAACCGACGAGAGCGACGGCGAAGGAATAGATGCGGCCGGTGACGCCCGCAGAATTCATGAGATTGCCGGCAAGAATGAAGAAGGGCACCGCAAGCAGCGGAAAGCTCTCGACGCCTGCGATCATCCGCTGGGCGGCAATAATGTCGGGCGCAACATTGTAGAAGACGAGATAGAGGACCGACGCCGAGGCCATGGAGATGGCGACGGGAACGCCGACCAGCATCAGGACGAGAAAGGAACCGACGAGCAGGAGCATGGATATCAGTCCTCGACCTTCTGGAATTCCTCTGGCTTTTCGAGAACCGAATAGCCGCGGCGCTGATTGGCGACGAAGACCTGTATGGAGCGGATCAGCATCAATACGAAGCCCGCCATGACGCTGTAGAAGACGATGTTGCGCGGCAGATCGACGGTGACCATCCGTTCGTGGGCGACGATCGCCACGTAGCGCCACATCAGCCAGCAGGCATAGGCGAAAAAGACGATACGCACGAGATCGACGCAGATCGCCATGGCCCGGGCGGCGCTTAGCGGCAGATAATGATAGAGAACGTCGACCTGGATATGGCGCGACAGGCGCACGCACATGACTGACCCCAGGAACACCACGCCTATCAGGCAATTGGTGGCGATCTCCTCCGTCCAGGCATAGGAATCGTTGAGCACGTAGCGCGTGAAGAACTGCAGGAACACGCATCCCGTCATCAGCCAGAAAACGGCAAGCGTCACCCAATCCTCGAAGGCATAGTTGGAGAGGTCCGCCGACGGCGGGGCCTCCTCGAAAGCATGGGCAATTTCTTCGGGCGTCGTTTGCGAATGGACTTCCTGGGACATGGCATCATCCGGCTTCTAGTGCTGCGAAACGTCGGCCCGCCATGGCGGCGAGCCGACGACAGTTGTTCACTTGACGGCGCGGATGGCCTCCCAGTCTTCCTTGTTGTAGCCGAAGTCCTCGAGGGCCACCTTCTCATTGACGGTCTTTTCGAAATCGGCCCTGTCGACCTCGGTCACTTCGATGCCGCGCTCCTTGAAGGTCTCAACGAGCTTCGCCTCGCGTTCTTCGATGATCTTGGTGGCACGCTCGGCGGCCTCCTGCATCACCTCGGTGAAGATCTGCTTGTCGGCGTCGGAGAGCTGCGACCACAGATTTTTCGAAACGACCGTGTTCAGATGATCGACGATGTGGCCGGTCAGAACGATATGCTTCTGCACTTCGTAGAACTTCTTCGCCTCGATCGTCGTCAGCGGATTTTCCTGAGCCTCGACGGTGCCGTTCTGGAGGGCGAGATAGACCTCCGCAAAAGCGATCGGCGTCGTGTTGGCGCCGCACGCCCGCGGCATGGCGAGATAGGCCGGGACGTCCGGGACGCGCATCTTCAGGCCCTGCATGTCGGCGCATTTGGCAATCGGCCTGTTGGATGTGGTGTGGCGCGTGCCGTAATAGGTGACGGCAGTGATGTGGTTGCCCGACGCCTCTTCATATCCCGCGGCCAGGCGCTTGAATACATCGCTCTTGGTATAGGCGATCATATGGGCGGGGTCGCGGAAGATATAAGGAAAATAGGTGACGCCGATTGGCGCATAATCGCGCGCGGCGAAGCTCGAGCCCGAAATGATGATGTCGACGGTGCCGAGCTTCAGGCCCTGATTGATATCCGCCTCCTTGCCTAGCTGCGAGGCCGGGAACACGTCGATCTTGTATCGGCCCTCTGTGCGTTTGGCGATCTCTTCCGCCGCCCAGACCGACTCGCTATGGAACGGCTCCGACGTCTCGTAGACATGGGCCCATTTGAGCGCCGTCTGGGCATGAACCGATAGGGCCGATGCCAGAATGGTCGCGGTTGCACCGAGTAGCGTCAAAAGTCTGATCGTCATCTTCTTCCTCCTCCCAAAGTGAAGTCGTTCCTGTGATTACCCCCCGACGCGCCTCCATGCGGCGGGTATCGTACTGTCGGACGGTTCCTCTCCGAAACTCGCCGACAGGCGAATCTGAGACTGGTCGAGATGCGCCCGCATCGCGGTGCGCGCGGCGGCCGGATCACCCATGGCGATCGCGTCGCGAATGACGCGATGCTCCTCCATGGCGGCCCGCCAGGTCTCGGTATTTTCGAAATAGCTCGCGAGTTTTTCGAAATAGGGCGTCATGCGCATGTCGTGGATGCTGCCGACGAAGCGGTTCAGCGTGGCATTGGCGATGATGCTCGAAACGATGACGTGAAACTCGCGATCGATCGCAAGCGCGCGGCGGCGATCCTCAAGTGCGGCGGCCATCCGGGCAAGATTGTCGTCGAGAACGGATATATGCTCCGGGCGTGCCAGCCGGGCTGCTTCTTCCGCGATGGCACATTCGACCACGGCCCGCGCCCGCAGCAATTCGAAAGGACCTTCGAAGTCCTCCGGCGGCGCATCGGCCGCCGGTGCCGGACGCGCAGTGACATAGATGCCCGAGCCCATCCGGATGTCGATGAAGCCTTCCACTTCGAGCACGATCAGCGCTTCTCGGATGGTGGGCCGGGAAACCCCGAACATCTGCGCCAGTTCGCGCTCTGCCGGGAGGCGCGAACCGTGCGCCAACTCGCCCCTTTCGATCAGGGCCCGCATCTGATCCGCCACCTGGCGATAGAGACGACGCGATTCCACAGCAGAGAACATCATGATCCCTTTCGGCTGACACGCGGCCCAAGTGGCCAAGTGGTCATACCAATTGCAGAGACAATACTCATGCTTGCGGTTGAGTCAACTGCTGCCGGATCCAGTCGAACTGCGCACGGTGTTCTTTTGCGCCCTCACCACCGAAAAGCGTTGCGGGACGCCAGGCTTACAGACGGGCGAGACCTGCAAGCGCCTGGCGAACGATCTCCGCCAGCGGTTGAGCGACGTCTACGGCAATCGTCTTCACCTCTCCGGTCGGATCCTCGAGCGTCGCGAGCTGCGTCTGCAGTAACGAGGTCGGCATGAAATGCC
This sequence comes from Sinorhizobium arboris LMG 14919, assembly GCF_000427465.1. Taxonomy (NCBI): domain Bacteria; kingdom Pseudomonadati; phylum Pseudomonadota; class Alphaproteobacteria; order Hyphomicrobiales; family Rhizobiaceae; genus Sinorhizobium; species Sinorhizobium arboris. The sequence goes on along the minus strand of NZ_ATYB01000008.1, from coordinate 125,705 downwards.
CCGTGCGGTGGCGCATGCGCTCCGCAAGCACGGCCTCGCTGCCGCAGAGAAACACGAAGGCCAGTTCGTTTGGAGCACTTTCGCGAAGCTTGTCCCTGTAGCTGCGTTTGAGGGCGGAGCAGGAAACGATGATGGGTTCCCGGCTCGCCAGCTTCTCTCCTATCGCCGCGAGCCACGGCCAGCGGTCGTCGTCCGTGAGGGGAATCCCCTCCGACATCTTCCTGATGTTTTCCGAAGGATGGAGCGCGTCGCCCTCGAGGAAAGGACGGCCGTAGGCCTCGGCGATTGCCTCGCCCACCGACGACTTGCCGCTGCCGGAGACACCCATGACGACGATCGAGCCGGGGAAGCGCCTTGCCGCGTTTGGTTGTGATTTCGACTCAACACTCATCGTCGCAGACTTCTCGCTCCCTGCTGATGTTCTCTGGATCCGATCCGATGTGACGCTAACGTCCCGGCAACATGAAGTCTGTCCGTAGCGCCCGCAGTGAGCCAAGTCCATCGCCGACCTCGCCGATGGTTGGAAAATTGCGTTTTGACAAGAATGCGGCGCGTGCTGATTGCATCGCAGCGTCCATTCAAGCAAACTTATATGAGATAAGCTGAATCGAACCCGCGAGGAGATTACCAGATGAACAAGAAGGATCCCAACCCGATCGACGCCTTTGTCGGCTCGCGTGTTCGCATGCGACGGTTGATGATCGGCCTGAGTCAGGAAAAGCTCGCCGACGGGCTCGGCATCACCTTTCAGCAAGTCCAGAAGTACGAAAAAGGCACAAACCGCATCGGCGCCAGCCGGCTCCAGGCGATCGCCGACATACTGGGCGTCCATCCGAGCTTTTTCTTCCAGCAGGACGAAGGCAGCGCCCAGTCGGGCGGACCCGCTGCCGATATTCACGAATCGCAGGAGATTTCATCCTTCGTGGCCTCGAAGGAAGGTATCGCGCTCAACCGCGCTTTCTTGAAGATCGCCGATCCGGTGCTCCGGAAAAAAATCATCTCTCTCGTTTCGGCGATGGCGCAAACGCCGGACACGGATTCGGCCCCGGCCCAACCCGGAACCCGGCACACGGAATCGCTCCATGGCTGACGTTTGCCGCCGACACGGCTGTCCGTGACGACGATTGGCGGCGGACGTACTGCCTCCGTCGCTTTTTCCGCCGATGGGTCTGCCTGAATTTGCGCCAGATCAGACGCGATGAGAACAGTTTTTAGGCATTTCATTCGTCAGCAAAATATTTAGGCAAATCTATATTGCGAAACTTGCTGCAGCGCATCATGATGCGGCATGACCCATCACGACCTCACCATTCTTGTGATTGACGAGAACGCCATCCGCGCTTCGATCATCGAGGAAGGCCTGCGCGAAGCGGGGCACGGCAAGGTCACGGTGATCCACGAGGTTCACGGCGTCGCCCGGATTATCGAAACGCTCCGGCCCGACGTGATCGTCATCGACATCGAGAATCCCAACCGGGACATGATGGAGCATCTGTTCCAGTTGACCCGCACGGTGGGCCGGCCGATCGCCATGTTCGTCGACCGCTCCGACACGGCCTCCATCGAGGCGGCCGTCGAGGCAGGCGTTTCGGCCTATATCGTCGACGGCCTGAAGAAGGAACGCGTCAAGCCGATCCTCGACATGGCTGTCAGCCGTTTCAAAGCGTTCAGCCGGCTTCAGCGCGAACTGGCGGAGGCCAAATCCGCGCTCGAGGAGCGCAAGCTCGTCGAGCGCGCCAAGGGTATCCTCATGAAAATGCGCGGCCTTTCCGAAGAGGAAGCCTTCGCGCTGCTGCGCCAGACGGCGATGAACGAGAAGAAGAAGATTTCGGACATCGCGCAAAGCGTCGTCACCGCCGCCGGACTGCTGATCCGGTAATCGGCCGCTCTCTTGCCGCGGCACCTCGGGAGACACCGGAGTGAATATATTGACGAACAAAAGTGAACTCAGAGGCGGGGAGCTTTCCGCCGGCGACGCCCTCCCAGCGCCGGGAAGCATCCGTCACGGGGGGCCGCGCACGGTCCGGGCAGGCTTCATCCCGCTCGTCGACGCGGCCGTGCTGATCGCCGCCGCCGAATTCGGCTTCGCCCAGCGCGAAGGCATCGCCCTGGAGCTCGTCAAGGACGTCTCCTGGGCGAATGTGCGCGACAGACTTGCCTTTCGTCAGTTCGACGTTGCCCACATGCTGTCACCCATGCCGGTTGCCGCCATGCTCGGTCTCGGCTCCAATCCGTCGCCGACGATTGCGCCCTTTTCCCTGGGACGCGGCGGCAATGCAATAACGCTCTCGACCCGACTCTACGGCCTCATGCAAGAGGCAGGAAAGCTCGGCGGAGGCGAGGATGCGTTGATGAACGCCAGGGCGCTGGCGGCGGTCATCCGGGCCGCAGAGGCAGCCGGCAAGCCCCCGCTGACGCTTGGCGTCACCTACCCGTTCTCGTCGCATAATTATGAGTTCCGATACTGGCTCGCGGCCGGCGGCATCGATCCCGACCGCGATGTCAAGCTGGTGGTGGTGCCGCCACCGATGACCTCCGATGCGCTTGCCGCAGGCGCAATCGATGGCTTCTGCGTCGGCGCGCCCTGGAACATGGTCGCATCCGAACGTGGCGTCGGCCGCATTGTCGCGACCAAGCAGGATATCTGGCCTTCGGCCCCGGAAAAGGTGATCGGCATGCGCCCCGAATGGGCCGAAGCCAATCCGGACACCGTTTCCCGCCTGATCGTCGCACTCGACCGCGCCGCGCGCTGGGCAGACGCACCGGAGAACCGCGACCACCTCGCGGAAGTGCTGGCAGAGGAACGGCACGTGGCTGCGCCGGCCGATATCATTCGCCGGGTACTTGCAGGCGAATTCACCATCGACCCCGAGGGAAACGGGCGCGTCATCGAGAACTATTTCGTCTTTCACGCAGGCTTTGCCAACTTCCCGCGCCCCAGCCAGGCGCTCTGGATCTACAGTCAAATGGTGCGCTGGGGACAGACGTCCTTGTCCAAAGAAGGCTTCGAAGCGAGCGTTTCCGCTTATCGGCCGGACCTCTATCGTGCAGCGCTCGGAGAGGATGCCGTGCCGGCCGACTCAGGCGGCAGCAGGGTCGAAGGGGCGAGGGACGACGACCGCTTCATGGACGGGCACGTCTTCGATCCCGGCAGCATGGAGGATTATATCAAGTCCTTCACCGTCGGGGGCAAAGGTCGAGTCCAGGAGCCGCTCGATGATGCCTGAGTCCGCGGCCTGCTGCTTGTTTAATCGCAAGGGGCCTGCGCCGCATACCGCAACGCACAACAATTCACCATTGATCGCCACCGACTAATTTTTAGGCCGCTGCCGTTTTCCGGCCTCTTCTAGATTTTTCAATGACATAGTCGTAATCCAGCGATCTGGCACAGCATTTGCTTTTCCAACTTTGCTTCCAATCAACGGCGATTGAAGCGAGCTCAGGCGCCGCATGCGCCTGCCAAAGACACCGACGTCGCAAGGTCTTTGCCTCCGTAAGGGATTCCTCCCAGTCCCCGGAGCGCGATTTCCGAGCGGCGTTTTTTTATGCCGGTTTTCGGCCGGCCAACAATTTGAGGGAACGCGCATGATCAAGACTTCGATTGGCCTGACCCGCCGCAGTCTGTTGAAGACCACCGCTACTGCCGCCCTCGTCGGCGCAGCCAAGGCGCTATTTCCGTCTGGCGCCTTCGCTCAAGGAGCAGGTCCGGAGACCGCAAAGGCCGTCCTCGGCTTCATTGCGCTCACCGACTCCGCGCCGCTTATCATCGCCAAGGAAAAAGGCTTCTTCGACAAATACGGTATGAGCGAAGTCGAAGTTGTCAAACAGGCTTCATGGGGAACGACGCGCGACAATCTGGTACTCGGCTCGGCCGGCGCAGGCATCGACGGCGCCCATATCCTGACCCCCATGCCCTATTTGATCTCGATCGGGAAGGTGACCCAGAACAACCAGCCATTGCCAATGGTCATCCTCGCCCGCCTCAATCTCGATGCGCAGGGGATCTCGGTCGGCGCCGCCCATGCCGACCTGAAGGTTGGCCTGGATGCATCCGTACTGAAGGACGTCTTCGCGAAGAGGAAAGCCGATGGGGCGCCGGCGAAGGTCGCCATGACGTTCCCGGGCGGCACGCACGACCTCTGGCTCCGTTACTGGCTGGCGGCCGGCGGCATCGATCCGGACAAGGACGTCGAAACCATCGTCGTCCCGCCGCCGCAGATGGTCGCCAACATGAAGGTGGGGACCATGGACTGTTTCTGCGTCGGCGAGCCCTGGAATGAGCAGCTCGTCAACCAAAAGATCGGTTACACCGCGGTCACCACCGGTGAGATCTGGGCCAATCACCCGGAGAAATCCTTCGCGATGCGCAGCGACTGGGTCGAGAAGAACCCGCGCGCAGCAAAGGCGCTGGTCATGGCCGTCGAGGAAGCCGCGCAATGGTGCGATGACATGGCCAACAAGGACGAACTTGCCAAGATCGTCGGCAAGCGCAGCTGGTTCAACGTGCCGTCCAAGGACATCATCGACCGGCTGAAGGGTGAGTACGACTATGGCAACGGCAAGGTCGTATCACACAGCCCGCATTTCATGAAATTCTGGCGCGATCATGCCTCCTACCCCTTCCAGAGCCATGACGCCTGGTTCCTCGCCGAGAATATCCGTTGGGGCAAGCTCGCGCCGGACACGGATATCAAGGGACTGATCGCCAAGGTCAACCGCGAGGATATCTGGCGCGAAGCGGCGAAGGAACTCGGCATCACCGATATGCCGGCCTCAACCTCGCGCGGCCCAGAGACCTTCTTCGACGGCAAGGTCTTCGATCCGGAAAATCCCGAAGCGTATCTGAAGAGCCTCGCCATCAGCCGGATTGCCTGATGAGGCGACCGCAGCCGGACTTCGGCCCGGCTGCTCTCGACCCGAACCGTAGGAGAACGGCATGTCCGTCACCAATCTCAAGCTCAAACCACAGGCAATGCCTCAAGCCGCGGCCGATGTCATCGCACTCTCGCACGCGGCGAGGCCGGGAATCGCCAGTCGACTGCCGCGGCTCGCCGCGGCCGCGGCAACAAACCTCACCCCCCTGCTCGCCACCTTGGGCTTCCTCTTGCTCGCCTGGCAAATTCTCTGTTCATCGCCCGACTCCAGCCTGCCGGCACCAACGCGTGTGCTGGAGGAAAGCTGGGAACTGATCGCGCACCCCTTCTACACCGGCCAGGGTACCGATCAGGGCCTGTTCTGGCATGTTTTTGCCAGCCTTCAGCGCGTAGCATTCGGCTATGCGATCGCCGCGGTAGTCGGCATCGCCCTTGGCGTGCTCGTCGGCCAAAGCGCGCTCGCGACGCGCGGTCTCGATCCGATCTTTCAGGTGCTGCGCACGGTGCCGCCGCTCGCCTGGCTGCCCCTGTCGCTCGCCGCCTTCCAGGACGGCAATCCCTCGGCAATTTTCGTGATTTTCATCACCGCGATCTGGCCAATCATCATCAACACCGCAGTCGGCATCCGCAACATTCCGCAGGACTACCAGAACGTCGCCCGGGTGCTGCGGCTGAACGGCTTCGAATATTTCGCCAAGATCATGCTGCCGGCGGCGGCTCCCTACATCTTCACGGGCCTCAGGATCGGCGTCGGCCTCTCCTGGCTGGCCATAGTTGCAGCCGAGATGCTGATCGGCGGTGTCGGCATCGGCTTCTTCATCTGGGACGCGTGGAACTCGTCGCTTATCAGCGACATCATCGTCGCGCTGATCTATGTCGGCATTGTCGGCTTCCTTCTCGACCGCCTCATCGCACTGACCGGCCACGCGGTTACCCGCGGCACGGCAAACGCCTGAAGAGGAGGCCCGCCATGACCAGGAGCTATCTTTCGCTCGAACTGCTCGACAAGACCTTCGAACGCGGCAGCACGCGCACGGACGTGCTGAAGCAGGTTTCGCTCACCGTCGACGAGGGCGAGTTCATCTCGATCATCGGCCATTCCGGCTGCGGCAAGTCGACCCTGCTCAACATCGTCGCCGGCCTGACTCAGGCGACGAGCGGTGTCGTGCTCCTCGAAGACAAGGTTGTCGACGAGCCTGGGCCGGATCGCGCCGTCGTTTTCCAGAACCACTCGCTGCTGCCGTGGCTCACGGTCTACGAGAACGTGCGGCTCGCGGTCGACAAGGTGTTCTCGGCGACGCGTAGCAGGCATGAGCGCCACGAATGGACCATGCGCAATCTCGAACTCGTGCAGATGGCGCATGCCGGTGACAAGCGGCCGGCGGAGATCTCCGGCGGGATGAAGCAGCGCGTCGGCATCGCCCGTGCGCTCGCCATGGAGCCGAAGGTGCTGCTTCTCGACGAGCCGTTCGGGGCGCTCGACGCCCTCACCCGCGCGCATCTGCAGGATCAGGTCATGCAGATCCACGCGGCCCTTGGAAACACGGTCCTGATGATCACACACGATGTCGACGAGGCAGTCCTGCTTTCCGACCGCATCGTGATGATGACCAACGGCCCGTCAGCAAAAATCGGCGACATCCTCGATGTACCGCTCGCCCGCCCGCGCCGGCGAATCGAGCTCGCCTCCGACCGAACCTACCTGAAATGCCGCGAAGCCGTGCTCAAATTCCTCTACGAGCGCCACCGCTTCGTCGAAGCTGCGGAGTGACCCACATGACTGAAACTGCACTCGAAAAACTCGTTATCGTCGGCAACGGCATGGCTCCGGGCCGGATGCTGGAAGAGCTCTTCGAAAAGGCGCCCGGGCGCTATACCGTGACGATCTTCAACGCCGAGCCGCGCGTCAATTACGACCGCATCATGCTCTCGCCGGTGCTATCCGGGGAGAAGGAATACGAAGAGATCATCATCCATGGCGACGGATGGTACATCAAGCACGGCATCACCCTTTACAAGGGACACAAGATCATTGCGATTGACCGCGACGCCAAGACCGTCACCTCCGACCACGGCGTCACGGAAAGCTATGACAAGCTGGTGATCGCCACCGGCTCGGTGCCTTTCATCATCCCCGTGCCGGGCAAGGATCTTCGCGGCGTCATCACCTATCGCGACCTCGACGATGTGCAGGCGATGCTTCTCGCTGCGCAATCGCGCGAAAAGGCGGTCGTCATCGGCGGCGGCCTGCTCGGGCTGGAGGCAGCCGCCGGGCTTCAGGCGCGCGGCATGGACGTCACCGTTCTGCATGTCATGCCGACGCTGATGGAGCGCCAGCTCGACCCGGCCGCGGGCTACCTCCTGCAGAAGGCCGTCGAAGAGCGCGGCATCAAGGTCGTCACCAAGGCGAACACCAAGCGCATCCTCGGCGAGGAGAAGGTCGAGGGTATTGAGCTCGACGACGGCCGGATCATTCCGGCGACTCTGGTCGTGATGGCCGTCGGTATCCGGCCGAATGCCGGGCTTGCCAAGGAGGCCGGGCTTGCCGTCAATCGCGGCATCGTCGTCGATGCCGGAATGCAGACGTCCGACGGGGATATCATGGCGCTCGGCGAGTGCGCCGAAGTCGGTGGCATGGTCTACGGCCTTGTCGCCCCCCTTTACGAAATGGCGCGCGTCGCCGCCTCCCACCTCGCTGGCGATCGTCACGCCGCTTTCGCACATTCCGACACGCCGACGAAGCTGAAGGTGACGGGCATCAACCTCTATTCGGTCGGCGACTTCGCCGATGGCGAGGGGCGGGAGGAAATTGTGCTGCGCGATGCCACCGCCGGCATCTACAAGCGGCTGGTGCTGAAAGACAACCGCATCGTCGGTACTGTGCTCTATGGCGACACCACCGACGGCGCCTGGTTCAACGACCTTTTGAAGCGCGGTACGGACATCTCCGAAATGCGCGATACCCTGATCTTCGGTCAAGCCTATCAGGGAGGGTCACCGCTGGACCCTACGGCGGCCGTTGCAGCCTTGCCGGATGATGCGGAAATCTGCGGCTGCAACGGCGTGTGCAAGGGCAAGATCGTCGGGGCGATCACCTCCAAGGGCCTGACCTCGCTCGACGACGTGCGCGCCCACACTAAGGCGTCGGCCTCCTGCGGTTCCTGCACCGGTCTGGTCGAGCAGCTCATGTCGCTGACGCTCGGCGACTCCTACAATCCGGCCGCAGTGCAGCCGATGTGCACCTGCACCGATCTCGGCCATGACGACGTGCGGCGCCTGATCAAGGCCAAGAAACTGAAGTCCATACCCGCCGTCATGCAGGAACTGGAATGGAAGACTTCCTGCGGCTGCGCGAAGTGTCGCCCGGCGCTCAACTACTATCTCGTCTGCGACTGGCCGGACGAATATGCCGACGATTACCAGTCGCGCTTCATCAACGAACGCGTTCACGCCAATATCCAGAAGGACGGGACCTATTCCGTCGTACCGCGCATGTGGGGCGGCGTCACCAACGCCAAGGAACTTCGCGCGATCGCCGACGTCGTCGACAAGTTCAACGTGCCGCTGGTGAAGGTGACGGGCGGTCAGCGCATCGACCTGCTCGGCATCGAGAAGGAGGACCTGCCCGCCGTCTGGGCGGATCTCGGTCGGGCAGGTTTCGTTTCGGGCCAGGCCTACGCCAAGGGACTGAGAACCGTGAAGACCTGCGTCGGCTCCGATTGGTGCCGCTTCGGCACACAGGATTCGACCGGCCTCGGCATCCGCATCGAGAAATTCATGTGGGGCTCGTGGACGCCGGCCAAGCTGAAGATGGCCGTCTCCGGCTGCCCGCGCAACTGCGCGGAGGCAACCTGCAAGGATATCGGCGTCATCTGCGTCGACTCCGGCTTTGAGATCCATTTCGCAGGAGCTGCCGGCCTCGACATCAAGGGCACAGAGGTCCTGGGCCTGGTCAGGACCGAGGACGAGGCGCTCGAGCATATCGTCGCGCTGACGCAGATGTATCGCGAGCAGGCCCGCTACCTCGAGCGCATCTACAAATGGGCCAAACGTGTCGGCCTCGACGAGATCCGCCGGCAGATCATGGACGATGCGGACAAGCGCAAGGCCTATTTCGACCGCTTCGTCTTCAGCCAGAAATTCGCCCAGGTCGACCCGTGGTCGGAACGCGTCTCCGGCAAGGACAAGCACGAATTCCGGCCGATGGCGACGGTCGGCTTCAATCAGGCAGCGGAGTAATCGATGACGATGAACTGGATTGCAATTGGCTACATCAACGACATCCCGCTGCGCGGCGCCCGCTGCGTCAGGACGCCGACCGGCAAGATCGCCGTCTTCCGGACCGCCGAGAACGAGGTGTTCGCGATCGAGGACCATTGCCCGCACAGGGGCGGCCCTCTTTCCCAAGGGATCGTGCACGGCACGGCCGTCACCTGCCCGCTGCACAATTGGGTGATCTCGCTCGAGACCGGCAAGGCGCTCGGTGCCGACGAGGGCGAGGTGCGCACGATCCCCATCCGCAACGACAATGGCGCATTGTTCGTCGCTCTTGAGAGTCTCGCACTGGCAGCGGCGGAATAAGCATGACGCAAGAGGTCAAGACCACCTGCCCCTATTGCGGAGTCGGCTGCGGTGTCATTGCCCGCGTGGGTGACGACGGTACGGTGAGCGTCAAGGGCGATCCGGAGCATCCGGCCAATTTCGGCAGGCTCTGCTCCAAGGGATCGGCTCTCGGCGAAACCCTCGATCTTGACGGCCGCCTTCTTCATCCGGAAGTCGGCGGCCGTCGCGCAGGCTGGAGCGAGGCGCTCGATCTCGTTGCCGAACGCTTCTCGCACAGTATCGCCGAACACGGTCCCGATTCGGTTGCCTTCTACGTCTCGGGACAATTGCTGACGGAGGACTATTACATCGCCAACAAGTTGATGAAGGGTTTCATCGGCTCGGCGAACATCGACACCAATTCCCGGCTTTGCATGTCGTCCTCGGTCGCGGGCCACCGCCGCGCCTTCGGTTCGGACACGGTGCCGGGCGTTTACGAGGACCTGGAACTCGCCGAGCTCGTGGTCCTGACGGGCTCCAATCTGGCCTGGTGCCATCCGGTGCTTTATCAACGCCTCTGCGCAGCCAAGGCGAACCGCCCGGAGATGAAGATCGTCGTCGTCGACCCCCGCCGGACGATGACTGCGGACATAGCCGACATGCATCTGGCGATTGCGCCCGATGGAGATGCCGCCCTCTTCAACGGTCTGCTTGCCCATCTCGCCGCCAGCGGTGCGATCGACCGGAACTATGTCGGGAGCTACACGAGCGGTTTCGACGAGGCTGTGGCGAGCGCATCGGAGCGCGACCTTCCGGCGCTTTCGGAAGCGACCGGGCTGACGCAGACGCAGCTTCGCGCTTTTTTCCGGCTTTTCGAGACGACCGAGAAAGTCGTGACCTGCTACAGCCAGGGTGTGAACCAGTCGGCTGCAGGCACCGACAAGGTCAATGCCATCATCAACTGCCATCTTGCGACCGGGCGCATCGGCCGGCCGGGGATGGGGCCTTTTTCGCTGACCGGGCAGCCGAATGCGATGGGCGGGCGCGAGGTCGGGGGACTCGCGAACATGCTTGCCGCCCATATGGACATCGAGAAATCGCTCCACCGGGATCAGGTACGGCGCTTCTGGGGCGCGCCGACAGTAGCGGGCAAGCCCGGCCTCAAGGCGGTTGACATGTTCCGCGCCGTTGCCGACGGACGCATCAAGGCGTTGTGGATCATGGCGACCAACCCGGTCGTCTCCATGCCAGATGCCGATTCCGTCGAAGCAGCGATCAAGGCCTGTCCCTTCGTCGTCGTCTCCGACATCGTGAGGGATACCGACACGGCCCGCCACGCCCACGTGCTCCTGCCCTCGCTCGGCTGGGGAGAGAAGGACGGCACGGTCACCAATTCAGAGCGCCGCATCTCCCGCCAGCGCGCCTTTCTTGCGGCCCCCGGCCAGGCGCGGCCCGATTGGTGGCAGCTCACCGAAGTCGCAAGACGCATGGGCTTCGCCGCCGCCTTCGTTCACAATTCACCGGCCGAAATTTTCGCCGAGCATGCCGCGCTCTCGGGGTTCGAAAACGACGGACGCCGCGATTTCGACATCAGTGCCCATGCGGAGATCGACGGCCCCGCCTATGACGGACTGAGACCCTTTCAGTGGCCGCAGCCCAAGGGCAGCGCGCCGCAGATGAAGCGGTTCTTCGCGAAGGGAGCGTTCTATCATCCGGACGGCCGTGCACGCTTCGTTGCCGTCGAGGTGCCACGGCCAAGGAGCGCCGACGACGCCTTCCCCTTCAGGCTCAACACCGGCCGGGTGCGCGACCACTGGCATACCATGACCCGCACCGGCAGGAGTGCGCGGCTCTCCGGCCACCTCGCCGAGCCCTTTGTCGAGATTCATCCGCGCGATGCACAGGCGATCGGCGTCGGCGACGCCGACCTCGTCACCATAGCAAGTTCGTACGGGGCGGCGATCGTCCGGGCGCTCGTCACCGACCGCCAGACGGAAGGCAATCTCTTCGTGCCCATGCACTGGAACGATCAGTTCGCCTCGATGGCGCGGATCGATGCGCTGGTCGCGCCCGTCACCGACCCGGTTTCCGGCCAGCCGGCGTCGAAGCATATGGCGGTCCGTGCGAGCCGCTTCCCGGCCGCCGCCTATGGCTTTGCGGTTTCGGCGAGTAAGCCTGCGGAACTCGACGCCGCCTACTGGGCGCTCGCCAGGGCCGAGGGCGGGTGGCGGATGGAACTCGCCTTCGCCACAACGAATGCCGACTGGATCGACTGGTGCCGGAAGACCTTTGCGATCGCCGCCGAGATCGAACCGATCGGCTATACGGACCGCACCTCCGGCGAACTCCGCCTTGCTTTTTTCGAGGGGGACCGGCTGCTCGCCACCCTGTTTCTTTCTCCGAGGCCGGTCGCCGTCGCGCGCAACTGGGCGGTATCGCAGCTGCGCGCTTCGCATCGCAACCTCGCCAAGCGCTTCGCGGTAACCGCCGGCCGCCCGGGTGCCGATACGCCAGATCCCGGCGCGACCGTCTGTTCCTGCTTCAGCGTCGGCGTCAACCAGATCACTGCCGCCGTCCGCGACGGCTGCCACAGTGTCGAGGCGGTGGGCGAAAGGCTCAGCGCCGGCACCAATTGCGGCTCCTGCCGCGCTGAGATCAGGGGGATATTGAATGCCTGCCTCACCGTCGCCGCGGAGTGATCTGGCCCAAAGACCCCAGCGCGTTGCCGCACTCGCGACGCTGCCGCTCTTCTGGCCCCTGAATGGCAGACGGGCCGTTATCGCCGGCGGCAGCGATGCGGCCGCCTGGAAGGCGGAACTTCTTGCGGCCTGCGGCGCGGAAGTCCACGTTTACGCGCCACGTGCGACGCTCAGCGATCTCTTCCTCGACCTCCTCGCCCGTGGGCCCGCGCATGAGCACGGCCGGCTCGTTCACCACGATCAGGCGTGGCTTGAGGGCGCCTTTCTGGGCGCGGCAATCGCCATTGCCGATTGCGAGGAGGAGTGCGAGGCGGAAGCTTTCTTCCAAGCCGGGCGGAGCGCCGGAGTGCCCGTCAACGTCATCGACAAACCGGCCTATTGTGCGTTCCAGTTCGGATCGATCGTGAACCGCTCGCCCGTGGTTGTGGCGATCTCGACCGACGGGGCGGCACCCATCCTGGCGCAGGCGATTCGCAGGCGGATCGAAGCCCTGCTGCCACCGGCGCTCAAACATTGGGCGGCGGTCGCGCAGGCAATCCGCGATCGCGTGAATGCGCGCCTGAAACCCGGTGCCGCGCGCCGCGTGTTCTGGGAGCGTTTCGTCGATCGGGTCTTTCTTGATACACCGGAGGAGGGTGTAGAGACGCGGCTGGTGGCGGAGGCGGATCGTCTGGTCACGCGACCCTCAGCCATCGGCCGCGTCACCATCGTCGGCGCCGGACCGGGCGATGCGGAACTCCTTACCATGAAGGCGGTTCGCTCCCTGCAAGCCGCCGATGTGATCCTCTTTGACGAATGGATCCCGAATGACGTCCTGGAACTGGCGCGCCGCGAGGCAAAGCGCGTCCCCGTCGCCCGGAGCGCCAAACTTCGAGGCAGAGACATGGCGGCCCTCGTCGGGGAAGGGAAACGCGTGGTCCTCCTCCGGTCCGGGAACCCGATGGCGCTAGCCGGTGCCGTCGACGAAATCGCAGCGCTTGAAAGCCTTGGAATTCCCGTCGAGATCGTGCCCGGCGTCGAGGCGGCGCCTTGTCGTTCCGACGCGATCCCATTGGGCTTCGGCAGGATGGAGGCTTCGCAACCAGACCTGCGCGCTGTAGCCCATTGAAACGGATCGGCGAGCGCAACCGCTCAAAATGCGGGGCGGTCGGCGCTTCGCGCGGCTTCCAGCCGATCGATGAATGGCCGCTGCGACGCGTTTATCTTCCCGCGGGCTTCTTCGAGCGTGAACCATCCCGCGCGGTCGACTTCCGGGAAGGACTGCATCCTGCCGCTCCGCGGCGGCCACTCCGTCTCGAACAGGTTGCTGCGCAGGCTGGTTACGTCGAATTCGCTTTCATGCGCATAGGCCGTGACGAGTTTGCCGCCCTTCTGGCGCTCTTCGCCGAGGAATTCCAGAGGGCCTGATATCGCGATGCCCGTCTCCTCGAGGAACTCCCGGCGCGCCGCTGCTTCGGGCTCTTCGTCGGCATCGTACTCGCCCTTCGGAATCGACCAGGCGCCAAGATCCCTGTTGCTCCAGAAAGGCCCGCCCGGATGAACGAGCAGAACCAAAAGGTTGCCCGCCTCGTATCTGTAAAGCAGAACGCCGGCACTTCTCCTCGGCATTGCGACCTCTCGAGCATTTCCGCTTTTCTCCGAATTGCGGAAGCGATCTAACCCTTTGTTTCTTGGCGATCCCGGAGGAAAAACCGCTGCGCTGGACCTGGAACTGCTCTAGGACGCCCCCTGCTTCCTCATCGCCAACATCTCGGCAATCTCCATCGGGAACGGGAAGATTATCGTCGAGTTCTTCTCGCCGGCGATGACATTCAAGGTACTGAGATAGCGCAGCTGCATGGCCTGGGGTTTTCGAGCAAGAATTTCAGCCGCTTCCAGCAGTTTCGCCGCGGCCTGCTGCTCGCCCTCGGCATTGATGACCTTGGCGCGCCTTTCGCGTTCTGCCTCGGCCTGCCGGGCGATCGCCCGGATCATCGACTCGTTGATATCCACATGCTTGATCTCGACGGTAGCCACCTTGATGCCCCATGCGTCGGTCTGCACGTCGAGGATCTTCTGGATGTCGTCGTTGAGCCGGTCGCGCTCCGCCAGCATCTCGTCCAGGTCGTGCTTGCCGAGCACGGACCTGAGCGTCGTCTGAGCCAGCTGACTCGTCGCCGCCATGAAATCCTCCACCTGGATCGTCGATTTTTCCGCATCGATGACCCGAAAATAGATCACCGCGCTGACCCGCACCGAAACATTGTCGCGCGAGATGACGTCCTGGCTGGGCACGTCCAGAACACGCGTTCTGAGATCGACCCGTACCATCTGCTGCACATACGGGAGGAGCAGGATCAGTCCCGGTCCCTTGACGCCAGTGAAGCGGCCCAGAGTGAAGATCACACCGCGTTCATATTCCCGGAGGATCCTGATCGCATAGGCGACGACGATCAGCACGAACAGGAGCGCGGCGGCGAAGGGCGCTAGATTTCCAAGTAAGGGCATGAGCGATCTCCTTTTCCCCCGTGATCCGTTATGGCGTTAGCGCGGGATGCGGGTGGAAACCGCGCGCACTTTTCCTCATCCAGCTCCAGCTCGCTTGCGCGCCACCTTGAGCGTGAGGCCCTCCCGGCCGACAACCATGACGTCCTCTCCCGGTCCAAACGACTCATTGCTGACGGCTCTCCACCGCTCGCCATGGGCGATCACGTAGCCGTCCGCCCCCGCCCAACTGTCCACCTTGCCGGAGATACCGATCATCTCTTCCGCACCGGTGGCGACCTTGTGCCGGCGCGAAACAACGGCCAGACGGGCGACCAGCAGGCTGAAAGCGAGGCTGGCGATCCCGATGCCGCTCAGAGCCGGCCAGGATACCTGTAATCCAGGAACGTCCGTGTCAAAGAGAATGGCGGCGCCCAACACCAGAGCGACGGTGCCGCCGAGGCCGAGAACACCGAAGGACGGGGCATGCGCCTCGGCCACCAGCAGCGCCGCACCGAGTATGATGAGGCCGACGCCGGCATAGCTCACCGGCAACACCGCCAGCGCGTAGAGCCCGAGCAGGAGGCTTATGCCGCCGATTGTCCCGGGCACGACCGTTCCGGGCGAGAGAAACTCGAAGATGAGCCCATAGATGCCGACCATCATCAGGAGGAGTGCGACGTTCGGGTTGGTAATCACCGACAGCAGCTGCGTGCGCCAGTCCGGCGGCAAATCCTCTATGGCGAGCCCGGACGTATCGAGCCGAACGTCGGATTGGCCGATGCGGACGGGGCGACCGTGCGCCTGCTTCAAAAGGTCGTCGACGCTGACGGCCGTGAAGTCAATGACCTGCTCGCGCGCGGCCGCAGCGGAGGAAAGGCTCGCGGCCTCGCGCACGGCCCGCTCCGCCCAATCGACATTGCGATTGCGCAGTTCCGCAAGCCCGCGGATATAGGCGACCGCATCGTTGATCAGTTTCGCCTCTCCGGCATTGGCGGGCTTGCGGGGTTCGGGCGTGTCCGGCTCGCCCGGCTTTTCCTCGCCCTCTTGCTCGTCGCCGCCGAAAAGCCCTCCCCCGATGGCGATCGGTGTGGCTGCGCCCAGATTCGTTCCCGGCGCCATGGCCGCTATGTGGCTCGCATAAAGGATATAGGTGCCGGCGCTCGCCGCCCGCGCACCGCTGGGGGCGACGAAACTCGCGACCGGGACGGGTGAGTCAAGGATGGCGCGTATGATGTCGCGCATCGAGGTATCCAGTCCGCCGGGCGTATCCATCTGCAGCACCACCAGCGCGGCACCGCGATCCCTGGCCCGTTGAAGGCCTCTCGTCACATATTCCGCCGTGGCGGGACTGATGGCACCGTTGACATGCAGGACGATTGCCGTTCGCTCGGCTCCCGCCACCGCGACTGGAAGCGCCAAGGCCGAGAACAGGCTAAACAACACGATAAGAATGCGGGCCATTCGCCGTCGATACCTCGCGGCTTCTCACAGGCGGGCGCAAGGGCAACTCGGCCGCAGGCCCTTCTTTCCCGCTCTACCTTTCGTCGAAATCCGACACATCCTAATATATGTCAGAACGGCGAAAAGCGTAAGAGATGGCCTGCAGGCGCTGCCGCAGAAGTTGCATGGGGACTGCCGCGCGGTTTCCGCCGACCCCGCATTCTGCGTTATCGAGCGCAGCTCGTCACGCGGATCGTGCCGCAGCGCCGTTATCCGCGGCGCCTGGCGCAGCCGCTCGGCGCGCCCGCGCCAGGCTGGCTATTTGCGACGCTACGAAAATCGCGTGATCGTTGACCTGCGGCAGCCCCATAAGCTCGCCAAAGGTGCCGCGGGCGAGAGGACCGGCAACGAAGAGGTTGTCCACCTCCCTGCCCACGCTGTCGAGCGCTCTGCTGGTTTCGCTGCACGCCAGGCCGAGGCCGACTCCGTCGGGGCGCAGATAACCTGCGGCTCCGAGCGACTCCAGCCAGGACTGGCTTTGCAGGATCGACCGGTGTGCCGGACCCGTGGTGATCACAACGGCTTCGAATTCCCACTCTTCCGTTCCACCGGCCCGGCGCTTCCGGACGCTAACCGCGACATTCTCGCCCACCCGCGCCAGATGGGCGATCGAACCTGCAAGGACGCGGATATCGCCGTCCCTTAGCCCTGCACTTACGACCGCTTCGATTTGCGGAGCCACGCGAAAACGATGCACATCCCAGAAAGGCCGCACGTGCCGGACGAGCCGCCGCCGCTCGGTCACCGGCAGATTGCGCCAGATCTCACCCCCTTGTGCTCTGAGCGCATCGAGGACCGCATGCCATGTGAAGCCGTCGGCCTCCGCATCGGCGATCGTCCGGCGCACTTGGGCGACCAGCTCCGCTGCCGATCTCCAAGGCTGCGAGACGAAGTCGCCATAGGGATCCTGCGCCCGATCGGCATGCCCGCGCGAAAGCAGACCCCGACGGGAAAAGGCGGTGATCGGCCCCTTATGCCCGCGCCTGCGCAAGGTGGCGATCACATCGGCCGACGTCAGGCCCGTGCCGATGATCAACACACGATCACCGGTCCTGATCCTGTCGAGCGCACCGGGCCCGGTCGAATCCGGCACGTAGCGGGGGTGCCCGGAGAGGACAGCGCCGATGCCAGCGGGCGCCTCCGGGGCCGGGTGCGTCGTTGCCACCACCAGAACGTCGGCGCGGCTCCGTGTTCCGCTCGCGCCGCGAACCTCCCAGGCCACTCCGTGGCGCTCCACGGCGACCGCTCTCTCCCGGTGGTGTGCGATGCGGCCGCCCTCCAGGAACGGCGCGATCGCTTCGGCGACATAGCGACCGAATAGCTGCCGGGCGGGATAGAGATGGCCGTCGCAGGCAAGCGCCTCGGAGTCGTCGCACGGTTCGCCCCGAAGCTCGAGCCAGTGCATAAAGTCGTCGGGATCGTCCGGATCGATGCTCATGCGCGCGGCCGGGACATTGACGCGATGCGCGGGCTCCGCCGTGTCATAGGCAAGTCCGCATCCCAGCCGCTCCCGGGGCTCGAACACGACAATCCGCCAACCGTCCATGTCGCGCGCCCGCGCCAGATGCTTCGCGACCACAGCACCCGTGAAGCCGCCGCCGATGATCGCAACGGTTGGGCGTGCAGCATTCTGGTCGACAGCATCCGTCATATCGAAGACCTACTGCGCAGCGACGACCCCGTGTCGTCGTTGATCTTCCGCGTGAATTTGTCGGCCCGCCGTTGCCTGCAGCGGGCTGGGTGATCGACTATTGCGGGGCCCGCCACCTGCTGGCCCGGTGATCGCATCTATCCGGCTTTCAGCGCCAGGCGCTTACCTGTCGCGATCAGCCGTGCTGCGGCATAGGTCTGGGTGACGATTTCCGGTACGAGGTCGATGTCGGGCAGGCTCCCCAATCCGAGGGGACCGATGGCGAACAGATTCGGCGTGCGCCCGCACGGGCCCAAGACTTCTCCCGTCGGACTGACCGCGATGCCGAGCTCGAGTTCATCGGGCTGAGCAAGCCCACCCGCAAAGAGGCTGCGAAGCAGGGGTGTGCCAAGATCCGGCGCCGAACAGCGGCATTCGATCACCTGGTCGGCCCTGAGCAGTTCCTCGGCATGGTGGCCCGACCAGCGCACCATGACGCCCTCCGGCAGGCGCCGCCCCGCCCGTCCGCGGCGAAGCACGGTTCGCCCGTCGGCAAGTTCCTGCTGCAGCCGCGCGTGAACAGCCGCCGGCAGGCGGTTTCTGTGGCTGTCGTAAATCGCCCGCAGGTGACGGTTGAACTGGCGCTTTTCCTGCGCCGAAAGCGATTGCCAGAGCGAGCGCGCTCGCCGGCGCAGGCCGTTCATCGCAGACTGCCAACCTTGTCCCTTCGTTTCGGCTTCAGCGCAGGCCTGACGCACGAAGCGCATGATCTGCCGCAGGCCGTGCGGCATCGGATCGACAGGGAAACTCGGCGCTGCGGCAAGCTGCGTATGCGCCTGCGGCAGGAAGCCGTGGGCCGAGATGAGCGTGATCTTTCCCGCATAGCCGTTATCGCGCATCTGGAAAAGCTGATCGACAACCCGAATGCCGCTACCGAGCAGGACCGCGTGGCGCGGATCGACGAGGCGGCGCGTCCGCACCAGCGGCCGCTCCGCATCGGAAACTTCGAGGTCGCGCGGGCGAACGCCGAAGCCTGTCGCCAGGATGACGGTGTCACACGCGTCACTCCCCCCTTCTCGCACAAGGCTGAAGCGACCGCTCGCGAGCTTGCGCAAGCCCGTGACCGGTTCGTGGGAGAATCTCACCGTGATGTCTGAGCGCCGGGCAAGCGCCTCGGAAAAGCGCTGATGCACGTAGTCGCTGAAGATGCCTTTCGGCACGAAAATCTGCCGGAAGCCGGGAATGGCCGCCGGGACGGCAGTGCGGAACTCATCATTGGCGCAAAGCCAGTCGTTGAAATCGTCGGGCTGGCCGGCCGCGACCGAGAGATCGCGCACCCGGCTGTTGAGAATCTCGCAGCGTTGGGCCGCGGAAAAGACCTGTCCGCCGCTGATCGATGGATGCGGGTCGTACATGGTGAGGTGGAAAGATTCCCGCATCGACTTCATGAGCGCGATCGCCATCATGATGCCCGAAAATCCACGGCCGACGATCGCGATTTCCGGCTTCGAGGAAGAGGCGGCCGCTGCTGACCTGCCGGCAAACAATCCACGAACGGTCATGTGAGCTCCTTTCGCGAGCTAGTTGTCGCTCCATGATCGGGGCAACTCTTAAGCAGGACTTCGAGACACACAAAAGCTGTAGTTGATTTTCAAGAGTATGCCGCTCACCAGCCGGGATTTACCGGAACAACGCGCCGTCCAGAACGCCTTGCGCCACATTCCCGCTTCAAGCGAGATATTTCTACTTCCTCGGCGGCACGGAATGCCGCCCCATGCACGTGGTGACCGCTGCAACATTTCAGTTCCTGCATGTTGTACCCTCAAATCGGTTCCGACGTAACAAACATGCGGGCAGCGTTTCGGTTATGGTCGTCCTTCTGCGAATAATCTACAATTTTTGTATTCTATTGCAAACTTCCTCCACGGCAAGCGATTTTCTTCAAAAACCGGGCAGCGGCCGGTCACCGGGATATGTAAACTACTGTAATTGCAGGGCATTTCACCTGCCCGAGTGGCGACCATTCGTGACGCCCACCTGCGCGGCCCGCTCCGCCGGAGGGGCTGGAAGAATTTAGCGGCTGCTCCATACTAAATGAGCGGCGAACAATGCAGCGCAAAAAACTGCGAGATGCGTGGACGCGAGCGGTCGATCACACCGCGACCTTAAGCCAGGCAAACCGGCCATGCTCCGTGGAGGGACAAAGATGGGAAGCATCTCGCAATTTGCCGGAAAGAGCAGGCCAGTGCCGCACCGCATCGAGAGCGAGGAAGAGGCCCTTGCGGTTGCAAGGGAGTTTGCGTTCCGATTTGCCGAGCGCGCCAGCGAACGCGACCTTGAGCGCGTCCTTCCCCACGACGAACTCGACCAGTTGGCCCAATCAGGACTGCTGGCGATCAGCATCCCGTCGGAATACGAGGGAATCGACGTTTCGAACGTCGTGCTTGCCGAAGTAACGGCGATCCTGTCGGAAGCCGACAGCTCCATCGGTCAGATTCCGCAAGGCCATTTCTGCGCCCTCGAGGCGCTGCGTCAGCACGCCACCGAAGAGCAGAAGCAGTTTTTCTTCGGTCGCGCGATGGCGGGCGACCGCTTCGGCAGCGCACTTTCGCAAGACGGCAACAAGACCGTTTCCGACGAGGGACCCCGGATCACCGCGGATGGGGCCGGGTATCGCATCGGCGGCCGGAAGCAATATTCGACGGGCGTCCTCTTCGCCGATTGGCTCGCGATCTCCGCACTCGACGCGGCCGGCCGCATCACCATGTCCTTTGTTGCGCGCGCAACGGAAGGCGTTCGCATCATCGACGACTGGGACAGTTTCGGGCAGCGCGTCACCGGCACCGGTACCGTGGTGCTTGAGAACGTTCCCGTGGATCTTGGTTCGGTCGTGCCGCATCATCGCGGTTTCGAGCGACCGAATACGATCGGTCCCATCAGCCAGATCATTCATGCCGGCGTCGATCTCGGCATTGCAAGGGCGGCCTTCCGGGAGACCCTCGAACTCGCCCGAAATACGGCACCGTCCCCCGCGGACAAAGACCTCGAGCGGGCATCGAACGATGCTTTGACGATCGCCAAGGTCGGCGAAGTCGCAATACGCATCGAGGCGGCCACCGCGCTCGTCGAACATGCCGGACGCAAGGTCGATACCGCCCAGGTTGACGCAACAGAAGAGCACGCGATCGAAGCCAGCCTGGCGGTCACCGCCGCCAATGCCCTTGCCGCCGAGGCCGCGCTCGAGGCCGCCAATGCGCTTTTCGCCCTCGCCGGCACCGCGTCTGCGAAGGTCGCGCTCAATCTCGATCGCTTTTGGCGCAACGCCCGCGCCCACACGCTGCAGGACCCGGTGCGCTGGAAACATCACCTCGTCGGCAATTATCACCTCAACGGCGTGCGGCCGCGCAACGGGTCACTGTGAGCAAAGAAGATATACTTGAACGAAGTGCTCAGCCCGCTTCGCTGAGGAGCGGGGCCACAACAGCATCTTTTTCGCTTGCGGCAAATTGCGCGAGCGTCATGTTGTCGAGAATGTCGGCGACGGCATCGCGCACGACGATCATCGAACGGCGAACATGACAATTCTCCGGATCGGAACAGTCATCGCACACCTCGTAGGCGGTGCGGCTCGCACAGCGGATCGGCGCCAAAGGTCCATCGAGCGTGCGGATCACCTGTCCGACGCGGATCTCGGAGGCGGGCCGCGCCAGCGCATAACCACCGCCCGGCCCCTTTTTCGAGCGAAGGAAGCCGGCATTCCTGAGTTCGAGCATGATCGTGTCGAGAAACTTCTTCGGCAAGTTGTTGCGAAGGGCGATTTCCGTGATGAAAGCCGTTTCGCCCGGTTGAAGCTGGGCGAGATCAACCATCGCCTTCAAACCGTATTTTCCCTTTTTTGTCAGCATGAGAACATCGCTTTCGAGAAGGATCGCGGCAAACGAGAAAAGCATGCGGTCTTCGTCCGCGCCCGCGACCCAGACACATCAAAATGACCACGTGGATGGCCCGATTCTCGCAGAGCCACGTGCCGTTTCCCAGCCTGCAAGCCTGTCCTGCCACGGCTCGCTCGTTCGGCATCATGGATTCAGTTATAGATCAAGCCCAGACTGGCAGCAAGAAAATCAACTTACTTCCTACATAGATTTACTCTAAATACAGACGCCTATCGTATCAAAAAGCGCCGCAACGCGAAACGAAACGTGAGTTCTTCTGGTGCTGCCGGAAGGCCGCGGATCAGCGATTCTTGCGCGCTTTCGACTCATAAGGGTTCTCCGATGCGCGGAAATGCACGCGGATCGGCACGCCCGGCAGGTCGAAGTCGTTTCGCAACCCGTTGATGAGATAGCGGGCGTAGGACTCCGGCACCGCCTCGGGGCGGGTGCAGGAAATCATGAATCCCGGTGGCCGTGCCTTGACCTGCGTCATGTATTTGAGCTTCAGGCGACGGCCGGAAACGGCCGGCGGCGGGTGCTGCACCTGCTGCGATTCCAACCAGCGATTGAGGCGCGCCGTCGAGATCCGCCTGTTCCAGACCTTGTCCGTTTCGATGATCGCCTGCATCAGACGGTCGAGGCCGTAGCCGGTATGGCCGGAGATCGGCACTGCACGGATGCCGCGGGCCTGCGGCAACAGCCGCTCGGTCTTTTCGCGCAGGTCGGCAAGCAGCGCCTGCCAGTTTTCGACAAGATCCCATTTGTTGAAGGCAAGCACGGCTGCACGCCCTTCTCGCAGCACCAGATCGACGATCTGGAGATCCTGCTTCTCGAAGGGGATCGTAGCGTCAAAGACGATCACGACGGTCTCGGCGAAGCGGATGGCACGCAGCGCATCGGCGACCGAGAGCTTTTCCAGCTTCTCCTGCACCTTTGCCTTGCGGCGCATGCCGGCCGTATCGAACATCTTGATCGTGCGGCCGCGCCACTCCCATTCGACGGAGATGGAGTCGCGGGTAATCCCCGCCTCCGGCCCCGTCAGCAGCCGGTCTTCGCCAAGAAAGCGATTGATCAGCGTCGACTTTCCGGCATTCGGACGGCCGACGATCGCCACCCGGAGCGGTTTGGTCTCGTCATAGGCGGGTTCGACTTCCTCGTCCCCCGCTCCTTCGCCGGCGTCGGCGCGGACGTCCACATTCGTCTCGGCAACGTCTTCCGCCGGCGGGAACGCCCTTTCCTCGCCGAGCGCCGCGACGATCGCATCGCGCAGGTCAAGCATGCCCTGGCCGTGTTCGGCCGAGATCGGGCAGGGCTCACCAAGGCCGAGCGTGAAGGCGTCGTAGAAGCCGCCCTCGGCGCCGCGCGCCTCGGACTTGTTGGCGACGACAACGACAGGCTTGCCGCGGCGGCGCAGCATTTCGGCGAGCGTTTCGTCTGCCGGGGTGAGACCGGCCTTGGCATCTACGACGAAGAGCGACAGATCCGCCTCGTCGATCGCCGCTTCGGTCTGCGCCCACATCCGTCCCTGGAGGCTGTCGGGCGACGATTGCTCCAGACCGGCTGTATCGATGATGCGGAACTTGAGATCGACCAGCTTCGCGTCGCCCGGACGCCGGTCACGGGTAACCCCCGGCGTGTCGTCGACAAGCGCCAGCTTCTTGCCAACCAGACGGTTGAACAAGGTGGATTTGCCGACATTGGGGCGCCCGATAATGGCGACAGTGAAGCTCATCTTGAAATCCGTGCCAAAGCGCGTCGCGTTCAAACAGAACTCACATGGCGCGCTTTAAGTTTCTGTCTTTGTATATGTCGTTATCCCAAAACCGCTGCGCACTTTTGGGCGACATGCTCTTTCTGTGCATGTCGTTATCCCAAAACCGCTGCGCACTTTTGGGCGACATGCATCAGGCCTTGCCCGTCGATGCGATCACGTCCAGCAGCATTTGCGCCCGATTCATGATGCCTCGCGGGCTTTGCGCGTCGTCGACGATCTGCTGGAACCAGCTCTTCGCCTTCGCATGGTCCCCGGCCTTGTAGGCCGAAAGCCCGAGCGCCTCGCGGGCGGAATGACGCATGGCGTTCTGCGGAACGGCCAGCTGCTCGACCTCGGAGGAGACCTGCTCGTAGGTTCCCGCATCGATTAGCAGATAGGCCGCGCGCAACCGCGCTGCATCGCGGAGCGCTGCCGGAATGCGCGTATCCCTGCCGATCTCGGAGAACGCCGCGACTGCCGCGTCCGTTTCACCCTTTTGCGCCTGCAGCGTCGCTACGCGCAGTCGCGCCAGAACCGGATAGGACCCGTAACCGTCCTTCTCCAGCTCGGTCAGCGCGGCGAGCGCCTCATCGGACTTGTTCTCCCGGGCAAGGTTGAGTGCTGCGAGGAAGGCGTCGCCCGATTGAGACGAGGACGATTCCTGCCAGTAATCGTAACCGACCTTGCCGACGGTGCCGAGCACGATCAAAACGGCAATCCCGATGATGATACCGCCGAAACGCGTCCAGACGGCCTTCATCTGGTCCGAGCGGAGTTCGTCGTTCACCTCGCGGATAAAGCTGTCGTCCTGGTTTACCATGTCCTGTCCCGGCCGCGCGGCCCTGATCTAGAGAAGTTGGCGCCTTCTACCCGATTTTGCGCCTGATGTAAGGGGGAGATCGACATTTAGAGTCCCACCGGCTGAACGCCTATCAGAAGCTCATGAAGCTTCCAGACGAAGAGCGCGTAGGCGGCGGTGCCGATGACGACCGCCAGGACGTCGTTGCGCGCCGACTTGAAAACGGGAAGAACCTTCTCGCCGGCCCGTTCGCGCCGCTTCAACGAGATGCGCAGGATCACCGCCCATGCGAGAAAGGAACCGAAGAGCAGGACCGAAGACGTCTCGCCATTCGCGAGGAGATGCGCGAGCGCCCATATCTTGATCGAGAGGATCTGCGGATGCTTGAGCGCGACGGCGATGCGGCCAGCCGGCAGGAAACCGGCCGCAAGCACGATGAAGGCCACGAGCATCAGCAGGAGCGCGATATGGCGCAGGAACACCGGCGGGTTGTAGAGCATCCCCGTTTCGCCCCGCGCCTGGCCAAATCCGTAGATGATGAGACAGAGTCCGACGAGGCTGACGATCGCATAAAGCCCCATCCAGGTGCCCTTGCCGCGACTTTCGATGACGCCGGCGCGAAAGCCGGGCGCGACCACGCGGATGAGGTGCATGCCGAGAAATATGATGATGCCGAGAACGAGTATGGCCATGGGTCACCGCTTGTTCGAGATGTCGGACCGCTACAGCGCCGCGCTTTGCCGATCCGTCTACCTACGCACTACCTTCGATAGCGCCTATTTTCCAGCCCAATCAAAGGATTGCCGCAATTTCCGACCAACTGCGACGAAACCAAACGTCACAGTTGAAACATGATTCGCATTCCTGTCGCATTCTCCCTCGCCCTTTTTCCCGCTCTCGCCCTTGCCGATCCGCCGCCGGCACCCCATCCGCCGAACGGCAAACAGCTCGTCGTCATCTCCTTCGACGGCGCCCACGACAATGCGCTCTGGGAGAAAAGCCTTGCCATGGCGAGGCGCACGGGCGCGCATTTCACCTATTTCCTCTCCTGCACCTTCCTGATGACGAAGGCCGATGGGAAGCAGACCTACCGGCCGCCCGGGCAGAAGCAGGGACGTTCGAATGTCGGCTTCGCGCAAACCCGCGAGGAGATCGCGATCCGCGCCGGCCATATCTGGCAGGCGCATCTTGAAGGGCACGATATCGGCAGCCACGCCTGTGGCCATTTCGACGGCAAAGACTGGAGCAAGGCCGATTGGGAGCGGGAGTTTTCCGCCTTTCGTGAAGCGCTCGCCGGCGCCTGGGAAATGGCGGGCAGACCGGAGGACGAGCCGGAAGGCTGGGCTGGCTTCGCAAGGCAGGGCATCAAGGGGTTCCGCGCCCCTTACCTGTCGGTGAGCGACGGCCTCATGCCCGCGCTCGAGGCTTTCGGCTTCGACTATGACGCAAGCCTCGTCACCAAGGGACCAGGCTGGCCCAGCTTTGCTGACGGTCTGCCGCGCTTCGGCCTGCCGCTCATCCCGGAAGGCCCCTCCCATCGCCCGGTGATCGGCATGGATTACAATCTCTTCGTCCGCCATTCGATGGGGGTCGAGAACAAACGCGACAGCGCCCGCTTCGAGGAGCGGACCCTTGCAGCCTTCCGCGATGCCTTCCGGAGGGAATACGAAGGCGACCGGATACCCCTTCAGCTCGGTTTCCACTTCGTCGAAATGAACGGCGGCGCCTATTGGCGGGCGCTCGATCGCTTTCTCTCGGAAACCTGCAGCACGCGCGACGTCGCCTGTGTCAGCTACGCCGAGGCCCTGCCGCTGATCGAGGATGCCAGAAAGAAGGCGGATCGCTCCGCCTTCTGATGTCCGCCGTTACAGCGCCAGCTCTTCCTTTCTGCCGGCGTCGAGGAATTGTCGGTCAATGTCAGGCAGCGGCGCGTCGTCCAGCACCGACTCGAAGGCTTTAAGTCGCTTGTAGATTGAAAGGAGCTCGACGATCGTCGTCCAGGAATTGACGAGATACTGGAAGGAGTCGCGCACCTGCGCGAACACATTCAGGACCTGGTTCATGACGCCGAGCGTGAGCTTCCCCGCCACGATCGACGGCACCAGCACGAAAGTGCCGAACAGGTTGTCCGCCTGAAGGTAGAAAATACGAGCAATATTGAAATACATATAATGGAAATACAGGCGGAAATAGTTGCGCCTGACATTTTCGAAGAGCTGTGCGAGCGTTATCGGATCGGCACGGTCTTCATGGTCCTCGCCATAGACCAGTTCCTTCCGGTAGGCGGCTTCGACGCGCTGGTTGCGAAATTCGAGTCCCGGAAGTTTTATACCCACGACGGCGAGGAAGACCGTTCCGAACAGCGACCATGAGATCGCGGCCCACACAAGCGCGTGGGGTATCTCGCCGACGACCGGCAGCACATTCACCTGCTCGGAAAACTTGAAGAGAACCGGGAGGAAGGCGATCAACGTCATAATCGAACTCACCAGACCGACACCGAGCCTTTCCACAGTGGTGGAAAATCGCATCGTATCTTCCTGCACACGCTGCGATGCGCCCTCGACATGTCGCAGCCTCGGCCAGTGCGAGACATAGTACTCGTTCATCGCGGTCCGCCAGCGAAAGATGTAGTGACTGACGAAGAAGAGGTTCAGAACACCCACGGTAACCGCCAGGAACGCGATGCCGGAGACGCTGAGCATTCCCAGATAAAGTTGTTCGGCCGTGACCGGTGCCGTCCGCGCAAGCGCCTGCTGGATCATGTCGTAGAACGGGCCGTACCAGGCATTGAAGGCGACGCTGACCTGAACCGAAAAGTAGGTGTTGAAGATGATCAGTGCCGAACCGAGAACGGACCAATATTGCCACCTGTGCGGGCTGTATGCGAACCAGAACCCCGCAAAAATCGCCACTACCACCGCATAGTATAGATAAAACCAGAGGAAGGGTGCCGTCCAGAAAACGGATACCCCGATGATAGGCTCCTGCCCTGGAGGAAGCGGCGGCAAGCCGAAATACGCGCCGATGTCCCGCCCTCCGGCATACCAGACAAGAACGGCGAGCAGGCTCCAGACGGCGGAAGATATGAAAAACAGCTTCGGCTTGGGGAAGAAGGATTGGAACAAGGGACGGCACTCTCGTTTCGGGGAGCATCAAGGACTTCACTCCTGATGCGCCGAAACTAGGGCAATTCACATTGCGCAACAATTACGGAATGCGAATGTTACTGTTATTTCATGTGACTGCCGACGCTGGCTGTCCCAGCCTCGTGAGGACCGGTCACCGGACCAAAGCGGCGTTTATCCTGCGCAATTCAGCGAGGACGACGATCCCGCAGATCATGAGAACGACGGCCGCAGCCAAGGTCGGCAGAGCGTAGCTTCCGGTCCGCTCCGCAAGCCAGCCGGCGACCAGTGGCCCCACGATTTGGCCGATCCCGAAGGCGGCGGTCATGAAGGCGAGTGCCCGGCGCGGGCTTTCGGGGGCGAGTTGCCGGCCGATCTGGAGGCCATAGGCCGTGACCATCATGAAGGTTGCGCCGAGCATCAACCCGCCGACGAGCGGTGCATAAGGAGAGGGCAAAGAAACCGTCAGAACGAGGCCCGCCGCCTCGACCAGCAGGCCGGCCGCATAGACACCGACCAGCCCGAAGCGCGGCACGGCGAACCGCCAGAGATAAACCGACAGCGCAGCGCTGACGCCGGTAGTCAGCCAGGCGAGGAACTCGACGCTGTGGCCGCCGCTTGCGTCGCGCGCCATGGTAACGAGGAAGGTGGCGGTGATCACGTAGCCGAAGCCGAAAAAGCCATAGGTGAGCGTCATCGCCGTGAGCGGCCGCGATGGGACGAGCGGCGCCTCCGGTCGGCCGCCATTGGCGGTATGACGGCTCTCCGGCAGCAGCGCAGCCACCAGGACAGTACCCGCCAGCGCGACGAGCGCGCCCACGAACCAGTCGGCCTGCGCCATCGAAAAGCGCCCGCCACCTGCCAGCGGTGCGGCCCAGACCGCGATTGAGGATAACGCAATGCCAAAACCGACGCCGCCGAAATGCACTGACGGCACGTGCACTGATCTGGCGGCGCTCCCCTGCCCCAGAACTATCCCCGAGATGAAGATCATCGCAAAGGCGCTCGCCAGCCCCGCAAGAAGGCGGATGATGGAATAGGCGAGCACCGAGGATGTAAGCCCCATTGCCGCGAGCAGCAGCGTTGTCGCAACGAGCGCCGCAAGACCAATCCCGCGTTCGCGGCCATGCGCCCAGCCATAACCTGCGAGAACCGCGCCTGCGAGATATCCAATGAAGTTTGCCGAGGCAACAAGGCCTGCATCAGCGGGCGAAAGACCGGTGTCGGCCATCATTGCCGGCAGGATGGGCGTATAGGAGAACCGGCCGAATCCCATAGCCACCGCCATGGCGATCGCGCCGGCGATCGCGGTCGCTGCGAGCCTTCCGCGCGAGACGTTTGGCGCGGGCCCGACGCCGCACGGGCTTGTCGAGTACCTCGACCCCGGTTCGCTGCGGTCCTGCCGTCTCTTGGGAGTGCTCATGCACTCTTATTGCATCGCAGCAAGAGAGCGGCAAATCATTATAATTGAACGGTCCATTGATGGAATCGAACGGTCTGCGCTGAGAAGAGAACAGGGAGCAGGCGCGACACCTCGCTACGCACTTCTCCCTTTAATCGCTCTATCCCGGCAGCGTCACGACCAGCGGCCCGCTGCGGGTGACGACCACCGTATGCTCATATTGCACAGTGGGGGCGCGCGGCTCGCTATAGAGAGTCCAGTCGTCGTCGCCGCCTTCGGCCCATTGCGCGCCCATCGAGAGGAAGGGTTCGACCGTGAAGACCATACCCTCGGTCATCCGCCGCCGCTCGGACGGGTCCGGCCAGGTGGCAATCTCGCTCGGTTCCTCGTGCAGCGACCGGCCGATGCCGTGGCTGGCCAGGTTGGTGACGAGGGAATAGCGGTTCTTGCGCGCGAACTCGCCGATCGATTTGCCGATTGCGGCCAGCGGCTGGCCCGGCTTGACCTGTTTCAGGCCCACCCACATCGCCCGCTTGCCGTCGCGGCAGAGCCGGTCGATCTCGGTCTTGACCGGTGGCACGGGAAAGGACGCGCCCGTATCGGCGAAGAACCCGCCCTTCTCGGCGGAAACGTCGATATTGACGAGATCGCCTGCCTGGATAACGCGGCGGCCCGGTATGCCGTGGGCGATCTCCTCATTGACGCTGATGCAGGTCGCACCGGGGAAATCATAGCAAAGCTCGGGTGCCGAACGGGCGCCCGCCGCCTCCAGCACCTTGCGCCCCAGCGCGTCGAGCTCGGCCGTGGTGATGCCGGGTTGGAGCGCCTCGCCCATCGCCTGAAGCGCATTGGCGCAAATCCGGCCAATCTCCTTCAGCCTTTCGAGGTCGTCGTCGTTGTTGAGGGTCATGATCTCTCGCTTTCGCGGCACATTTAACGTGCCGGGGGCGGATATGCCAGTACCCGCAGCCGCCGCGGCCGCTAAGATCCGCGCTCCTCCGCCAGCATTTCGCGGACCAGCGGCGCAACCTTCGTGCCGTAAAGTTCGATACCATGCAGGATCTGCCCGTGCGGCATCGGACCGATCGCCATTTGCAGAAGAAAGCGATCGTTGCAGAAGAGTTTCTGATGCGCAACGATCTTCCTGGCGACAGATTCCGGATCACCGAGAAAGAGATTGCCGGCGGGGGTGATGGCCTGATCGAAGTGGGCGCGGTTGGTCGGCCCCCAGCCGCGTTCTCGTCCAATGCGGTTCATCACCTCGGCTTGCGGTCCGTAGAACTGATCTGCAGCTTCTTGCGAGGTATCGGCGATGAAGCCGTGGACGTTGATGCTCGTCTTCAGCTTCGACGGGTCCTGCCCCGAGCGGCGGGCAGCTTCGCGGTAGAGCTGGAAGAGCGGCGCAAACCGCGCCGGCTCACCGCCGATGATCGCCAGCGCCATAGGCAGGCCGAGCGCACCCGCACGCGCGACCGACTGCGGCGTGCCGCCGACCGCAATCCAAAGAGGCAGCGCGTCCTGCAGCGGACGCGGATAGACGCCGCGGTCGTTGATCGGAGGCCTCAGAGTCCCCGACCAGGTGATCCTTTCGCTCTCGCGCAGCGCCAGAAGGAGATCGAGTTTCTCGGCGAACAGCTGGTCGTAATCATCCAGCGACTGGCCGAAGAGCGGGAACGATTCGATGAAGGAGCCGCGCCCCGCCATGATCTCGGCGCGTCCGTTCGACAGGAGGTCGAGCGTGGCAAATTGCTGAAAGACGCGGACGGGATCGTCGGAACTCAGCACCGTCACCGCACTCGTCAGCCGGATGCGGCTGGTGCGCGCGGCGGCGGCCGCGAGGATCACCGCCGGTGCGGACGCCGCATAGTCCGGCCGGTGATGCTCGCCGAGGCCGAAGACGTCGAGGCCGACCTGATCGGCAAGCTCGATCTCCTCCAGGAGATCGGCGAGACGCCGGCGCCCCTCGGCCCCCTTGTCGGCCGCATTCGGATCGACGTCGGCGAATGTATAGAGTCCGAGTTCCATGATTGGCTTCCTGCGAGTCTAGCGTTGCGCTAGAGATAATCGGCGCAGGATCGGGTCGCAAATGCGCCTTCGGGAAACGTACTGTTTCCGGCGGACGTCCATCCTGGGTCAGGCGCTCTTCGGCTTCGTTCGCGAACGAGCGCGTGTGCGTGCCGACGTATTCAGCGCCACTGCGGCACGAACAAGCGCGATGAACGCCTCTTCATCGATCTCTTCTCCCTCATGAAAATCGATGGCGCGCCGCGTATTGCCTTCGAGGCTGGAATTGAAAAGGCCCGAAGGATCCTCCAGCGCGGCGCCCTTGGCGAAGGTAGTCTTCACCGCATTCTTGTAGACCTCGCCAGTGCAGATTATCCCCGCATGCGACCACACGGGCACGCCTCTCCACTTCACTTCCTCGATCACTTCCGGGTCGGCCTGCAGGATGAGTTTACGTATCCGGGCGAGGGTCTCGCCGCGCCAGTCGCTAAATTCAGCGATTCTCGCATCTATCAGCTCGGAGGGAGAGGCCCCTTCTTCGTTCGTGCCGCTCGTCCTGTTCTCCATGGCTATCACCTTCCTTGTGGTTGATGGCGTCCGCCGGTCGATCACATTCGTTCGCCGGGCAATTGGCTGGCTTGCCTCACCCAGGCCGAGAATTGAGCTTCATCGAGTTGGCCCTCGTAAATGTCCAGGTAACGCACTTCCGGATACTTGGACGTGCCGGGCGGGACAGGATTGAGCGAGGCGCCGCGGAAAAACGTCACTTTGATATATTTTGTAAAGCAGTGAAAGCTGAGGAACCAGACATCGTCCTCGGTGCCGTAGAAAGGCGAGTTCCACTTGACCGCCTTGCGCACGCCGGGAACGGCTTCCACAATCAGAACGTCCAGGCGGCGCCCTACATCGCTCTTCCAGCCCGGCATGGCTGCGATATAGGCCTGCACGGGGGCGTCGCCATAGCCCTTCGCGATCTGAGGGTTGCCGCCCGAGAGCAGGGTCGGCTGCGCCGAGGCCGGCTTGACGGCGGCTTTCCTTGCATTCCCGATCTTTTCGGGGTTCTTGCTGGCCATCGTCGTCACCTCATTGCTCCGCATGCCGGCCGCTACGCCACCTCGCGGCATAGGGTAGCACGAACATATAGAGGCCGCTAAAAAGCAGCAGGAAGAGCGGGAGCAGCGGAGAATAGACCACCCATGCTGGAGGTTCTCCCAAGCCCATGGCGGCGAAGTTGGCGATGACGGTTACCGTAAAGACGACGGATAACCACCGGTGGGTATGACGTATCCAGGCGTTCCAATCCATTGAATAATCTCCCCTTGACACGAAGCGAAGCGGCCCGATCGGCGCCGGCAGGCGGGTCTCAGTTCATACCCGCCAGAAGGCGCTCCAGATTTTCGAAGAACTGCTGCCACCCGGCCTTGGCGCCGCCATAGGCCTGCCGCTGATCCGGGTGGAAGCCAACCTGCTCCATGCGCAGTTGGGTTCCCGCGCTTGTAGGGACGAGCGTGAAGGTGACCACGCTCTTCAAGTCGTAGGCCGGATCCTCATGGGCGAAATTCCAAGCGTAGCTCAGTTTCCTGTTGGGCTCTACGACGAGGACTTCGCAGTCCAATACGCCACCCCACTCGCCGCGCAGATTGAAACGGTGCCCCACGACTGGACTGAAGTCGTTCTTCATGAGCCACTCCTCCATCAGGTGCGGCTGGGTGAGCGCGCGCCAGATCTTCTCCGGCGGATGAGCGATCTCCCGCTCGACGACGACGGAGCGTGTTTCGGTCGACGTTTCCTTCATTGGTCCATCCTTTTCAAAAGATCTTCGAGATCGTCGAAGCGGCTCTGCCAGAATCCGGCCATCTCGCGCGTCCAGTCGACCAGCGGCGCGAGTGCACCGAGTTGCGCGCTGTAATAGGTGTGGCGGCCTTCGTGGCGGTCGCGCACCAATCCGGCCTGCTTCAGGACTCCCAGATGCTTCGAGACGACCGGCTGCGAGACGCCCGCCCGAACCGTCAGAGCACCGACCGTCCTCTCCCCTTCGCGGCACAGGCGCTCAAACAGGGCCCGCCGCGTAGGGTCGGCAAGCGTCCTGAACAGCATGTCATGCGCATTGGACATTTGAAATACATACCCGGTTAGCTATGGATCGATTCATAGCCAATGAGGTATGGATGAGTCAAGCGGACCCCATCTGTGTGACCAAATTCTGCGGCAAGGCTGCTCGCCGGCGAACGACAGCGCGCGCAGAGCGCGTGACTTCACATATTCCCATGGCTATGGTTTGGCGTGCTTTTTCCTCCCTCGTCCCTGTGCTCGCCACAGAGATCGAGCAGCGCCGCACCTGCGGCACACGAGAGTCCTGTCAGCCCAAGGACTTGGGCTGGCTGGTTTCCTGTGACATGCACAGGCATGAAGATCATTGCGAAGATCTCGTACCGGAGCGCTGACGCGTAACGTGGAAGTGCAACGCGCTCAGGCAGCGATCAACGTCCGCTTGACCGCGCTGCGCCAGCCCTTGAGCTTCATTTTGCGCGTGGTCTCGTCCATATGGGGCTCGAAGCGGCGATCGCGGGCCCAGGACTTGGCGAATTCCTGCTGGTTCGGCCAGACGCCTGCGCGGCTGCCGGCGAGCCAGGCGACGCCGAGCGCGGTGGTTTCGAGAATGACCGGGCGGTCGACCGGGGCGTCGAGCAGATCCGACAGGCGCTGCATCGTCCAGTCGGAGGCGACCATGCCGCCATCGACGCGCAGGACCGTATCATTGCCGTTGCTGCGCCAATCCCTGTGCATCGCCTCCAGCAGGTCTCGGGTCTGATAGCAGACGGCCTCGAGTGCCGCCCGTGCAAACTCTGCCGGACCGGTATTGCGCGTCATGCCGAAAATCGCACCGCGCGCATCGGGATCCCAATGGGGCGCGCCAAGCCCGGTGAAGGCCGGCACGAGGTAGACCTCCTGCGAGGGGTCGGCGCTCTCCGCAAGCGAGCCCGTATCCGGCGCCGCCTTGATCACCTTGAGCCCGTCGCGCAGCCATTGCACGGCAGCCCCGGCCACGAAGATCGAGCCTTCGAGCGCATAGGTCGTTTCGCCGTTGAGACGGTAGGCGATGGTGGTCAGGAGTCGGTTCTTCGAACGGACCATGTCCTTGCCGGTGTTGAGCAAGGCGAAGCAACCGGTGCCATAGGTGGATTTCAGCATGCCGGGCTTGAAGCAGGCCTGGCCGATCGTCGCCGCCTGCTGGTCGCCGGCAACGCCGAGGATCGGTATCGCCGCGCCGAAAAGGGACGGATCGGTGACGCCGAAGTCAGCCGCGCAGTCCTTCACCTCCGGCAGCATCTCCATTGGTACGCGCAGGATGTCCGTGAGCTCGTCGTCCCAGGCATTCTCGGCGATATTGTATAGGAGTGTGCGCGAGGCATTCGTCGCGTCGGTGCAGAAGCTCCTGCCGCCTGTCAAGCGCCAGATGAGGAAGGTGTCGATGGTCCCGAAGCAGAGTTCGCCTCTGGCCGCGCGCGCCTGCGCGCCCTTCACGTTCGAAAGCAGCCAGTTGAGCTTCGTTCCGGAAAAATAGGGATCGAGCAGCAGGCCGGTCTTCCTGACGAAAGTCTTTTCCAACCCTTTCTTCTTGAGCTTGTCGCAAAAGGCGGCGGTGCGGCGGTCCTGCCAGACGATGGCATTGTGGACCGGCTTGCTGGTCTCACGGTCCCAGACGACCACAGTCTCGCGCTGGTTGGTGATGCCGATCGCGGCAATGTCGCTCGCGGATATGCCCGCCTTATCGATCGCTTCCCCGACCGTGCCGACGACCGTCTGCCAGATCTCCTCCGGATCGTGCTCGACCCACCCCGACTTCGGAAAGTGCTGCTTGAACTCCTTCTGTCCGACCCCCGCAATTTTCTGGGTGTCGTCGAAGACGATTGCGCGGGTCGACGTCGTGCCCTGATCAATCGCGAGAATATATCCGCCCATATGCCCCTCCTCGGCACTTAAAAGGCCGGCACCGAATACAAGCGGGAGCCGCGGGACGCGTTTCCCGATACCGCCCTCCGCCCTTCCTCAAGGGCGACGTTCGAAAGACTTCAATACAATAGAAAAACGAATGTCAAACGAAAACAAAACGCAACTCGCCCCGGACGCTCCGTTGGAGGCCGCCTCTGCGTCGCCGGCCGGAAAAACACAATTGTCACTACCGCTCCTTTGCGCGTAGGCTGAGGCTATTGCGTTGCAAAAAACGCGAGCGGCGTCCAGGAGGGAGACAGCGGGAATGACCAAGACTGCGGTGATAACGGGTTCCACGAGCGGCATCGGGTTGGCGATCGCCCGGACCCTGGCGAAGACCGGCGCCAATATCGTATTGAACGGCTTCGGTGCGGCGGACGAGATCAGGGCCGTTACGGACGAAGTCGCAGGCTTGAGCGCCGGCACGGTGCTTCATCACCCAGCCGACATGACGAATCCCTCCGAGATCGCGGACATGATGGCGACGGTGGCCGATCGCTTCGGCGGCGCCGACATCCTCGTCAACAATGCTGGCGTGCAGTTCGTCGAAAAGATCGAGGATTTTCCGGTCGAGCAATGGGACCGGATCATCGCCGTCAATCTTTCCTCCTCCTTCCACACCATTCGTGCCGCCATTCCGCGGATGAAAAAGAAAGGCTGGGGCCGGATCATCAATATCGCGTCAGCCCATGGCCTCGTGGCCTCCCCCTTCAAGTCCGCCTATGTCGCCGCCAAGCATGGTATCATGGGGCTGACGAAAACCGTGGCACTGGAGGTGGCGGAAAGCGGCATCACCGTCAACTCCATCTGCCCCGGCTACGTGCTGACGCCGCTCGTCGAAAAGCAGATACCGGATCAGGCGAGAACGCGCGGCATCACAGAGGAGCAGGTGATCAATGAGGTAATGCTCAAGGGGCAGCCGACGAAAAAGTTCATCACCGTCGAACAGGTTGCGTCCCTGGCGCTTTATCTTGCAAGCGATGATGCCGCTCAAATCACCGGAACCCACGTTTCGATGGATGGCGGGTGGACGGCGCAGTAAACGACGGCTAGCGGGAAGTGAAGGGAATGGCATGGCACAGGCGTCCGACAGCATCCGCTTCATCCTGAACGACACCGAGATCGCCCTTTCCGACGTCGCACCCACCTCGACGCTGCTCGACTACCTGAGGCTGGAGCGCCGCCTCACCGGCACCAAGGAAGGCTGCGCGGAAGGAGACTGCGGTGCCTGTACGGTGCTCGTCGGCCGGCTCGCCAAGGACAGCGGCGGAGCGGAAGGCCTCGTCTATGAAAGCGTCAACGCCTGCATTCGCTTCACGGGGTCGCTGAATGCCACGCATGTCGTAACGGTCGAGCACTTGGCGGCCATGGACGGCACGCTTCACCCGGTGCAGCAGGCACTGGTCGATTTTCACGGCTCGCAATGCGGCTTCTGCACGCCCGGCATCGTCATGTCGCTTTACGGGCTATGGCTCACCAATGACAAGCCGAGCCGAGCGGCGATCGAAAAGGCACTGCAGGGCAATCTCTGTCGCTGCACCGGTTATGAACCGATCGTGCGCGCGGCGGAGGCTGCGGCGGCGGAGCGCCCGACTGCCCTCTTCGACCCGATCACCCGCACGCGGGAAGCAGTGACGGCGCGCCTGCAGGCGCTGCGGCAGACGGATACAATCGTTATCCGCAGCGGTGCGGACTGTCTGATCGTACCTGTCGACTCTGCGGACCTTGCACGTGCTCTCGCAGAGCATCCGACGGCTACGATCGTCGCCGGCTGTACCGATGTCGGGCTTTGGGTGACGAAGCAGATGCGATCGCTCAATCCGGTGGTCTTCATCAACGGCATCGCCGAACTGCTGCGAATCGAGAGCTCCAAAGCGGGTCTGACGATCGGCGCCGCCGTCAGCTACACGGCGGCGCACGAGGCTCTTTCCTCCGCCTGCCCGTCTTTCGGCCTTCTTCTCGACCGCATCGGCGGCGATCAGGTGCGCAACATGGGCACGCTCGGCGGCAATATCGCCAACGGTTCTCCGATCGGCGACAGCCCGCCTCCGCTGATCGCGCTGGGCGCGACCGTTACCTTGCGCTCGAAGGACGGTCAGCGCACGCTGCCGATCGAGGACTTCTTCATCGCCTATGGCAAGCAGGATCGCAGGCCGGGAGAGTTCATCGAGAGCATCTTCGTCCCGGCGCTGCCCGCCGACGAGCGTTTCGCCGCCTACAAGATCTCGAAGCGCCGCGACGAAGACATTTCCGCCCTGCTCGGCGCCTTCCGCATCTCGCTCGACGGCAATCGGGTGAAAGCCGCCCGAATTGCCTTCGGCGGCATGGCGGCAACGCCGAAGCGGGCGAAGTCCGTCGAAGCAGCGCTGA
The DNA here is from genome assembly GCF_000427465.1 of Sinorhizobium arboris LMG 14919. Taxonomy (NCBI): domain Bacteria; kingdom Pseudomonadati; phylum Pseudomonadota; class Alphaproteobacteria; order Hyphomicrobiales; family Rhizobiaceae; genus Sinorhizobium; species Sinorhizobium arboris. The sequence continues at coordinate 88,613 of NZ_ATYB01000008.1, read as the reverse complement.
TCGGACAACCCTGGACAGCGGAGACGGTCCGTACCGCTCAAGCAGCCTTCGATGCAGATTATCAGCCGATTACCGACTGGCGCGCGACCGGTGCCTATCGCATGCTCGCGGCGAAGAACCTGCTGATGCGTTTCTTCCTCGAAAGCATCGGGGAAACGGTTCAGCTCCAGCGGTTCGAGGAGGTGGCGTGAGTGCTTGTCGCGACATTGACGGGTCGGGATTGCCCCTCTCCTCGGGCTTAACCCGAGGACTAACCCTCTCCCCGCTTGCGGGGAGAGGGGACGAGTGCGCCGCTTCCTTCCTCCCGGTCGATAAAAGGGCTCGCAGAGCGGACGAGCGCGCGCCGCTTGTTCCTTCCCCCCGCCTGCGGGGAGAAGTTGCCGGCATGGGGATAAGGGGGAAATTCTTCGTCAGGAGGCCCCCGCATGGATAAACCCACCCTTGAAGTCCGCACCATTACCGGTCCGATGCATGCGCCACTGCGCCACGACAGCGCCCACAAGCATGTGGCGGGCACCGCCGACTATATCGACGACATGCCCGAACCCGTCGGAACCGTGCATGGCGCTCTCGGCCTCACGGACCGGGCGCATGCGGAAATCCTCGAGATGGATCTCTCCGCCGTAGCCGCAGTGCCCGGCGTCGTTTGCGTGCTCACGGCTGAGGACATGCCGCATTCCAACGACATCAGCCCGACCCATCTGCACGACGAGCCGGTGCTTGCCGACGGGCGAGTGGAGTTCCATGGTCAACCAGCCTTCGCGGTCGTCGCCGAAACGCGCGACATCGCCCGCCGGGCCGCGCGGCTCGCCACGATCACCTATCGCGACTTCCTGCCGGCGATCGATGTCGTCGACGCCATCGGGACTGGCGGGGGGCTCGTGACTCCGCCGCTGACACTCGAACGCGGCGATGCGGAAGGCGAACTGGAGCGGGCGCCGCGCCGCATCAAGGGACGCATGCGCATCGGCGGCCAGGAGCATTTCTACCTGGAAGGACATATCGCGCTCGCGATCCCCGGCGAAGATGATGAAATGACCGTCTGGGTCTCGACGCAGCATCCGAGCGAAGTCCAACGCATGGTCGCGCAGGTGCTCGGCGTCCCCTCGAACGCAGTTACGGTGAATGTCCGCCGCATGGGCGGCGGCTTCGGCGGCAAGGAGACCCAAGGCAACCAGTTTGCGGCACTCGCCGCCGTCGCCGCGCGCAAGCTTCGCCGCGCCGTCAAGTTCCGCCCGGACCGCGACGACGACATGATCGCCACCGGCAAGCGTCATGACTTCCTCGTCGACTACGACGTCGGATTCGATGAGGAGGGGCGCATCCGGGCGGTCCAGGCGAATTATGCCGCGCGATGCGGTTTCTCCGCCGATCTCTCCGGCCCGGTCACCGACCGCGCTCTCTTCCATGCGGATAACGCCTACTTCTATCCGCATGTGAAGCTTACCTCGCAACCGCTTAAAACCAATACGGTTTCCAACACCGCTTTTCGAGGCTTCGGCGGACCCCAGGGCATGCTCGGCGGCGAGCGGATCATCGAGGAGATCGCTTATGCGCTCGGCAAGGACCCGCTCGAAGTCCGCAAGCTGAACTTCTATGGCGACGCCCTTTCCGGCCGTAACGTCACGCCCTACCATCAGAAGGTAGAGGACAACATCATCGGACGGATCGTCGATGAACTGGAAGCGAGCGCCGATTACCTGGCGCGGCGGGCAGCGATCGTCGAATTCAACCGATCGAGCCGCGTGATCCGCAAGGGCATCGCTCTGACCCCGGTGAAATTCGGCATCTCCTTCACCCTCACGCATCTCAATCAGGCCGGGGCGCTCGTCCACATTTATACGGACGGCTCGCTCCACCTGAATCACGGCGGCACCGAGATGGGCCAGGGCGTATATACGAAAGTGGCGCAGGTCCTCGCAGACAGTTTCCAGATCGACATCGACCGGGTGAAAATAACCGCGACGACGACCGGCAAGGTGCCGAATACGTCAGCGACCGCCGCCTCCTCCGGATCCGACCTCAATGGCATGGCTGCCTTCGATGCTGCGCGCCAGATCAAGGAGAGGCTCGTCGCCTTTGCGGCCGAGCGCTGGCAGACGACAGCCGAGAATGTCACCTTCGTGGCCAATCACGTCAGGATCGGCGAGGAGCTCGTGCCTTTTGCCCGGTTCGTGCAGGAGGCTTACGGTGCACGTGTCCAGCTTTCCGCCGCCGGGTTCTATGCGACGCCGGGCATCCACTGGGATCGGGCCGCCGGCCGCGGCACGCCCTTCTATTACTTCGCCTATGGCGCGGCCGTTTCCGAGGTCTCGATCGATACGCTGACGGGCGAATATATGGTCGATCGCGTTGACGTCCTGCACGACGTCGGCCGCTCGCTCAATCCGGCGATCGATCTCGGCCAGGTCGAGGGCGGCTTCGTCCAGGGCATGGGCTGGCTGACAACGGAGGAGCTCTGGTGGGACGAGAAGGGACGTCTGAGGACGCATGCGCCCTCGACCTACAAGATCCCCCTCGCTTCGGATCGGCCGAAGGTCTTCAACGTGCGCCTCGCCGAATGGTCGGAAAATGCGGAAAAGACGATCGGCAGGTCGAAGGCCGTGGGAGAGCCACCCCTCATGTTGCCCATTTCGGTGGTCGAGGCCCTGTCGATGGCCGTCGCCAGCGTCGCCGACTATCGCGAGTGTCCCCGCCTCGATACGCCGGCGACGCCCGAGCGTATCCTGATGGCCGTGGAACGGCTTAGAGAGCAGTTTGGATGAACAGTATTCCAACACGATGATTTTAGGTCTGGCCGACCTAAAATCATCGTGATCGCTTCTAATAGGTTGGGACGCGGAATGCGGGCGGAACCCCGCCAACACTTTTCCTCTGCCGCTCCTAGCGCAGTATGTCGTCGTCCTGCCGGGCCATGCGGCCGTCGAGAAATCCCAAGTCCTTTTTCATGTAATCGGATGTGGATTCGAGGTCGAGATTTAAGCTCCGGCCTCGCATGCGGCGTAGTGCCGAAGCGGCGATACGAGCGATCCCACTTAGTGGGAGAAGCGGCTTTCTTTCAGTAAATTCCGATAGATCGCAGGACATCTGAGCACCTTTTCAAAGCGGTGAAGTTGACTTGCAGCATGCCCCGATAGATGCTCGAATTCCAATCGAACATCCGTCTACATGCATCAAGAGAACTTATCCATGAAGCTGTCCAAACAGTTTCCGCTGAATGCCCTGAGGGTCTTTGAAGCGGCCGCGCGGCTCGGAAGTTTCACCAAGGCGGGCGAAGAACTCGGGATGACCCAGACGGCGGTCAGCTATCAGATTAAGCTGATCGAGGAGAGCATCGGCGAGCCGCTGTTCCTGAGGCGTCCGCGGCAGATCACGCTCACGGAGGTTGGACAGCACCTCGCTCCGAAGGTGACGGAAGCCTTCGAGCTGCTGCACGAGGCGGTTGCCTCGGCGCGCGGGAATACGGAGGCGGCCTTGCTCATCAACTCGACGGCAACCTTTGCCTCGCAATGGCTCGCCCGGGAAATCGGCACGTTCCAGCTAGAACATCCGAATATTGCAGTGCGTCTGGTGGCGAACGACGCGATCGTCGATTTCACCAAGGAGTCGGCCGACGTAGCGATCCGCTCCGGCAGGGGCGACTGGCCCGGCCTCGTCAGCCATCGGCTGATGCGGGTAGAGTTTTCGCCGATGCTCAGCCCGGCCCTTGCGGAAACGATCGGCGGCGTGCGCACGCCGCGGGACCTTTTGAAGCTCCGCATTATCGACCCTCGAGATCCCTGGTGGCGCCTATGGTTTCGCGCTGCGGGCGTGGACGATCCGAATCTGGACGGCCGTCCGGCAAGCCGGCTCGGCGCCCAGGCCTTCGAAGCGCGGGCGGCGGTCGCGGGCCAAGGTGTCGCGATCCTGATGCCTGAATTCTATAGCGACGACGTGGCGCTCGGCAGGCTTTACCAGCCGTTCGAGCTGAGATGCAGCGACGGCCACGATTACTGGCTCGTTTATCCGCACGCCCGCCGCAACACCCCGAAGATCCGCGCTTTCCGCAACTGGATTCTCGACAGACTCGATCCGGACGCCCGTCAGGGCCCGTTCTGAGCGCCGGAAGCGACTATCGGCCGGACGCCAACACTGTGAAACTACGGAAATCGCCCCTTCCCCGCTCTCCGTTTTTCTCGCAAGGTTGTGTGAACGGAGAGAAAGGGGGCCCGAATGTATGAATTCGCCATTGTCTGGGAATGGCTGGCCTTCGCCGTCCGCTGGCTGCATGTCGTCACTGCCATCGCCTGGATCGGTTCTTCCTTCTATTTCATCGCGCTCGATCTCGGCCTCGTCAAACGCGACCATCTGCCCCCGGGCGCCTATGGCGAGGAATGGCAGGTGCATGGCGGCGGCTTCTATCACATACAGAAATATCTGGTGGCGCCAGCGTCGATGCCGGAGCACCTGACCTGGTTCAAGTGGGAGTCCTACGCGACCTGGCTGTCAGGCTTCGCGATGCTCTGCATCGTCTATTATGGCGGCGCCGACCTCTTCCTCATAGACCGCCATGTCCTGGACCTCCAGGCGACGACCGCGATCCTGATCTCGCTTGCCTCGCTCGGCATCGGCTGGGTCCTTTATGACCTTCTCTGCAAGTCCCCGATCGGGAAAAGCACCTGGGGACTGATGGCACTGCTTTATCTTGTGCTGGTCGCCATGGCCTGGGGCTATACCCAGGTCTTCACCGGACGCGCCGCCTTCCTGCATCTCGGCGCCTTCACTGCGACGATCATGTCGGCCAACGTCTTCTTCATCATCATCCCCAACCAGAAGATCGTCGTCGCCGACCTTATCGCCGGCCGTACGGCCGACCCAAGGCTCGGCGCGCAGGCGAAGCAGCGGTCGCTGCACAACAACTACCTCACGCTGCCCGTCATCTTCTTCATGCTCTCGAACCACTACCCGCTCGCCTTCGCAACGGCCTTCAACTGGGTCATCGCGGCGCTCGTCTTCCTGATGGGCGTGACGATCCGCCACTGGTTCAATACAACGCATGCACGCAAGGGTAAGCCGACCTGGACCTGGCTTGTCACCGCAATCCTGTTCATCCTGATCATGTGGCTGTCGACAACGCCAAAAATACTGACGGGAGCAGAACGCGCCGAAACGGCACCGGCATTCAGGCGCTTTGCCGAAAACGCGCATTTCCCGGCGGTCAAGGAGACGATCGCGACTCGCTGCAGCATGTGCCACGCGGCCGAGCCGGTCTATGAAGGAATCGCGCGGCCTCCGAACGGCGTCATGCTCGAAAGCGAAGCGGAGATTGCGGCCCGCGCGCGTGAAATCTATATCCAGGCCGGGCGCAGCCACGCGATGCCGCCCGGCAACATAACCGACATGACGGCGGACGAACGCGGGCTTGTGACGGCCTGGTTCGAAAGCGCCGTCGGGGAGACACGATGACATCCACCCTTATTCGCGGCCGCATCCTGAGCTTCCATCGGGAGCCGCACGGCATCGACGACAGTGCTGCCTATGCCTACGAAAGCGACGGCGCCCTTCTTGTCGGGAACGGCGTGATCGAGGCATCCGGTTCCTACGCAGCGGTCAAGGCGGCAGCGCCCGAGGATGTCTTCGAGATCGACCACAGACCGCACCTGATCATGCCGGGCTTCATCGACACGCATCTGCATTTTCCACAGATGCAGGTGATGGCCTCCTATGCGGCCAACCTGCTCGAATGGCTGAACACCTACACCTTTCCCGAGGAGTGCCGTTTCGTCGAGACGGCGCATGCGCAACGGATCGCCCGCCACTTCTTCGACGAGATGATCCGCCACGGCACGACGACGGCGACGGCCTACTGTTCGGTGCACAAGGCATCCGCCGATGCCTTCTTCGCCGAGAGCCTGAAGCGCGGCATGTGCATGGTCGGCGGCAAGGTGATGATGGACCGCAATGCGCCGCAGGGCCTGCTCGATACACCGCAAATGAGCTACGACGAGACCCGCGCCGTCATCGCCGACTGGCACGGAAAGGGCCGCAACCATGTGGCTATCACCCCCCGTTTCGCCATAACTTCGACGCCGGAGCAGATGGAAGTCGCAAGATCGCTCGTCCGCGAGTTTCCCGACCTGCATGTGCAGACGCACCTCTCGGAGAACCGCGACGAAATCGCCTATACCTCAGAACTCTATCCGGAAGCGGCGGATTATACGGACGTCTACGCCCGCTACGGTCTGCTCGGACCGAAAAGCCTGTTCGGGCATTGCATCCACCTCTCCGAGCGCGAAGCGGATGCGATGAGCGAAACCGGCTCGGTCGCCGTCTTCTGCCCGACGTCCAATCTCTTCCTCGGATCCGGACTGTTTCCGCTGCGGGCGCTCCAGCGGCGGCAAAGACCGGTGCGCGTTTCCGTCGCCTCGGACATCGGCGGCGGCACCAGCTATTCGATGTTGAAGACGCTCGACGAGGCCTACAAGATCCTGCAGTTGCAGGGCGAAAGGCTGAACCCCTTCGACAGTTTCTACATGATGACCCGCGGCAATGCCGAAGCGCTGTCTCTTGCCGACCGCATCGGCACGCTGGAGCCCGGAACCGATGCGGACTTTACGGTGCTCGACATGGCGGCAACGCCTGCAATGGCGCTCAGAGCAGAAGTGGTCAACTCGCTCGCCGACGAACTCTTTCTCCTGCAGACGATGGGCGACGACCGCGCCGTGGTGGAGACCTATGTGGCCGGCAGACCCTGCAAATCGACGCTTGGCGAAGCTTGAGCAGACAGGAAGGCGAGAGGTAAAATTTTTTGACCTCTCGCTTTCCGCAACTATTACAAGCCCTCCGAAATCGTGATAAGGCCTCGGCTGTCATTCACTTGATGAGGCCGATCCATGACGCAGATCCTCGAAATCCGGGACCTCAAGGCCCTGGCCCGACGGCGCGTGCCGAAGCTTTTCTTCGATTATGCGGACAGCGGCGCCTGGACGGAGGGAACCTACCGGGCCAACGAGGAGGATTTCGCCAAGGTCAAGCTGCGCCAGCGGGTGCTGGTCGACATGTCCGACCGTTCGCTGGAGACGACGATGATCGGGCAGAAGGTCTCGATGCCGGTCGCTCTCGCCCCGACCGGCCTGACGGGAATGCAGCATGCCGACGGTGAAATGCTGGCGGCCCAGGCGGCGGAGGCGTTCGGCGTTCCGTTCACGCTCTCGACCATGAGCATCTGCTCCATCGAGGACGTCGCCTCGGTGACGACGAAGCCCTTCTGGTTCCAGCTCTATGTCATACGCGAGCGCGAATTCGTGCTCGATCTGATCGACCGGGCCAAGGCCGCGAAGTGTTCCGCGCTCGTCCTGACGCTCGATCTGCAGATCCTCGGTCAACGCCATAAGGACCTTCGCAACGGCCTGTCCGCGCCGCCGCGGCTGACGCCGAAACATCTATGGATGATGGCGACGCGCCCGGGCTGGTGCATGAAGATGCTCGGTACCAAACGCCGCACTTTCCGCAACATCGTCGGCCACGCCAAGAGCGTCGCCGACCTCTCCTCGCTTCAGGCCTGGACCAACGAGCAGTTCGATCCGCAGCTTTCCTGGAAGGACGTCGAATGGATCAAGGAGCGCTGGGGCGGTCCGCTGATCCTCAAGGGCATTCTCGATCCGGAAGATGCGAAAATGGCGGCGAAGACCGGCGCCGATGCGATCATCGTTTCGAACCATGGCGGCCGCCAACTGGACGGCGCGCATTCCTCGATCAGCATGCTGCCGCGCATCGTCGACTCCGTGGACGACCGAATCGAGGTGCACCTCGACGGCGGCATTCGCTCCGGTCAGGACGTCCTGAAGGCGATCGCGCTCGGTGCGAAAGGCACCTATATCGGCCGCCCCTTCCTCTACGGCCTCGGTGCACTCGGCAGGCAAGGCGTGACGCTCGCGCTCGACATCATCCGCAAGGAGATGGACACGACCATGGCGCTCTGCGGCAAACGCCGCATCACGGATGTCGGCCGCGACATCATTGCGGATTAGAGCACTTGCAGGAAAAGCGTGCAGCGGTTTTCCGTGGAAAGTGCCTGACTTCAAAGACTTGGAGCGAACCCGCGCGATCATTATGCGACTTTCGAAGCACAGATGGTGCATTCTAATTCCAGGCGCGGCATCCCAATAAAAGCATTGGCTTAACTGCCCCGATAAGTGGAATACCCGTAAGGCGAAAGCAGCAGCGGCACATGGTAGTGGCTGCCGGCATCGGCAATGCCGAAGCGCAGGGGAATGAGCTCGAGGAAGGCGGGATTCGGAAGCGTCACGCCGGTGGACCTTAAATAGTCGCCGGCATGGAATACCAGTTCGTAGGTCCCCGTCGTGAACCCGGCCCCTTCCATGAGCGGTCCGTCGACGCGGCCGTCACTATTGGTGCGGACCGTACAGACCAGGTGCCGCGCATCGCCTTCGAGCCGGTAGAGATCGATTTCCAGCGCCTGAGCGGGTCTGCCGAGCGCGGTGTCGAGAACATGGGTCGTCAGGCGGCCTGACTTGCTCATGGCGTTCACCCTCTGGATGGATCGGGAATGACGAAGGCCTCGTCGTAATAGAACTCTACCAGATTGTTGCCCGCGCCTTCGCGGTCGACGACGATGAACTCGCTGACGGCGCCCACCGACATCAGCGGATGATGCCAGACATTGCGTCCGTAATTGACGCCCTGCCTGCCATTCGCGAGGAAAACCCTTGGCCGTCCGGGACGGTCGCCTTCATCCTCGGCGACCACCACCAGCCACGGACGGTCCTGGAGCGGAGAAAAACTCTGGCTGCCGAGCGGATGGCGCTCCATCATCGTCACGGAATAGGGAAAGGCTCGCGGCTGTCCGCGGAAGATGTTGATGATGACGCCGGCACCCTCACCCGCCGCATCGACGCGCGCAAGCGCGTGAAAACGCTCGGTATTGCCGCCGTTGATGAAGCGCATCGACCGGGGATCGGCTTCGATGATATTGCCGAAAGGGGCGAAAGCCTCCCTGGTCAGAGGCTCGATCGAAAGCATCTGCGACATCAGCCTGCCGTACCGGCTCTTTGTCCGTTGGTGCCCGAATGCACGGACGGGAACCGCGGCCCCATCGCATGGTCGGACGGATCAGGCATGATGTCAGGCATTGTCGTCTCCCGGAAGCATGGATCGAAGCCGCAGGCGGGCGATCCGCTCGACCTCGGCACAGGCCGTTTCAAATTCCTCTTCCGCGGAATTGTCAATGCGCCGCTCGAAAGCGGCGAGGATATCCTCCTTCGCCAGCCCCTTCACCGCGATGATGAAGGGAAAGCCGAATTTCTTGGTGTAAGCCGCATTGAGCCCGGTGAAGCGTGCATGCTCTTCGGGGGAGAGCCGATCGAGACCGGCAGACGCCTGCTCGGCTTTTGAAGCGGCCGTGAGCTCGCCCGCCACGGCGAGCTTACCTGCAAGGTCGGGATGAGCCCGCAGTACCCGAAGCCGTTCGGCCGGGGAAGCGGCGCGGAAAGCATTGCAGAGCGCCGAATGGACATTGCCTGCGGTCAAGCCGGAAGAAGCCGCCCGATCATAGGCGCGTTCCGCCACCCAGGGCGAGTGCTCGAAGATGCCGCCGAAGCGCCGGATGAAATCGTCGCGCCCCGACATCAGCGCGTACCGTTGGGCTTGTGATGCTCGTACCAGTGGCGTGCTATGTCGATACGGCGCGGCACCCAGACCTTGTCATGCGACATCACATAGTCGACGAAACGCGCGAGCGCCGCAGCGCGGCCGGGCCGTCCGACGAGCCGGCAATGCAGGCCGATATTCATCATCTTCGGACTGCCTTCCTTTCCCTCCGCGTAGAGCACGTCGAACGTATCCTTGAGATAGGTGAAGAACTGGTCGCCGGAGTTGAAGCCCTGATTGGTCGCAAAACGCATGTCGTTGGCGTCGAGCGTATAGGGAATGATGAGGTGCGGATTGCCGGGCGTCAGTCCGGGCACCCAATAGGGAAGCTCGTCCGCATAGGAATCGCAGGAATAGAGGAAACCGCCCTCCTCCAGAACGAGCTTCAGCGTGTTCACCGAAGGCTTGCCCTGGTAGATGCCGAGCGGGCGCTCGCCGGTCAATTCGGTGTGCAGCCGCACGACCTCGCGGATGTGCTGACGTTCGACCTCTTCCGGGACGTCCTTGTATTCGAGCCAGCGCAGGCCATGGCTCGCGATCTCCCAGCCCGCCTCCTTCATGGCGGCAACTGCCTCCGGATTGCGTGCCATGGCGAGCGTCACGCCATAGACCGTCAGCGTCACGCCCCGGCTCGTGAACATCCGCCACAGGCGCCAGAAGCCGGCGCGGGCGCCATATTCATAGATCGACTCCATGTTGAGGTTGCGCTGTCCTGCCCAAGGCTGCGCGCCGACGATCTCCGACAGCAGACACTCGGATGCCGGATCACCGTCGAGTATGCAGCTTTCGCCGCCTTCCTCATAATTCAGCACGAACTGCACGGCGACATTCGCGTCACCGGGCCAGCGCACCTCAGGCGGTCTGCGCCCATAGCCGACGAGGTCACGGGGGTAGGAATTCTCGGTCATCAATTCACCCTTCGACTTTTCCGGAACGGTAGCATCCCGCGCCGGATTGTCGAGAAGAGAAATTGGCGATGCGGGGGCTGCTACGGCCGGCTGAGAAGGAAGGCGGCTGCCGGAGCCGGCGGCAGGGTGGCATCAGCCTGAACCGGTCGTCCCTCAAGGGAACGCCTCGCCCAATCGCTGCGCGGCCGCGCGGAAATCCTGCCAAGCGGATGCTGGGAATGCACGCGCATCGGCGCTCCGGGCTCGTGCTCCACGAACAGGGCGAGGCTTCGGATCGCAAGCGGCGCAGTCAGCAACGGCTCGAAAACTTCGCGCAAGGGGCCTTCCATCCGCCGCGAGACATCGGCATTCACGGGGCCTGTGAGCGCCAGGTGAAACCGATATTCGTCCATTACGAAGGGGTCGCCCCATCGATGCAGGTTGGTGAATTGCGGCGCGGTGAGCCTGTCCGGGTCCGCCCGCTCGATTTCGTCTTCGCCGAGCGGGGCGCGGAAGCGGTCGAAGGCCTGCACCACGCGTGCGGCGAGCAGATGCATCGGCTGACTTGGAATCTGCGGCATCAGCCCCCAGCACTGGCCGATGCGTGCAACCTCCAGCCGCTCGATTTCGAACGGCGTTTCGCCACTCGTGAAGAGCATCATCGCCTTGAGCAATTGTGCTTCGTCCAAGTCCGGGTTGAGATCGAACGGCGCCATGACCGTCGCATGGAATCCGAACCGGCGCGGCACCGCCGTGTGAAAGGCTATCTCCGAGACGGCAAGGCCGGCAATCGACGGCAGTTCTGCCGCCTCCCCCGAATAGACGCTTCGGCCGAGCCAGCTGGCAGCCGCAGCCGAAAGGGGGTCACCCATCGGTGGGGTGAAACAGATTGCGTAACGCATGCGTGTGCTCCGGAAGTCCTTGGAAGCGGCGTGCGGGGCCTCGTTCGCAGCTCTCCGCCCGCATTCCGTTCGATATCCAATGGCCGCGTGTTACGTGATTTGCGTGACAGATTGACGAAGTTGTCTGCCCACACCGGTTCACGACGCGCGCTTCGGGTTCGCGCTTATGCGCATGTCTCCAGCCCGGAACGCCGGACATTTTTGGGCGCCATGCATTACCGCAATGCCGCGATGTGATGCGCACAGCGGAAGGTTTCGGGCAATTCTCCCGAGGGGCGCCCGGCAATCTCGTCGATCACGGAACGCGCCAACGCATGCGCCAGACCGAAGCCTACCTTGAAACCGCCCGTCAGGACGAAGAGCCTTTCGTGATCCGGGTGGCGGCCGACCATGGGCTCGCGGCCCGTAGCCCTGGGACGCAGCCCCGCCCAGCGCTCGATCACCGGGGCGCCGAGCAAAGCGGGCGCAAATGTGGTTGCGCGGGCAAGCAGGGCGTCAAGCTGGTCGTCGGTGGAATATGGCTGGTCGAACCGGTTCTCGCTCGTGCTGCCGACCGCCACCTGGCCATTTTCATGCGGCACGATATAGAGCCCATCGCTAAAGATGATCGGCAGGGCCGGATCGATATCGGCGCGAAGCAGCGCCGCCTGGCCCTTGACGGCACCGCCGCTCGGGGCCCGCCGCGGCTGGGTCAAACCATCAATGAAGAAGAAGCTTTCGACGCCCGCCGCAAGTACCAAATGGTCGAAAGTCAGAGCGCGCCCGTCGGCGAGCGACAGCCGGCCGCGTGCCGGTTCGAGCGAGATGACCGCCGCCCCTTCCTCGCACCGCACATGAGGAAATTGGTCCAACGCCGCCCTCAGCATCGCAAGAAGGCTGCGCGGCGCCACCCTGGCGGCGAGCGTATCATGGACGACACCGAAGGGCGCCGCCTCGGCGGGCGGCCATCCGCCTGCGTCGGCTTCGCGGACATGCCAGTGGAAACGGCGTGACGGCGTACACCAATGCCGTGCCGCATCCTGCTCGCGACCGAGGGCGATCTCTCGCAGGTGCGGTTTGCCGAGGGGCATGATCCGGCCAGAGCGACGGTAGCCTGCCGAAAGGCCTGTGGCGGCTTCAAGCCCGGCGATCTCGCCTTCGAGCGACATCAGGGCATCGAACTGAAACTGCTTCTTCTCGTTCCATCGGTCGGGCATATGCGGCATGAGCGCGCCGAGGAGGCCGCCGCTCGCGCCGGAACCGATCGCACCCCGCTCGAGAAGCCGCGTAGTGAAACCGGCACGGGCAGCCATCACGGCAGCCCAAAGGCCCATGACGCCGCCGCCCACGATCAAAACTTCGCACATCGATTGACCTTCCCGGGCCGGAGAATTATCGGGTTCACCATGACAGGAACCGATCCCGGCCAGAGCCCTTCACCCTCGCGGCAAAACCTCGAATGGCACGAGGGCGATATGCCCTATTCGACGGAATTTGGCGACCACTTTTATTGCCGCACCGACGGGCGGCTCGAATGCGGCCACGTCTTTCTTGCCGGCAACCGGCTGCCGGAACGGTGGCAGGCGGGGGGCGCGTTCACGATCGGCGAACTCGGCTTCGGCACCGGACTCAATTTCTGCGAAACCTGGCGCCAATGGAAACAGGCGCCGGCCACCGCCACGAGCCTCCATTTCGTCTCCTTCGAGCGCTTTCCGATGCAAGCGGGCGAGATCGACCGCGCGCTGGCGCATTGGCCGGAAATCGACGAGGAGCGGCAGGCGCTTGTTGCCAACTGGCCCACGGAACCGGCCGGCCGGGTAGATATCGCCTTCACGGGAGAGGTAAGGCTCACGGTGGTCATCGGCACGGCGCTCGACGGAGTTTCAGCGACCCGTCCAGGTTTCGACGCCTGGTACCTCGATGGCTTCGCGCCTGCACGCAATCCGGACATGTGGTCTGAAACGCTGATGCGGCTGGTGTTCGACAGGACCGTCTCCGGCGGCAGCTTCGCCACCTATGCCGCAGCCGGTTTCGTCCGCCGCAACCTGGCGGCCGCCGGCTTCACCGTCGAACGTCGTCCCGGCTTTGCCGGAAAGCGGGAGATGCTGCGCGGCGACAAAGCCTGAGACCAGTTCCTGAATCTGCCAGGACCGATCACGCTCGTGATTTCAGGTTCGATCCGGCCTAAATCCTCGTGATCTAGCCGGGAAAAACCACGGATTTGACCGTCGCGATCAATTGATCGGTCGGTACAGCGACGCAGTTGCGGTCGATCTCCGCAAGGGTTCTTTCCTTGACCTGATGCGAGAGCAGCTTTCTGAGATCGCCGAGCGTTCTCGGCGCCGCGCAGATCACCAGATTCTCGAAGGCATGCTCGTGGGCATAGTGGTCGAGCTTCCCGGCGATTTCCATGGCGAATCGATGCTGCTCCTCCCGTACGGGATCGCTGCTGTATTCCATCGCCGAGCGGCCGTGACCGACCGACGAATGGCTGCGTCCGGGTCTGTCCGCCATGATGTCCCGGCGACGCTTGGTCTCGATTTGGAATGTTTCCACCTCCGGCTGCTGTCTGCCGTCCTTCAGCAGGTTGACGTCCTTCAAGATGCGCGCCGTGTTTCCATCGGCTGTCAATATCCAGATCCGGTTCCGCACTATTGTCTCCCCGTGTCGATGGCAGATAGGTTGGCGAGGGTCACGGACACAACGGCTGAGTCCGCGTCAGGTTCCTTACCGCCGAAGATCTGCGCATTGGGTGTCGCGCGGCCTCATCGCATCATCAGCCTGTCAGCAGCCAATAATTGGCGAGGCCGAGCGGCAAAGATTGTACGCTCAGGCCCTTCTTCTGCAAGGGGTACATACGTGATGCGCGGCTTCCTCGCCGGCTGTCGCCACGGAGGTCGCCGAGCTGCCGTGCCCCTTTCGCCAGGCGTGTCTGAGGCCCAGGACGGCGGCGCCTTCGCACGTGCAAAAAGACGCGGCTTGACTTTCGGGCGCAAAACAACGATCTAAGGCCTGCGTCACCTTCCGGCCGCCGCGTGAGCGCGCCCTCGGCATCACTTTGAAGCCGTGAAGAAGGAAAAGCGCGAAACATCGCCGCCCTCAGCGGCAGCACATGCGCCTGACGATTTTCTATTAACTCACAAGTTCCCAATTCACGCGGGGTTCTTGACGCCAGACGACACCGGAACCGCATCCTGCTGTTCCGGCGAGAGCGTTTGGCGCCCCGAAAGGTATACGCATTGTCCACTTTCAAAGAGCTTGGCCTCTCCGAGTCCATCGTGGCGACACTTTCCGCCAACGGTTTCGAAAAGCCGACGCCCATCCAGGCGCAGGCCATTCCGCTGGTCTTGAAAAACCGTGACCTCATCGGCCTTGCACAGACTGGCACCGGCAAGACCGCTGCTTTCGGCCTGCCGATGATCGAAAAGCTCGTCGCCGACGGTCGACGTCCCGATCCGCGCAATATCCGCGCCCTTGTACTCGCCCCCACCCGCGAGCTGGTGAACCAGATCGCGGCCAACTTGAAGCTTTTCGTAAGGAAGAGCCCGCTCAAGATCGGCGTCGTCGTCGGTGGCGTCTCGATAAACAAGCAGACCGAACAGCTCGCCCGCGGTGTCGATATTCTCGTCGCGACCCCAGGCCGCCTGCTCGACCTCGTTTCCCGCAAGGCGGTGACGCTGACCCAGGCTCGCTACCTCGTTCTCGACGAGGCCGATCAGATGCTCGACCTCGGCTTCATCCACGACCTGCGCAAGATTTCCAAGCTGGTGCCGAAGAACCGTCAGACGCTGCTCTTCTCCGCAACCATGCCGAAGCTGATTGCCGAGCTTGCCGGCGAATACCTGACCGATCCGGTAAAGGTCGAAGTCTCGCCCCCGGGCAAAGCCGCCGACAAGGTCGAACAATATGTACATTTCGTCCCGGGCAAGGACCTGAAGACGACGATCCTGAAGCAGACGCTGACCGCCAATCCCGACGGGCTGTCGCTGATTTTCAGCCGCACCAAGCATGGCGCCGAGAAGCTGATGAAGCATCTCGACCATGTCGGCTTCAAGGCCGCCTCGATCCATGGCAACAAGAGTCAGGGTCAGCGGGAGCGTGCGCTGAAGGCATTCCGCGAGGGTGAGATCCGCGTGCTCGTGGCGACGGACGTGGCCGCCCGCGGGATCGACATTCCGGGCGTCACCCACGTCTATAACTACGACCTGCCGGAAGTGCCCGACGCCTATGTGCACCGTATCGGCCGCACGGCTCGTAACGGCCGCGACGGCATCGCGATCGCTTTCTGCGCGCCGGACGAAATCCGCCTGCTTCGTGACATCGAGAAGCTGATGGGCATCCAGATCGCTGTCGCCAGCGGCGAAGCGCCCGCCGACCAGGCCCGCCCGTCCAAGGGCCGGGGCGGTCGTGGCAACGGTCAGCCTCGCGGCAATGGCGCAGGACAGCGCCAGGGCGGACCCCGCCGCGAGCGGCCGCAGCGCCAGGCGGCGGCCGGCGGATTCGCCGGCGATGACCTGCTGCGCGACGAGCGCCGCGACCAGCGCGCTGCTGGGCACGGACCGGCGGACGGGCGGCCCGAAGGGCACCGCAAACACAAGGCGCAGAAGCACCATGGGCGACCCGGGCCGCAGCAGGCCGGCCGCCGTGGGAGCGAACAGTCGGGCGAACGCAATGGCGGCCGCAACCGACCGCAACGTGCCGACGGTCGCGGCCATCAGCGTTAGAGCACATCGAGGAAAAATGCCTACCGCATCGGCCCGAAAATCGGAATCGATTTTCGGAAAGCACGAGGCGTCGGTTCAATAAGTTAGAGCGCCCTTTGTGCGTCCATTCGGACGTACGGCGCTCTAGCGCCTCTTCGTCCGGAGGTGCATAGCTGCAAAGACTCAGAGCGTCTGGAGCGGGATGAGGTGAAGTGTGTGCGGTTTCCGCCCGCATCCCGCTCCAATTTATCAGAATCAATCACGTTCATGATTTAAGTCTAGGTCGACCAGACCTGAAACCATCGTGATCTCGTGTTTCAATGCACTGAACGCTGTAAGGCGCCATGGGGATCGAGAACGGCGGGCAGATGCCCACCGTTTTGACACGCCCTGCGTCACCAGTCAGCCTTTGGGTCTGACAGACTGATAGATTGCGCTGGTGCCGTCTCTCTTCACCGCGAACACATCATAGGATGCGCGGGGGTCGTTTCCCATGCCCAGCGATCCGACGGGCATGCCCGGGACCGCGACGCCGGCAATGTCCGGGCGTTCGGCGAGGAGCCTTTCCACGGCATCGAGCGGCACATGGCCCTCCAGGTAATAACCGCCGACCACGGCCGTATGGCAACCTTGCATCTCATCCGGTATCGCATAGCGTTGCTTTATCGCGGACAGATCGTCGACATCCTTTATGCCTACCTTAAAGCCGGCTCCCTTCATCGCCTCGGCCCATTCATGGCAGCAGCCGCAATTGGGGTCCTTGTAGACGACCATTTCCCGGCTGACCGCCGAGGCAGGCCCGATCATCCAAGCCGACGCGGCCGCGGCCGCGGAAAACAGAAGCTCTCTTCTTTTCATGGTTGCTCTCCATTGAACATTGGTTGTGCGGCATTGAAATGGCCGACCTCAGTCGGTGCGCTCGATGAGGACAGCCGCCAGCCCTTGACGAGGCAATAAACCGCCGGAATCACCACCAAGGTGAGGATGGTCGAGGATACCATTCCGCCGATCATCGGGACGGCGATCCGCTGCATGACCTCCGACCCGGACCCCGTGCTCCAGAGGATCGGCACCAGCCCCGCCATGATGGCGACGACGGTCATCATCTTCGGCCGAACCCGCTCGACCGCCCCCACCATGATGGCCTCGTTCAGATCGGCATGCGTCAGGGCACGCCCCTCGGCCGCGCATGCCCCGCGCCGCTCGCGCAATGCCTGATCGAGATAGATCAGCATGATCACCCCGGTCTCTGCGGCCACCCCGGCCAGGGCGATGAAGCCCACCGCGACCGCAACCGAAGAGTTGAATTCCATCCACCACATGAGCCAGATGCCGCCGACGAGCGCAAATGGCAGCGATAGCATGACGATCAGCGTCTCCGTCAGCGCCTTGAAGTTAAGGTAGAGCAGCAGGAAAATCAGCGCCAGCGTCAGCGGCACGACGATTGCCAGACGCGCCTTGGCCCGCTCCAGATATTCGTACTGGCCGCTCCAGGCGAGCGAATAGCCCGCCGGCAGCCCTACGCTCGCGGCGACGGCTTCCTTCGCTTCCGCCACATAGCCGCCGAGATCGCGATCGGCGATGTCCACGAAGACATAGACGGAGAGCTGAGCGTTCTCGGTGCGGATCCCCGTTGCGCCGCGGGTCAACTTCACCTCCGCCACCTCGCCGAGCGGCACGCTGCCGCCGCCGGGAAGCGAAACATGAACCTCGCTGGCGATCGATTCCGGATCGCTGCGCGAAGCCCGGGGATAGCGCACGGCCACGCCGTAGCGCTCCCGACCCTCGACCGTCGAGGTCAGGACTTCCGACCCGAGCGCCATGCCTATGACCTGCTGTACGTCGTCGATGCTCAGGCCGTATCGGCCGAGCGCCGTCCGGTCCGGAACGATGTCGAGGTAATAACCACCGATGACCCGTTCCGCGTAGGCGCTGGATGTGCCGGGGACCGACTTTAGAACGGTTTCGATGTCCCGTGCGATCCGCTCCATCTCGCGAAGATCGGTGCCGTGGACCTTGACGCCTACCGGGGTGCGGATGCCGGTCGACAACATGTCGATGCGAGCGCGTATCGGCATCGTCCAGGCATTGGAAACGCCGGGAAACTGCAGCGCGGCATCCATCTCCTGTTTCAGCTTTTCGACGGTCATCCCGGGTCGCCATTCGGATTTAGGTTTCAGGGTAATGATGGTCTCGAACATCTCCATCGGCGCGGGATCGGTGGCCGTCATGGCCCTGCCCGCCTTGCCGAATACCGTCTCGACCTCAGGGAAAGACTTGATGATGCGGTCTTGCGTCTGGAGGAGTTCGGCGGCCTTGGTCACGGACAGGCCGGGCAGCGTCGTCGGCATGTACATCAGCGTACCCTCGTCCAGTGCCGGCATGAATTCGCTGCCGATCTGGCGGGCCGGCCAGACGGTTGCCGCCAGCGCCGCTATCGCGAGCAGGATCGTTATCGTCTTGGCCCCGAGAACGCCCGAAATCACCGGCCGGTAAGCCCAGATCAGAAAGCGGTTGAGAGGATTTCTGTGCTCCGGCACGATCCGGCCCCGCACGAACACGGCCATCAGCGCCGGCACGAGCGTGACCGACAGAAGGGCGGCCGCCGCCATCGCGAAGGTCTTGGTGAAGGCGAGGGGTCCAAAAAGGCGGCCTTCCTGCGATTCCAGCGTGAAGATCGGCAGGAAGGATACGGTGATGATGAGCAGGCTGAAGAACAACGCCGGACCGACTTCGCCGGCCGCCTTGATCAGGACCTCCGTGCGGGATTCTTCCGGCGCGGCGCGTTCCAGGTGCTTGTGGGCGTTCTCGATCATGACGATCGCCGCATCGATCATCGCGCCGATGGCAATTGCGATCCCGCCGAGGCTCATGATGTTGGCCCCGATCCCGAGCGCGCGCATCGCTATGAAGGCGATCAATATGCCGACCGGCAGCATGATGATGGCGACGAGAGCGCTGCGGACGTGAAGCAGGAAGGCGACCGTCACCAGCGCAACAACGATCGACTCCTCGACCAACGTCGTTTTCAGCGTCTCGATGGCGGCATTGATCAGTTCGGAGCGATCGTAGACAGCCACGATCTCCGTGCCCTCGGGGAGACCGGCCTTTATCTCGGCAAGGCTCTTCTTGACACTGTCGATGACCGACAAGGCGTTTTCGCCGACGCGTTGAAGCACGATACCGCTCGCGACCTCTCCCTCGCCGTTCAACTCGGTGATGCCGCGCCGCTCGTCGGGGACCGTCTCCACCCTGGCCACGTCGCTGAGCCGGAGCGGAACGCCGGCCTCGGTCATCAGGACGATGTTCTCGATACTCCTGATACCCTGTAGATAGCCCTTGCCCCGCACCATGAACTCGAACTCGGATATTTCCACCGTCCGGCCGCCGGCGTCGCGGTTGCTGGCACGAACTGCGTCCGCAACCTCCCTCAGCGTCACGTTCTGCGATCGCAGCCGAACGGGATCCACGACGACCGAATACTGCTTTACGAAGCCTCCAACGCTCGCGACTTCGGCGACACCATCGGCCTTGGAAGCCGCAAAGCGCACCACCCAATCCTGAAGCGAACGCAGTTCCGCAAGCGAGAGCTCCTTTGCGACCAAGGCATACTGGTAGATCCAGCCGACCCCCGTCGCATCCGGCCCGAGGCTCGGCGATACTCCTCGCGGCAACCGGCTGGAGGCCGCGTTCAGATATTCAAGGACGCGGCTGCGCGCCCAGTAGGGATCGGTGCCGTCCTCGAAGATCACATAGACGAAGGAGACGCCGAAGAAGGAGAAACCGCGGACGACCTTCGAACGGGGAACGGTCAGCATCGAGGTCGTCAGCGGATATGTCACCTGATCCTCGACCACCTGGGGCGCCTGACCCGGATAGTCCGTGAAGACGATGACCTGCACGTCGGAGAGATCGGGGATCGCATCCAGCGGGAGCGTGCGCAGGGAATGGATGCCGGCGGCGATCGAAAGCGCCGCTGCGATGAAGACGAGCACGAGATTGCGCGCAGACCAGGCGATGACTTTCGCGATCATGGCTGCGCCTCCGCCGAGGCGAGCGCATTCAGCGCCGCGTTGAGGTTGCTTTCGGCATCGAGCAGGAAGTTGGCTGAAATCACGACCTTCTCGCCGGCTTCGATCCCCTTCGTGATCTCGGTCCTGTCGCTGTCGCGTGCCCCGAGCGCAACCTCGCGCGGCTCGAAGCGGCCCTCGCCCTTGTCCACGAAGACGAGCTGGCGATTGCCAGTGTCGATGACGGCGCTGTTCGGGACCGCCACGACGTGCTCCGGTTTGCCTGTAGCAATCTCGACCTCGGCATACATGCTGGCGAGGAACTGCCCCGTCGGATTGGGGAGCTCAATCCGGATCTTCGCGGTCCGCGTCTCCGAGCGAAGCTCGGGATAGATCAGATCGACGCTGCCCTCGAAGAACTTGCCCGGAAGGTTTCGTATGCTGACCTTCGCAGGATCACCTTTTCTGACGGCCGCAGCATCGTATTCCGGGATGTCGGCCAGGATCCATATGCTGGAGGTGTCGGCGATGCGGAACAAGACGTCGCCGGCTTTGGCCATCATGCCCGGAATGGCATTGCGTTCCAGGACGACGCCGTCGCTCGGCGAACGATAGGCGATGCTCCGCGGGACCGTGCGATCCCTGCCAATCGAAAGGATCGTCTCTTCCTGCACGCCGAGATTGCGCAATTGCAGGGCTCCCCCGACTTCGAGGCCCGGCTTGACGCCGCCGCGAAGTTCCGTGGCGTATTCCGCTCCCGCCCTGGCGACGTCCTTCGAATAGTAGTGGAAGAGGTTCTGGCCCTTTTCCACGCGGTCGCCGGTCGTGATGTCCGCGACATCTTCGATGAAGGCATCCACCCGCGTCGAGACGATCCGGATGCGCCGCTCATCGAAGGCGATCATGCCGGGCGCGCGTATTCTTCGAGCGATGACGGCACGCTCGGCCGACGCCGTCTTCACACCCGTCCGCTGGAGTTTGCCCGGGGACACCTTCACGGCCGAGCTGTCTGCCTCCTCGCCATCGTAAACGGGAATGTAGTCCATTCCCATGGAGTCTCTTTTCGGTACTTTAGACGTATCCGGCAGCCCCATAGGGTTGCGGTAGTAGAGGATTTTTCGCTCGCCGGCGCCCGTACCCCCGGCGACAGCCTTCAGCGGCTCGAAGGAGACGTCCTCACTTTGCCGGACCGCAACGAACGGGCGCCCGTCCGCAGTTTGTTTCGCCGCCGCTGAATACTCCGGCACCCCGTCCGGGTGCCGGTAGTAGATGATCTCGCCCGCAGGCTCTGCAGCAGACGGCATCGGTACTCGGGGCGTTGCCCCAAGGGAGAACTGTTGCGTAAGGCCGCCTGTGCCGGCTACGTAGCCTCCTCCGCCTGCCAGGACGAGGGAGCCGACCAGAACCAGGAATTTGAGCGTCTTCACGGGATTGCCTTCAGAACGAGTTCACCCTGAACGGTTTCGGCCTCCCCTTGGA
The DNA here is from genome assembly GCF_000427465.1 of Sinorhizobium arboris LMG 14919. Lineage (NCBI taxonomy): Bacteria > Pseudomonadati > Pseudomonadota > Alphaproteobacteria > Hyphomicrobiales > Rhizobiaceae > Sinorhizobium > Sinorhizobium arboris. The sequence goes on along the minus strand of NZ_ATYB01000008.1, from coordinate 67,005 downwards.
GCTTGGCCGCCAGTCTGAAGCGCCAGCCGCCTTCCATGCCGAGATTCGTCTTGAACCGGTAAACGCCGGGCTCGGTCGAAGGCACGGCCTCGACGGCGGCAGTCATTGTCTCCATGCCTTCCGGAGCCATGTCGAGCCGGGTCGCAAAAATGATCGCGCCGCGAACCGGCTCTCTCGTCCTCTCGTCTATGAGGCGGACCGCGACGATCGCTTCCGGTCCCTCGGCAATCTCGCGCTCGACGAGCTCGAACCGGTAGTCCGTAGCGGCGGCATAGGCGTTCGTTAAAAGCAGCATCAGAGCGAGGCAGGCGCCGCCTGCTTTCGGCATAATATGGATTCCAGTCATGTAAACTCTCACCCGACGGGCCTGTCGGCCGCGTCCTTGAAAACGTCCATGGTCGGACGCCCCGCCGCGGTCGGGCGGAGCATTTCCGGCGATTCGAAGAGTGAGATTCAGGCTTTGGGAGGCCGCGCCGGGGGATCGATAGTGGCCGAGGAAAGTTCGCTGTCGTGCAGGAGCGTGTGTGAAGCGCCGCGCGCGTCGCGGTGGACGCCCCAGCCTTCGGCCCGGTCCGCGTGTGCAAGGACGCTGCCAGCGCAGATCAGGCCCAGAGGACATGGGCTTCCACAGTCGTTCTTCCGGGGCAGTTGCTGCTGCGGGCAGCAGGACATGTCCTCGGAGACATCCATGCTTGCCATGGCTTCCATGCGCATGTCCGACGCGGCCATCGCGCTCGTGGACGTGCCGACGCTCACGGGGGCGACGACGACACCGAGCAAGGCAAGCAGACACAGGAAGCGCCGAAGCGCGGCGAGAGCGGACATGCGCATAGGCTGGCACAGGTCGGCGCCCAATGGAAGCCGGTCACGGAAAGTTGCGATCGAGGACACCGGACGGTGCGACCGTTCGCTGCTGAGTGCCCCCGTCATACAGCTCGTCAGACCGCCGGCACTTCCTTCGTGCGGTCACTCGCGGCTGTTCCGGCGACCTTGCGGTTGGTGAGATAGACCCCTGCCACGGCAACTACGGTGCCGATGATCATCGGCCAGGTCAGCGCTTCTCCGAAGAACAGCGCCGCCTCGCCGGCGGCGAGCGGCGGCACCAGGTAGATGAGCGATGCCGCGCGGGAAACCTGCCCGCGGCGAATGAGATAGAGCAGGAGCGCGATCGCTCCCATCGAGAGGCCCAGCACCGACCAGGCAAGCGCCGCGGCGAGCTCGAGACTCCAGGAGACACGCAGGTCCTCCAGCAGGAGCGCCAGGGGTATGGTGACGAGGAGCGCGCCAACATATTGCAGCGCCGCAATCGACCGGATGTCGCCAGTCTGCAGATACCGTTTCTGATAGAGCGTACCGTAGGTGACGGCGGCCATGCCGAGCACGTTGACGGCCAGCGGCAGCAGGTGGATCGGCGTTGCGTCCGTGTCGATCGCCAGCATCTTCGGCGCAACCGCAAGCGCGATGCCGCAAAAGCCGAGGACGAGACCCAGCCTCTGCTGCCCGCTCAGTTTCTCGCCGATCAGCCAGGGCGCTGCCGCAGCCGTCATCAGCGGCTGCAGGCCGGCAATGATGCCGGAGATTGCCGCGGGCACACCCTGCCCGATCGCCCACCACACGGCGCCGAGATAGAGGCCGTGGAGAAAGATGCCGGACACGATCGCATGGCCGATCGCCGTCGGAGAGCGCGGCCAGCGCGCGCCGCTCAGGAGACAGAAGCCGATGAAGAGCAGAATGGCGAAGCCGTAGCGAAGCGCCAGGAAAGTCAGCGGATCGGCGAAGATGGCCGCATATTTCGCAACGACCCAACCTGTCGACCAGAGCAGCACGAAGATGGCCGGGGCCAAGCGGGCGAGCATGATGTGTTTCCTGAGCGAACGGTTTCACGGCGGTCCGTGCGGGATCACCGCAGCCGCGATAGAGCGGGTACCGCCTGAGGTCAAAGGAATTTTTCTGATGGATAGCATCAGCGAATCGGAACCGTCGCTCCTCAGCCTGCCAGGGCCGCCTGAACTCTGCGCTTAAAATTTGAGCATCTGGCTTTTTGTTGCGCAGGCACCGGTCCGGTTCGCATGCCGCTCGCGCGACCCCTGGCCTGACGATGCCGCAAACGGCCGCATCCAGTCGCCCGTCAAATTCTTCCACGGCAAATGTGCACGCTTCTTGCATTGCACTCTGCGTTGTATTCAAATGGCCGAAAATAAGGGGACCACGCCTTTGGCATTTGACGAAATGATCAATGCGGACAGCAGCCCGCGCCAGCCATATTCGACCTATCACCAATGGTATGCCAGTCAGGACAGAAACCGGCTCATAGCGAAATCAAAGGAAGCCGAAAAGATTTTCCGTAAGACGGGCATCACCTTCGCAGTCTACGGACACGCGGATTCCTCGGAAAAGCTCATCCCCTTCGATCTCATTCCCCGCATTATTTCTGGCCGTGAATGGCGCCGGCTCGCGCAGGGCATCGAGCAGCGGGTGGTCGCGCTCAATGCCTTTCTCGACGACATCTACCATAAGCAGGAGATCATTCGCGCCGGGCGCATCCCGCGCGAACTGATCGAGAAGAACGACGCCTTTCTGCCGCAGATGATCGGCTTCCGGCCGCCGGGCGGCGTCTACACCCACATCGTCGGGACCGACATCGTGCGTACCGGCGAAGACCAGTTTTATGTGCTGGAGGACAATGCCCGCACACCCTCCGGTGTCAGCTATATGCTGGAAAACCGGGAAACCATGATGCAGATGTTCCCGGAGCTTTTCCACCAGAACCGCGTGCGGCCGGTGGAGAACTATCCCTATCTGCTGCGCCAGAGCCTTTCATCGCTCGCTCCGGCCCGTTGCGACGGCAAGCCGCGCGTCGCCGTCCTGACCCCCGGGATCTACAACTCCGCATTCTACGAGCACGCGTTCCTTGCGGATATGATGGGCGTCGAGCTGGTGGAAGGCTCGGATCTGCGCGTCATCGACGGCAAGGTGAAGATGCGCACGACGCGCGGCTACGAGGCGATCGACGTTCTTTATCGGCGCGTCGACGACGATTTCCTCGATCCCCTCACCTTCCGGCCGGATTCCGCCCTCGGCATACCGGGCATCATGGACGTCTATCGCGCCGGCAACATCACTATCGCCAATGCCCCCGGCACCGGCATTTCCGACGACAAGGCCATCTATTCCTACATGCCGGAAATCGTCGAATTCTATACCGGCCGAAAGCCTCTGCTCGAGAACGTCCCGACCTGGCGCTGCTCGGAGCCGGATAGTCTCAAATATGTGCTCGAGCATCTCGAAGAGCTCGTCGTCAAGGAGGTTCACGGCTCCGGCGGCTATGGCATGCTCGTCGGCCCGACCGCGACCAGAAAGGAATGTGCCGCCTTCGCCGAAAAGCTCAAATCTCGCCCCCGCAACTACATCGCCCAGCCGACATTGTCGCTCTCGACGGTGCCCATCATGGTCAACAAGGGGATTGCGCCGCGCCACGTCGATCTGCGTCCCTACGTGCTTGTCTCCGACAAGGTTCAGATCATTCCGGGCGGCCTGACCCGCGTCGCGCTGAAGGAAGGATCGCTGGTCGTGAATTCGAGCCAGGGCGGCGGGACCAAGGATACCTGGGTGCTGGAGGACTGAGGCAATGCTGGGAAGAACTGCAAACGGCCTCTACTGGATGTTCCGCTACATCGAGCGCGCGGAAAACAGCGCCAGGCTCATCGATGCCGGATTGCGCATGTCGCTCACGCGCAGCGAGGCAACCGAGGACGACTGGGACGGCGTGCTGCAAAGCGCGGGCGTGCGCGAACTCTATGATCAGGTCCACGAAGATCTGACGAGCGGCGACGCGATCGATTTCCTGCTGCGCGATCGCGCCAACCCGTCCAGCGTCCTGTCCTGCATCGAGGCGGGCCGCAACAATGCCCGCATGGTCCGTACGGCACTCACGCGCGAGACCTGGGAAGCGGTCAACGAATGCTGGATCGAGATGAAGGGGATTCTCGCCAGGAGGGCGAGGACCACCGACCTGCCGGAGATCATCGACACGATCAAGCGGCGGGCCGGGCTTATCCGGGGCGCTTTTCACGGCACGATGCTCAGGAACGAGATCTTCAACTTCTCGCGCATAGGCACGTTCATCGAGAGGGCGGACAACACCGCCCGTATCCTCGACGTCAAATATTACGTGCTTCTGCCGGCGGTCTCCGCAGTCGGATCGTCCATGGACAATGTCCAATGGGAATCGATCCTGCGTTCGGTTTCCGCACACCGCTCCTATGGCTGGGTCTATGATGCCGAGCTCAGGCCGGCAAATATCGCCGACTTCCTGATCGCAAATGGCCGCATGCCGCGCTCGCTCGCCTACTGCTACGACAAGCTCGTCTCCAATCTCGGTTACCTCGCGCGCGAATACGGCGAGCGGCACGCGGCCCACGAGACTGCCGAGGGGACGCTCGGATTGCTGCGCAGCCGGTCGATCGCGGACATCATGGATCAGGGGCTGCACCAATATCTCGAGGAGTTCATCAGCCAGAACAACCGCCTCGGCCGGGAAATCTCCGACGGCTACCGGTTCTATCAATGAGCAGGGGGCCGAGATGTATCTGAAGATCAGCCACACGACCGAGTATCATTACGACCAACCGGTACAATACGCGCTGCAGCGCCTGCGCCTCACGCCAGTCAATCTGCCCGGCCAGACCGTCCTGAACTGGAAGACGCTTGTGGACGGAGCCGCCATCGAAGTCAGCTATGACGACCAGTTCGGCAACCGCACGCATCTCGTCAGCGTCGACGCCGACCGGACGATCCTTCGCATAGAGGCGAAAGGCGAAGTCGAAACGGAAGATCGGGCCGGCGTGTTCGGCGCGCACCAGTCCTATGTACCGCTGTGGCTCTACGCCCGGGAAACCCCGCTCACCAAGCCGGGCAAGCGTATCCGCGAGCTCGCGAAAGCCGCCGGAGGCGCCACGGAACTCGAGCGCATGCACGCGCTGATGGCCCTCATTCACGACACTGTGCGCTACGAACCGGGTGAGACGCAGGTCGGAACCGCCGCCGAGGAGGCATTGGAGCGGGGCAAGGGCGTATGCCAGGACCATGCCCATATCCTGATCTCAGCCGCGCGCATACTCGGCCTGCCCGCACGCTACGTCTCCGGCTATCTCATGTCGGAAGGTCAGCCGAACGGGACCGCGAGCCACGCCTGGGCCGACGTGCATATCGCAGGCCTCGGCTGGGTGGGATTCGATCCCGCCAACAGGGTCTGCCCGGACGACCGATATGTGCGCATCGGCTCGGGACTATGTTACCGCGATGCGGCGCCGGTCTCGGGGCTGGTGCACGGCATCGGCACCGAGACGCTGAAAGTGGCCGTGACGGTCGAGGAACAAGGGCAGCGTCAGAGTCAGCAGTTCCAATGAAACAGAGAGTGTTTTCAACGCTTTAAAACGCCGCCCTCATCCGCCTGCCGGCACCTTCTCGCTGCGCGGCGCGCAGGACGCAGACTGCAACGGTTCAGTCCCCTCCTGCCCCGTCAGAACACGTCCGGAGCGGGAGAGAACCAGATCCGGTCCTCCGGGTTAACCCGAGGCGAGGGCAAACTGGGCCAGCAGCCCTATCGTGATGCGGTAGACTGCAACAGACGGCAAAGAGCGACCAGTCCCCGGTCGTAGCCGCCATTGACGACATCGCGGCAGCGCTTCAATACCGTGCGCCGCTCGTTGGGGGACATGGCGTTGAAAGCTGCGATCGGAGCTTGGCCGGGGCCGCCGATTCCGCCCGCGCCGCCGCCGTTGCCAGGTCCACCTCCGCCATTGCCGGGTCCACCTCCGCCGCCCGAACTGCCGCCGCCAAGCCCGATGCCCACGTCCAAACCGACACCGCTTCCGCCGCCGGCATTCGCACTTACGTTGGCGTTCAGACCGCGGCTGCCGCCAAGCGAGACGTCTGCATCGGCGTCGATGCCGTTGCCGCCGCCGACATTTGCGCTGAGCGTGCTGTTGAGGCCGCGACTGCCGCCCGCACTCGCGGTGGCATTGGCGTTGACGCCGCGGCTGCCGCCGACGGATGCAGTAGCCGAAGTGTTGACCCCGCGCGATCCTCCGACGGATGCATCGACGTCTGCGCTGATACCCCTGGATCCGCCAAGCGATGCACCGACATTGGTACTGACGCCGCTCGAACCTCCGAGCGACACTCCAACGTTCAGGCCACCATTGCCTCCGAGGCTTTGGGCAAAGCTGGGAGTAAAGGCCAGACTCGTCATGAGACCGACAGACAAAACGAGGGCGTTCTTCCGCATGTTCACTTCCTCCTTGCGACGGATGCGATTGCCCGATTGAGGATAATTCCGAACACGCGAATAAGTTTCACGAAAAGGCGGAAGGAATACAACTTTTCGAGGCGGCACGGTATGCGACCGCCCCGCCCCGAAACGGCGCTCCGGCGGAGGTTCGTACCCGAACGCTCCGCCCGCGGATTACGGCATCAGTGGCTGTCGCGGTCCATCGGGATGCGATCGCCACGCGGGCCGACGAGGAAGTCCAGATCGGCGCCGGTGTCGGCCTGCATGACGGTCTTGATGTAGAGGCCGCCATAGCCGCCGTTGAGCGGCATGACGGGCGACACCCAGGCCGCGCGGCGGCGTGCCAGTTCCTCGTCGGAAACATGGAGATGCAGCGTGCGGTTCGGGATATCGACCTCGATCAGGTCGCCATTCTCGACGAGCGCCAGGGGTCCGCCCTCGGCGGCTTCCGGCGCAGTGTGAAGAATGACGGTGCCGTAGGCCGTACCCGACATGCGTGCGTCCGAAATGCGGATCATGTCGGTGATGCCCTTCTTCAGGACCTTGGGCGGCAGGCCCATATTGCCGACCTCGGCCATGCCGGGATAGCCTTTGGGGCCGCAGTATTTCAGCACCATGATGCAGGTCTCGTCGATGTCGAGATCTTCGCGGTTGATGCGCGCGTGATAGTCCTCGATGCTCTCGAAGACGACCGCACGGCCCTTGTGCTGCATCAGGTGCGGCGAGGCGGCCGAGGGCTTCAGGACGGCACCGCGCGGCGCCAGATTGCCGCGCAGAACGGCGATGCCGCCGGACTTCGTCAGCGCCCTTTCCCGCGGCAGGATCACGTCCTCGTTGTAGTTGACCACGCCCTTGACGTCGTTCCAGATCGTGTCACCGCTGACGGTGATGGCGTCGTTGTGCAGCAGCCCCATCTCCGCGACCGCCTTGATCACCACCGGCAGGCCGCCGGCATAATAGAACTCCTCCATCAGATATTTGCCGGACGGCTGCAGGTTGACGATGGTCGGCACGTCACGGCCGAGCCTGTCCCAATCATCGAGCGAAAGATCGATGCCGACACGGCCTGCGAGCGCGAGAAGATGCAGTACCGCATTGGTCGATCCGCCGACGGCGCCGTTGACGCGGATGGCGTTTTCGAAAGCCGCCTTGGTCAGGATGTCGGAGGGCTTCAGGTCCTCCTTGACCATCTCGACGATGCGGCGGCCGGTAAGCTGCGAAATCACCCGGCGGCGCGCATCCACTGCGGGAATGGCAGCATTGCCGGAAAGCGTCATGCCGAGCGCTTCGGCCATCGACGCCATCGTCGAGGCCGTCCCCATGGTCATACAGCTTCCAGCCGACCGGGCCATGCCCTGTTCGGCGTCCATGAACTCCTCCAGCGACATCTCGCCGGATTTGACCATTTCCGAGAACTGCCAGATCGCGGTGCCCGAACCGACATCCTTGCCGCGCCATTTTCCGTTGAGCATGGGGCCGCCGGAGACGACGATCGCCGGAATGTCGACGCTTGCCGCGCCCATCAGGAGGCTGGGTGTGGTCTTGTCGCAGCCGCCGAGCAGCACGACCCCGTCGACCGGATTGCCGCGGATCGATTCCTCGACATCCATCGCCGCAAGATTGCGGAACATCATCGCCGTCGGGCGGAGCGTGCTTTCACCGGTCGAGAAGACCGGGAATTCCACCGGGAAGCCCCCCGCCTCGTAGACCCCGCGCTTCACGCGCTCGGCGAGGTCGCGCAGATGCGCATTGCAGGGGGTAAGCTCCGACCAGGTGTTGCAGATACCGATGATCGGCCGCCCATCGAAAGTGTCGGCGGGTAGCCCCTGGTTCTTCATCCAGGAGCGATGCATGATGGCATTCTTGCCAGTTCCGCCGAACCATTCCTGCGAACGCAGCTTGCGCGGCCACTCAGCTTTCTTCTTCATTTCTTCCTTCCTTAAGGCCCTGCGCGGGCTGGACACGCCGCTTTACGCCCTGTTTCTTCAGGCAAGCGTGTAGGCTGTCTTGACGTTGGTGTAGAACTCTGCGGCGTATTTGCCCTGTTCACGCGGGCCGTAGGAGGAGGCTTTGCGTCCGCCGAACGGCACGTGGAAATCGACGCCGGCCGTCGGCAGGTTGACCATCACCATGCCGGCCTCGGCATTGCGCTTGAAATGCGTCGCATGCTTCAAGCTGGTGGTGGCGATCCCCGAAGACAGGCCGAACGGCGTGTCGTTGGCGACGGCGAGCGCCTCGTCGTAATCCTTGACCCGAATGACGGCCGCGACAGGTCCGAAGATCTCCTCGCGGGAGATACGCATCTCGTTTGTTGCCTCGGTGAAGAGCGCCGGCTGCAGATAGAAGCCGGGCGTGTCGCGCGAGATCAGTTCGCCGCCGAAGGCGAGCTTGGCGCCTTCCTTTTTGCCGATGGCGATATAGTCGGTGTCCTGATTGAGCTGGCTCTGATCGACCACCGGACCGATATGGGTGCCGGCCTTCAGCGCGTCGTCGACGACGAGGCCCTTAATCCGCTCGGCCATGGCCGCAACGAACCGGTCGTGGATCCCCTCGGTGACGATGATCCGCGAGGAGGCGGTGCAGCGCTGCCCCGTCGAGAAGAAGGCGGAATTGACCGCCGCTTCGACAGCGACGGAAAGATCGGCATCGTCGAGCACGACGAACGGGTTCTTGCCGCCCATCTCAAGCTGATACTTGCGGTTGTGCTCGACCGAAGCGACTGCGACGCGCTTTCCGGTCGCGGTCGAGCCGGTGAAGGTGATCGCCTGGACATCCGGGCTGTCGAGCATCGCCTGGCCGACAACCGAACCCTTGCCCATGACGAGGTTCAACACGCCCTTCGGCAGGCCCGCGCGGTGGAGGATGTCGACGATCGCCCACGAACAGCCCGGAACCAGCTCGGCCGGCTTGAAGACGACGGTGTTGCCGTAGCAGAGCGCCGGGGCGATCTTCCAGGCGGGAATGGCGATCGGAAAGTTCCATGGCGTGATGATGCCGACGACGCCGACCGGGTCGCGCGTAATCTCGACGCCGATCCCCGGCCTTACCGACGGGACGACCTCACCGCCAAGACGCAAGGTCTCGCCGGCAAAGAATTCGAAGATCTGGCCGGCGCGGACCGTCTCGCCGATACCCTCTGCGAGCGTCTTGCCTTCCTCGCGCGAGAGGAGGCGTCCCAGCTCGTCCTTGCGGGCGAGGATCTCGTCGGCGGTCTTCTTCAGGATCGCATGGCGCTCGAGAATGCCGGAGCGCGACCATGCAGGAAAGGCGGCCTTGGCGGCCGCGATCGCGGCTTTCGCGTCTTCGGCGCTCGCGCGGGCATATTCTCCGACGACATCATTGGTGTTCGACGGATTGATGTTCGCAACGCCATCTCCGCCGACCCATTCGCCGGCGATCAGGTTCTGGTGAAGTGTCATGGGCTTCAGCCTCCTTGTCTTCTTGCGCAAGCGGCCGCGGGTCACGGCCTCGAGCCTGCCGTTGCAGATATGTCAGAGCTGATGGACAGCGACTTCTTCTTCTGCCGCGATCGCCAGCGGATTGCGCAGGGGCAGGCCGAATTCCCTGGCTTCGATCTCGAATACGTCTCCCTCCTCGGTGCGGATGCCATCGCCGAAAGAGAGCGTCGCCGTGCCGAACATATGGACATGCACGTCGCCCGGCGCGCGGAAGAGGCCGTACTTGAAATGGTGATATTCGAGATTGGCGAAACTGTGCGACATGTTCGCCTCACCGGAAAGGAAGGGCTTCTCCCACAGCACCTTGCCGCCCCTCAGGATGCGCGATGCGCCGCGAATATCGTCGGGAGCCGCGCCGATGCGGATCTCCGGCCCGAAGCTCGCCTGCCTGAGCTTCGAATGGGCGAGCCACAGATAATTGACCCGCTCGGTCTTGTGATCGGAGAACTCGTTGGCAACCGCAAAACCGAGCCGGAACGGGACGCCCTTGTCGGAGATCACATAGATGCCGGCCATTTCGGGTTCCTCGCCGCCATCCTCCGCGAAGGACGGAGACACGAGCGGCTCGCCCGGCGCCACCGCCGTGGTGCCGTTGCCCTTGTAGAACCATTCCGGCTGCACGCCTTTCTCGCCGGACTTCGGCTTGCCGCCCTCGAGCCCCATGCGGAACATCTTCATCGAGTCCGTCAGCGTTTCCTCGGCGGCTTCCGTCGCCTTCTTGTGCATCGCGTCGCGCGTTGCGGCAGAACCGAGATGCGTGAGCCCCGTCCCCGTCAGATGCAGATGGGCGGGATCGGGATGGGTGATCGGCGAAAGCAGCCGCCCCTGGGAATAGGCCTCTTCGAGATCGACCGCTTCGCCAAGGCCCTTGGCGTCGACGACATCCCTGAGACTCCTGCCGCTGTTGGCCGCTTCCATCGCCAGAGCATAGACGCTCTCCGCTCCCTCGACGGCACGGGCCGTTTCGCCCGGGGCCCGCACGGCGACGATAACCGAACCGTCTTCTTTCCTGACCTGAGAAATCAGCACGTTCTGTCCTTCCTGATAAGTTGGCCCCACCTTGCCTTCCCTTCCGGAAAGGCAACGCTTCGCCTCGAGAGTGGCTCACGCCACCCAGTTACGGCGACCATGCCGCGTTTTATGTTGCGATCATCGGGCGCTGACCGGACGCCGATCAGCCCTTGCCCTTGTTCTTGTTGTAGACGTCGAAGAACACGGCTGCGAGCAGCACGAGCCCCTTGATCAATTGCTGGTAGTCGATGCCGATGCCCATGATCGACATGCCGTTGTTCATGACGCCCATGATGAACGCGCCGATCACTGCGCCGGTGATCTTGCCGACGCCGCCCGACGCCGATGCGCCGCCGATGAAACAGGCTGCGATGACGTCGAGCTCGAAGCCGACTCCGGCTTTCGGAGTGGCCGAGTTCAGGCGCGCGGTGATGATCATGCCGGCGAGCGCCGCCAGCGCGCCCATGTTCACGAAAGCGTAGAAGGTCAAACGTTCGGTGTTGATGCCGGAGAGTTTGGTTGCCTTCTCGTTGCCGCCCATCGCATAGATCCGACGACCGAGCGTCGATCGGGTGGTGACGAAGGTGTAGGCGGCGATCAGCACGCCCATGACGACCAGGACGTTGGGCAGGCCGCGATAGGTGGAAAGCTGGAAGCCGAGGAACAGGGCCACCAGGCTGATGACTGCCATCTGGATCGCGAAGAAGACGAACGGCTCGTTCTCCGTGCCGTGTTGCTCGTTGATCCTGCGGTTGCGAAGGCCCGCAAATATCGCATAGCCGACGAGGGCAAGCACGGCGACCAGCGCGACCATGTTCTTGATCGTGTCCGGGCTCGGATTGAGGAAGTAGAGAAAATCGGGAACGAAACCCGTCGAAAGAAGCTGGAAGTCTTTCGGGAACGGTCCGATCGGACGCCCGCCGAGGACCACATAGGTCATTCCGCGGAACACCAGCATGCCGGCGAGCGTGACGATGAAGGCCGGGATTTTCTGGTAGGCGACCCAGTAGCCCTGCGCAGCTCCCAAAATTCCTCCGACGACCAGGCAGACGGGAATGACCACCAAGGCGGGCAGGCCCCATTTGACGAGCATAATCGCCGAAATCGCGCCGATGAAGGCGACGATGGAGCCTACCGACAGATCGATGTGCCCGGCGACGATGATCAACAGCATGCCCAGCGCCATTATGACGATGAACGAGTTCTGCAGCACCAGGTTGGTGATGTTGACCGGCCTGAAGAGAACGCCGTTGGTGACGAACTGGAAGAACAGCATGATGATGACGAGCGCGACCAGCAGGCCGTATTCGCGAATGTTGTTCCTGAGGTAGTCACCGATCGACGGTTTGGTGGTTTGGGTGCTCGTATCGGCGACCATTACTGTTTCTCCCCTGAACGCATGATGGCGCGCATGATCGATTCCTGGCTCGCTTCCTCCTTGGAAAGCTCCGCCACCATGCGCCCCTCGTTCATGACATAGATGCGATCGCAGGTTCCGAGCAGCTCCGGCATCTCCGACGAGATCATCAGAATGCCTTTGCCCTCGGCCGCGAGCTGGTTGATGATGGTGTAGATCTCATACTTCGCGCCGATGTCGATACCGCGCGTCGGTTCGTCGAGTATGAGGACTTCGGGATTGGTGAACAGCCACTTCGACAGCACGACCTTCTGCTGGTTGCCGCCGGAGAGGTTGACCGTCTCCTGATAGATCGAATGGGAACGGATGCGGAGCTTCGAGCGATACTCGGCGGCGACCTTCCGTTCCTTGCGCTCGTCGATGACGCCGTTCGATGCGACCGCATGCAGGTTGGCGAGGGTCGTGTTCTGCATGATGTTGTTGATCAGCACGAGACCGAGCTGTTTGCGGTCCTCGGTCACATAGGCAAGACCGGCCTTGATAGCCTTCGGAATCGTGCTCACGTCCACCGGCCGGCCATGCATCGTCACCTCGCCGGTGATCTTGTGGCCCCAGGACTTGCCGAAGAGGCTCATCGCCGTCTCCGTGCGGCCGGCGCCCATTAGTCCGGCGATGCCGACGACCTCGCCGGCCCGCACCTTGAAGCTTACGTCATGCAGAAATTGCCGGTCGCGGTGCTGCTGATGGTAGACGTTCCAGTTCTTCACCTCGAGCAGCGTGTCGCCGATCTTCGGCTCGCGCGGCGGATAGCGGTCTTCCATTGCCCGGCCGACCATGCCGTTGATGATCCGGTCCTCGCTGACGTCCTCCTTGTGACAGTCGAGCGTCTCTACCGTTCCGCCATCGCGCAGGATGGTGATCTGGTCGGCAACCTTCTTAATCTCGTTGAGCTTGTGAGAAATGATGATCGACGTCATGCCCTGGCTGCGGAACTCCATGAGCAGCTTCAACAGCGCGTCGGAGTCGTTCTCATTGAGGGATGCAGTCGGCTCATCGAGGATCAGCAGCCGGACTTTCTTGGAAAGCGCCTTGGCAATCTCCACCAGCTGCTGCTTGCCGACGCCGATATCGGTGATCAACGTCGCCGGGGACTCGTTCAGACCCACTTTCTTAAGCAACTCCTGCGTGCGGGCGAAGGTCTGGGGCCAATGGATCACGCCCTTGTCGGCCACCTCGTTGCCGAGAAAGATGTTCTCGGCGATCGACAGCAGCGGCACCAGCGCCAGCTCCTGATGGATGATGATGATGCCGAGTTCTTCGCTGTCCGAGATCGTGCTGAACTGACGGAGTTCACCGTCGTAACGGATCTCGCCCTCATAGGTGCCGGCCGGATAGACGCCGCTCAGCACCTTCATCAAGGTCGACTTGCCGGCACCATTTTCCCCGACAAGCGCGTGGATTTCGCCTTCGCGAACCTTGAACGAGACATTGTCCAGGGCCTTGACGCCCGGAAACGTCTTCGTAATGCCCCGCATTTCAAGAATGATATTGTCCATACTCAGCCATTCCAGCTGCAGTCAGAGAGACTGCAGGCGCTCTCCCGTGCTGCACGGTTCTATCGACCGGCCCCGATCCGAAATAAAACCACGCGACGGGCCAAAGTGCTACAGCGACATTGCAAGGAGACGCATGCCGCCTGAGTTAAGAGGGTGCGCGAGCATCTCGCGCACCCTCCCGGTTCGCCGCATCAGTTGTTGAGCTGATCTTCCGTGTAGTAGCCGGAACCGACGAGAACGTCCTTGGCGTTGGACTTGTCTACGGAAACGGGCTTCAGCAGGTAGGACGGAACGACCTTGACGCCGTTTTCGTAGGTCTTCGTGTCGTTAACTTCCGGCTCCTTGCCATCCATGATCGCATTGACCATGTTGACGGTGACCTTTGCGAGTTCACGGGTGTCCTTGAAGACCGTGGAGTACTGTTCGCCTGCGAGGATGGACTTGACCGACGGCAGTTCGGCGTCCTGACCGGTAACGATCGGCATCGGCATGTCGCCGGAGCCGTAGCCTACGCCTTTCAGAGCCGAGATGATGCCGATCGACAGTCCGTCATAGGGAGACAGAACGCCATCGACCTTCGCATCGGTATAGGCGGACGACAGGAGGTTTTCCATGCGGGCCTGAGCTACGGCGCCGTCCCAGCGCAATGTGCCGACCTGGTCCATGCCCATCTGGCCGGACTTGACGACGAGCTTGCCGCTGTCGATCAGAGGCTGCAGCACCGACATCGCGCCGTCGTAGAAGAAGAAGGCGTTGTTGTCGTCCGGCGAACCACCGAAAAGTTCGATGTTCTTCGGCTCGGTGGCGCCGTCGAGCTTCAGGCCCTCGACGAGCGAGGTGGCCTGCAGCACGCCGACCTGGAAGTTGTCGAAAGTGGCGTAGTAGTCGACATTGCCGGAATCGCGGATCAGGCGGTCATAGGCGATGACCTTGACGCCGGCATCGGCGGCCTTCTGCAGAATGTCGGAGAGCGTGGTGCCGTCGATGGCGCCGATGACGAGGACCTTCGCGCCCTTGGTCACCATGTTCTCGATCTGCGCCAGCTGGTTCGGAATGTCGTCGTCGGCGAATTGCAGGTCCGGCGTATAGCCGGCCTCCTTGAACAGCTTCTCCATGGTTTCGCCGTCGGAAATCCAGCGCGTCGACGTCTTGGTTGGCATGGAGATGCCGACCATGCCCTTATCCTGGGCAACTGCCGGCGCAGCGAAACCGGCGACCGTCATCGCCGCAGCTGCGAGAAGCGAAGTAAAGAATTTCATCAGATCTCTCCCTGAGTGTTGAACCGGCAGGCACAGGGCCACCGTCTATGCGCAGCGACCACCGTCGCGGAGCGTGACCCCCGGCGGTGGTTCAAGATGAAGGAAGCCCTCCCCGTCTTATCATACTCCCGCATGCGCTGGCGCATATGCTGGGAAACTGGAATCAATTGCCATAACTGTCAAATACAATATCGCTTTGCATGCATATCAAAATTGATATACCACTCTGAAAGAGTGTGATTTTTGAAACTCTTGAAAACGGAACCGAATGGAATGCTCGATGGCAAGCCGAATGCAGCCGGGCTGACGGGGGAACTGCTGGAAACCGGGCTCTTCCGCTCCGGATTGAAGATCAACCACTTGCGGCTCATTCTAGCGATCGACGACCACCGGCGCATCAGCGCAGCCGCCGATGCGCTCGGCATCTCGCAGCCGGCAGCCTCGCGCATGCTCGCCGAGATCGAGGCGATCGTTAAGGCGCCGATTTGCGAGCGGGTGGCGCGCGGCGTCGACCTGACCCGCTACGGCGAGGCCCTGGCGCGCCGGGCCCGTACCATTTTCCTGGAGCTGCGCGAGGCCGCGCGCGAGATCAACGAGCTCAAGACCGGAAGCGGCGGATCGGTCTCCCTCGGCTCGGTCACCGGCCCGGCACTCAATCTCGCGGTGCCGGCGATCCGGCAGGTGTCGACGGCCTATCCCGGCATCGAGATCAACGTGCAGATCGACAACAGCAACGTGCTGACGCGCGAGCTTCTGGCGGCGCGGCACGACTTCATCGTTGGGCGAATCCCCGACGACCTCAATCCGCGGCTGTTCAACCTGGTCGAAATCGGTTTCGAGGACGTCTGCCTCATTGTCCGGGAGGGCCATCCGCTGCTCGACAAGACGTCAGCCAGTGCCGACGACCTCCCCGGCTATGACTGGGTCTTCCAGCCGCCCGGTACGCTGCTTCGACGCGCCGTCGAGGACAGTTTCGGTTCCGCCGGCGTTCGGCTTCCGGCAACCGTCATCAACACCTCGTCGATCATCCTGACGCTGTCGATCGTTCGCAACACCAATGCGATCGCTCCCGTTGCGCTCGACGTCGCCAAGCTGGTCGCGGGCAACGGCACCGAAGCCGGCGAGATCCGGATTTTGCCGACCGAATTTCCGATCCGCATCAAGCCCTATGGGCTGATCACCGCCGAAGGCCGGGCCCTTCCCCCGAGCGCAAAGCTGCTCTACGACCTGATCCTGAAGCAAAGCAGGGTGTGATGCACGCCGAGCTTCTCTGCAAACGTCATCCTCGGGCTTGACCGGTCAAGCCCGAGGATGACGATTGAGAAGCCCGAGGATGACGATCGAGAAGCCCGAGGATGACGATTGAGTGCCTTACAGAACTAAAGACCAAGTGCCTGCCCGGAGAGACTTGATGTTCGGTATGTCGGTGTTCCACTCGGTGCTCGAGCGCCTCAAGGCCGAGCAGGACGAAGAGCTGTCGGATGAGGCAGGGGATGAATGGAGGGGCATCGCAGCGGCGCCGGGCTTCATTGCCGAAACCGCGACCCAAACTTGGGCATTCCACACTACGGTGCAGCAAGCCTATTGCGAACTGACTGCGGATGAGACCCCGGAGCCGTTTGCTATGCCCGACTATCTGAACCGCACCGGCCTCGCGGAGGTCGCCTCGGAACTGGCGCTCGGGGAAGCGGAAACCGCGCTGACGCTCGCAGCCAAGCGAAGGCGGTTCGCCGCCGCGAATCATCCCGACAGGTTGCCAGCCGAAGCGCGGCTCAATGCGACCTTGCGCATGAAGCTCGCCAACATGCTCATCGACGAGGCTTTGGGGCGGATCGACAAGCCGAGGACGGCGAGATAAGCGTCACTTCGTGCCGTCAGTCGTCCCGTCGGTCGTCTCGCCCTTGTTCCGGTCCTCCTCCTTCGGCCGGTAAAAGACGAGAAGGGACGCGCCCGCATAGGCGGTCACCACGAGAAAGATCGTCCCCCACATCATCTGCCCGCCGTAGAATTCCACCGCCGTCCAAACCGCGCAGAACACGATGATCAGCAGCCGGATCCACAAGGGACGATAGAAGGGGTGATCCGGATCGATAAATTTGATCATCCTGATTCCTCTGGGTAGACTTAATGCCAAGTCCATCTACTGCATATTTCTGCAATTAGGTAGCAAGTCCATCTTTTCGGTTCGATGCGGTCGGCCACGGCCGATCATTGGTCGCTTTCCGGAACGCATGGGCAGCGGCCCCCCAGCTCCAGATATTCCCCGGTTCGTAACCGACCCGGCGATAAAATCCTGCAGCCGCTGTCGGCGTTGATACTTGACGGCGCCAAGCGAATTGGAATAAATATTCCGCATATGCAATAATTGGCCGTTTCATTCCAGTTCCTCTCTTGCGGGTGCCCCGCGACGCCTTTGCGCGATGAGCGTCAATCATCGTGCGCCAACCCGGTCGCGCACCGGAATTCAAGGACGATAGTGATGACAGTGAGATTTGGTCTTCTGGGCGCCGGGCGTATCGGCAAGGTTCATGCGAAAGCCGTCAGCGGCAATACCGATGCGCGCCTCGTCGCTGTCGCGGATGCTTTTCCGGCCGCGGCGGAAGCGATCGCCGGCGCCTATGGATGCGAAGTCCGCACGATCGGCGAGATCGAAGGGGCCAACGACATCGACGCCGTCGTGATCTGCACGCCCACGGACACCCATGCCGATCTGATCGAGCGCTTCGCCCGTGCCGGCAAGGCGATCTTCTGCGAGAAGCCGATCGATCTCGACGTCGAACGCGTCAGGGCCTGCCTGAAGGTCGTGTCCGAGACAAAGGCCAAGCTGATGGTCGGCTTCAACCGTCGCTTCGACCCGCATTTCATGGCGGTACGCAAGGCGATCGACGACGGGCGGATCGGCGAGGTCGAGATGGTCACGATCACCTCGCGCGATCCCGGTGCGCCGCCGGTCGACTACATCAAGCGCTCGGGCGGGATCTTCCGCGACATGACGATCCATGATTTCGACATGGCCCGTTTCCTCCTTGGCGAAGAACCCGTTTCCGTCACCGCGACCGCAGCCGTGCTCGTCGACAAGGCGATCGGCGAAGCCGGCGACTATGACAGCGTGTCGGTGATCCTTCAGACCGCGTCCGGCAAGCAGGCGATCATCTCGAACTCGCGCCGCGCCACCTATGGTTACGACCAGCGCATCGAAGTTCACGGCTCGAATGGCGCAGTCGCTGCGGAAAATCAGCGCCCCGTGTCGATCGAGATTGCGACCGGCGAAGGTTACACGCGCCCGCCGCTGCACGATTTCTTCATGACGCGCTATACGGAAGCCTATGCGAACGAGATCGAAAGCTTCATCGATGCGATAGAAAAGGGCGCCGAGATCGCGCCGTCGGGCAAGGACGGCCTTGCCGCACTCGCGCTCGCCGATGCGGCCGTGCGCTCGGTTGCGGAAAAGCGCCAGATCAGCGTCGCCTGACGACCTGCTGTCCTATTGTCGAGACAGGCCGGGCAACGCCCGGCCTTCACGCCTCCATCCGATTCGGCACCGATGATGGCGGCGCTTCCGCGCTCGGAGACTGCTCGGTACTCGCGTCTGCGCCAGCCACCGCCGTGGCGTTGGCCGGCGGCCAAACGCCTCAGCGATGGCCGGCGGCTCCAATATCGCCGTCGATCGCGCCGAGCGCCCGATCGAGATGGCCGTCAAAAACGAGCCGCTGCTCGTCCATCACCACCCTTATCTGCGGCATGCCCTGCAGGCGAACCTGCAGCGAATGCGCCATGCCCTCCTCCAGCCCCTTCTGCAGAAGCTCGAAATAGCGCGTGCCCGGCCCCGTCACGTAGATCGGCATCGGTTCATAGAGGCTGAGCATCCGCGAAATACCGTTGCCGAGCGCCACGCCGGCCTGGCGGAAGGCATAGCCGGCCATCCGATTCCCCTGCCGCGCGCTCGCGGCAATCTTGTCCATCTCCGACAGCGGCACGAACTTCGCCGGTATCGTATCGGAGGGCACCTCGAAGGCGGTGCGCAGGATGCCGTAGAAGCCGGCTGCCGCCTCGACGCAGCCGTCGCTGCCGCACCGGCAAAGCCCCGCGCCCGCCTGATGCAGCATATGACCGAAATTCGGCGCCGTGACATCGAACTGGCCGGTGCTGGCTCTTCTTGCGAGACCGAGGCCGATGCTGTGGCCGAGCGAAACGGCGGCGAGCGCCCGGAACCCGCCCTCGCTCTCCTCTTCTTTTACAGCCAGCGCATGCGCGACAAGCAGCGACTCGTTGCTGAGCATGATCCTTGCGCGCCAATCGGGCCGGAGCAGTTCCACGAAGTCGAGCTGTTCGCTGCCGAAGACCGGCGACCAGATGAGCCGTGCGCCGTCGGCGGCCACCAGTCCCTTGCTGCTGATGGAAATGGCAAGCACGTCGTCCTTGGAAATGCTCGAGCGGCCCAGCAGGCGTTCGAGCGCCGCTGCCAGGACCTGCCCGAAAGCAGCGGTGCCGCGGAGATCGGGGCTGCGCGCATCTTCGAAACGGTCGAGCAGGATGCCACCGTAATCTGCAAGCGAGTATTGCACGACGTCGGAGGAAATGCGCACGACGATCACGTAGCCGCAGCCGCGTCTCGGCTCGAAGAGAACCCGCGGCCGTCCGCGGCCGCCCTGGACGTGCTGCTCGGTCTTGACGATCACCCCCGATCGCTCGAGCTCGGCCGTGATGACGGAGATCGTCGCCGAGGCAAGCCCCGTCTGTGCTGCAATCTCCGTGTGGGAGAGCGAGCCTTTACGGCGCAGCGCCGAGAGAACGAGGGTGCTGTTCTGCTGACGCACAAGCTCGGTGCTCGACTTGGTCAGCATCGTATACTCTTACACCGCCGCGCGTCTGGCAGGGCGCGCAGAGCGCGCTCCGATTCAGTAAGTTGCTGCATGTCTTGTCCGATCAAAAAAGCCATGCAGGAGCAATCGCGGGTCCCTCGAGGTCATGCCCCTCCCAAAGCATCTGGCGGCCGACAAGACAAGGCGCATTCATCATTTCCGTAGCGATTTCAAGATGCTGCAGCAATCGTCCACACGCTTCAGAGGCCTTGTTGACAGCTTGGAGAAACTCTGACATTTATTTTCTCGACTGTCGAGAAAAAACGCCGGACGAAGTGCCGGAGATATTTGCGGCAGGACTTCAGGCCTGTTGGGGATGCGTGCGGGAGGTTCGTGCGCGCAGCAGGGCCATTTGGGAGGATAGGATGAAATCCATTTTGAAGCTGATGGCGGGAGCCGCCATCATCGCGTCCATGCATTCTGCGGCGATCGCCAAGGATCTGGTCATCGGCGTTTCCTGGTCCAATTTCCAGGAAGAGCGCTGGAAGACCGACGAGGCTGCCATCAAGGCTGCGCTCGAGGCTTCGGGCGACAAGTACATCTCGGCCGACGCGCAGTCTTCCGCCGCCAAGCAGCTCACCGACATCGAGTCGCTGATCGCCCAGGGCGCCAACGCGCTGATCGTCCTTGCGCAGGACTCCGATGCGATCGGCCCGGCGATCGAGAAGGCGGCCGCGGAGGGAATTCCGGTCGTCGGCTATGATCGCCTGATCGAAAACCCCGACGCCTTCTACATCACCTTCGACAACAAGGAAGTCGGCCGCCTTCAGGCGCGCGAGGTATTCAAGCAGAAGCCGGAGGGCAACTTCGTCTTCATCAAGGGCTCCTCCGCCGATCCGAACGCCGATTTCCTCTTCTCCGGGCAGCTGGAAGTCCTGAAGGAAGCGATGGACGCGGGCAAGGTCAAGAATGTCGGCGAAGCCTATACCGATGGCTGGAAGCCGGAAAACGCCCAGAAGAACATGGAGCAATTCCTGACCGCCAACGACAACAAGGTCGATGCGGTCGTAGCCTCCAACGACGGCACCGCTGGCGGCGCCATCGCGGCACTCGACGCGCAGGGCCTTGCCGGCTCGGTTCCGGTTTCCGGCCAGGATGCCGACAAGGCGGCGCTGAACCGGGTGGCGCTCGGCACGCAGACGGTTTCGGTCTGGAAGGACTCCCGTGAGCTCGGCAAGAAGGCGGCCGAAATCGCCGCGGCGCTTGCCGGCGGCAAAACCATGGACGAGATCGAAGGCGTAGAGACCTTCAACGGCGGACCGAAGGGCGTTGCCATGAAGTCCGTCTTCCTCGCGCCGCTGGCGATCACCAAGGACAATCTGAACGTCGTCATCGACGCCGGCTGGATTTCCAAGGAAGAAGCTTGCCAGGGCGCGAAGGACGACGTCGCTGCCTGCAAGTAAACCGCAAAACGACGGGGCCGATCTCTAGTCTTCATGAGCGCCGCAACGCACTCCCGTTGCGGCGCTCTTGCAAGGTGCGAAGCGGATCCGAACGACATCGACAGACAAGTGGGGGATGGCATGTCCATGGCCGACATCACACAAGCCGACCAGACACGGGCCGACCAGACACGGGCCGACCAGACGCGGGCCGATCAGACACCGGGCACGCAATCCGGGCGCGCCCGCATGACGGACGAAAACCCGGTGAAACGCTTCTTCCGTGCTACCGAAATTGATACCCGGCTGCTCGGCATGGTCGGCGCGCTGGTCATCATATGGCTCGGATTCCAGGTGATGACCGGCGGATTGTTCGACGGCCTGTTCCTGAGACCGCGCAACCTGTGGAACCTGACCGTCCAGACCTCATCCGTCGCCGTCATGGCGACGGGCATGGTGCTGGTCATCGTGACCCGCAACATAGATCTCTCGGTCGGCTCCGTGCTCGGCTTCTGCGGCATGATCATGGGCGTCCTGCAGGCGCAGGTCCTGCCGCAATATCTCGGGCTCGGCCATGGCGCCATCTGGGCGATCACCCTTGCCTGCGGCATCGCGGTCGGCGGCGCCATCGGCGCGCTGCACGGGTCGATCATCGCCTTCCTCAACGTTCCCGCCTTCATCGTGACGCTTGGCGGCCTGCTGGTCTGGCGCGGCGCAACCTGGTTCGTGACGAGCGGCCAGACGGTTGCGCCGATGGACGCCACCTTCCGTCTCATGGGCGGCGGCACCGAGGGCTCGATCGGCGCAACGGCGAGCTGGATCGTCGGCTTTCTCGCCTGTATCGCCATCGTCGGCGCCATTCTCAATTCGCGCAAGCAGCGCAAGCGCTTCGGCTTCCCGCTGCGCCCCGTCTGGGCCGAGTATTTCCTTTCTATCCTCGGCTGCGCTCTGGTGCTCGGCGCGGTCGCCGTCGCCAACCACTATTACTGGCCGGTCAATATCGCTCGCAGATACGCCGATGCCAACGGCATCGCCTGGCCGGACGGCGGCCTGCAGATCTCGCACGGCATCGCCATTCCCGTCCTGGTCGCGATCGTCGTCGGCATCGTCATGACCTTCATCGCCACCCGCCTTCGCTTCGGCCGCTACGTCTTCGCGCTGGGCGGCAACCCGGAAGCGGCCGAGCTCGCCGGTATCAAGACCCGCTGGGTCACCGTCAAGATCTTCACGCTGATGGGCGTGCTCTGCGCCATCGCGGCGGCCATCTCGACGGCGCGCCTCAACGCGGCGACCAATGCCCAGGGCGAACTCGACGAGCTCTACACGATCGCTGCCGCAGTCATCGGCGGGACCTCGCTCGCCGGCGGCGTCGGCACCATTGCCGGCGCGATGATCGGCGCGCTCGTCATGCAATCCCTCCAGTCGGGCATGGTCCTTCTGGGGATCGATACGCCCTTCCAGCGGATCGTCGTCGGCGTCGTGCTCGTCACCGCCGTCTGGCTCGACACCGTCTACCGCGCCCGCGCAAAATAATCAGGAGTTCGAACATGACTGAACAACGCACTCCGCTCGTGGAAATGAAGAACATTTCCATCTCCTTCGGCGGCATCCATGCGGTGGACAATGCTTCCGTCGATCTCCACCCCGGCGAGGTGGTCGCCCTCCTCGGCCACAACGGCGCCGGCAAGTCGACGCTGATCAAGATTCTCTCCGGCGCCTACAGGCGCGACGCCGGCGAGATCCTGATCAACGGCGAACCGGCCGAGATCAACAATCCGCGCGACGCCAAGAAATACGGCATCGAGACGATCTACCAGACGCTTGCCGTGGCCGACAATGTCGACGCCGCCGCAAATCTCTATCTCGGCCGCGAACTGCGCACCCCCTGGGGCACGCTGGACGATGTGGCGATGGAAGCGAAAGCCCGCGAAGTGATGGGCCGGCTCAACCCCAACTTCCAGCGCTTCAAGGAGCCGGTCAAGGCGCTTTCCGGCGGCCAGCGGCAATCGGTGGCGATCGCCCGCGCCATCCTCTTCGACGCCAGAATCCTGATCATGGACGAGCCGACCGCAGCGCTCGGACCGCAGGAAACCGCTCAAGTCGGCGAACTCATCAAGCAATTGAAGCGCGAGGGCATCGGCATCTTCCTGATCAGCCACGACATTCATGACGTCTTCGACCTCGCCGACCGCGTCTCCGTCATGAAGAACGGTCAGGTCGTCGGCCACGCCCGCACCGAGGACGTGACCAAGGACGAGGTGCTCGGCATGATCATCATGGGCAAGGTGCCCGCCAAGGCGATCCCCGGCCCCGGCGCCATGCAGATGGCGTGAGGCGCGAGACCTGATCGATTCGAAGACACGATTTCATGCCGCATCCCCCGAGATGCGGCATTTTCTTTTGCCCTGGGAACGCCGCAACCGATGCGCGGCGTCCCCAGACCAGCCGGCGAAAACGAGTTTCCCCTTAATCTCCTGCAATTGACCATTGAAGCGGCGCGCAAGCTAGGCTAAGAACCGCTCACAGCCTGCTTCGGCGGCCCTGCCGCCAACGGATGCACCCGTAGCTCAGCTGGATAGAGTGTTGGATTCCGATTCCAAAGGTCACAGGTTCGAATCCTGTCGGGTGCGCCAATTCTGCCATTCTTTGTCACCACATAAGTGCGAACTCGCACCCGCGGTTCGCGAACTGTAGCCACCATAATTGCGAACTGGTGCGGTCAACCGACTGCAATTCGATCCATCCGAATCGCGCAATCGAATGGCCTTGCACCTCGTTTCCCCGCTGGAAAAGTTGACACCGACGAATCCTACGGCAAATCCCGCCATAAACGCGGACTCCGAAATTTTTTTAAGTTTTTTCCGCCGCTTTTGCCTGCACTGCGAGAAAGTGTAGACACTCGCTTGAGGTCAAAGTCGACTTCGCTGGACAAGCACACCCGATGTAACGCACGAGCGCGTCGCACCTAAATGCAGGCGATTTCGAAAAATACTTTCGAAGTGAAAGCAACGCCGTTTTCGGTGACCGAACCAGGTCAGGCTCAGCCATTTTCGAATCTTTCCGACGAGGACTTAGTCCTATACCTCGGCTTCCTGCGCGCCCTCGTTGCGGGAGATCTGCCGCCACGGTATCCACGGGAGGAGACTCTGTCAGCCCTTAGGATTGGCACGGTGTCGTGGAGCGATACACTCAACCAAAAAGCGGCTTTGACCAGACTGGAGCGTTGCCCCGGAGCGACTGGTGGCGCAACGAATACTGCCAGACACCTTACCTGATGCTCGCGATCGGGAGTATCGGGCCCAGCGATGATTGGACCAATCACAACAACGTCCGCCTGACGGCGGCGCGGCAACTCCCGCTCTGTCCGCTTGCTGCGGGCTATTTCAGCCGCTACACAATCTCTGGGTTCAAAGTGGCGGGGAAAAGATGCGATCCGGAATTGCAGCAGTAGCGTTGATGGCTCTCATGCCGGGGACGGCGGTAGCGGAAGCATTCGATTGGTCGGCGCAGCTAGGCAAATCCCCGGCGACCCTGCAAACCGCATTGGGACAGTCAGGCCGATGCGCGACAGGCGGTTTCTCAATTCCGGTCCGATGGGTTAACAAGGACACGACGCTATCCGACAGCCTATTCGATCCCGTCGAGACCCCAGGTCCAGGGGCGATAATCATCGGGGGCGAGCCGGATCCAACCAACGATCACGAGGATGAGCGGACGTTTTCGCCGAGCAAGGTGACTTCAATCCGGTGCACGATCGGGCAAGAGGCAACCATCGAGGCTTTTGCTTACGAGGATCGCCTAGTACGGATTAAGCTGAACTTCGACCGATGCGACAGTCGCGAACTGCGCGAGGGCAAGCTTTTTGGCAACATCACGGGTAGTGATAAGCCATTCATGGTCGAGAGATGCGACGGCGTCGATCTGAAGGAGAAGGACTTCGACACAGCTCTCTATCAGTCCATCAAAGCTCGCAACAAATACGGCTACGACAGGGAAGGATCCCCAGGAATGCTCGACTTCCAATGGTCGGGAGATATGTACGGCGAGTACGGCCAGGCCGAGCGGAGAGTCATGTGGGAGGTCCTGTGTTACCGCCACTCACGGAACGAACTCAGCAGGATGATCCCGCCGGACGGCATGACATACCGATGCCTCATCGACGTCGAAAACGCAGATCCGTCGCGATGGTCGGCGACCGCAATGTACGAGATTCTTCGCCCGGGAATGATTTTCGACAGTGTGGCTACGCGACTGACCGCAATGCGTCTGTTTATCGATATGCCTGCCGAGCGCGCCGCGGCCCTCGCCATCAGGCCAGAACTTCAAACTATGGTCGACGCGATCAAGTCAAAGATCGCAGCGCGTGTGAAAGACGGCGACGAGAAGGAAGATGCTGTTTCCAATATTCTTGGCGTTGGAAACTGAACCATGAGCTGTCAGGAGGCGCGCCTAGAACCGCACAGGGAAGCAACTTCATGAGATCACTGTTTGCCTTCTTATTTGGCATCGTTGCTTCCAGCACTCTGGCCGCGGACTATCCGACCACCGGCATGCTGTATAACCAGCAGGAAGACTCCTCGCTGACCTACACCTGCACACTCCAGCAGGGCCAGCAGCGGCTCCGGTGCGAATTCATTCAGACAGCCGTCCGCAAGAAAGCGAAGCCAGCCGACCTGGAAAAGAAGCTCGATGAAGCCCGCAAGAACTATCCGGGTGCTGTGAAGGAATTCTCCGATCCCAAGGAATGCAACATGGTTGGCGCATGGCTCGGTATGGCCACCGGTCAGATTTCCATTGATGCCGCCCTCGCCCGCAATCCTGGAATCGCCACAGATGCTGCGAAGTTCAAGGAAGGCATGATCCGCCTGCAAGAGGACGCCAAGGCGAACCCCAGCGTGCTCGACACCTTCCGCGCTCTCGCAGGCATGTGCGATCATCCGACTGAGGAGAATTTCTTGAAGATCACAAAGGCCGACCACGACAAGAATCTTCGAACTTGCCAGGTCAGTTCGAATCCGTTCGCGCAGGAATTCGTCTGGGTCTCCGACTTCGGCAATGGCGGTGCTTGGGTGGTGTCGTCGCAGCCCGAAGGTCCATGTGGCGTAGTCCAGCTTTCGCGCTTCGAGAAGGACCAGTCCGACACCTCCGGCCTGTTCTGGCGGTACATTGCCAGGAAAGCCGCCACCAATCCGTCGGGCACTGTGTTGCCGGGACTGAGCTGCTCGGCAGTCGATCAGGGCGAATACGTCTACGACTGGAAGAAGACCAGATCTGACCATCTGCAGTGCGAGTTCGTCGAGTTCAGTCCCATCTGATCCGCGATGGTCAGTGCACCGCGTCAGAGGAAGGCGCGTCACCCTGGCCGCCGCCAAACCCACGTCCGTGCCGCAATGGAAAACTGACGGCACCGGATACCATCATGATTAGGCACCCAAGCCAGAGAGTTGAGAGTTGATTAATGCCCGACCACATTCCATGTCACGTCGTGTTTCCCGCGCGGCAGGTTCTCGAAGAGAACGATTACAATGTGTTTCCCCCCGACTTGGAGAGCGATGAACTCGTCTTCTTTCATGCAACGGCTGCGGAAAATGTCGAGAGCATTCTGCATTCAGGATTGCAGCCGGGGATAAAGCTCGGGAGGGAGCTTACGACGATCTCTTTCGCAGACAAGAGTGCATGGGCGTTGCACCATTGGGTGACAGTGCGAAATGGCAGGGATGGCGTGATCTTGGCGTTGCAATTCGACAACCGCGATGAGCTCTCATACGAGAGCGGCACTTACTACTCGCGTGAACTGAAAAGTCAGCCCCGTGTTATCGCGATGTGCCCGGTTCCGAGTACTTATAAGCACATCTAGCTGCCATCTCAGTGGAAATTCCTCGCCTTCACCTTGAGGGTGTCGATGTGGGGATCTGGGATGAAGAGGGTTCACCCACAGTCGCTCGAGATAACGCCACCGCGTCGAGATCTTCGAGATTTTCGCCGTCCATGTCCGTCGCTGGCTCCTTCCCGGGAAAGTAGCGGACACTTCCACGTTGTCTTTTCATTGATCAAGGTCCCGGCGATCTCAGGAGGCTTTGTAACCGAACGCCCCCGTCACGTCATGAAATTCGTCCTCGCCTTCAGAGATTACCCGTTTGATCACCGATAGCGGCAGAGGCTCGAGTGAGTTGAAGTCTAATGCCAATGAGTTCTCGTGGCCGAACGAACGTTCCACTACATCGAACATCGTCTTCGTCGCGGAGTGCGGACCGACGCCCTGGGTGGACGACATGGGAACTTCAATTTCGAGTATTCGTCCGCGGCCGATGCCTCGGATCGCAGCCAGCATGGCTTCGTCCTCGGATCCACCCATGAACGGAAAATACGAGGACTCTCCTCCCCAGTAACCGACCAGCATATCGACGGCAGAATCCGTGACATCGATCGGGCAAGCTGTCGTCCAGAACCCTCTACGGTCGCCGTACTCGTGGGGTAAATGGAGCGCGCTCGACCGATAAATTGTCTCCGCGATCTCCGGCTTCAGGAGTTTCTCTTCGACAACCGCCTGCAGCCGCTCTCTCAGGAGATCGAGCGATGTCATCCGGATCCCGGCGCGCAGGATCCTCGCCACCTCGCCGTCGGTCATCCGCGTGTAGTGAAACGCCCGACAGCTCTTCGACTGCAAAATGGGTGCCAGTCCATCGCGTGCTTCCATGTACGCCTGGTAGTGTTGGTTCGCGGGCCTCTGGAGGCGAATTCGTTCCTGGAGATCTTTCGGCGGCTCGATTTTGTCGAGCTCCAGTGCTCTCTCCCGATGGAGCCTAATGGTCTCCTGGTGCAGCTTGAGGTAATCTTGGACATCGCCGTCGTATGTGCCGACATCCCAGATATTGATCATTTCCGGCCCCATGACGATTTCGAGAGGAAGGGCGGAACTCCGGACGCGCAATATGCCTGTCCCGGAGTCCCTGGTCGCTCTCACGACCGTCCGGCTATTCGCCGCCCCGGCATCGTGAATTCATGGAGTTCGCTTATCGAGCCCGAGGTCCGAAATCAAGTCGCATAGCGGATTCATCCCTCCCCCTGCTGTGTTGGTCAAGCGCATCCAAGACCTCTTTGTCCGGCAACTCAAGCCGCGCGACAAGTTCATCGGCGAGCATCATGCAGGCGCTCCGATGCCGCTCAAGGATTCCTTTCGCCCGATCGAGCTGCTCTTGGAGAATGCGGTCGACCCGTGCCATTAACGCAGGATCCAGATGGCCGATCTCTTCGAAACGGCGCCGACTGAGATCGCCATAGGAGGCAAGCTTCTCGCCCATGCCGTAGGATCGTTCCAAGGCGATCGCCGTCTTCGTCGCCTCGAAGAGGTCGGATCCATCGGTACCTGCGACGCCGTCATCGTGGCCATCCAAGAATACCTCCTCCGCAGCCATGCCGGCCATCGTCATAGCAATCAAATCGAGGTAGTGGTCCCGTGTCCTGCGAATCCATGTGCCACGCCTGAAGCGCGCCTGACCTAGGGACTGCAAGCTGTCATCAACCCTGATCCGGCCAATGATGGCAACTTTCACGAGATCCATGCCGAGAACGGCGCCGACCACCGCATGTCCGATCTCATGGACGGCATTCGCCTTCAAGATATTCGGGGGATGTCCGCCATGAAGGGCAGATGAAGGATCACATCGCCCCTCGTGATCGGCCCGCGCCGCCGCCGTGCTGACCTGCGGGCGTTGCGGGTGATCTTCTCGATCTCGGCACCGGAAAGTCCAGAGGTCGCCGCTGCGAAGTCACGGTGATCATCGGCAGTCAGGCAGTCGTGCAGGTGCATCCTGAAGATCGCCTCGCGGGCGTGTTCGTCCGGGAGCGAAATCACCACATGCCGGTCTAGCCGTCCCGCCCGCAGAATCGCGGCATCGACCATCTTGGGATGGTTGCAGGCAGCGACGACGATCACACCCTCCCTGCCCTCGATGCCATCGAGTTCCTCCAGGAGGCCGTTGATCGCCTTGATGTCGTACGATGCGTTGCTGCCAGCGGCTCCATCGCGTGAGCCGAAAGCATCCAGCTCGTCGATGAACAGGATCGAAGGGGCCGCATTCTTGGCCTCCTTGAAGCTCCTCTGCATGGCCTTCAGGAAGTCGTTGAGATACCCCTTCGCCTGCCACTTGGCATATGAGGTGGCGATCACCTTAACCTTGCATGAGGCAGCGAGCGCGCGGGCGAACATTGTCTTCCCGGTCCCCGGCGGGCCGGATAGCAGGACTCCCTTGTCGACGTCCTCCCACGAGATTGTCCCCGCGCGCCAATCGGAGATGTCGCGCGCCAGCTCAAGGCCCCACTCCTTGGCTTCGCCGTACCCCTCCATGTCTTCGAGACGGATCCCAGAGAGTGTGTCGGGATCCTTCGTCTGCCGTTGTGCTGGCAGCTCCTCCTGCGCCATCTTTTCCAGGATTGCGAAGACGCGCGAGATTGGCCGGCCGCGTGTCATCGCAAGCTTCAGGCGTTTCCAGTTGGATCTTGCGAGCGCCTCCGCCTGCTGCTCGGTGACACCGATACCGTATGCCCACCGAACCACGCCACGCACCAGGCGACTGTCGGGAGACGGAACGTGGACGACTGCATCGAGAGCGTGCCGGAGATCCGATGGGACGGCTTCTGCCGACTTGAAGAGGATGATCGTCTTCGTGTTCTGCAGCATGTCCAGCACGGAGTCGGTCGAGGATTCCGCCTTCTCGTCATCGAAGGCCCTGACCTGATCCCGAAAGCGGAAGTTCAGCTCCCGGTCGAGAACCACGAGCGCCGCCCGAATGTATGTGACCCTGCGATCCCAGTCGGGAACGACGAGGCCGATGGAATAGCGGTTTGCCCGAGTGAATGGACGCATGGCTCCGCTGATGGATGCATATGCCAGGAATTCGGGCAGCGAGAAGCCGTCCCGGTCGCGAGAGATGTTTTTCATTGTGTGACCCCGGAATTCAAGTAGATGACCGCTGGCGCCCGATGGCGCGTCACGTCATCCCCGTATCCGGCGCACCACCGTCTCCGGGCTGATCAGGGCATCGTCCAGATTGATCTCCAGGAACCCTTGGAGGATGAGCGAGGCCAGTGTCGGCATCGGCCGTCCCTCCCGGATCGCCGAGAGGCATTCCGCGATAGTGAGCGATCCCATTTCCTCGAGGCCGGCCAGCAGACGAATCCTGTCGCCGAGGGGCGCCCGGTAGAAGCCGTATCGGAGAAGGTCCTTCGCGTTCCGGAGACGGAAGCTGTCGGCGAAGTCGACCATCGCCACGGGGCGGTAGCGGTATCCCATCGATTCGATGGCGCTCGAGAGCCAGATCGGCGGCAATGGCTCCTCCTGCCCGACATCAATCAGGAAGAATCCGCCCTCTCCGGTCAGAACGAGGAAGTCGAGCCGATACTCATCGTCGCCGTTCCGGAGCAGCGGCGGCGACGTGCTCCATTGAGCGACAGCGGGATCGAGATCGAGAAGGCAAGCGAAATCCCTCGCCTGCTGCGATCGGAACAGGGCGGGACCATCGCACTTGATGGTCGCCAGTAGCGGGCGTCAAGGTCCTCAGCGGAATAGCCTCATGCTCGAGTTCTGGTGACTTCGAACGATATCACATCATTGGGATCCAGTTCCCGTATGCTTGTGTCGTGGCCCGACAACTTGGCGCATGCGTGCAGCAGGCGATTGTTGTTCTCATAGTGTTCGACGATCACGTCGAAGACATCGTTCTCTGCCGTCGTCGTGAGCTTGATCGGCCGGAAGTAGCGGAAGAGGCCAGACGGCCTGTCCGTCGCCCTGAGATGCCCCATGCGTTCCACGGTTTTCTGTCCATAAGTCCGGCGATGAACGAACTCGTTTCTCGCATCTGTCGCTGCGTCGAGCCAACCGCAGGCCATCCACTTGGTCGACGGTTCGCCTTGCGGGGCGATGTTGCCCGATGATTGCAATTCCTGCAGGAGCGGCGAGGATGCCACATTGGGACCGCGGATTTTTTCAACCAGCCGCGCCATGCTATCTACCTTGTGACTGTCCATCCCGATCTGATTGGCGATGAATGCGGCAAGATAGTCGCGCACGGATCCCAGGTGGAGGAAGAAGCTGTGGACCTGCTCGTAGAGATACTGGTCCCTCATGGTAGCGGATCGCCGACCGTCGATGTTCCCATCCGCGATCTGGTTGATAAGCTCCTCGTGGTAAAACGAAGCGATGTGCTCCACGCTGGTGTCGAGGTTTCTGAGGCTCAGCGAGATCGAGTTTGCAAGGCGTTCGTCTTCTTGAGCGTCGTCCATGATGGCTTGGTAATCCTGCTCGCTCTTTTCCAACCCGCTTCGCAACAGCGGACGCGTCCGCGTCTCACTCAGGCGGCGAGCGACGTTGCTCCAGAGATCCGATGGGCTGAAAGCGTGGTTCTGCACGCCGGGGATGATTGGAGCCCAGTGGGAGAAATGTGATCCCGACCTCCAGTTTATCTGCTGGAACGCCACGAACCGATACCCGCGTTCCCTTAGGAACGCACCGAGTTCCGCCTGCGTGTAGAACCCGCTCACATACGGTTGGCCCGCATGCAGTACGGGAAGAAGCCGCCAACGGTTCTGGTCGAGCTGCGCTGCCTTCACCCCACCGGTCCATGCCATCAGGAAGGTGTCGGCGTCTCCTTGTCGTCGGATCGGCTGCATGAACTCGGAGTGAGGGTGGCGGGTGTACACGATTCGTCCCTGATGTCGGTTGCTGCTGGATAAGGATCATTCACGATCATTTTCCAGATGGCAATTCCATCAGAGGTGAACCTTGGACTGGATCGGGCCGAAGGTCACGGCTGGGGCTTCCTGGCCCTAGTCTGCGCTGGCCGAGCCTTCGCGCCGCGGCTGCCTGCGTTAGACTTTGGGGCCGCTTTGCCGCTCTTGGGAACCTTCGCGCTTTTGGCGGCGACGGTGGCCGCACTGGGAACGCCACGCCTGCCAGGAATCCTGACTACCAGGACACCCCTGTGAGTGCCGTCACCGAGCAGATCGCCCGTCCGTGTCTCGTACCATGTGTCCATATGGGCGAGCTTCAGGTGTGGCTTGGAGAGATCCAGGACCAACATGACGCCAAGCTTGACGTTCGTAGCCTGGTAAATGACGGTCTGATCCCCATAGGAGAGCATCAAATTGTCGAAAGAAGCGTCAGACAGCTCCCTCTTCACCTCGATGATCATCCGGTGGGGATCCGCCTTGTACCTGATGTCCGCTCGGCCGCCTGCAATGCCCTTGATCTCATCGTCGACCGGAAGGCGGTTCGACTTGCCATGGCGCAGGAAGTCCTGTTGCAGGTCCTTCTCGACAGGGAGTGGACTGTGCTGGAAGAGGTACTTCGAGAAACTGTCCTGTTCCCGCGACCCGTCGAGCTTCATCTCGAGGAATAGAGCGATGTAGTAGACGAGCGTGTTGAACACTCGCCTTACCGATGGATCCTTGTAGTCGGCTACTCCGGAGAGTGCCTCCTCGGTCGATTGGATCATCGCCATCACTGGTCTGGTTGCACCGGATGCGTGCTGCATCTCGACTGTCTCGAGAATTCCACGAAGTACCGCGTCGGTGGCGGGATCAGTGAAGTGTGCCCAGCTTCTCGAGGCGGATACCGATGGGCTTTCGGTTTCCGCGCCGATAGGGAAACCGCCGCCCTCCCGAAAAAGCCGCCTGGCAACCTCATTCAGTTCTTTGACGAGGCCGGGGTCGTGTTCCGCACCATGCTGGCGGATCCACTCTATGATCGCCATTGCGTGCGCATGGTTCGCAAAGATCCGGGCTTCGATCTGGGGTCTGATGACGCAGTCAAGGCCCTTGCCGGGTTCGGCCGCGAAGACGGTCCGGTTGGCTTCGTACGCGAACAGGAGATGCGTTTCTATAAGGTTTGCCGCTTCCAGCCAAAAGACATCGTTCAGGCGGCGATCCAATTCGGACAACTTGTCGATAAGCACGACGAGAGCCGTGGTCTGGCTCGCTAGGGCTCCGAGGATTGGATCTTTAGCGTCGGCACCCGAATAGGCCATGTACGCCCAGGCGTCTTCCTTGAGACGGGCCAAGGTTGTCTCGAAGTCTGGCGCGACCTGGTTTTCATGGAAGTCGATCAGGAGCTCCACCGCTGATGCGAAGATCCTCGCGTCGTATCTGCTTTCGCGCAGGCTAGCGGCGTGAGCGAATCCTCGATGGGCATCGCGCAGGTGCTGCAGGATGATGGTCTGGTCGGCCCCTTCGATCGCGGAATGCAGGGCGACGAGACCGAGTTCCAGGTGCACCTGATCGCCAGAGCCGCTGACGGCACTCGCTACATTCAGAAATTCGAGAAGCGCAGGATTTCGAGTCCTTGCCAAGAGGACACCGGCTATTCTCGCCGCATGGGCGATGAACGACGGATCATCTTCAAGATCGGTATCTACGAGATCGGCGATCAGTCGGGTCAGACGTATCGAGTTGTCGCGGGCGAAACCGAGCGCGGCCTTCAATGCGGCCGCGCGGAGGCGAACCGAGCGACTGGTCTGCCGGGAGATGTCGAGAAGACGGCGGAACACAGCGTTCTCGACCTGGGTATCCTCGTAGCTGATGGCGAGAAGATAGTTGGCAATCGCATCCAGCTCCGCGCCGCGGTCGATGGACATCAATACGTTTTCGATAAACCGGTCGACATCGGCCTTGCGAAGCGACCGAAAGGGGAGAACGAGTTCTACAAAGATATCGGGGAAAATCGACGCGCCGATGACCTTTCCATCGGACAGGACTCGGTCAATCCCGCCAAACGCGTCAACGCTCGGAACTGCCTCCCGGGCGAGGATGTCTTCCATGATCTCGTCGTATTGCATGGTGGCCTACCACAGGTAACCGTCTTCCCGATTCTTCACCACATTCTCGCAAGGGACATGCGCCAGGATTGCGTCGCTCTGGATCCCGGCAAGGAACACCTGGATAGTCGGCAGGGACAACTGAAGCTTCGCAAGGCCGGTCACGATCGCAACGACGTTCTCGTTGACCACTTCGTGGCTGCCAACTGAATCCACGAGCAGAACGCCCGGATGCCTCCCAATCCCGCTTTCCTCGGCAACCTGGATCAACGCCAGCGTCGCGGCCAGCTTGAGGCGCATGCGCTCGCCGGCCGTGCACTCCCCGAAGTTCTTCTTGCCGCCCTTCGTGTGAACATCCATGTGCGTGTTGCCCTTCAGTTTCACGCTTTTCAGATCGTCTAGGCCGAAGGCGCGAGCGAATTCAGCAGTCAGGTCCGAAACCTTGCCAAGGACTGATTGCTGCTCGTCGTCGTACATGTCCTTGGTCGCATTTACTGCGACGTCCAGCAGCTTGATGTCATCGACCTCAACTACCGGCTCGTCGCTAACCATCTTCTCGAGTTCTTCGATCTGGGCGGAAAGCTTTATGAGCTCCATCTGGCCATCCGGGCGTGACTGGATCGCCTTGATTTCCTTTTCGAGTTCCTTCGACAGCTCATCGAAGCGCTCTCGATCAGCCTCCGCTTCCGCCTTCCGCTTGTTTGCATCGACCAAGCGGCTGCGCAGCCTCCGGCTCTCTTGTGTTGCTTCGTTGACGGCTTCGCGGAGGCGGGCCTCAACCCCTTCAACGTCGTCGGCGACGCGATGATCTTCACGACCGCAAACTACGCAATCGTGGTGCTGCTCCCGCTCCTCGCGGTATGCATCGGTGTAGACTTCTTCGCAGCTAGGGCAAGAGACGGGTTTCAGCTTCCTAAATACGCGGCCGGCAGCCTGGCTCTCGAGGAAAGCGTTCAGCTCCCTCGTGGCGGCCGTCGCGGCCTCCTCGGCACCGCGGCGATCGGCATCGATCTCGTTCAGCAGCAGGATATATCGACGAACCTTCTCGGCCGAGGACATGAACTTCGTGAGGCTGTCGGAAAAGCGCATGCGCAAATCCGCAAGCGACGTTGAATCCTTCTGGGCGGATGTAATGGCGTCTTTCGCTTTCCGAAGTTCCGCGAGCCTCGCGGCTGCTGCGTTCGATACCTGTCTAGCGGCCTTCGTTGTCTGCTTATTATCGATCTCGAGCCGCTTTCGAGCTTCGATAAGCGATGCCCGCGTCGCGATCCAAGGCAATCCGAGATACATCTGCATCATCCGGATGGCTTTCCATGCTGGATATCCCCACCCCCGAAGACCGCCTTTGGATCCGGATCGATCCAGAGGGCCCCGAACAGCCAGTTCCAGCCGTGGCGCTGCTCCACACCGCCGTCCTGCTGCTCCGCTATGACTTCAAGCGGCTCAAGACCCAGTTCGTGGAGAAAGAATCCGTCCATGGATTCGTTAAACTGCTTCTGATCAGAAAATTCTGCGACAACGAATTCTTTCTGCCGGGCGAACTTCACGAGCCGACCCACGCTATTCTCAGGATCCGAAAGCTGAACCTCGTAGAGATCACTGTCGAGGCTGAACCGGACGGTGAACGAGCGAAACCATCCAGCCATGTCCTTGGGCAGATCACGCGTGCCTGTCAGGCCCCAGCGGATCATCTTCAGGAGCGAGGTCTTACCCTTCAGGTTCCGCTTCGAAACAAACGCATGAAGACCGGACGACAGGTTCTCCTGGGAGAAATCGATTTCAGTAGTTTCGTAGTCTCCGGTCTTCGTGCCCTCGAAATTGAGAGCGAGGATCTGCAACCGCTTGGGCACCGAGTGCGTGAGCCTGGGATCGATGCCGTACTTCTTGAGCAGCCCCTCGACCTCTGAGGGGCTCATTTCGGTCTTCTTGGCGATCTGTCCGATCCATTGGTCGCGTGCCGCAATAGGGGTATTCATCAATGGATCTCCGCAAGTTTCGTTTGAACCCGTTCAGCAATCGTGGGAATCAGATCGCCGACCTGAGCATCGTGATATTCCTTCTGCTCATGCTGCCGCTTCTTAAGGACAGCTCCGCCCCTTCCATTGGCCACGCGGAGAACCAACCGTGCCCGCTGAGAGTACCAGTCGAAGATCGGATGATCGCGCACGATCTGCTCGGCGATATCAACGCCGGCCTTGCTGACCAGAAAATGCTGAGGATTCGTCGTCGGATGATGGAGCGTGAGCGGCCGCACGAGTCCTCGCACGGACAGTATCGCCAGCACCGTATCCAGGCGCTCGTATGCGCCGTAGTACCGTCGCAACATCGGGATCGTTTTCTCGGAAGGCTCGTCATCGTCGAAGATCCCGCGGGCCGTATCGAGAAAGAACCTGTCTCCCGTCTCGTCGAACTGGGCAAGAAGCTCATCGGCGAGGTAGTCCGGATAGCGAATCCAGAAGTCCAGCGCCTGCAGCCTTGTCTCGCCTTCGAACCTGAGTGGATATTCCTCCGACGTGGTTAGATCTCGATTGGGTTCCGATCCTTCCTTCAGAAGGAACAGAATCCGCACGGCATCCCGGTACTCTGTGTTCGCCATACCCACCCCAGCTTGGCCCATGTATCGTCGGCACAATTTTATGTGGTAAATCAACCGGCGATAAGTCCACAGGCATCGTAGCGATGATTAATCTACAGCTTTAATCAAGGAACGAGCCGCACCAAGTTCAAAGGAGAATGTGAATGCCCGCGATGACAGATCCCATGGCTGCCTTGATTTCTTTCGATCGGGAGCTGAAGCGTGGCCTGTTGGAAGCAGGGCAGAGCTCGAGGCGCGGATTGGGCCGCTTCATCAGCCCGCTGCGGACATAATGGAGCGGTGGCGCACTTTGATCCGTTACGGTCGCGAGAATTGCCCGTCATTCATAATCCCTGAGGTTCCAGGCGATGGCGTCACCTACGTATACACGTTAACAAGGCTGTTCTCGTTCCGTGTCATCTTCGAGGAGGATGGTCTGCTGCTGAAGGCGCGGTTCAAGCCCGACAACCGGAGGGTCTGGAAGGTCTATCGGGAGCATGCGGATGTCTTCACGAAACTTCTGGAATCGTTCAGTTGGCAACGTAGCGGCGATGAGATCACGGCGACCGCCAAGGTCTCGACGGATGGCCACATCCGCAAGGCCACAATCGAGCTAGGGAACTTGGCATCGTACTTCCGGCACAAGATGCCGTAGAAATTCGGCCACCGGCACCGCTATAAGCTAGTGGTGCCGGTGGCGTGGCTTCTGCGACTACGTGGAGATCTGTCGATCGATGAGCTATTGCCATGGAGCATCTTGCAACGACAATCTCCCGAACAGTGAATGGATAGCGGCCACATGGTGTTGCTTCGAATTGATCCGTTTCCATCCCAAGACGACCTCAATATGCTTTGGTTAGAAGCTTGGGGCAGCCGTGAGCCGAAAGACTTCTCTGGCGTCCTGTCGCGCAGCCTCGCGCATATAGGGGCTTATGCAGATGGTCGGCTCGTCGGCTTCCTAAACGTGGCATGGGACGGAGGTGCCCACGCCTTTATCCTCGACACCTGTGTCGACCCTCGGATGCGAAGAAAGGGTATCGCTACTCGCATGGTTATAGAGGCCACAAATGTGGCCCGAGAGCGCGGAGCAAAGTGGTTGCATGTCGACTTCGAACCGCATCTGACCTCCTTCTACCGGAGCTGCGGATTCCGGCAGACCGAGGCAGGACTCATAAAGCTGAAGTGACAACTTACTGCCGGACCGGACGCTTACGATCCTTCCGCGGGAAGGAACCCAGAGTATCATCTCGCGACGTTGCCGCTGGCAGGATTGACGCGCTCGATGTAGAAGTCATAGCCGGCATCGCGTTGCACGCCACAGAGACCGCTTTCTTCGTACTTCGCCTTGTCGAAATGGATAACCTCGCCATCGACCTCGATCTTCACGAAATAGTCCACGTGCTGGTCATCCAGCGGGTTGAAACAATATGCGCGTTCCGGAAGCTGGATCCGACCGTCGGAAAGGCGCTCGCCGTCTCCGACGAACTCAGCAAAGGGTTTAGGGTCATCGCTGTACCGTGCTTTCTCGCTGAAGAAGCCGATCTTGTAATTGACGCGATCTCCATCTCCCAGAGTGAAGGTTCTGGGAAGAATCTTATAGGCGAAAGTTCCCCCGCCATATCCCTCTCGCTCTGCTACAAGCGAAAAGCCCATATGCTTCCAGAATGGTTCAGCACTGGACGGCGCGATCTCAATTTCGACCACCGACCTTCCTTCCTCCCATGCCGACTGAATCATGAAGTCGGCAAGGATCTGGCCGTAGCCATGGCCCCGATGATCGGGATTGATCTCAAGGATATCTGTGCCATCGAGGAAACCTACAGCTCGACCATCTACGATAAGGCAGTGGATCTTAGATCGCCCCTCCCGCCATCCCTTCTTTGCTGAATCCCAGTTGCACCGGAAACCGCGGATCGGTGCATCCCCCTGGTAATCCGCCTCCTCCCATTCTTGATATGCACGCTGATAGTTGGCCTCTTCGGCGTCTAACCAGGTTTCGATCTCTGCGAGCAAAGACTCGTCAGCAGGAATAATCCGATAGGCCATTATGCCTCTTTCGTGTTGAGACCCGGCGGTCCGCGTGAATCAATATCGAGAAACAGGTTGCTCACTTCGCAGATCGACGTCAGCATAAAAATGACGAGATTCGCGAGTTTGCCCAGATATCAACGAGTTCGCACTTATGGTGTCTCGGGGTGCTTGAGTTCGCACTTATGGCGCCTGGGTTCGTGTAGTTGCGTGCGAATGCTGCAGAAAAGCGTGTATTTTCATTGATCCCAATCCGCGCTTATGTGGCGACACAGAGCCATTTCCGTTACGCCAGCGACGAAATTTGCCGCCAATCGCCGCAGTTAATCGAGGCGATTGGCGCCGCCGAGAAGCATGGCGGGCCTTGTTGTCTATGATGTTCCGAGGCCTTCGTGGCGAACGCGCCTATCGCGCCCGCCAAGTCATCTCAGACAACCTTTGCAGGCGCCGCTTCCGATTCTCCCTGCTGATTCCCACGAAATGGCCGTTTGAGGAGTTCGAGGAAGTCATCGACAAACGTGAAAATGACCGGGATGACCAGCAAACTGAGGAATGTCGACGTCAGCAGCCCACCGATCACGACGATAGCCATGGGCTGGCGGAAGCTCCCATCGCCGCCGCTCAGGCTCAGGGCCACGGGCAGCATGCCGCATCCCATGGCGATCGTGGTCATGATGATCGGTCGCGCCCGCTTGTGGCAGGCGTCCACCAGAGCGTCATATCGTGACATACCGCCGCGCCGCGCCATGATGGCGTATTCGACCAGCAGGATGGAGTTCTTCGTCACCACGCCCATCAGCATGAGCAGCCCGATCACCGCCGCCATGGAGAAGCTCGTGCCGGTAACGATAAGCGGTAGAAGCGCGCCCCCGAGCGACAACGGCAGCGCCATCAGAATCGTCAGCGGCTGCAGGAAATCGTGGAAGAGCAGAACCAGCACTGCATAGATGCAGAACACGCCGATCGCCATGGCGATGCCGAAGCTCTCGAACAGTTCGGAACTGCGCTGCAATTCGCCCTGTTCGATAAGGTGAACACCCCGCGGCAGGTTCTTGAGCGCAGGCAGCACCTGGGCTTCGCGGTTGACGTCGCCGAGGATGCGGCCGTTGAGCTCGACCGAGAGGGTGACGTTGCGCGAGCGGTCGATGCGGTTGATCTCGGACGGGCTGCCGCCGATGCGAATGTCGGCGATGGAGCCGAGATCGACATTGCCGTTCGTGCCGCTGACGCGGAGATTGGCGATGTCGTCCAGTCTCGTCCGGTTCCCGGGATCGAGCCGCACGCGGATCGATACCTGCCGTTGCGGCAGGTTGAGCTTTGCCATCGAAGAGGAGTAATCGCCATTGGTCGCGACGCGGACCGCTTCGGAAATCGCTTCCGACGTGACGCCGAGTGCCGCCGCCCGCGTAAAATCGGGCACGATCTGGATCTCTGGAGCTTGGAGTGAAGCACTGGAGGTAACGGCGCCTATGCCCTTAAGAGTGCGCAACTGCTCCTCCAGCGCGCTGCCTGCCTGGTCGAGGGCATTGGAATCGTCACTGGCAAGCGTGATCTCGAGCGTCGTTCCATTGCCCCCCGAACCGACTTCGACCCTGAGGCCCGGCAGCACGGCGAGCGCCTGCCGGATGTCGTTCTCGATCTCGGACTGTTTGCGGTCGCGATCGCCGATCGGCGTCAGGTTGACGACGAGCGTCGCCGAGCTGACGTCGTTCGTCGTGGAGGACTCGAGGCCGGCTCCCGAGGACGCACTGCCAACCGTGGAGAATACGCGGGTGACATCCGGCAGCTTCGCGATGATGTCCGCGGCCTGGCGCGTCAACGCGTCGGTCTGCTCGACAGTGCTGCCGGGCTGCAGTGTGAGCGTGACCTTCGTTTGCGCGTCGTCGGAGGCCGGCAGGAATCCCGATTTGAGAAGTGGAATCGCCGATAATGAGAGGCCGAGGAAGACGCCGACGCCGAGAACCGTCAGCTTCCGGTGGCTGAGGCAGGCTTTCATGACGGCCATGTAGGCGCGCATGATACGGCCGTCCTTCTCTTCGGCCGGATGGGCTTTCATCATGTAGGCGGCCATCATCGGCGTCAGCAGGCGCGCGACCAGCAGTGAGGCCAGCACTGCGACGGCCGCGGTCACACCGAACTGGCGGAAGATGAGGCCGGGAATGCCGCTCATGAAGGCGGTCGGCAGGAACACGGAGACCAGCGTGAAGGTCGTGGCGATGACGGCAAGGCCGATCTCGTCGGCGGCCTCCAGCGCCGCGTCCATCGGCGATTTTCCCATGTTGAGGTGACGGGCGATGTTTTCGACTTCCACGATGGCGTCGTCGACGAGGATGCCGACCACCAGAGAGAGCGCGAGCAGCGTCACGGTATTCAGGCTGAAATCCGCGAAATACATCGCGAGAAAGGTCGGGATGACCGACAGGGGCAGAGCCACCGCTGACAGGAAGGTCGCCCGCCAGTCGCGCAGGAATAGCCAGACGACCACGACGGCGAGGATCGCGCCCTCATAGAGCATGTGCATGGAGCCGTCGTAGTTCTCGATGATCGGCCCGACCGTGCTGTAGGCCTCGACGATCTCCACGTCCGGATTGGCGACCGCGAAGTCCCGCATCGCGGCCTGGATGGCGGCCGCGACG
Organism: Sinorhizobium arboris LMG 14919; assembly: GCF_000427465.1. Classification (NCBI taxonomy): domain Bacteria; kingdom Pseudomonadati; phylum Pseudomonadota; class Alphaproteobacteria; order Hyphomicrobiales; family Rhizobiaceae; genus Sinorhizobium; species Sinorhizobium arboris. Next base: position 25,780 of record NZ_ATYB01000008.1, on the reverse strand, counting down.
CCGGTATCCGAAAAGCCGTTCGAGCGCTTAACCTGAACGCCGATCACCGGCTGCCCGTCGAGATAGGCGAGCGAGGAGCGGTCGGAGAAGCTGTCCGTCACCGTGCCGATCTCGTCGAGGCGCACCAGCTTGCCGCTCGGCAGCGGGATCGCGAGCGCCTTCAACTCCTCGGTCGAAGCGACGGCCCCGAGCGTGCGGATCGACTGCCTGTTGCCGCCGATCTCGCCGCGACCGCCCGAACTGTCCGCCTGAACGGATTTGAGACGGGACGAGACCGTTGCGGCCGTCATCCCCAGCGATCCCATGATTTGCGGGTTGAGGTCGACATGTACTTCGCGGTCTATGCCGCCTATGCGGCCGACATCGCCGACACCGGAGACGGAAAGCAGCGCCTTGGTCATCTCGTTGTCGACGAACCAGGACAGCTCCGTTTCGTTGAGCCGGGTCGAGCGCACGGCATAGGTGATCAGAGGAGAACCCTGCACCGTGACCTTCGTCACGCTCGGCGTCTCCATGGCCGAAGGCAGATCGGTGGTGCTGTCCACGGCGTTGCGGACCTCATTGAGGGCCTCCTCGCTGTCCTTCTCCAACTTGAAGGAGACGCTGATCGACACCGACCCGTCCGTAATGGTCGTGGTGATATGGTCGAGAAGGCTGAGCGAGGCGAGATTGTCCTCGATCTTGCGGGCGACCTCGGTCTCCAGTTGCGACGGGGCCGCACCCTCGAGCGTCGCGGTGATCTTGACCGTCGGCAGGTCCATGTCGGGAAAGTTCTGGACCGCGAGCCGCTCGAAGGCGAGCAGCCCACCCACCGTCAGGAGAACAAACAGCAGAATGGCGGGGACGGGATTGCGGATCGACCAGGCGGAGAAGTTCATTGTGCTTCTCCCTCGACCCTGACCAGCGCATTGTCCGAGAGGAAGGCGCCGCCGGATTTTACAACCGAGGTTGATCGATCGATGCCGGACAGGATCTCCACCTCTCCGGCGTTGCGGCGTCCGGTCTCGACCCGCACGCGCGAGGCGCGATGATCCGCATCGACCGTGAAGATGTAGTTGATGCCGTCGCGGAACACGAGCGCCGTCTCCGGTACGGTGAGGGCGCTTGTCGACTGCAGCTCGATCTGCCCCGTCACATAAATGCCGACGGGAGGATGATCCTCTGCGGGCAGCGTGACATAGACGATCGCGCGGCCCGTGTCGGTACTGACCGTCGGCCCGACCAGCCTGACCGTTCCCGCGATGCGCCGGTCGCCAGGCCCGGCGATCACGGTGCCAAGGCCCTCCTTGATGCGGGGTAGATAACGTGCCGAGACCTCGGCCTGCCATTCGACGCGACTTTGCCGGACCAGACGGAAGAGCTCGGTGCCGGAGGAGACCACCGCGCCGAGCTGCGCGGAGCGGGAGGTGATCTGCCCGTCGTCGACCGCGGCGATCGTGGTCTGATCGATCTTGATCTTCTGGCTGTCCAGCGTGGCATCCGCGGACTTGAGGCTCGCCTCGGCGGTTTGCTCGGCGATCAGGTATTCGGTGACCTTCTCGTCCGAAAGCGCGCCGCTGCCCTGCACCTTGCGCGCCCGGTCCGCATTTGCCTTGGCCTTGGCAAGATCGGCTTTCGCCGTTTCGAGCGCGGCCTCTTCCTTGCGCAGATCCGCAAGCACCGTCTCGTCCGCAAGTCGGACGAGCGGCTGACCCTTCGAGACCACAGAGCCGACATCGACGAGAACGTCGGTGATACGAAGGCCGCTGATTTCCGATGCGATGATCGCCTCGTGCCACGGCGTTAGCCAGCCGCTCGCCGGCACGGTCTCCGCCCATCGGCGTTCCGCCGGCTTCACGACGGCCACGGTGAGGGCCGCGGCTTCCTCCTGCTGCTGTGCATGGGAAGGCAGGGCTGAGAAAGCTAGGCTCGCCCCGGCGAACAGGGCACCCAGAAGACGGGCAGGCTGCATCAGTAAAGTCCTTGTATCTTTGCCTGGCGCTGAACCGGCAAAGCGGAGCCGGCGTCCCAGCCTCCGCCGAGCGCCTTGTAGAGCGCGATCCAGTAGCGGACCGCATCGCGCCGGATTTCGATGAGCGAGATCTCCGCCGACTGCGCCGAGCGCCGGGCTTCTTCCCGGTCGAGCAGGCTGACGCCGCCCGCCCGCCAGTTCGAATCGATCGAGTTGAAGTAGGTCCGGTAGTTGCGGGCCGCGCTGCTGGCGTCACCGATGCGCCTGCGGGTGCTGTCGACCCGAACAAGCGCGGTCTCGACCTCGGCAATCGCGCTCAGCACGCCGGACTTGTAGTTGGCGACCGCCGTGTCGTAGTCGGCGATCGCACTCTTGACGACTGCCCGTCGTGATCCACCATCAAGCAAGGGGATGGTCAGTGCCGGACCGAAGGACCAGGGCAGGGATTCGGCCGTCAGCGTCGAACTGCTGATCGTCACTGAACCGCCAAGGCTCAAGCTCGGATAGAGATCGGCCTTCGCCGCCCCGACATCGGCAATTGAGGCGGCAAGCTCCAGTTCGAGCGCGTTGATGTCCGGACGCTGCCGCAGGGCATCGGCCGGCACTGCGGTCAGCTTGAAGTTCATCGGCATCGGTATGCCCGCCTTGCCCCTGACCAGCAATTGGCGGACCCGTGCCTCGTCACCGCCGGTGACCTGGGCGAGTGTTTTGACCAGGACTTCGCATTCAGCCTCTTGCGCCGTCAGTGTCGAGGAGGATGAGGCAGCGCTCGCCCGTGCCAAGGCCAGGTCGGCGGTGGAAGTGAGGCCGGAGGTGGCGGCGGTTTCCGTCGCCCGGATCGTCTCCCGCTGCGAGGCGAGTTCGACGCTGTAGGCGTTCTCGAGCTGCCGGCAGGCCCGGTACTGAACATAATAATCGGCCACTTCGGCGGCGAGCGAGACACGCGCCTCGTGCCAGTTGGCGATCTGTTCATGGATCCGGAGCTGAGCCGCCTCGCTCTTTTGCCGCGTCTTGCCGAACAGATCGATCTCCCACGACGCATCCAGACCGCCGCTCGACGTCGTCGAGGCGGCAATGCGGTTGGCGGCGTCGCCGTCGGTGGCAGAACGCGTGACGGAGGCTGAACCGTCGAGTCCTGGAAACAGGCTTGCCCGCGCGGAGGCCAGCGTTGCGCGCGCCTTGTCGATGTCGGCGGCGGCCGAGGCAAGGCTGGGGTTCTCCTCCTGGGCATAGTCGATGAGAGAGGTCAACGAAGGGTCGCTGAAGGTCGACCACCACGACACGAGGCTCGATGCGTTGCCGCCATGCGGCACGGTCGCGTGCCAGACCTTTGCGGTCTTGACTTCGGTCGGCCGAAGCTCTGCGAATGTGGCGCAGCCGGACAGAAGCAGGCTGAGCGTGACTGCCGCAGACGGCAAAAGTTTCTTTTCGAGTGCAGTTTTCATTGACCTGCCCGGACCACCGACAATTCCTCTGGTCCGTAGCAGGTCGAATGTTAAGTACGGCCAAGCCAGTGTTAAGTTAGGTAAAATCCACTGCCCGACAGGCATTTGTCCTGTATGGCTATGCCTTCAGTGAACGGCAGGCTCCCGGGATGGCAAAGGTTCTTCTCATCGACGACGACGTCGATCTCACTACGCTCCTGAAGGAGTATCTCTCCGAGGAGGGGTTTGAGGTCGCGACCGCGCAGGACGGGCGCGCCGCGATCACTCAGGCCACATCGAATGCCGTCGACATCATCGTCCTCGATATCATGATGCCGCACGTGAACGGCATCGATGTCCTGCAGCGGATCAGGCGGCTGAGCACGGTCCCCGTCCTGATGCTGACGGCCAAGGGCGATGACGTCGACCGGATCGCCGGGCTCAATCTCGGCGCCGACGACTATGTACCGAAGCCCTGCTCGCCCGGCGAGCTCGCGGCACGGCTGAAGGCCATATTGCGCCGTGTCGGCTCCTCCGGTGCCGGAACATCGCAAGACGTGCTGCGGGTGGGCGAACTCGTCATGCATCCGGGAAACAGGACGGCGGAATGGGGCGGCGCGCGTCTGGAACTGACGGGCACCGAGTTCAGCCTGCTCGAAGTGCTCGCCCGCAATGCCGGCCAGCTCGTCTCCAAGCAGGAGATCTCGAAGCATGCCTTCGGGCGGCCCCTGACGCCTTTTGATCGGCGCATCGACGTTCATCTCAGCAGCGTGCGCCAGAAGCTCGGCGCCAGGGAAGACGGCCAGTCCTGGATACAGTCGGTGCGGGGACAAGGCTATCAGCTCCTGAAGGACCGATGATGCGCGGCCTGTTTTGGAAGTTCTTCACCATCACCTGGTTGATGATGGCGGCATCGATCGCAGGGCTGTTCGCAATCAGTGCTCTGCTTGATGTTGGCCCGCTCTCCCAGGACATCGCACGCGAGCAGCGGGTCTTCGCCCTTGACGTGGCCGAACGGCTGCTCGGGCGAGAGGGGGAAGAGGCCGCTCAGGCGTTCGCGCGGGCCGCAAGGGCGGCGCCTCGGCCTGTCGAACTGTCCATATCCGAGGCCGGTCCGGAGACAGCTTGCGCCGATATCGATGCCAGGACCATGCGCGGCGTCGTTGCCGATGGCAGATGCATCCGCGTGACATCCACCACTCCGGAACCCGGTATCGTTGCGGAAACCTGGCCGAAGCTGGTGCCATGGATATCGGCCCTCATCGCAAGCGCGGTCTCCGCATTCTGGCTCGCGCGTTATCTCATTCGCCCCGTCGCCCACCTCCGCCACGGCCTGAGCGCTCTCGCCCATGGCCGGTTCGACGTTCGCATCGGCGACAAAATGGGCGGCCGGAAGGACGAGGTGACGGCGCTCGCCCATGACTTCGACGCCAGCGCCGCGCGCCTGCAGGAGCTCCATGAGGTCCAGCAGCGACTGTTCCACGATGTGTCCCATGAGCTGCGCTCGCCGCTGTCCCGGCTTCAGGCGGCAATCGGTGTGCTTCGGCAGAATCCGTCGAAGCTTGAGGCCATGATGGATCGCATGGATCGCGAAATCGAGCGAATCGACGGACTGGTTGGTGAGATCCTCACGCTTGCGCGATTGTCCGCCGGCTCGGGCGATCGCGCCGTACAGACACTCGATCTGATGGATTTGCTTAACGAGATCGTCGAGGACGCAACTTTCGAGGCTCAGGCGCGTGGGATTGCCGTTTGCCACGACCGCGCCGCCGCGTTCGTCGCGGAGGTCGATGGGGAGTTGATCTATCGCGCCTTCGAGAACGTCATCCGCAATGCCTTGAAATATTCCCCCGACAACTCCCGCGTTTCGATTTGCTCCCAAATTGTCGACGGGACGCTTCGTGTGACGGTCACGGATGAAGGGCCGGGCGTGCCGGTGTCCGAACTCGAGAGAATCTTCCAGCCGTTTTCGCGCGGAACCGATGCGGCTGCGCTAAACGGCTTCGGACTTGGTCTGGCCATCACAAGGCAAGCAATTGTACAGCATGGTGGCCGGGTCACGGCTTCGACAGCCGCCCGTGGTGGCCTGGCGGTCACCTTGGAGATTCCCCAGGCGACTGCCCATAAACGGGGCGGGGCCACTAGGGGTGGAGCCCCTTAAAAGAGGGTTATGGCGCAAACGTAGTTCTTATCATCACCCGGTGCGGCGCGCCATCAGCTTCTTAAATGGCCAGTAAAGTCAATGTTTGCAGGCTCTTAGGCGCTCTTCTGGTACACCACTCGGTCCACATCGTGGCATCATTGAATCATGCGACCGGTTAAACCGGTGGTGGCCTAGACCCCGTAAAGCGCCGTCGACGCGCTCCCACCGGTCCGGCACGGCCTCGCGCGATAACCGATCGAGACTTTCGATCAGCAGATAGCTGCCCTTGGGGATTTCGCCGCTTTCGACCATGGACAGAGACGCCGCTACTCTGCGACCATGACTTTCGACTTAACGAAGGAATTCGATGCGTTTTATCAATCCGATCCCTTTCGTCCGCGACATCGAGCGCTCAAAGAAGTTTTACCGAGACGTGCTCGGGCTCAAAATGCTGAAGGATTTCGGAACGTTCGTGCTTTTCGAGACCGGCTTTTCAATCCACGAGGGAAGCTCGCTGGAACAAACGATTTGGCGGGAAGCATCTGTTGCGAAAGAACCTTATGGGCGAAGAAACCTGCTGCTGTATTTCGAACACGAGGATGTTGACCTCGCTTTCCAGGCCATTGCCCCCCACGTGGAACTGATCCATGCTGTCGAGCGGCAAGCATGGGGGCAGCGGGTGTTCCGCTTTTACGATCCAGACAGGCATGCCATCGAGATTGGAGAACCGCAAATTCTCGGATCTTCGGGCAACTCGGGCGGTGCCTGAGTTTTGTTTCCTGGAGCGATGGACAGCAACGCCCATGCATGCCGCCAGTGCAAACGGCCAGCTAAAGCAGCATAAGGCTGTGGCCTGCGAAGCTGCGCTGAGAAGCGCGGCGCAAATCACCGCAGGTTTCATTGGGATTACTGCGGTCTGTTCGGTTAACAGGGCGGGAGGCTGCCATGACATCAAGCTTCAACGTGCATGACGCGGCCGGCTATGAGCAGCTTATGGGCCGCTGGAGCCGGAAACTTGCGCCGGAATTCATCGATTTCGCCGGCGTCGCCGATGGCGAAAAGATTTTGGACGTCGGCTGCGGCACCGGCAGTCTCACCTTCGCGCTCGCCGACGCCGCCAGGCTCGCAGAGATCGCCGCGATCGACTATTCGCCCGTCTTCGTCGAGGAGGCAGCCCGGCGGAATACCGATCCGCGCATAAAGATAAGACAGGCGGATGCCTGCGCCCTGCCGTTCGAAGACCGGACCTTCGACCGCGCCTTCGCCCTTCTCGTGCTCCACTTCGTGCCCGAAGCGGGCAAGGCCGTGGCCGAGATGCGTCGTGTGGTGCGTCCGGGCGGCGTCGTCGCGGCGGCCGTGTGGGACCATCTCGGCGGAATGCCCGGCATGCGCATGATGGTCGACACGGTGGCGGCGCTCAGCGAGGGCGGGCGCCAGCTTCGGGCCCGCTACTGCTTCCAGCCGATGATGCAGCCGCAGGAAATGAAACGGACATTTGTCGAGCAGGGGCTCATGGATGTTACGGAAACCCAGCTGATGATCCGCATGGATTACCGGAACTTTGACGATTACTGGGCGCCGATTGCCGCCGGCGAAGGGCCGCTCGGCAAATATGTGGCGACGCTCGATGCGGAGGAGCGGTCGCGCACCGGTGCCGCCGTGCGCGACGCATACGAGGCCGGCCGGCCCGACGGTCCACGCTCCTTTGCGAACATAGCCTGGGCCTGCCGGGGCATAGTTCCCTGAGCCGGCGCCCGCTCGCATTTCGCGTCTGCCGCCGGCTTCGGGAACTGCTACAAGCCTGGATCCGGTCAGGCTGCTCAGCAGGCTGTCGTGTCGCGTCCCTGACTGGGGTTCACGTCCTGCTTGGCAAGGCCAGGCGGGCAATCCTTGTTGGGAACCTCGTCCTGTGCCTCGCCGGCGGCGCTGTTCTCATTGCTCTTGACGCTGCCGGTCGTCTCGCTGGAATACGGCTTGTCGCTGCTTTGATCCGCCTTGCAGTTGGGGCTGCCCGGATCGCATTTTTCCATAGTCATCGGTTGATCCCCGGTGGCGCTCGTGCCGGATTGCGCTGACGCAGTCAGGCTCGCCGTCGAGAAAAGGACTGCCGCCAGGGCAGCGGATACAGCAAGTTTCATCTTCAGACTCCATCGTTCCTTTCCAGCCGCGATCTTCGGGCTGGCTCAACGAACCACCTGCTTCTGAAAATGTTCCGTGCTGGTCGGCACGTGCAGCGCGCGTGGATCTTTGCACCGTTTCGCGGAAACGGTACAAAGATCCATCGGATTACACCTTCCCGCGCAAAGCCGCTCACCTTCTGCTCAGTGCAGAACAGGCGGCGCTTCCCGCCGAAACAGCGCGATCAGCGAGATACCATGCTGCAAAAGAAGTTCCGCTGCCGGCACATCCATCGTCGCAACGTCTTCGGCGCAACCGCTGATAATTCTGGCGAGACTGATCGAGTTTGCTGCAAACCGATCATCGCCGATTTCCTGTGCCTCGTCCGCGGTGGCTTCAAGTGCGTCCGCGACGAGCGTCATCAGGTTTTCGCGCTCGCGAGGCGTCATCTCATTCAGGGTCTTGGCAGATTCCCGCATAGCTGGCTCCTTAATCGTTACGGCGGCCTTCCGCAGGCGCGGCCGGTCGGCCGGGCGGGCGTATGCCACTTTATTTGTTGGAGTACGGGTCGAAGTTTTCATTGCATAGATCGGTACCAGGCACGGCGAATGCAAGGAATGGCTACTATGCGGCTACCGCATGCCCTTCATGGAACCGGGCAACCACGGACCGAACGATGCGGGAACAAGGCCGGCCGCTGTCCACGTCTTCAGAGCGGGATGAGCAAAACTGCGTGCGGTTTCCGCCCGCATGCCGCTCTGCTTGCTGGAATCGATAACTCTATGATTTTAGGACCGAGCCGGCCCGAAATCATGGGGATCTAAGGGGCCACTCCCCTTCCCCGCTCCAGCCATGCCTTCAGCGCAACCGCATTGTTGTGCGTCTCGTCCCGCGCCGCATAAAGCAGCGTCACCGGGCCTTCTCTCAGCCGTTCACGCAACTCGGCCACCGCCGCCTCCGCCGCTTCGCTCTCGAGCTCCTCCGCATAGGCGGCGCAAAACGCGTCCCAGTCCTCCGGCTTGCCATGAAACCGCTTGCGCAGCGCATCGCTGGGAGCGATGTCCCTGAGCCAGAGATCGATTCCAGCCTTGTCTTTGGCGACGCCGCGCGGCCAGAGGCGGTCGACGAGAATGCGCGTGCCGTCGGAAGCAGTCGGGGCCTCGTAGATCCGCTTCAACTGGAATGGTGCCATAGGGTCTCCACGGGACAGGCCGGGGCGGCCGCAACCGTCCCGGGAGGAAAACTGCTTTCATCCAGCGTAGCGGAGTCTTCCTAATCGTGGAAGAAGCCCTGTATCTCCTCCGGCGTGACCTTACCGTCGCGGTTGTTATCGACCTTGTCGAAAATCCGCTTGTGAATGGTGCTGATCTCCTCGAAGGAAAGGGCGCCGTCATTGTCCGCATCGGTGATGGCGAACATGATCTTCATCATCTGCCGGTGCATCATCTGCCGGTGCATCATCATGCCCCGCATCCGGTCGCGGTGGCGCATGCGATCGCCATGCATCCGGTCGCCGCGTACCATGTCCTCGCGCATCATGTCGGGCTGATCGCCTTGGATCACTCCTTCAGCGCCCCCTCGATCGCCGGGTTCCATGTCCGGTTCGATACCCTGGTCCTCGGCGGGCATTTCTCCGGCGGGCGGAATGGGATCGGGTGCCTGGGCGGCAGCGGCGGCTGCGGTGCTGATGGCCATAAGAGCAGCCAGAGCGGTCACGGCCGGAAATTTCATCGGTGACATGTGATATCCTCCTCGAGTTGTCAGGAGTGCTGCAGCGGCTGCAATGCCCTCAAACGGCACGGCAGTTTCGCCGCGGTCATGGAACAGCCGCCTGATCGCCTGCTAACTGCAAGGTCGTGGAGAGGTTCCGGTACGCGCCACTCTTCTTTCGGCGTCAAGACCGGGAGGCGCTTCTAAACCTCAATCCCATCGCGGACCGCCCGCCAGGCGGCGATGATCGCGTCCGCGGCCATTTCGCCGGCCCGGTCGTCCGTCAGCCAGGAGATGACCGAGAGCCGCATCACCTTGCGGTCGCGCCAGACGGCGCCCCCGGCGAACAGGACGCCCTCGGCCTGCAGCCGGGCGATCTCCGCCTGGGTCATCCGGTCGCCCTCCTCGCCGGGCACAGCCGCTCCGAAGCGCAGCAGGACCTGATTGAGCACCACGTCGTTCAGGACATTGATGCCGTCTTCGCCGCTCAGCCGTTCGGCAATTGCGCGCGCGACGCGGCAATGCCGGTCGACCATGGCGACAATGCCCTCGCGGCCGAGATGCTTGATCATCGCCCAGGTGGCGAAGCCGCGGGCGCGGCGCGAGAGTTCCGGCACGAAATGGCTCGGGTCCCGTTCGCCCTCGGTGCTCGGCGGCAGGTAGCTCGCGGCGATCGTCATGGCACGGCGATGCGCTTCCTGGTCGCGGATGATGGCATATCCGCAGTCGTAGGGCGTCTGCAGCCATTTATGGCCGTCGGTTGCCCAGGAGTGGGCCCCTTCGATCCCGTCGGCGAGTGCGCGCTTTCCGGGAGCGGCGCGGGCCCAGAGGCCGAATGCGCCGTCGACATGAACCCAGGCGCCCAGAGCCCGGGCAATCGGCATGATGCCGCCGAAATCGTCGAAGGCACCGGTATTGATCTGCCCTGCCTGCAGGATCGCAATACAGGGACCGGAAACCCGCGCGGCGGCTTCCGCAAAAGCCGGGGCGGTGATGCGGCCCATTTCGTCGGTCCTGACGCGGACGACGCGGTCGTGCCCGAAGCCTAGAAATTGCAGCGCCGAGAAAACCGTCGCATGCGCTTCGTCGCCGATCAGCACCGCGACCGGCGGCGCTCCGAAGAGGCCCTGCGCCTCGGCGTCCCATCCTGCCTGCCGCAGCACCTCTCCGCGCGCGGCGGCCAGGCAGATGAAATTGGCAAGCGTCGCACCGGTGGCAAAGCCGACGGAGCTCTCCCGCGGCAGGTCGAGGAGGTCGAGAAGCCAGTTGGCCGCGATCGCCTCCGCGGCGGCGGCGGCCGGCGCCGCGTGGTGGTTGCCGGCATTCTGGCCCCAGGCGCTCGTCATCCAGTCGGCCGCAACCCCGACCGGATGCGAACCGCCGATGACCCATCCGAAGAAGCGCGGCCCCGTCATCGCGTGGAGCCCCGGCTCCGCCTTGGCGGCAAGCTCGCCGATCACTTCGGTACCGGCGCTTCCCCGTTCCGGCAGAGCTTCGCGAAACGTCTCCAATGCGGCGGGGTAGGATTGCTCCGGCCGCTGCGGGGCCTCCGCGATTTTTTCGCGGAAACGCGCGGCGTGCTCCGTCGCGCGTTGAAGTACTTCGCGGGTCGCTTCCTCTTTCATGAGGTGCCTCCAGGCGTCACCTTGCGGACCGCCCGCTTCAGGCTGCCCCGCGTTCCTCTATCGGCCGGACGTTCTGGTTCATCCGGAACAGATTGAGCGGATCGTAATGCCGCTTGATCTCGACGAGCCGGCCATAGTTTGCGCCGTAGGCCGCCTCGACCCGGTCCAGCTCGTCCTCGGGCATGAAATTGACGTAGGCCGTGCCGGCGGCGTAGGGCTTTGTGGCTTCGAAGAGATGCCGCGCCCAGTCGATGCAGGCCTGGTCCATCGCCGGGTCGCGCCAGCGGCCGTGCACGTTCATGACGAAGTGCGAGCTGCGCTGCGGGAAAGCGGTCTCCTCGGGCGCAACGCGGCCGGCGGCACCGCCGACATGGCCGAGGAATATTTCGCATTCCGGGCCCGGCAATTGCCGTATGGCCTCGATGAGAATACCGATTACCTGATCGGAAAGCTCGGTGAAATCGTGGCTCTTCCAGTAGTTGCGGGCGCCTGGAGCAAGCAGGGGATCGAAGGCTTGCTGCCAGCCGACGAAGGGATGCGGCGCTACCACATCGGCGATCGGGCTGCCGATCGCCCGCAGCCCCGCCATCGCCTTCTCGCCCGCTTCGAGATCGCCGCAATAGCACATGGCGAGCACGACCACCTCCTTTCCGTGCCATTCGGCCGGAAGGAAGGGCAGCGGCGGCGCCTGGCGCATCACCACCCAGCAGGTGAGTTCGTCCGGCGCATTTTCGAGTGCCCGCCTGTACTGCTGCAGGACGCCTTCGGCTTCGGCGAAGGGATGGACGACGAGCCCGGAGAGCACCTCGGGGCCGAGTTCGTGCAGGCGGAATTCGAAGGCCGTCACGACTCCGAAATTGCCGCCGCCGCCCCTGATGGCCCAGAAAAGGTCGCGGTGCTCGGTGGGGCTCGCCCGCACCAGCTGGCCGTTCGCCGTGACCACATCGGCCGAAAGCAGGTTGTCGATCGTCAATCCGAATTTGCGCGTGATCCAGCCGAACCCGCCGCCGAGCGTCAGGCCGGAAATTCCGGTCGTCGAGTTGATGCCGGTCGGTAAAGCAAGGCGGAAGGCCTGCGTCTCCATATCCAGATCTGCAAGCGTCGCACCCGGCTCGACCCAGGCCGTCTTCGTCGTCGCATCGACCCGCACCGACTTCATCAGCGTGAGATCGATCACCATGCCGCCGTCGCAGACCGCATTGCCGGCGATGTTGTGGCCGCCGCCGCGGACCGCGACGAGTAACTGGTTCTCCGCTGCGAAGCGCACCGCATTGACGACGTCGGCAGCTCCGGCGCATTGCACGATCAGCCCGGGCCTGCGGTCGATCATGCCGTTCCAGATCGTGCGCGCCTCGTCATAGGCGGCGTCGGTCGCAATCAGGACGCGCCCGCGCAGGCGCCCGGCAAATGCCTCGATTGCCCCGGCGCTGACCATTGTTATTCCGTTTTGCAGATTGGTGAGGCTCATGTCGTTCATGATTCGCTCCTCCCACGGTGAACCATTGCCCCCAGCGGCGGGCATTCTGCGCCTTTGCCCTGCACCCGGCAAGCAGACCCGTCGCCCGCGCCCATAGTCCTTTGGGGTTAGGTTGCAGGGCGCAACACGGGCGCCCCGACACCGCAATTCTTGCAATCGCGGCTGAAATGCTCCAATGAACCGCCGGCGCGGACAATCCGCGAAACAGCGGTCGAAGGCAGTTTGGAGAGGGAAGTCGCGGCATGAAGGTGGTCATTCTCGCCGGCGGATACGGCACCCGCATTTCGGAGGAGAGCCACCTGAGGCCGAAGCCGATGATCGAGATCGGCGGGCGCCCGATCCTCTGGCATATCATGAAGATCTACAGCCATTACGGCTTTTCGGATTTCGTGATCTGCCTGGGTTACCGCGGCTACATGATCAAGGAATACTTCTCCAACTACGTTCTGCACTCATCCGACGTTAGCTTTGACCTGGCGACCGGCGAGACCACCTATCACACGAGCAGTGCGGAACCCTGGCGGGTGACGCTGGTCGATACGGGTCCGGAATCCATGACCGGCGGTCGCCTGAAGCGCGTCGCCGGCTATCTCGGCGAGACCTTCTGCCTGACCTATGGCGACGGCGTCGCCGATATCGACATCCGCGCGCTCACCGATTTCCATCACCGTCATGGCCGGGAGGCGACCGTGACGAGCGTCGTGCCGCCGGGGCGCTATGGCGCGCTCGCCATGGAAGCCGGGCAGGTCATGAGCTTCACCGAGAAGCCGGCCGGCGACAACGGCCGCATCAACGGCGGCTTCTTCGTTCTCAATCGTTCCGTGCTCGACCGCATCGAGGGAGATCACGTCGCCTTTGAGAGCGCGCCGCTCGAGGGCTTGGCGCGCGACCGGCAGCTGATGGCCTTCCCGCATGAGGGTTTCTGGCGCCCGATGGACACGCTGCGCGACAAGACCCAGCTCGAGGAGCTCTGGCAGCAAAACCGCGCGCCCTGGAAGATCTGGGCATGAGCCGTCTCGCTGATCCGGAGTTCTGGGCGGGAAAGCGTGTCCTGCTCACCGGCCATACGGGCTTCAAGGGGAGCTGGGCGGGTGTTTGGCTCGAGAAGATGGGCGCACATGTGACCGGCTATGCCCTGCCGCCGGCCTCGCGGCCGTCGCTGCATGATTTGCTGCATTCGGACGGAATCCCGCGCGGGCAATTCGGCGACATTCGCGACGGAGAGGCGCTCGCGGCGATTACAAGGAAGGGCGAGCCGGAAATCGTCCTGCATATGGCGGCGCAGCCGCTGGTGCGCGAAAGCTATGCGACGCCTGCGGAAACATTCGACGTCAACGTCATGGGCACGGTGCGGCTGCTCGAAGCGACCCGTGCGACTCCTTCCGTGAAGACCGTCCTCGTCGTGACGACCGACAAGGTCTATCGCAACGACGAGAGCGGCCGGCATTTCCGGGAGAGCGACACGCTCGGCGGGCACGACCCCTATTCGGGCTCCAAGGCCGCCTGCGAGCTTGCCGTCTCGACCTGGCGCAGCGCCTATCTGAGGGAGCGCGGCATTCGCGTCGCCACGGCGCGCGGCGGCAATGTGATCGGCGGCGGCGACTTTTCCGCCGACCGGCTGGTGCCCGATGTCGTGCGCGCTGCCCTTTCCGGCACCAGGCTCAATATCCGCAGTCCGTTGGCGACGCGCCCCTGGCAGCACGTACTCGATTGCCTCAACGGCTACTTTCTCTTTGCCGAGGCGCTCTACAGGGACGAGAGCGACGTCGATGCGCTGAACTTCGGCCCCTCGCCCTCCGAACCGGCAATCCCCGTGCGCGACGTGGCCAACGCAGTGCAGGCCGCGATGGGACTCGACCCCGAATGGGACGACGTCTCGGCGCTCGAGCAACCGCGCGAAATGCAGACGCTGGGGCTCGACCCGGCACTCGCCGGCGAGAGCCTCGCCTGGCGTCCGCGCCTCGCCCAGAAGCAGGCGATCGAGTGGACCGCGCGCTGGTACGACGGCTGGCGGCGCGGCGAAGCGGCGCGGCGGCTCATGCTCGATCAGATAGAAGCATTCACGAAAGGCCTCTGACCCAAAATGTCCCACTCCTGCCGCTTCTGCTCGACCCCGCTTGAAACCGTTGTGGCCGACCTCGGGGCGACGCCCTGGTCCAACTCGTTTCTCGAGCCGACCGACGAGGCGATCGCCCGGGAGAAGGCTTTTCCGCTGAAGGTTATGGTCTGTTCCGAATGCCTGCTCGTGCAGACCACCGAGACGGTCCCGGCCGACGAGATTTTCAACGCCGATTACCACTATCTTTCGTCCTTCTCGACGAGTTGGCTCGACCATGCGCGCCGTTATGCGGAGGCAATGACCGAACGCTTCGCTCTCGACAGCCGCTCGCAGGTCGTGGAAGTAGCATCGAACGACGGCTACCTGCTGCAGTATTTCGCGGCCAGGCAGATTCCCGTGCTCGGCGTCGAGCCCGCAGCCAACGCTGCCAGGATCGCCGAAGGCCGCAACGTGCCGACCCATGTCGCCTTCTTCGGCCGTGATACGGCCAACGCGCTCGTCGCCCGCGGCATCCGCGCCGATCTCACTGCCGCCAACAATGTTCTCGCCCACGTGCCGGATATCGCCGATTTCGTAAGCGGTTTTGCGATCCTCCTGAAGCCGGACGGCGTCGCCACCTTCGAGTTTCCGCACCTCCTCCGGCTGATCGAAGGCATTCAGTTCGACACGATCTATCACGAGCACTATTCCTACCTCTCGCTCGCCGCCGTCGAACGTATCTTCGCCGCTTGCGGGCTGAAAGTCTTCGATGTCGAGGAACTGCCGACCCATGGCGGCTCGCTGCGCGTCTACGCCCAGCCGGCGACCGGAACCAGACCGGCCACCGAACAGCTCGCGGAAGTGCGGGCCAAGGAGGAAAGCGCCGGACTCACGCAGATGCCCGCCTACGCCGCCTTCGGCGAGCGCATCGCCTCGGTCTGCGACGGTTTCCGTGCGTTTCTCACTGACGCGAAGGGTCAGAACAAGCGCGTTGCGGCTTATGGCGCGGCAGCGAAGGGAAACACCTTCCTGAACGTCTGCGGCGTCACCGCCTCAGACATCGACTTCATCGTCGACCGCAACGATCTGAAGCAGGGCAAGCTTTCGCCCGGCAGCCACATTCCGATTTACGATCCCGCCAGGATCCCGGCCGCAAAACCCGACTATGTGGTCATCCTGCCCTGGAACCTGACCGACGAGATCGTCGCCGCCCACGGCTATATCCGCTCCTGGGGGGGCCGCTTCGTCGTCGCCATTCCCGAAGTGCGGGTGATCTGAGCCTGACTGCCAGCACCCCATCCCTAATCGGCCAGGCTGCCCGATCGCTTCCGGTATTCCGACGGGCTGCATCCCACCAGATCCTGGAACTGGGTCGACAGGTGAAAGGCCGAGCTAAATCCGAGCAAGGCGGCAATTTCCTTGATCGGCTTGTCCGTATTCGTCAGGATATCCTGTGTCCGTCGGATCCTGAGCGCCATCTGGTGCTGCTTGGGTGAGATGCCGGCCTTCTCCTTGAATACCCTTCGGAAATAGGAATAGCTGACACCGAGCTCCCGGGCGATTTCCTCTACCGGCATCTGGTTCGCGCAGCGTTCCATCAAGAGCACGCGCGCCCGTTCGACCAGCCGGTCCGCAGGAGCAGCCGAGGCGCCTTCCTGTTGCTGCGAGAGAAGCGCCAGCAATTGCAGCCCGAGCGTCGACAGGACCGGCTGGTTCTTCAGACCGTCTTCGACGGCACGCTCGTGAATCGCTTCGAAAATGGCGTCGAAATCCGGTCCCGAGGGCAAAACGGGGCGCGCAGGGTCGATAAGGCCGATCGCCCGCGCAAAGTCGAATGCGGCGCTTCGGCACTCTATCCAGTTCTCGGTCCAGCCCAGCTCCGGATCCGGAGCGAACCGGTGCCAGACGCCGGGAAACAGAAGGACTATCGATCCGCCTTCCACCAGTTGCGTTTTCCCGCGCCGCCCGAATTCGAACATGCCCCGCCCGTCCGAGATCAGGATCACCTGATAGGCTTGGAGAATCCTCCCTCTTTTCCAATCGAAGTGATGGTCGTCCGGATGACGTATCGGCGGATAGATCGAATGCGGAGGTATTTTCGTATGCCCGGTCGATACTGTCGTGCACCCCCAGGCCGAACATAGTCGATTGTCGGGCAGATAGAGGAAATAGTTCTCCGCCAACGGCATCCCCTCAGGATCATTTTTTGTATGCTTCTGATCATTTTTGCGGAAAAGACCATGATGTCAATCCGCATGGCCGATGCTAGGGTTTACCCGGGGATGAAATCTGGGCGGTCCGGCAACGGAAGCCGCCATGGCCGCAGGGAGAGCGCGGCCCTCGGAGGAGATATGATGGACCGATCGCCGCACGGGGCGGCAGGCGCAGGCCTGCTGCCGGACCATGATCTATGCCTGGCGTTTGCGGGGCGCGCATGACGGATCGGATCCTGAAGGTCGGCCTCTTCGGCATCGGATTGTCCACTTACTGGCCCCAGTTCGAAGGCCTGGAGGATCGGCTCACAGGCTATGTCGGACAAATGGCCGAGAAACTGGGCCGGCCCGACATCGAAGTGGTGAACCTCGGCCTCATCGACACTGCCGAGGCAGCATACGACGCCGGCCACCGTTTTCGCGAGGCCGATGTCGACATCATATTCCTTCACGTCACCACCTATGCCCTCTCGTCCACCGTTCTGCCCGTGGTCCGGCGAGCCCGCGTGCCGGTGGTGATCCTCAATCTTCAGCCTGCAGCCGCGATCGAGTACCGGAGCTTCAATGCGCTCGGCGACAGGACGAGGATGACCGGTGACTGGCTCGCCCACTGCGGAGCCTGCCCGGTGCCCGAAATCGCCAATGTGTTCCGGCGGTCGGGCGTCGCGTTCCATCAGATCACGGGCATGCTCAACGGCGATCCGCATGTCGACCGGGAGATCGGCGACTGGATCGACGCAGCGCGGGTCGCCCACGTCATGGCACATAACCGCCTGGGCCTGATGGGCCGGTACTATAACGGCATGCTCGACATCTATTCCGACCTGACCGCTCAAGCGGCCGCCTTTGGAACCCACATCGAAATCGTCGAGATCGACGAGCTCGCGCGGCTCCGACGCGAGACGACCGAGGCGGAGGTCGAGCTTTGCCTCGAAAAGATCCGGAGCGAGTTCGACATCCAGCCCGACTGCGATCCCGCCGAACTGCACCGGGCAGCGCACACCGCCGTGGCCCTGCGCAAACTTGCCGAGCAGAAAAAGCTCGGCTCGCTCGCATACTATTACGAGTCGGTGGCGGGGCACGAATACGAGGATCTCATCGCATCGGTGATCGTCGGCTGCTCGCTTCTGACGGCGGAAGGCATTCCGGTCGCGGGCGAATACGAGATCAAGAACGCCCAGGCGATGAAGATCATGGACACCTTCGGCGCGGGCGGATCCTTCACCGAATATTACGCCATGGACTTCAACGAGGACGTCGTCCTCATGGGGCATGACGGACCGGGGCACATCAGGGTCGCGGAAGGCAAAACCAAGATACGTCCCCTCAAGGTTTATCACGGCAAGGTCGGCTCCGGCGTCAGCGTGGAAATGTCCGTCAGGCATGGCCCCGTGACGCTTCTTTCCGTGATCGAGCGCGAGGGCCGGGTCATTCTTTTATGTGCGGAGGGGCAATCCGTGCCTGGTCCGGTTCTCGAGATCGGCAACACCAACAGCCGCTACAGGTTCGATGTCGGCGCGCGCCGTTTCGTGGAGGACTGGAACGCGCAGGGACCGGCGCATCACTGCGCCGTCGGCGTCGGTCACATCGCCGGCAAGATCGCAAAGCTCGGCGAACTTCTCGGTCTGCAAGTGGTCCAGGTGTGCTGAACGGACAAATCCGGGAGCGCCGCAACTCGAGATGCGCGAAAAACCTATAGTCAACAGGTGAGGAGGACCTGAAATGCCTGCAGAAAAATCAATGAATTTTATCCGGGCGCGCCGGCTGATCGGCCTGTTCTTTGCCGTCACCATGGGGCTGGCAAGCCCGATGGCTACCGCGGCGGAGATCAATCTGAACGCACCAGCCCCGACCTTTCCTCCCGAGATCGCCAAATTCCAGGCGATCGAGCCCGGCAGTGCCGAAGGTCTGACGATCGGATTCACCCAGCTCATTCTCGGCGTGCCCTTCCCGGATGCACTTCAGGCCGGCATGGAGAAGGCTGCCGAGACGGCCGGCTTCAAGCTGGTCACCTGCGACTCCAAGCTCGACGCAGCGACGGCACTCAACTGCGCCCGCCAGTTCAAGACCCAGAATGTCGACGGCCTCGTCACCTTTCAGGCGGACGCCGCCGCTGCCGCCAACATCTGCGCCGAGGGCCCGCAGGTGCCGGTCATCGCCATCGACATCGAACAGAAACCTTGCGAAACGGCGTTCGTCGGGGCCGCCAATTCCTATGCCGGCGAGATTGTCGGCCACGAGCTGGGCATGCACTTCGCCAAAAACTTCAACTGCGAGTACGACGCCTTCGTCTCGCTGGAATCGACGGCCGTCGGCGTCGTCAACGACCAGCGCATGGGCGGCATCCGCAAGGCATTCGAAGCTGTGTGCGGGCCGGTGCAGAACCTTCGCATCATCGACACCGGTGCCGGCGGACAGGCCGATGCGGCGCAGCGCCAGTTCACCGACACGTTGACGGCCCTTCCAGGCGCCACCAAGGTCATCACGGTCGGCATCAACGAGGACGTCGTCATCGCCGCCCTTGCGGCGGCGCGCACCCAGGGCCGCAACCAGGACCTCTATCTCGGCGTCCAGAATTTCGACCCGGACAATTGCCAGATCTGGACCGCGCCGCATTTTATCGCGACCGCCGCCTATTTTCCCGAGCGGTATGCCGAACTGATCGTTCCGAACCTGGTAAGGGCTATCAAAGGCGAGACGATCAACCGGCAGATTCTCGTTCCGCACGAACTGATCACGCCGGAGAACATCTCCAAGGTCTATCCGGAGTTTGCCTGCAAATGACGGCGGATTTCCTCGCCGTACGCGGCATCAGGAAATCGTTCGGCCCGATCGAGGTCCTCCATGGCGTGGACCTCGATCTGCCGGCAGGAACGATTACCGCCCTTCTGGGGGAGAACGGCGCCGGCAAGTCCACATTCGTGCGGATCCTGGCCGGAGACCACATGCCCGACAGCGGCACGATTTCCGTGGACGGCGCCGCTGCCTCCTTTCGCGGTGTGGGAGATGCGCGCGCGGCGGGCATCCGTTTGATCGCCCAGGAGATCGCCGATGCGCCGACGCTCTCGGTGGCGGAGAACATCCTGCTCGGTGCGTGGCCGACGCGGGCCGGGCTCGTCGATTACCGGGCCATGCGCGAACTGGCACGGCAGGCGCTGGAAATGCTTGGCACGGACCTTCCGCTGGAGGCGAAGGTCGCCTCTCTGCGGCTGGGCGAGCGGCAGATCATCGAGATCGCCCGCTCCACGATTGGCGCATCGAAATGCATTATCTTCGACGAGGCGACTGCGGCCCTGTCGGACGCGGAGGCACGCAAACTCTTCCAGTTGATCCGGCGTCTTGCGGGACGCGGCGTCGCCATCCTCTACATCACCCATCGGCTCGACGAAGTGTTCGCGCTTTCCGACCGGGTGTGCGTGCTGCGCGACGGCCGCGTTTCCCTCGATCGTGCGACGGCCGAGGTCACTCAGGATCAGGTCATAGAGGCCATGGTGGGCCGCGCGGTCGCTCATGCCCGACATGCCGTACCGCCATCGACCGCCGCTCCTCCGGTGCTGGAGGCAATCGGGCTGGGGTCAGCTTCCTTTTCAGACGTTTCCTTTGCATTGCGCCCGGGAGAGATACTCGGCGTGTACGGCAAAGTCGGCTCGGGCCTTCAGGAATTGTCGAGCTCGCTGGTCGGCGCGCACGTCTTCAACGAAGGAAGACTGTATGTGGAAGGCTCGCCGAGGCACTTCCGGCACCCGGCGGACGCGATTGCGGCTGGCATAGGCCATCTATCGGCGGATCGTGCCGCCGACGGCCTGCTTCGCACGATGACGCTTGCGGAAAACCTTTCAGCTCCCAGCTGGGGCCGCCTGGCCAGGCGCGGCTTCGTGAACCGCCGCAAGCTGCGCCAGGCCTATGGCCGCTGGCATCGCACGTTGCACATCAAGGCCGACGCTTCCGGCGAACAACTGATCACCGAACTGTCCGGCGGCAACCAGCAGAAGGTTCTGCTAGGCCGGTGGCTGGAAGCCGGATCGAAGATCCTCGTGCTGAGCGAACCGACCCGCGGCGTCGACGTCGGCGCCCGCCAGGAAATCTACCGCGTGCTCGCCGGACTGGCTGCCAAGGGCCACGCCATCGTCGTCGCCACCTCGGATTACGAGGACATCACGGCCGTTGCCAGCCGTGCGCTGGTCATGGTGCGCGGACGAATGGTCGCGGAGATCCCGCACGAGCGCATTTCGACTGAAGCCCTGACTGAAGCCGCAGGAGGCGGTGTCCATGCCTGACAACCTTCAATCCGATATCCTTCCCATGGCCGATCTGGAGCGCAGCCGAAACAGGGCGGCAGTTCGGAAGGCGCCGGAATCGGCCGCCCTGCTCGCATTCCTTGTCGCGGAGATCATCTTCTTCTCGCTGAGTTCACCCTACTTCCTGACGTGGGGAAACTGGGTCAATGTCTTCACCGCGCTCTCGATCACCGGCGTTCTTGCCGCGGGAGGCACAATGCTTCTGATTGCGGGCCAGTTCGACCTGTCGGTCGGTAGCGGCGTCGCCTTCGTCGCCCTCGTGCTCGCCTTGACTATCGAGAGCCTGGGCGTTCTGCCGGCCAGCGTGCTTGCGATGCTCGTCGGCGTCTGCATAGGCCTGATCAACGGCTTTCTCGTGACGAAAATCGGTGTCAACGCGCTTATCACGACGCTCGGGACGCTCGCCATCTTTCGCGGCCTCACCCAATCCATCGGCGGTGGCAGGAATATCCCGATCGCCAATTTCGACTGGGCTATCTGGCGACCATTCCTGAACATCCCGCTCTCGGCGCTGGTCTTCCTGATCGTGGCAATCATGGTCGGCATCGTGCTCAGGCGCTCCGTCTTCGGGCGCTCGCTCTATGCGATCGGCGCGAACGAAAACGCCGCCCGCCTCGTCGGCATCAGGACGAAGGGCGTGGTGTTCGCAGGCTTTCTTCTCTCAGGTGCGTTCATCGGGCTCGGCGGTCTCATCAGCGCCTCGCAGCTCGGCTCGACATCCGGAACCACGGGCCTCGGACTGGAGCTTGCCGTCGTCACGGCCGTCATTCTCGGAGGCACCTCGCTGAAAGGCGGGACCGGCACCATGTTCGGTACGGTAATCGGCCTGTTGATCGTCGGCGTTCTCAACAATGGCCTGACGCTGATGAACGTCAACTCGTCCTGGCAGCAGGCCGCCACGGGCTTGCTGTTGATCCTCGCGGTCTCTTTCGACCAGCTCCGCCAGCGCCTCGTCCGCGGACGGTGAAAATGTTGGCCACCCAACCGACGATTCGCCTGCTCGACAATGTCGACGTCCCGATGCGCGACGGCGTAAGGCTGAAGACCGACGTCTGGCTGCCCGCGACGGAAGAGCCGTGTCCCGTCCTGCTCCAGCGAACGCCGTATCGCCGCGAGACGCCGTTCGGCTCCCAGCACATTTCCGCCTTGGAGTTCCAGACAGCCCTAAGACGCGGCTATGCCGTTGTCGTGCAGGATACGCGCGGGCGCTACAGCTCGGAAGGCGATTTCATACCCTTTCGGGCCGAGGCGAGCGACGGGGCGGATACTATCAGCTGGCTTCGCATGCAGCCGTTCTGCAATGGCTCGGTTGCGATGTTCGGCGCCTCCTATGTCGGTGCGACGCAAATACTCGCTCTTGCGGAAGACCCGGCAGGACTGAAAGCGATCGCGCCGCAGCTGACCACGGCCCGCCACGGCGAAACCTGGATGTATCGCGGTGGAGCCGTGGAACTCGCCTTCCTATTGCTTTGGGTGATCGAATCCCTCGGCCCGGATCATCTGCAGCGTCGTATCGCCTCCTTGCCGGCAGACATGCGCGAGCGTGCCCAGGCTTTATTGCAGACGCTGCAGAAGGATCCTTTTGCAGGCTTCGAACGTCTTCCGGTCCTCGATGGCGCGATCATCGAGCTTGCGCCATACCTTGCGGACTGGCTCGATCCGAAAGCGATCGCCGCCGAGGACTGCCGTCCCGGATGGCTGCAGAAAAGCCGTGCGGCGCTGCTCGTCGTCGGCGGCTGGAACGACATCTTCGTGGAAGGGTCGATCGAGCTTTTCGAGAAGGCCCGATCGCGCTGGTCAGGAGGCGGATACATGCCCGACCGCCTCATCATCGGTCCCTGGTCGCACGGCAACCCGACCGATTGGCAGGGCCGGGAGTGGCTCGGTTATGCGGCCTCGACCATCGATCTGCCCGAGGAAACGCTGAACTTCTTCGAGAGCACGCTCAACGAGCGAGAACCGGCATCCCCCGTGGTGCGCTACTTCCGCTCCGGATCCAACACCTGGCACGCCGCGCCCGACTGGCCCCTTCCGGACAGCATTGAGGTGTCGCTCTTTCTCGACAGCAGCCGGTCTTCGCTCGGCTCCGCGCCTGCCGGGGAGGCGAGCGCTGCCTTCATCTCCGACCCATTGAAGCCGGTTCCCACCGCCGGTGGCGCCACGTTTCTCCCGGGCCTTCTGCTCGGCCGCAACTCCGGCCCGGTAGAGCAGGCCGCGATCGAAGCGCGCGACGACGTCGTGATATTCACCGGCCAGCCGCTCGGAGAAGATCTGGAGGTTACGGGACTGGTCAGAGCACGCCTCTGGGTATCGTCCTCAGCCGCAAGCTGTGACTGGACGGCACGGCTCTGCGAAGTCGGCCCGGATGGCAGGAGTTCCGGTATCGTGGACGGCATCCTGCGCTGGTCCCGTTCGAGACAAGCGGGCGGCGAACCCGAAGAAGTCGTCGTGCGCCTCGGTCACATCAGCCGCCTGTTCCGCAAGGGATACCGGCTCCGGCTGCAGATCGCCTCGTCGAACTTTCCACGCTTCGACCGCAATCCGCAGTCCGGCATCCCGTCCACCCTGGCGAGAGCCTCCGATTTCATCATTGCAGAACAGCGCATCTTCTCAGGCGAGGCTTTCCCAAGCCGCCTCCTCCTTCCGGTGGTGACCGCCAGCTATCCGCAGGCGAGAACGCTGTCGGCACTGGGGAGTTGAGGTTCGGCGAGTTGGGGCTGATGCCCGGACGAACTCGGCAAGCATGACCGCCAACTGCGCGGCGAGGTTCTTTTTCGTCGTGCTGACCCGCGCATAACCATGGATCGCCATGAAAACGTCACATCCGGTTCTGTGTCGGTTCTTCTCCTAAGCTTCCAGACCCGCTTTGCGGCTTTCGATCGCCGAGACTATCCGGAAACCGATGCTGCGGAACGGTTCCGGGGCAATCAGACTGGCCGTTCCCATCGCGCTGCTGATCTTCGCCGGATTCCCGATACCCAGCATCAGCTCGGCGAGGTGCCGTCCCAACATCGTCCCTTTTGCAATTCCGCTGCCATTGCAGCCTCCGGACGCAAAAAGCCCCTCTTCGAGCTTACCCCACCAGGGCGCTCCATTCATCGTGAAGGCTGTGGCTCCTCCCCAGACATACTCCAGTTCCACGTGCCTCAATCCCGGCCACCTCCTGATAAAGCGGTCGCGCAATTTTGCGGAGACTTCGTCAATGGGCACCTCGTGCTCGTGAGCATAGAGCGAGCGCACCATGAGACGATCGCGCCCGATGCGTCGCAACGTCGTGCCAAGTCGATGAGAAGGCAGGAGACCCCATGCCGGAGATTGGCCGAGATGGTCCAGCTCAGTCTCTGCAACCGGGTGGGTCACCGCGGCATAGGTGAAGATCGTGGTCATGCGGCACTTGAGGTAACCGAAACGCCGGATGAATCCGTTGTTCGCGAGGGCCACACTTCGGGCGCGCACCACTCCGCCGTCGGTCAGGAGTTCCCAGCTTCCGCCGTTTCGCTTCAATCGTCGGACCGATGTATTCTCGTAGAGGGCGACGTTCTCGGGGAGGGCATCGGCCAGACCGCGAATAAGTGCGGCCGGCTGCAGCAGATAGGTATCGTTCAAGTAGATGCCGAAGCGATAATATTCCGATCCGATCCGCTCGGCTATTTCATTCCTGCCCAACACGGTGTGACTGATTCCGTTGAGCTTTGCGACTTCTGCGACCTGCCTCAACGAGGCTTCGCCGGCTTCGGTCGCCGCAGCGCGAATCGATCCGACCTTCTGGAGATCGCATTCGATGCCGGCACGTGCAATTATGCCTGCGAGCCAGTCGAAAGCTTCCCTCATCAGAGCCGTTTGACGGCGTGCTTTCTCGGCGCCGGCCAGGGTGACGGTGCGGGGCAGCACTTCAGACCCGGTAAAACCGGAATTTCGGGCGGAAGATCCTTCGCCGACGGACGATGCCTCAAACACCGCAATCCTTGCCTGCGGATCGAGCTCATGGAGCCGGCGCGCGATCGCCAGACCGGTGTAGCCGGCGCCGACGATCACATAATCGACGGTAAGGTCATTCTTTAGCGCGGAGCGGGGCGTACGCATCGCCAGCATGCGGTTCCAGCCACAGGGGGTGGAATAGTTCGGGAAAATCTCTTTGAACATAATAGGTTCATCACATTTGAAATGGGCTGCGGTTGCCCGCAGCCCGTGGATCGTCATTCCGTGAAGTGGGTGAGTTCGGTTACCAGCGGCCCGAGCGACATCGAACCTTTGAACTCGAAGCCCCAATCCAGGTTCTTCCGCCGGGCCCAAACACCCGAAGTTTCGGTCATCGGAATTCCGCAGACTGCCTCGAGGATCAGCCGCTGCGCTTCATGCCACAGCTCGAGTTGCTTTTCCGGATCGGTTTCAACACGAGCCGCCTCGATCTGCTTGTCGGCCACATCGCAATGGCTGAAGTTCGTCACCGCAGCGGGCGATCCGATTGCGCTTTTTGAATGGAAGAACTGAGTGAGGTAGACGTCCGCGACAGGAAAGCGGGCAGCGCCATAGGTGACGAGCGGACTCAGGTCCTGACGAATCATCTGGTGCCAGGTGGCGTGTTCTACCGGCTGCAGTTCCAGCTTGAAGCCCGACTCCTGAAGTTGGGCCTGCAGAATCTGATTCGAAGATTCGTAGCTCGGCAACTGGCTTGAGATCATTTTGACCGAGATGCCGTCTGGATAGCCGGCCTCGGCCAGCAGCGCCTTTGCCTTTTCCGCATCGAACGCCACATTGCCGTTGTCCTCGGTGTAACCGAGAT